>JAQAHH010000005.1 GCA_030783905.1 Bisgaard Taxon 45 | reverse complement strand
ATTCAATGCTTTTTCCGTTACTTGTTTTACAAGTAAAGATCGTCTTCTCTTGTTGAGAGTCTTCTGTTTGTTGGAGTGAAGATTTATCTACAGGGATAGGTGTATTGGCTGCATTAAGCGCGAAACTTATACAGACGATTGGAATGAAAACAGATATCGACTTCATGTATGCTCCTTTTTTATTATGGGATACATAGAAAGTATATGCGTTTTTTGTTGAAACAAGAATGTTTATTTTTTAGACTTTAGAAAAAAGGGAAAGCAAGTGCTTTCCCTTTATTTCATGTGTTTTCTGCATTTTATGCATTTAAGATGTTTTGAATTTCGGTCATACTTAAGTGATAACCATGTGGGCAAGCATGCCAAACATCTAACATGCGTATATATTTATCCCACATAGGTACTTGTGAGTCACAGCCATGCTCACAACGCATAAATTCTTGATATTTTCCTTCTACCCCAGTGATAAAGCGTAAATAATTGAGATATTTTTTCTCACGTACTGCACAATACCCCGCAAATTGTAAACGATGTGGTGTGAGTGCGGATTTATCACTCAGGTTGTTATAAGATGTTTGTAAAGCGTTGTACATTTCTAAGGTATCTAATACAGTTTGGCATTCCTGTTCTGATACATCGGAAAATTCTTTATCTAATTCTTTCAGTTCTAAGGTAAATCCACCTTTTACAATGGCTTCGAGACGCTGATATTTTTGTGCATTTTGACTATCTAATAAGCCCATTAATTTATATTGGTTGGCTAAAATTAAACGTTGTGTGGCAGTCATTTCCATAATGTATTCCTATTAATCAATTTCATTTAAAATATCTTGAGACAGATCCTGTTTGGGCGTGCTTACTTTACCGTCTTTAACGCGATATTCGAGGTTTTGGAAATATGCCTCACGGAAAGTAATATAAGGATCTTGTGATTGTTCTAATAATGCATCTTTATCTAATGCTTTCGCACGACCATCAATAATTTGGACACCTGATTTTAAGAATGACCAAGGACCCAATAAAGATAACATTGGGTATGTGGTATCCGCTAAGTTACCAATATCTTGACGTGGGGTAGCTGGGCCATAAAAGGGGAGCATGACATAAGAACCAGTTTCAACTCCATAGCGTCCGAGTGTGTCACCAAAGCGGCTTTGATTTTCTACTCTTAACGGTGGGCTATAGCTTGCCACATCAATTAACCCACCTATGCCAAAGACCGTATTAATCCAAAAGCGATTGAAATGGGTCATGGCTTTTTTAAACTCACCTGAAAGTAAACGGTTTACGAAACTAGCAGGCTCATCTAGATTATTTGCAACATTGGTTAACCCTGATTTTACTGGGGTCGGGACATATTCTTTCCAACCAGTCGCAACGGGTTTTAGTACATAAGGGTCAACCACTTTATAGTTGAAATTCCACATTGTACGGTTAAACCCTTCTAATGGATCTTTACGCTCGCCTGTTTTGGAATCGATGGTTGCACAACCACTTAATAGCGTGATACTGAAACACAAGGTTGCGAGAAGTTTGGTTTTTTGCATATCCACTCTCTATAAGATGAAACGAAATACCATTTTAGCAAGTTAGTGCATAACTACAAGACAATTTATTTCTGCGTCAAAAACCTGTACTTTTTTGCTTTTTTATGCAATATTTTTAAATAAGTATTCATTTTAACGTTTGCGAAATAACTTGAATAATTACGTATTGTCCATTAGAATTGCGAAGTTTAACTTTTGACAAGGGATTTTCTCCTTGAAGTTAATTTTCAGACACGATTTAGTTCTCATAGCGAACCCCGAAAGTGCGGTGATATTTCGCAAAATTTACTAGATTGTGGTTAATGAACATTCGTAAGTGTTCAACCAAAACAAATTAGGAGTAATTTATGTCTGAACCAGCAATTTTGGCACTGGCAGATGGTAGCATCTTCCACGGCACGTCTATTGGGGCGAAAGGCCATACCATAGGTGAAGTAGTGTTTAATACCGCTATGACAGGTTATCA
This sequence comes from Bisgaard Taxon 45, assembly GCA_030783905.1. GTDB lineage: Bacteria > Pseudomonadota > Gammaproteobacteria > Enterobacterales > Pasteurellaceae > Pasteurella. Next base: position 51,884 of record JAQAHH010000005.1, on the reverse strand, counting down.
AGAAATTCTCACTGACCCTTCTTATTTTCGACAAATTGTCACCTTAACTTATCCGCACATTGGTAATACCGGCACAAATCCAGAAGATTGCGAGGCAAATCATGTTTATGCCGCAGGGCTGATTATTCGCGATTTACCCCTATTACATAGTAATTTTCGTTCCTCAATGAGCTTGCGTGACTATCTTGAGATTAATAATGTGGTTGCTATTGCAGATATTGATACTCGTCGTTTAACCCGCATTTTGCGTGATAAAGGCGCACAAGCGGGGTGTATCATGACTGGTGAAATTGATGAAGTTAAAGCACTTGAGCTTGCAAAAAGTTTTGGTTCTATGGCCGGTAAAGATTTGGCGCAAGATGTCAGTACCGATGAAACCTTCACTTGGACTTCTGGTCAATGGCAATTGGGCAAAGGTTTCATTGAACAACAGCAAGCCGAATTTAACGTAGTAGCGTATGACTTTGGGGTCAAACATAATATTTTAAGAATGCTTGCCGAACGGGGTTGCAACATCACCGTTGTACCGGCAAAAACCAGTGCAGAGCAAGTGTTAGCATTAAATCCAGATGGGATTTTCTTGTCTAATGGACCAGGTGATCCTGAACCTTGTGAGTATGCTATTTCCGCTATTCAAACCTTGTTAGCTTCAAAGAAACCGATTTTTGGTATTTGTCTTGGCCATCAGCTATTGGGTCTAGCCGTGGGTGGAAAAACGAAGAAAATGGTATTTGGCCACCATGGTGCCAATCACCCAGTGCAGGACTTAAATACACAAAAAGTGTTGATTACGAGCCAAAACCACGGTTTTGAAGTAGATGAGGCAAGCTTGCCAAGTCATGTGCGCGTGACACATCGTTCATTATTTGACAATTCCGTACAGGGTATTGAATTAACGGAACAGTCTGCATTTTCTTTCCAAGGGCATCCTGAGGCAAGTCCGGGACCGAATGATGTGGCTTATTTATTTGATAAATTTATTAATGAAATGCGTAAAGCAAATTTAAGTCAGCTATCAACTTATGCCGCGCATCATTAGTGATGCGCGGGATAGGTTGAAATAGTACTACGCCCTATTTATCACATTATGACCGCACTTTCATTCAACTTTTGAGGCTTGATGATGTTATCCCCTTATGCATATCATTTGGTTAATGTGTTTGCCGAAACCTATTTTGGCGGCAATCCGTTAGCGGTTTTTCCTCAAGCTGATGGACTGACTGATCAGCAAATGCACTTAATTGCACGTCAATTTAACCTATCCGAAACAGTGTTTGTCCAGCAAGCAACAGAAAACAGTGCGGTAAGAAAATTACGCATTTTTACCCCTGATGATGAATTGCCTTTTGCTGGTCATCCAACGATTGGTGCGGCGTTTGTATTACATCAGCAGTTAAACCTACCCGAAAGTTATCTTTTACAAACGCAAGCGGGCTTGGTGAAATTGTGTCATGAAACGAAGCAGATTTGTTTTGCATTACAAAACCATATTGACGTGGATGTGATTGATGACAATCTTCCTCAATATGCGCAATTATTAGGTTTAAGCGAATCAGATATTGCCCACATTGCGTGGGTTAACACCGGCAGTCGCCAATTACTGGTCCAACTGACCTCTCTCAATGCTCTCAAAACATGCCAAATTCACCCCGCACTTTTTCAGCAATTAGTCAAACAATCTGCACTTTACCTTTGGTTTGCAGAACAGAATCAAGCCAATGTACGCCTCTTTTTTGGCTCAAACGGTGCGGTGGTCGAAGATCCCGGTACGGGTTCAGCGGCAGCAAATTTAGGGGGGTTATGTCTTAAAAACGGTTTAACGCCACTTAATTGGTGCATTTATCAAGGCGATGAGATCCAACGTCCAAACCGTTTAACGTTAAGTGTTGATGAATCCCAAACCATTTATGTCGGCGGTGAAGTGATTGCAGTAGGGCGTGGAGAGTTTTGGGTGCCGAGTGGTGAGGCAAGTCAAGGAAATGGTTAAGCGTCTGTACAGAAAGAAACTCGAAAAATGAATATTTATTGCTTATTATTTGATGATTACGAAACGCTAGACTTAATGGGACCGATTGAGTTTCTGTTCCGAGTGCCTAAAGTACAGCTTCATTATATTTCTAAACAAGGTGGACTGATTAAAAGTTGTCAAGGTTTTAAAATAGAGACCACTTCTATCACATGTTTACCAGAAAAGAGTATATTGCTGATTCCTGGTGGACAAGGTACACGTCAGTTAGTCAAAGATATGCCATTTTTAACTTGGTTAACCCAACTTGTGGATAAGGCTGAGTTTTGTCTGAGTGTTTGTACAGGCTCCGCTTTATTGGCTGCTACGAAACAGCTAGATGGAAAATGGGCAACATCCAATAAATTAGCATTTGAATGGGTTCGTCAAATAAATCCACATGTGAAGTGGAAAGCCGTTGCTCGTTGGGTAAGAGAAGGCAAGTTTTATACTTCATCGGGTGTGTCCGCAGGAATGGATATGACCTTAGGTTTTATTTGTGATCAGTTCGGTGAAGAGCTTGTGTATCAGATCGCCAATCAGACAGAATACGTTTGGAATGCAGACCCGAATAAAGATGATTTTGCCACGTTATATGCTGAGCAATGAATATTGTCACCGAATGAAAGGCGTTGTATTGCATTGATAGCGTATAGCAAATTTAAAGTCACAGGCATAAGCCTGACGTGATTCAAGCTAAACAAAAGTACGGTTAAATTTTTAATCGTTTTACAGAGAGAGAACAAAAATGCCAAAACGTACAGATATAAAAACTATTTTGATTATTGGAGCTGGTCCGATTGTGATTGGGCAAGCGTGTGAATTTGACTATTCTGGTGCACAGGCGTGTAAAGCGTTGCGTGAAGAGGGCTATAAAGTGGTGTTAGTGAATTCTAACCCTGCTACGATTATGACCGATCCAGACATGGCGGATGTCACCTATATTGAGCCGATTGAGTGGCGAACTGTTGAGAAAATCATCGAAAAAGAACGTCCCGATGCCATTTTACCTACCATGGGTGGACAAACCGCGTTGAACTGCGCGTTGGATTTATCCAAAAACGGTGTATTGAAAAAGTACAATGTGGAACTTATTGGCGCGAAAGAAGATGCCATTGATAAAGCGGAAGACCGTGGCCGTTTTAAAGAGGCCATGGAAAAAATTGGTTTAAGTACACCAAAATCGTTTGTTTGCCATAGCTTTGAAGAAGCGTGGGCGGCACAAGCGGAAGTCGGTTTCCCAACCTTGATTCGTCCGTCTTTTACTATGGGGGGATCGGGCGGTGGGATTGCCTATAACAAAGATGAATTTTATGCGATTTGTGAACGGGGATTTGATGCCTCACCGACCCATGAATTATTAATTGAACAATCGGTATTGGGTTGGAAAGAATATGAAATGGAAGTGGTGCGTGATAAAGCGGATAACTGCATTATCGTGTGTTCGATTGAAAATTTCGATCCAATGGGCGTACATACAGGGGATTCGATTACCGTTGCACCAGCACAAACTTTAACCGATAAAGAATACCAGATCATGCGTAACGCCTCGATTGCGGTATTACGCGAAATCGGTGTGGATACCGGTGGTTCAAACGTCCAATTTGCGATTAACCCAGATAATGGGGAAATGATCGTGATTGAAATGAACCCACGGGTGAGCCGTTCTTCAGCCCTTGCATCTAAAGCGACCGGTTTCCCGATTGCCAAAGTAGCCGCGAAATTAGCCGTCGGTTATACCTTAAATGAGCTACGTAATGACATTACAGGCGGCTTAATTCCTGCTTCTTTTGAACCCTCTATCGATTATGTGGTGACTAAAGTGCCGCGTTTTGCCTTTGAGAAATTCCCTAAAGCGGATGATCGCTTAACCACACAAATGAAATCAGTGGGGGAAGTGATGGCAATGGGACGGACGTTCCAAGAATCCTTACAAAAAGCCTTGCGTGGCTTAGAAACGGGCATTTGTGGCTTTAATTTGATGTCGGAAGAGTCGGAAAAAATTCGTCAGGAATTGGGTAATCCGGGACCTATTCGTATTCTTTATGTTGCCGATGCATTTGGTGCAGGCTTCACTTTAGACGAAGTCCATCACTACAGTAAAATTGACCCATGGTTCTTGATCCAAATTCAAGATTTAGTGCTAGAAGAGCTTGCCCTTGAGAAACGCACCTTAGATGAGTTGGATTATGCGGAACTTCGCCGTTTAAAACGTAAAGGTTTCTCAGATAAACGAATTGCCCAATTGACCAAGTCAGAGGAAAGTGCGGTCAGAAATAAACGTGTTTCTTTAAATTTACACCCAGTTTATAAACGGGTGGATACTTGTGCGGGTGAATTTACCTCCGATACGGCTTACTTATATTCTACGTATGAAGAAGAATGTGAAAGCCGTCCGTCAGATAAGAAAAAAATCATGATTTTAGGTGGGGGACCGAACCGTATTGGGCAAGGAATTGAGTTCGATTATTGCTGTGTGCACGCCTCGCTCGCCTTGCGTGAAGCAGGTTTTGAAACCATTATGGTGAACTGTAACCCTGAAACAGTATCGACGGATTTTGATACATCAGACCGTCTTTATTTTGAGCCATTAACGCTAGAAGACGTGCTTGAGATTATCCATGTGGAAAAACCGTATGGTGTGATTGTGCATTATGGTGGTCAAACGCCACTCAAACTGGCTAACGATTTACATGCTAATGGTGTGAACATTATTGGGACATCTGCAGACAGCATTGATGCCGCGGAAGACCGTGAACGTTTTCAACAAATTCTGCATAAATTAAACCTCAAACAACCTACCAATCGCACTGCGCGCAATGCGGAAGACGCGGTGAGATTAGCCGAAGAAGTGGGGTATCCGTTAGTGGTGCGTCCATCTTATGTGTTAGGAGGACGTGCGATGCAAATTGTGTATAACGTGGAAGAATTAAAACGTTATATGCGTGAAGCGGTATCGGTTTCCAATGACAGCCCAATTTTATTAGATCACTTCTTAAATAATGCCATTGAGGTGGATGTAGATTGCATCTGCGACGGTGAGCAAGTGGTGATTGGTGGCATTATGCAACATATTGAAGAGGCGGGAATCCACAGTGGAGATTCGGCTTGCTCATTACCACCTTACTCTTTAAGCCAAGCGGTGCAAGATGAAATTCGTCGCCAAACGGCAGAGATGGCGTTTGCATTAGGGGTAAAAGGGTTGATGAATGTACAATTTGCGGTACAAGACGGGGTGATTTATGTGTTAGAAGTTAACCCACGTGCGAGTCGTACGGTTCCGTTTGTGAGCAAAGCGACAGGGCGTCCATTGGCGAAAATTGCGGCTCGAGTGATGGCGGGTGAAAGTTTGCAAGCACAAAGCATTCAAAGCGAAGTGATCCCACCTTTCTATTCGGTGAAAGAAGCCGTATTTCCGTTCATCAAATTCCCAGGCGTCGATACGGTATTAGGCCCTGAAATGCGTTCAACGGGTGAAGTGATGGGCGTGGGGAAAACCTTTGCTGAAGCTTTCTTGAAAGCGCAACTTGGTGCTGGCGAACGAATTCCAAAAACAGGCAAAGTGTTTTTGTCTGTTAATGATGTGGATAAACCGCGTCTATTACCTATTGCACGCCAATTACAAGAGGCAGGTTACGGCTTATGTGCGACATTAGGCACCGCAAAATTCTTACGTGAGCATGGTGTTGCAGTACAACTTATTAATAAAGTACGTGAAGGGCGCCCAAATATTGTTGATGCCATTAAAAATGGTGAGATTGCGATAGTGATCAATACGGTGAGTGGGCTAGCTGAAACGGTGACCGATGGCCATGCGATTCGACGGAGTGCATTACAGCAAAAAGTGATGTTACAAACCACCTTGGCAGGTGCGGAAGCCTTAGCGGGTAGTGTGGAATACCTTGATGATTCAGAGGTGTATTCGTTGCAAGATTTACACCACAGTTTAGCGTAATCTGCAGCAGAGAAAATGTGCGGTGATGTTGCGCGCACGTTTTCTTTGGAGAAAAGAAAAATCGGGGCAATTGCCCCGATTTTTTATGACTTCATTTCAATTAAAGGTAGTATTTTTCAACGACTTTTAAGTTGTCGTCTAATTTGTACACTAATGGCTGACCAGTTGGGATTTCTAAATCCATAATATCCGCATCAGAAATGCCTTCAATGTGTTTTGCAAGTGCACGTAATGAATTACCGTGCGCTGTCACAAGGACACGTTTACCCGCAAGTAAGGCAGGTGCGATTTGATCTTCCCAGAAAGGCAGAACACGCTCAAGGGTGATTTTTAAGTTTTCTGCATTTGGTACCACATCACTCGGTAAGTGAGCATAACGACGGTCATTATGCGCAGAATGTGGATCTTGTGGATCTAAATCCGGAGGAGAGATATCGTAAGAACGGCGCCAAATATGCACTTGCTCATCACCATATTGTTCAGCGGTGGCTTTTTTATCTAAGCCTTGTAGTGCACCGTAGTGGCGTTCATTTAAACGCCAGTTTTTTACTTGGGGGATCCAAAGTTGGTTAGATTCTTCTAACACAATATTACAGGTTTTGATTGCGCGAGTTAAAACTGAAGTGAACGCAATATCAAACTCAAAACCCGCTTCAAGTAATTTTTTGCCGGCTGATTTTGCTTCTTCAATACCACGTTCTGTTAAGTTGACATCACGCCAGCCAGTGAATAAGTTTTTGGCATTCCACTCACTGAAACCGTGTCGAATAAAGACCAATTCCATAAAAAATCTCCTCAATGTTAATAAAAAAACTACGCCAAGTTATAGCAAAAAACGGTCGGTTTTAAAAGGGAAAAGCTTTGCTTTTCTGATCTGTCGCAAATATTTAATGAAAAATTAGGTTTAGAGCCAGTGTACAAATAGTGCTATATTTAATGAGATTGATTTTAAGGGAAAGTTTTGCAATGTGGTTTACATTTTATCAGGATAAAAAACGAAAAAAATTGACCGCACTTTGTTGTGCTTTATGGTGCATATCGGTCAATGGCGTTGCCAATGATTTAGCTAAAATTCAGCAACAAATCAAACAACAAGAACAGAAAATTGCGGAGCAAAAAAAAGCGCAGCAAAAATTACAATCGCATTTAAAAGATCAAGAAACACAGATCAATCAAGTGCTTACCCAATTACGACAAACCGAAACGGAGTTAAAAGAAAGTCGCAAGATGATTAGCGACACAGAAAAACAGATTAAGCGTTTAGAGAAGCAAGAACGTGAACAGAAACAAAAATTAGCCCAACAATTGGATTCTGCTTATCGTTCGGGCGCAAATCCATCTACTTTCGAGCGGATGTTGTCAGAAGAGGCGAAAAATGCCGATCGCTTAAAACAATATTATGCGCATATGAACCAAGCGCGTTTGGCGTTAATTGAGGAGCTCAAAGCGACACAAGCACAATTAGCACAAGAAAAGGCCACCATTGTTGCACAACAAAAAACGCAACAAAGCCAATTATCGCAGCAGAAAAAACAGCAACAAGATCTACAAAAAGTCCAAAAACAACGTCAATCGACTTTAAACCAGCTTAACCGTAGTTTATCTCGAGATGAAACGCGTTTAGAAACCTTGCGCGCCAACGAAAACGCACTTCGAAAAGAAATTCAACGTGCCGAACAAGCTGCACGTCAACAAGAACAACGTGAGCGTGAAGCCTACGCACAAAAAAAACAAGCGGAAGAAAAGAAAACGCAAAAACCATATCAGCCGACGGCACAAGAAAAGCAATTAATGGCCAGTTCAAGTGGGCTAGGTAAACCGAATAAGCAATACGCTTACCCTGTTTCAGGCAAAATTTTAAATAGTTTTGGTACCACTCAAATGGGGGAATTGCGCTGGAAAGGGATGGTCATTGGGGCGAGTGCGGGAACAGCGGTTAAGAGTATTGCAGAAGGTCGCGTGATTTTAGCGAACTGGTTGCAAGGTTATGGACTAATGGTCATTGTTAAACATGGTGAAAATGATTTAAGTCTGTATGGCTATAATCAGTCAGTGGTTGTCAAAGAGGGACAATTTGTCAAAGCGGGACAAAAAATCGCCGAAGTTGGTAGTAGTGGTGGACAATCACAATCTTCCCTGTATTTTGAAATTCGGCGTAAAGGTGTGGCAGTCAATCCAGTAGGTTGGTTGAAATGAAGATAATCGGGGTAAAGAGGATAAAAAGTGCGGTATTTTTGGGGCTATTTGGGATCAGTATAGCCGTGGCACAACCTGCCAAGTTAGCCATTGTGATTGATGATATTGGTTATCACCAAAAAGAAGATGCACAAGTTTATGCGCTACCGAAAGAAATTTCGGTGGCGATTATCCCGTCTGCCCCACATGCACGCCAACGCAACGAACAGGCCCACAAGCAAGGGCGAGATATTCTCATTCATATGCCTATGCAACCTTTAGGTAAACAACGCATTGAAGCAGGAGGATTGCGCCTTGGTATGCGCCAAGAGGAAGTACAACAACGCGTCCAAACCGCGAAGGAAATAGTGTCTCATGCCATTGGTATGAATAACCATATGGGTAGTGCGGCAACCTCTGACGTGGATTTAATGCGTAAATTAATGCAGGAATTAAAAGCGCAACATTTATTTTTTCTGGATAGCCGTACGATTGGACGCAGTGTGGCGGGTAACATCGCCAAAGACTATGGGGTAAAAAGTCTCGAACGCCATATCTTTTTGGATGATAAAGATACTTATGCCGATATCGAACGCCAATTTCAACGTGCGGTGCATTATGCACAAAAACACGGCACGGCCATTGCCATTGGGCATCCTCGTCAACAGACCATTGCAGCATTACAAGCGGGTTTAAAAAAGTTGCCAGAAAATGTGCAATTAGTAGGAATGGGACGCTTATGGCGTAATGAAAAGGTCGATCTAGCCAAACCATTTAATCTGCTATTTAATGATATTCCCGCACCGACTTCCATACTCCCTTATCAGTCTGTACCGATGTTAAGAGGGGTACCAGAATAATAGTTTTTATCAGGAAATGGCTTGTTATTCTTCAATGAGGTGGGATGAGTGATAAAAACGGGGCGATTCACTTCCGTGAATGTGATGGAAAAGACCACATGGCTGACAAATATCGTCTGCCAATAAACAAAAAGTGCGGTGGTTTTTTAGTTTTACTACCGCACTGGTTTTTTTGTCCCCTTTGAAATCGGTCACTCAGGGCGTGCCATATTAATATTTATAGCTTAGTGTGAACACATAAGTACGACCACGTGCAAAGTTATTGAACACATTAATAACCTTATCAGAAAGATCGAGATTGAACACCGACTGGTTAGCTGAATCATTATTCGCATCAAGTGGGTTCATGTATCGCTTATCAAACACATTTTGCACTTCTGCTTTTAGCACCAAATTTTTAATTGGCTCATAGCTAATTTGAAGATCAACAATGACAGGCTGTTTTGGAATGTCCTCTGTTACCCGAATTTGTTCCTTGACTGTATCACTTGCATCACCTGATTTTATTGCCAATGGTTGTTTTAATACTCGCTTACTTTTTCCGTAGTATTTAGCGGTAGTACTTATGTCAAGTTTGCCCTCGAAAAAGCGCGTCCCGATTTCCAACGAACCATAAGATTCTGGTAATACCGAGATTTTACTTGCCCCAAAACCTTGTAATAATCTGTTTGTACTGCTTGCACCACCGGTTTTTGCGCTGCCATCAGTAAAGGAAACAGGTTGGTCATTTTTTTGTCGCGCATACGCGAGGTTGAAATAGATATGACCCATATCATAACTGAGCTCAGTTTCAATCCCCGTCATTGTTACGCGTCGTTGGTAGTTTTTATGTAAAATATTTGTGTCATTAAGATAGATCAACTTACCCGAAACTAACGGTTGACGATTGTCTGAGTTATAAATGAAATCGTGAATATGGGTATGATAATATACCACCTTGTAGCCTAATTTATCCTTTTCGCTCAAAAGCCTATCTCGATAACCATTAATACCGAATTGTATGGTTTTGGCTTTTTCTGGTTTCAAATTGGTATTGACCCCATAGTCCCCAACACTGGAAAAAAAGACCTCTCGAATATTAGGGGCACGATGGCTTTTAGCATAACTAATGAAAGGGGTAAATAAATCGTGGAGATGGGCAGATAATGTCACGGAATAATTATACATTTTACCTGCCTGACTATCAGGTAAGGTGAAATTCACTTCACGGCATCGCTCAGTACCATCTTCCTTCTCTTTGCAGTTATGTTGTTTGAGATCATCTCGTTTTGACATAAGCTGAAAAAGTCGCTGACGTATTTTGGTGTCCTTCCCCTTTCCTTTTATGAATTTATCAGTCAATCCTGCTATTTCATGGTCCATATCAGAGAGATAACGTGGTAAATATTTTAAACGTTCCCCTTTCAAAGTATAGCGACTTAGATTGACGTTATAATCAAGGTTAAACATATTCCAGCTAAGATGGTTGTCAGCATAGAAAGTGATGATATTGTGTTGCCCATTGGGCTGAAAAGTGGCTTTCCCAAAGCTTTTTCTAATACAACTTAAACCATAACAGTCAAAGTCATAAGTTCGTTCGCCTTCTTCAAGGTTAATATTCAGTTCTTCAGAGGGATCGCGATTTTTAAAATAACGACTTTTTAAAGTATGAAAACCCACGCGAGTTTTTAATGTTGCCTTAAATGGTAAATCAAAATGAAACGTGTTATTTACATCAACCGTGTCGGCCTTATTGCTTGCGGTTAATGGTGTTAACAGCCTTTTACCAATAATCATGCTGCCTGCGGGATAGTTCTGTGATGACACATTACGAGCAAGTAATAAGTTGAAATCAAGCCATGAGGCATCAGGTCGCGCCAAATGATAGTTAAATTGGTAGTTATTATTTGCAATCGCCCGCCCTCCGACACGCGTTTGGTATTGACGATAGGAAAGGGTACCTTGTTGATAACGATCACCATATTCGAGCTTGGCAAGATGACTAATTGGACGTTGACGCACATGGGCGGCATCAAATGGCGAGGTATCAGTTTGTTCTCTATCGTCTTCATCTAACCCAGTTAAATCAATGGAACTTTCCGTCACTTTTCTGCCGCCACCGATACGATAATCTTGTGAAAGATGGCGTTCGCTAAAACCATATAATAGACCTAACCATCTTTCATTTTCAAAATCGCGTTTAAAAGCGACCGCACCGAGTACTTGAGGCGCTGTTGCATTACTTCCCCATAAATATTTGCCCATAAATCCTAGTTGTCGGCCTGCCGCAACTAAATCGTTCACCCCAATAGTTTTAAAGTGAGCGGAACCTAACAGGGTATTTGCGCCATGGCTGCCTTCAAAAGAACCTCGATCAATTTCGACACGGCTTAAAAAACCAGGATCAATCAAACTACCAAATTGAGAGGTGCTACTATTGCGGCTGCCACTATCCGCAGAGCTTGCATAAAAAGTTTGGCTGACACCATCTATCATTGTGTTGACACGACCAAAGCCTGTCCCACCTCTTACATTGACTGATACGGTACCTGACGACTTATCAATTTGGGTGAATGTACCAGGTACAGAACGTAATACCGAATCTAAACTTTGTGTTGCGGTCTGAAACTCTGTTCGAGTGCTGCTAGCCGCTTGTTTTAAGAACGCTTTATCTTTTTCTTTAAACGCTTCTGTTTCTACCGAAATCACATCTAATTCGGTGCTTTCTGCATAAGAACAGAAAGGTAAGAGTAAGGGTAAAATATAACCCCATTTTTTCTTTGATTTGTGCATATATTTAATTCCTTTTAAATTTCAAATCATTTAAAAATATTTGATAATTAGGGAATATTAATATAATAGATAATCATTATCAAACTCATTTATTGATCTTTTTTATTTTATTAAATTAATTTTTTATCGATGGGAAGATTGATGAAAAAATATATGCATTTGGCTTTTTTATAGACAAACTAGCAATAAATAAAAGGAAAGAATCGTGTGGATTGTTAAATAAATGTGTCAGCTATAAGTTGGATTGATTTTAATTGGTGTGACATGAAAGGATAATTTATTCTTATTGAGAATAATGTGTGCTATTTAATTATGAGTGTAATTTATTTGTCTCATAAAATAGCGTTATATTGTCAACTCAATTCTAGCTTAATAATGGATTAATTTAGCTAAGTATGATTGCTTTGCTTCAATGCATTATTTGTACAACAAGATAATCTAAATTATTTCGCATGCTCATGCTCTCAATAATAAGTATGGCTCATTTTAAAAAATGTTACTTGTATCAGGGATTACAGTGCGGATAATTTCTGTAACAGCCGATCCATCGCGCGATAACCCAGTGCTTCGGCAAGGTGAGGTTGTTCGATTTGCGGATCATGATTGAGATCGGCTATCGTACGTGCCACTTTTAAAATACGGTGATAAGCACGCACTGATAAACCTAGCTTAGCTAAGGCATTCTCTAAAAATAACGCATCCTTATCACTGATTTTACAATCTCGTTCAATTTCCTTACTGGTTAAATAGGCATTGATTTTGCCTGCTCTCGTTAGTTGTATTTCACGTACTTTTAAGACGCGCGCTCTCACTTGTGTACTTGTTTCACCTCGATCCATTTGCTGTTGTAACGCCCCTTTTGGCAACAGTGGCACTTCAATAGACAGATCAAAACGATCTAAAAACGGACCAGATAAGCGATTGAGATAACGCATAATATGTTGCGGTGAGGTGCGATTGTGGGTGCCTTGATAATGACCTGTTGGACTGGGGTTCATTGCGGCAATTAATTGGAAACGTGCGGGAAATTGAATTTTTGCATTGGCACGGGAAATAATAATTTCGCCACTTTCTAGCGGTTGGCGTAATGCATCCAATACTTTGCGTTCAAATTCAGGCAACTCATCAAGAAATAACACCCCATTGTGTGCCAGTGAAATTTCCCCGGGTTTAGGTATCGTACCACCGCCCACTAAGGCAGGTGTTGATGCACTGTGATGTGGGGCACGGAATGGGCGTTGTTTCCAATTATGAAAATTGAGTTCATTGTGGACAAGGCTAGTCACAGAAGCGGTTTCAATCGCTTCTTGATCGCTCATTTCCGGCAACAAGGTGGTTAATCGGCTCGCCAGCATGGTTTTCCCCGTACCAGGTGGACCTAAAAAAAGCAGATTATGTTGTCCCGCAGCCGCAATAGTTAATGCACGTTTGGCATGAGGTTGACCAATAATATCAGTGAGATCTTTTTGATTGCGGTTTGAACTGTGCGTCTCCTGCTGTGACGAGGTCTGAGTAGCTAAAGGCAATGTGCAGTGGTCATTGAGGAAATTGACCACCTCGAGTAAATGTTGCGCAATATAGGTATCTTGATCCGACACTAACGCGGCCTCATTGGCATTTTGACTGGCAAGAATCACTTTTCGTTTGGCTTTTTGTGCGGCAAGAATGGCGGGAATAACACCGTGTACCGCACGTAGATCACCAGTTAATGCTAACTCACCCACAAATTCAAACTGTTGTAATTTTTGCGGATCAATTTGACCGGATGCGGCGAGCATGCCAATGGCAATAGGCAAATCAAATCGTCCGCCTTCTTTGGGTAAATCGGCGGGAGCGAGATTAACGGTAATACGTTTCGCAGGGTATTTAAATTGGGCATTGAGTAAGGCGCTGCGCACACGATCTTGGGCTTCTTTGACGGTTTTTTCGGGTAAACCGACTAAGTTGAATTGCGGTTTACCAGGACTAAAATGCACCTCAATGGTGACTAACGGGGCTTGTATCCCCATCGACGCGCGACTATAAACAATTGCAAGTGACATCGTTCACTCCACTGATAAAATAAAGAAAACCGGTGGATAATAAAAAAGTGCGTTTTCTCGGGTCAGAAATACGCACTTTTTTTACGATCTTGTTCGCAAAAACGGTATGTTTATTCGCTTAGAACAGGAGCAAACCAGCTGTCTAATTTGGCAGCAAGGCACTCAATCCCGGTCTTATTTAAGGCGGAAAAGGCTTCAACTTGCACATCCCCTTGGAAAGGTAAGATGGCTTCACGCACCATTTTTACTTGTTTACTTCTTGCACTTTGGCTGAGTTTATCTGCTTTAGTCAGTAAAAGTAGGACTGGGAGTTCAGAGGAGACTGCCCATTCGATCATTTGCTGGTCTAGGTCTTTCAACGGATGACGAATGTCCATTAAGATCACCACCCCTGCTAAACATTGGCGCTTTTGTAAGTATTCACCCAAGGCTTTTTGCCATTGTATTTTCATTTGTTCAGGTACGGCAGCGTAGCCATAGCCGGGTAAGTCTACTAAACGACATTGCGGTTCCACTTCAAATAAATTGATTAATTGGGTGCGTCCCGGGGTTTTTGAGGTGCGAGCCAAACTTTTTTGGTTGGTTAGGGCATTAAGTGCGGTGGATTTTCCCGCATTTGAGCGCCCGGCAAAGGCAATTTCAATGCCATTGTCTTCTGGTAAGGCACGAATATCCGGTGCACTGGTGAGGAAATGGGTTTTGTGATAATTCAATTTTATATCAGACATAAAGGCTCCTTTCAGGGCTCTAGAATACCTTATAAGCGGACATAAAAAAATGAAAAAATAGTGAATTTGTGCGAAAATAAGCCCTCTTTATTTCTAATTAGCCGAATTTTATGACAGATAATGTTTATCAATGGCCTGATCCGATACGTTTATATCCCGATCAGGGCAAAAAATCCTATCGTTTGAAACGTTTTCGTTTCCATTTACGCTCATTATTGCATCGCGGTAATATTAAACGTTTTGAGCAGTTTATTAATCAACATCCCACGTTGGCTGGATTATTAAATCGTCGCCCGAGTTTTAGTTATCCGTTGGCACATCGCTTTTTAGATAAGCGTTTTAGTACCAAACAACGGTTTGCCGCAATTTGCGAAAATTTGCGTTTTTTACCCGAAAAATTTACCGCACTAGGCTTACCGCAGTTATGGGAAAAGGAGATGTGTTTTGGTGAGGTGATAGAGGATTTTGAGCTATATCTCTGTTTGAATTACCATCAAGCGATGGAAGGGTACTGGGCATTAGAATTGCGTTATAAACCGACAGGACAATTAATTTATTTATTGACCTTTGGTAAAGTCGAACAGGCGTTATTGATCGCGGTGATTCAGGGACCTAATTTTGAGGGTTCAAAAGAGTTAGTGAAAGTATTAACGAAAAAATGTCACGGTTTACGCCCTGCCTATTTGATGGTGGAAGCGATGAAAGCCCTCACGAATGCATTGGGATATCACACATTATTCGGTATACCACATAAGTATCAAAATAAATCACGTATTGTTCAGAGTAAACGTTATGTGGTGGATTATGATGCGATTTTTGCCGAATCAGCGGGCGAACTCAAAGACTACTGGGCATTACCAGTACAATTTGCGATGAAAGACATGGACAGTATTCCAAGTAACAAACGCTCTATGTATCGTAAGCGCTATGCGATGCTTGAACAGTTACAAGCCAATATGAAGCAGAAATTGCAACATTAAAGCCAAGAAAAAGGTCGCTTAATCAAATAAGCGGCCTTTTTGTTAAAAAGTGCGGTGGTTTTTGCGTGGTTTTTAGCGAGGCAGATTGACCGCACCACCGTAACCCAATTGGCGCCAGGCTTCATACACCGCTACAGCCACCGAATTCGATAAATTCATACTCCGGCTATTTTCCGTCATCGGAATTCGAATTTTTTGGCTCATCGGTAAGCTGTCTAAAATTGACATCGGAATGCCACGGCTTTCTGGACCAAACATCAAATAATCCCCTAACTCAAATTGCACATGACTGTGTGCTGGTGATCCTTTCGTGGTTAACGCAAACAGACGTTTGGGTTGTTCGGTAGCTAAAAATACCTCAAAGGTTTTGTGGCGTTTGATTTCGGCAAATTCATGGTAATCCAAGCCAGAACGGCGCAATTTCTTATCATCCCAAGTAAAACCCAGTGGCTCAATTAAATGTAAACGGAAACCAGTATTGGCACATAAGCGAATAATATTACCGGTATTTTGTGGAATTTCGGGTTCGTATAAAACAATGTCTAACATAAGATGTCATGTAATGGGAAAAAATGGGATTTAGTCTAACATAAATCCTATCTCTGAAAAATGAAAACGGCAGAGGGGATCTGCCGTTTAGTTGATCAAGAGAAAAGTTATTCTTTGTCTTTTTTGGTTGCAAATAGTGTACCGTAGTATCGTTCGGCTTTACCTGAACCTACGACATATTTGTATGGCTCACCATCCTTTCCATTAATGAAATGCATTTTCATAAACATATTATCAGGCCCGTGTGATACCAACCCGTGAGGGTTATCTCTATCGGGTACAATCTGTATCATGTTTGGATCTTTTTCAAGAGTATCTTTAAATCTAAAGAGTACCTCATTGTTCCTTTTATCTACGATTTCTCCTGAAACTCTGCCATTTTGATAAAATAAACGTACATCTCCAACTTGTCTTAAATAATCTGTTTTACCTACTAGTACAGCGTAATTGAAGCCATTCTCATTATAGAAATTTGCAGTAATATCTTTTTTTGTGTATTCCTTATTTTTGTCGAAAGCAATAACAAAATTATTATTAACTTGTATATTATCTTGTGAGTCTAAATAGTAACCAGAATATACACTGGAATCTGCTAGAGAGAATTGAAAGTTCCCTTCCTGGGATGTATTGTTTTTAGTTAAATCAATATCTTTGGCAGTCAATTGAAAAAGTTTATCATCTGTATATCTATGATTTTCATTAGGAATGATAAGGAAAACCGGTACTTTTTCTGGATCATGATTCCATGATCCTTCTGAATATTTTTTTTGCACTGTACCAGTCCACACTGGGAGCGTTGATGTGCGTTCTTTGTGAGATGCTAAACTCTGTACTGAAGTAGTAGCTGGCTTGACAATGGGGATGTTATCAAGTGGGCTGGGAGAATCAAAGGTAGTTTGAGGGCTTGGTATTTGATTTTGTTTAGGTGCAGTGTTAGGAGAATGGAAGAGTGCTGACTCTTTAACTGGCACAACTGGTGAGGTGGTTGCTGCTGGTTTTGTTGGTTCTGATTTTGTGTTTGCTTGTGGTGCCACCACAGTACGTTTTTCTACAGGAGGGTGTGGTACATTGTTATTACCGCCCCCACCGCCACTACAAGCAGCAATGAGAAGAGAACAAAGTACTGGGATTGATTTTTTTGTGTCAAAATACTGCATGACAATTCCTTTTATTCAATAAATTAAAATGTTTTACTAAAAGTTAAATAAACCCGATTCCTTTCGTATTCGGAGAAAGGATTGTTACTGGTAGTTTTCTGATATGCCCAAGTGATTTTAGGCGTCATCCCCAACCAGTGAAGGCTACGGTGCCAAATCGTGAAATTGACGCCGTATTCGTGGTTTTTTTGCACCTTCTTGAAGAAGCTTGGTGCAAAAATAACCTGTTGCGCTGCTGATGGTGCACGATAAACGCGAGAGGCATAGCTCATTTGTACACGCGTCGAAATGCCTTTCGACCATTCTTGCCCCCAGCCTAAACGTAGTGTTTTACGATCAAATGCATTGACTTTGGCGTGTGCACGCTTCTGATAATAATCAAGCCCAATAAACCAAAACTGTTGGCTGTTTGGCATATACATCAATGTATTATTGAACGCATAATTAGGACCGTTGGATTTTTTACGTGTTGGTTGGGTATAGCGTTGTTCCGCATATTCGAAGGCGGAAGATATTCTCCAATTTGGATTCAACCAGTAACTCACCTCGCTACTGACGCCACGAGATTTGGAAAAACGGTGTAAGGTACGGGCATCTTTATCGGCATTTTCGCCTCCCACATACCAAAATTGTTCAATAAATGGTAAGACTTTTATTTCTGTTTTGGCATTACGATAACCACCACCAAAGTTGATACGCGTAGAAAACTCATCATATTTATGGTTATCCCAATAATATTTACCGTTCACCTCTGTGCTGAGTTCAGTAAACAAATTGTGTGGTAATGACCAGTTCTTACTGAGATTAAAAAAGTAACTCAAACCATGGGCTTTTTCTGGTGTACTAGATGGTGTGAACCCTTCAGCTTTGGTGCCCTTAGGTGGCGCGTTATTGACATTATTTTCATGTAAATAATTGATCCCACCATAAACATTCCAATTATCTTGTTGATTAATAGCACGAATATAATCATCAATGATATTCAGTAATGGTTGCGGTAGCTTTTCAGTGCGAAGCTGATTAAATTGTGCTTTCGCGGCTTCATTTTCACGATTTTGAGTTAATACGATCGCCAGCTGTAAGCGAGCAGGTTGTAAGTCGGGCTTTTGTGCAATAATTTGGCGATATAAACGTACTGACTCACTTAATTTTCCTTGTTTACGAGCAACCATTGCCTGTGCCCATTTGAATAACAGTGGATCAGGTGATTGTTGGGCATAAATGGGTAACAGAATTTCCGCACCGCGCATATCATTGTTTTTGAGAACAGGAATTAGGGCTCGAAGCACGAGATCAGGTCTTTCTGCAAGTTGTTCCACTGTCAGCGAAATTTGCTTGCTAGTTGTAGGTGAAGCGGGTTCTGTCGGTTTGAGTTTTTGTGAAAGAATAGGTTGTTGCGGTAATCGCTGGGAAAATCTTTCTTCAGGTCTAGTGTTATCAATAGGAACAACGGTATCTGCCCAAGCACTATGGTGAACCATGGCAGAGATAAAAATAGTACGGCCTAAAAAAGGCAAAAAAGAAATGGGTTTTAAGTTCATCATTGAGTTTATCTGAAAAAAGTGAATAAATACCATTACGTCGCTTATTTGTGTCATTCTGACGATGTCGTCTTGTCAACGTAATACAAACGGTAATTGACTTGACCTGTGGTTTTTTCTTTGAGTATTGTCCAAGAATCCGGCACCTTGATTGATTGGGCTTTTTCTGTTTCTACATAAACCAGTGCATTGGGGTTTAACCAATTATACTGAGCTAATAAATCAACCGTTTGTTGTGCGAGACCGAAGTGAAAAGGCGGATCAATAAACACAATATCAAAGTGCGGTGCAGTTTGTGGCTGATTTAAAAATTGTAGGCTATTTTGATTGATGACTTTAGCCTGTTCTGCTGCGCATTTTAATGTAGCCAGGTTTTTGCTTAATTGTGTCGCAACATGCTTATCTAGCTCTAAAAACGTCACCTGTTTTGCCTGACGTGAAAGGGCCTCAAAACCTAATGCACCACTGCCAGCAAAGCAATCAAGGCAGGTCGCATCGACAATATAAGGCATCAGCCAATTGAATAAGGTTTCTTTGACTCGATCCCCTGTTGGACGCAAGCCTTCCGAGGATAACACAGGCAACTTACGCCCACGCCATAACCCAGCGATGATACGTACTTCGCCTTTAAGAGCGGTAGATTTTGCTGTTGATTTTTTCATAAGTGATTTTTGTCAATTAGATTAAATATATTTATTCTGAGTGCTATGCAAATGACCAGCTTATAATCAAAGTGGTTTTGTATTGCTATTAAATGATACTTAATCTTGCTTGTATCTTGGTACCAAAAAATGAGAAGGTGATATTTATCTACCTTTTATCTTGATATAAATATCTCAACATTTATTGTGACATTATCTAACTAAAAATAAGTATTGCCGTCATCATCTCATAATGAAGTATTATTGTAGCGTTTTTTTATTCTATTAGGTAGAAAATTATCCTCTTTAGTAAAAAGGATAATTTTATTTGCTTGGTTTTTATGCCATTACTGTTTATTAATTATATTATTTAAAATGGAATAATATTGTTTCAAACTAAAGTAGTATCATATAAATAACTAAAAAATATAAAAGGCGTTTTTAACGCCTTTTATATTTTACTCTTTATTAGGTTTTTCTGCGGGTTTAAGGTCTGATTTTTCAGCACCTAATACCCCAATCCAAGAGTCTGTTTTAGCTGTGCCAAACAAGTACTTATGATCACCGTTGCCTTTTGCTGAATCGACTAATACATAATTCAGGACAGCTTTATCTCCTTTTTTAATTGTACCAAGAAGATCTTCTACGATAGGTTCAATAGTTGGACTACCATAATTACTTTTTTCTATTTTAAAAATTTCTTCTTTGTTAGTTTCTCGACTATTACCATTATCGGAGCGATAAATAGAGCCGGATATATCACCGTTGTCATAGAGAATATTTACATCACCATAATTGATTAAGCCATTATTAGATAATTGAGTATTACTAACAGGCGCGTAAATAAACCCTTTTTCTTTTCGATAATAAGCTTTGAACTGAGCAGATTGGTCAGCGCTTTTAAAATCCGTGTTGATGGCATAAAGTAGTTCCACGTTTTTATGGGCGCGATTATCATCAACATTATAACGATAACCATAATAGCCTACTTCATTACTGTCAGTCCCTAATAAGGTAAATTTATATTCCTTTCCTGGATTATCACCTAAGTTAAGAGTGATATGTTCTGCCTGTTTGGTGTATTTATCTGGGGTACCACTGTGTTTATCTGCATTTTCTACATATTCTAGTTTATAAACTGTTACATGATTTTTATTTTCATTGTTTGCAGTGCAAATCGATTTTGCCTCACAAGCCCCTTCCCATTTTTCTTGTGCAGAAGGCGAGGAGTTTTTCATCTCGTCATTTTCTGGTGACTTTTGTGGATTAGTGTTCCCTTCCGCGCCAGTATCCGGTGCTTGATCTTTAGGCGGTGTCGGTTTTGGTGCCGCGTCTGGTTGCTGAGGCGCTGGTGGTGCAGGTTGAATCGGCTGTACTGGTGGTGGCGCATTGTTTCCGCCATTGCCACCACCGCCACCACATGCGATTAAAAGGCTAGATAATCCAAAGACTGTTGTTAATTTGATGATTGCTTTTTTCATAGTGTATTCCCTATACATGTTCCATAAGCAGATTTGCTTATATCCTTATTAAAAATGCGCATATTTTACACATTTTTATTATTTATACAGCTAATTTTGTACAAATTTTGCAAATTTTATGAAAAGCAAGGAGATTTTTTTCATCGTTGAAGTATTCAATGTTAAAATGCACAATCTATTTTTTATGCAGATATGTTTAGACAACGAGAAAAAATTATGTCAACGGAAAATAAAAAAGGTGGCTTTTGGTCTTGGCTAGGTTTAGGGAAAAAGCAAGGCACCTCCGAAGCACCACAAACATCATCAAATACCGAAACCACCGACACAATAGCGCAAGTTGAAGAAAAAATATCGCATTGTGAAGACAAGGGTGAGCAAGCCGAAAGTGCGGTATGTTCTGATGAGATTTCATCTTCGACCACGAGTGATACAGCAGACACATTGTCGCTGACAGTGGGGAATACCGACGCACAACACGTAGCAAGTGATGTGCCCGACAGTGAATCGGCGCAGATTGATTTTCAACAAGTTGACGCAGTGCAGATCAACGAGGAAGTGTGTGATCAAGAAGATCAGACATCTCTTTGTAGTGAGCAACCTTCTACTGAGGACAACTCGATCACTGAAGCAGTGGTTTTTCAACCGCAAGAACAAGAGAAAAAAAGTGAAGGTGGTTTTTTTAGTCGTTTAGTGAAAGGTTTATTAAAAACGAAACAAAATCTTGGTGTGGGTTTCCGTAGCTTCTTTTTTGGCAAAAAAATTGATGATGAATTATTTGAAGAATTAGAAGAACAACTCCTGATCGCCGATTTAGGTGTACCTACTGCGACGAAAATTATCCATAATTTAACGCAACATGCTAGTCATCAGCAATTAAAAGAAGCTGATCTGTTGTACCAACAATTAAAAGTAGAAATGGCAAATATTCTACAACCTGTTGCCCAGCCACTTGTGATTGATCAAACTAAAAAACCTTATGTGATTTTAATGGTCGGTGTGAATGGGGTGGGCAAAACCACGACCATTGGCAAATTAGCGCGCCAATTCCAACATGAAGGTAAATCCGTGATGTTAGCGGCAGGCGATACCTTCCGTGCCGCCGCGGTTGAGCAGTTGCAAGTATGGGGCGAGCGCAATGGTATTCCCGTGGTAGCACAAAGTACAGGATCGGATTCGGCTTCGGTGATTTTTGATGCAATGCAATCTGCGGCCGCGCGCCATGTTGATGTGTTGATTGCCGACACAGCAGGGCGTTTACAAAATAAAAATAACTTGATGGACGAGTTGAAAAAGATTGTGCGTGTGATGAAAAAATATGATGAAACGGCGCCACATGAAATTATGTTAACGTTGGATGCAGGAACCGGACAAAACGCCATTAGCCAAGCGAAATTATTCCATGAGGCGGTAGGTTTAACCGGCATTACTTTAACCAAGTTAGATGGTACCGCAAAAGGCGGGGTGATTTTTGCCATAGCTGATCAGTTCAATTTACCTATTCGCTATATTGGGGTGGGTGAAAAAATTGAGGACTTACGTCCATTTAATGCGGATGAGTTTATTGAAGCATTATTTGTTCATGAAGATGACAGTCGCGCGGCAAATTAACGTAGCATTGAGCAATGCTGACGCTTAACAAGAGAGTAGAAGTAGATATAACATGATTAGATTTTCCAATGTGAGTAAAGCCTATCTAGGTGGTAAGCCCGCGTTACAAAATATCAGCTTTCACTTGCCTGTGGGCAGTATGACTTATGTGATTGGTCATTCTGGCGCGGGCAAAAGTACATTGCTGAAATTGATTATGGGGATGGAAAGAGCAAACGGTGGGCAGATTTGGTTTAATGGACACGATATTACGCGTTTAGCTTCGCATGAAATTCCGTTCTTACGTCGTCAAATTGGCATGGTGCATCAAGATTATCGCCTGTTAGCTGATCGTTCGATTGTCGATAATGTGGCGTTACCCCTGATTATTGCGGGGATGCATCCTAAAGAAGCGGAAAGTCGAGCGCTCGCAACCTTAGATCGTGTGGGGCTACGTGATCGTGCCAATCATTTACCGGTGCATTTGTCTGGTGGTGAGCAACAGCGAGTAGATATTGCACGTGCCATCGTGCATAAACCTCAATTACTGCTCGCAGATGAGCCAACGGGTAACCTTGATAATAGCTTATCTTTTGAAATTTTTAGTTTGTTTGAAGAATTGAACCACATGGGCATGACGGTGCTGATTGCCACACATGATCTCAATATTATTCAACAAAAACCGAAACCTTGTCTTGTCCTTGAACAAGGCTATTTACGCTGAGGAAAGTGGTGATGAGTTCGCGCCGTGTGAATGCCCCATTTTGGGTGCAAATACAATATGTGTTAAAAGCTGTCTGGGCTGATTTATTAAAGCGCCGTTTTGGCACCTTACTGACGATTTTAGTGATTAGTGTTTCCCTCACCATTCCCACAGTAAGCTATTTATTGTGGAAAAATATTCATCAAGCTACCACACAGTTTTATCCTGAAAGTGAGCTCACGGTGTATTTACACAAAACCTTGAGTGAAGAAGATGCTAATTTGGTGGTGGAAAAAATTCGTCAACAAAACGGGGTCGCCTCATTAAATTATATTTCACGGCAAGAAAGTTTAACTGCTTTTCGTGATTGGTCGGGGTTTGGTAATGAGTTAGATGTGCTGGATGATAATCCTTTGCCAGCAGTGGTGATGGTGAGACCGAGCAAAGAGTATAACGAATCGCAAAAACGCAATGAGCTACGCCAAAATTTAGATAAAATTAAAGGTGTCCAAGAAGTGCGTTTAGACAATGATTGGTTGGAAAAATTGACCGCACTGACCTGGTTGGTGGCACATGTTGCGATTTTTTGTGCCGTGTTAATGACCTTGGCGGTGTTCTTGGTGATCGGTAACAGTATCCGCTCGGATGTGTACAGTAGCCAAGCCACCATTGAGGTGATGAAACTGCTTGGCGCAACCGATCAATTTGTGTTACGACCTTTCTTATATACCGGTATGATTTATGCCTTGTTAGGGGGCTTTTTTGCCTGTGTGTTAAGTAGTTTAGTCATTGGGTATTTTACCAGTGCCGTCAAGTATGTGACCGATATTTTTGCGGTGAATTTTGAATTAAATGGGGTGAATCTGGCGGAATTCTCATTTCTGCTGATTATTTGCACTTTAGTGGGCTACCTTGGTGCCTGGCTAGCTGCCACACGTCATATTAAAATGCTTGAGCGAAAAAATTAAAAAACAGACCGCACTTTTCTAGATAAACAAAAGGGCAGACATGACGTCTGCCTTTCTTTTTTTTAAAATGAAGTTTACTCTGATGTGCCAACGGTATGGAATTGACGCGAGAAATAGACTAAGGCTTGTCCTTGTTCACTGACTTGAATATCATCCAGTTCGACCAAAAACATAGAATGCGTACCAATATCACGCATATCCACTATCGTGCCCGTTAAATTAGCTAGCGCATTGTTAAGACTTGGTTGTGCTGTTGGATCGTGTTTTTCATGCCAAACAGCCCACTCAAAACGCTCATCCATACAACTGCCTTTGAAACCGGCAAAGTGTTGTGCCAGATCCACTTGTTCAGCACTAAGTACATTGATACATAAGCGTTTATTGCGTTGGAAAACGGGATTCATTTCACTGTTTTTGTTAATACATACCATAATAGTCGGTGGTGTATCGGTCACTGAACAGACAGCTGTTGCTGTGATGCCACATTTTCCCGCAGTGCCATTGGTGGTGATGATATTCACGCCAGCGGCTAATTTTGCCATAGCATTACGAAAGTTTTGTTGAATTGGCGTAAGCATATTGATTTTCCTTATGTTTTACCACACAGCGTCTCTGCATGCGGGCAAATAACTTACCCTATTTCTCACTATTTATTCAATGATTTTTTCACAGTATGGTATTTTAAGTATCCTTTCTCGCCAGCAGTTTTATTTACTTTTTTCGTGTGTTTTCGTCATTTGAAAGCAATCTAGATAGTCTCTGCCCCTATCTGCTCGGGCGTCTTTTGGCATGATAGTCACGCTAACTTATCAACGCGAGCAAAAATGGTGTGATAAATCAGGCATGAGTATGCGGTGATGTACTATGTCGTCTAGATTGGGCATGCTCGGTAAGTTGGCATGTGGTTTGTGTAATCACCAAGTGAAGCGTACAATGCCACTTTAACATTGATTTGGCTCAGTGTGAAAAAGAGAAAAGAACACTTTAGCGGAGTGTTACGCGTTAGGATTGGCTATCAATGCAAGTTCGAACGGTGATAAAAACTGACATCATCCGCTCACACAAAGCAAAATGATTAATTGTTGGGAGGTATTTGAATGCAACAATTTTCCTTATTAAAAACTCAAGCTTATATTAACGGTGAATATGTACAGGCAAAGGATAACAAAACCTTTGCGGTCACCAATCCAGCCAACCAGCAAGTCATTTGTGAATTGCCTGATTTAAGTGTAGAAGAAACGGAATATGCGATTGCTTGTGCGGCACAAGCGCAAAAGCAGTGGCAAAAAGTAACCCCGAAATGCCGTGCCAATATCCTCAGACGTTGGTATGACTTAGTCATTGAAAACCAAGAAGAATTAGCCCAATTACTGAGTTTAGAACAAGGTAAACCGATCAGCGAAAGTCGCGGTGAGATTTTATATGGCGCCAGTTTTATTGAATGGTTCGCTGAAGAAGCCAAACGCATTTATGGTGACGTGTTACCACAAGATAAAGACAATCATCGTTTGTTGGTGATTAAACAAGGGATTGGGGTCGTGGCAGCAATTACCCCATGGAACTTCCCGAATGCGATGATTACCCGTAAAGCCGCGCCAGCCTTTGCGGCAGGTTGTGCGATGGTATTAAAACCCGCACAGGAAACTCCGCTTTCTGCGCTAGCGTTGGCAGAACTGGCACACCAAGCGGGCTTACCTGCGGGGCTATTTAATGTGATTACCTCAACTCGATCCGTTGAAATTGGCAAAGTGCTCACTGAGCATCCAACCGTTCGTAAATTAACCTTTACCGGTTCGACCCGTGTGGGCAAAATTTTGATGGCACAATCGGCAAGTACCGTGAAAAAATTGTCCTTAGAACTGGGGGGCAACGCCCCGTCGATTGTGTTTGATGATGCGGATTTAGAGAACGCGATAGAGGGTATTATTGCCTCTAAGTTTCGCAACAGTGGGCAAACCTGTGTCTGTACTAACCGCATTTATGTGCAAGCCGGCATTTATGAGCGTTTTGTGGAACAATTCAGTGCCAAAGTAGCGGCTTTTAAAGTGGGTAGTGCCAATGAAGCAGGGGTCAATATTGGACCATTAATCAGTCAAAGTGCGGTCAATAAAATCCAAGAACACATTGACGATGCCACTTCCAAAGGGGCAACGTTGGTGGTGGGCGGTAAGCCGCATACGCGAGGCGGTACGTTCTTTGAACCGACCGTATTGCGAGATGTGACTCAATCTATGTTGGTAGCAAAAGACGAAACCTTCGCCCCACTGGCGCCCGTGTTTAAATTTGACACTGAAGCGCAAGTGATCGCGATGGCAAATGACACTGAGTTTGGTTTAGCCGCTTATCTTTACACCCAAGATCTTTCTCGCATCTGGCGTGTTTCCGAAGCGTTGGAATACGGTATTGTCGGCATTAACGAAGGCCTGATCAGCAATGAAATGGCACCTTTTGGTGGGGTAAAAGAATCCGGCTTAGGCCGAGAAGGCTCCCGCTACGGTATCGACGAGTTTTTAGAAATTAAATACCTTTGTTTGAAAGTGTAAATTTGAATTGAATAAAAAGCACAAGTGACAGCTTGTGTTTTTTTTGTTTTAACAAAATGAAAACTAAATAATTTTCTTGGTTTTGAGCCAGACTAAGAATAGCCTATAATGCCAAAGATAATTTCTTTCACATAATTCAGCATGGATAATAAAAATGAATCATCTTGAACAACAATATTTAAATGAACTTGACGCCAAATTATGGAAATCCGCCGATAAACTTCGCTCTAATATGGACGCCGCCAATTATAAACACGTCATTTTAAGTTTAATTTTCCTCAAATATGTCTCCGATGCCTTTTTAGCCCGCCAACAAAGTATTCAACAACAATTAACCGATCCTGACCATCTCTATTATCTTGACCCCAGTTTTTACGAAAGTGAGGACGAATACCAACAAGCCCTGGCGAACGAGCTTGAACAATTAGATTATTACACCGAAGAAAATGTATTTTGGGTGCCAAAAGAAGCCCGTTGGGATACCTTAAAAGCCAAAGCCACCACGCCCGTAGGTGCCGTGTTATGGCAAAATGAAAAAGGCGAAGACGTGAAAATGCGTAACGTCTCTTGGTTGGTGGATCTTGCCTTAGAGACCATTGAAAAAAGCAACCCAAAACTCAAAAATATCCTCTCTCGCATTAGTCAATATCAAGTAGAAGATCACCGCTTAATTGATCTGATTAGCTTATTTTCAGACACCTCTTTTGCCAATCCTGAATATCAAGACGAAAAACTCAATTTAAAAAGCAAAGATATTTTAGGGCATGTTTATGAATATTTCCTCGGTCAATTTGCCCTCGCCGAAGGCAAACAAGGTGGGCAATATTACACCCCGAAAAGCATCGTCAGCCTGATTGTGGAAATGTTGCAACCTTATCAAGGGCGGGTGTTCGACCCAGCCATGGGAAGCGGGGGATTTTTTGTGTCTAATGATAAATTTATTGAAAACCACGCCCAAGAAAAACATTACGCCAGTGATGAACAACGCCGCCGTATTTCCATTTATGGGCAAGAAGCCAACCCCACCACATGGAAACTCGCCGCCATGAACATGGTGATTCGCGGTATTGATTTTAATTTTGGCAAAAAACACGCCGACAGTTTCACGGAAGATCAACATCCTGATTTGCGTGCGGATTTTGTGATGGCAAACCCACCTTTCAACTTAAAAGAATGGTGGCATAAAAGTTTAGAAAATGATGCTCGCTGGCAATATGGCACACCGCCTGAGGGCAATGCCAACTTTGCTTGGATGCAGCACATGCTCTACCACCTTGCCCCAACGGGTTCCATGGCATTGTTATTGGCAAACGGCAGTATGAGTAGCAACACAGGCGGTGAAGGGGAAATTCGCAAACGCCTGATTGAGGAAGATGTGGTGGAATGTATGGTCGCCTTACCGGGGCAATTGTTTACCAATACTCAAATCCCAGCTTGTATCTGGTTTCTGAGCAAAGACAAAAAGAACGGCGTGTCCTTTGATAAGAAAAAACGCAATCGCAGTGGCGAAGTGTTATTTATCGACGCCCGTCAATTGGGCTATATGAAAGATCGTGTGTTGCGTGATTTCACTGAAGCCGACAGCCAAAAAATCGTGCAAACCTTCCACAGCTGGCAATATGGTGAAGATTACCAAGATGAAGCAGGCTTTTGCTATTCCGCCACCCTTGCCGACATTCAAAAACACGACTACATCTTAACCCCAGGGCGTTATGTGGGGGCTGTGGCACAAGAAGAAGACAGCGAACCTTTTGCCGAAAAAATGCAAAAACTCACCGCACTTTTAAACCAACAAATGGCAGAAGGCGAACGCTTAAATGCCGAGATTAAAAAGAATTTAGCGGGGTTGGGGTATGAGTAGTTGGAAAAAGGTTAAATTAAAAGATATATGCTCAAAGATTGGAAGTGGATCCACGCCTAGGGGAGGGAATAATGTCTATTTACATAGTGGAATAATTAGTTTAATTAGAAGCCAGAATATTCATAATCATGGGTTTATTGCTGATGGACTAGTTTATATTGATCAAGAAAAAGCAGATAAATTAAAAAATGTTATTGTTGAAGAAAACGATGTTTTAATAAATATTACGGGGGATTCTGTCGCAAGAGTAGCACTAGTTGATAAAATGTATTTACCAGCTAGAGTAAATCAACATGTTGCGATATTAAGAGCAGTTCCTGAAATTTTAGATCATAGGTATTTGAAATATTATCTAGTTAATTTACCTACTCAACAGCATTTGTTAACTTTAGCATCATCTGGTGCAACTAGAAATGCTTTGACTAAATCAATGCTAGAAAATCTGGAAATTTTATTACCTAATATCAATGATCAAAGAAGAATAGCTGATTCCTTGGAAATTCTAGATAATAAAATCCAACTCAACACCCAAACCAACCAAACCCTCGAACAAATAGCCCAAGCGATTTTTAAAAGTTGGTTTGTGGATTTCGACCCTGTCAAAGCCAAAATTGATGCCATCACCAACGGCGGCACTCACGCCGACGCCGAGCGTGCCGCTATGCAAGTGATTTCTGGCAAAACCAACGCCGAACTTACTCAAATGCAACAAACCAACCCCGATGCTTACAAAACCCTCGAAAAAACAGCCGCACTTTTCCCAAGTGAAATGGTGGAAAGTGAGTTGGGCGACGTGCCGAAGGGGTGGGGGATTGGATGTATTGGCGACATAGCAACTGCAAAAGGTGGATATGCATTCAAAAGTAGCCAGTTTGAACAAAAAGGAAATCCTGTAATAAAAATTAAAAATATTACTTCAACAGGAAATATTATTCTAGAAGATTGTCAATGTATTAATGATCTGGTTGCAAATGTAGCTTCTAAATTTAAACTTTCAGATGGTGATTTTTTGATGGCAATGACAGGTGCTACTGTAGGAAAAATAGGTATATATGTATCTGATGGAAGATGTGCTTTTGTAAATCAACGAGTTGCAAAGTTTGAGTCCAAATTATTCAAAAATATACCTTGCTGGTATACCTATAATTTAATTAGAAGATCTGATGTTTCAGAGAAAATTATCGGAAGTGCTCAAGGAAGTGCTCAAGCTAATATTAGCTCAAGTGGGATTGAACAAGTTGCTATTATGCTGCCTATTAGAGATTTGATCTATTTATACCAGTCTACAGTTTCTCATTTATATGAGAAATGGATTGCTAATCATAAAGAACTTTTAAAGCTAAAAATGACAAGAGATACTTTATTACCAAAGTTGCTTTCGGGAGAACTAAATAATTAAAAAGTAGGATGGGTTAAAGACCATCATTCAATAGAAATATGGGACTAAGGAGAGGATTATATGTCAGATCATTATAATAAATTTAATAATGAGTTAATGCCCTTATGGAATCAAATTTTAGAAAAAATAGAGAAGATTGACGCGAAAGGTTTAGAAACTTCATCAAGAGATAAAATTGCAAGACTAAAAAAAGTTGTGGCATATATATCATCGATGCTTGAGTCAATGGATCCTGATTTTGTACCATTATCTATATTAAGAAATGTACAATCTCCATTAAATAATATTATAAGCTCTTTGGATGATTATATTAGTTCTAATAATATTGGTTATATTGATAATATAAATAATAGCTATTTAGATACTTTTCTGAAAGATTTAATGCCATTTTTGCTTTATAAAGGCACCAAAATTGAAGCACTGCAAAATGCATTGAGTGAGTATTCAAAAACTGTTTCTGAACATTCATTGTCCTATCTAGATGAGCTTAAATCCTGTATTCAGGAAGGAAAAGAAATTAAAGAAGATATACAAAAAATTCTAGATGATTTGTCAGAAAAAGAGAAAAGAATAGATGATTATCATGAATCTCTTTTTAAAGAAGATGGATTCGAAGATGAAATTAATCAATTAGTAATCGATCTTAGAGATAAATCTGGTGAAATGAATGAATTATATAATGAAATTTTCGAAGATGAAGGGGTTAAAGAAAAAATCAATCTCTATTTAGAAGAAGCTGAGACAGATAAAAAGTCTATTTCATCGTTAAAAAAGAGCTCATCCGAAATGATTGATGAATTTAAAAACTTTCATACGGCTATTTTTGGTGAAGAAAATGAAAATGGTGAAAGAGAAGGGGGATTAAAAAATGAGATTAATATGCGTAGAAAAGAATTAGATGAATTCAAAACTATGCAGCAAGAGCGTTATAAAGAACTTAATAAGCAAATTGAGAGTTTATTACCTGGAGCTACATCTGCAGGATTAGCCAAAGCTTATAGCGACATGAAGGGAGATTTTAGTCAGGCTGTTAAAAATTATGGTTATCTATTTTATCTTTCGTTGCTTTTATTATTAGCCATTATTATTTTAGTGCATTATATTCCAGTTATTTTTGGCTTTCCTGAATTATCATTGGGCTATGTCATATCAAATTTACCAAAATTAACAACTTTGGCTGTGGATGGGACTAATGAAGCAGTCAATTTGACAGGGAATATTGCAATGAATACTAGTGAACCATCCGTCAGTTCTCAAATTTTTATTATATTAAAGAGTTTAGTCTTTAAACTGTCATTTATTTTACCGGCTCTATGGCTTGTGCTTTTTGCCTCTAAAAGACGAAATGAAGCACAACGTTTAGAGCAAGAATATGCACATAAAGAGGCATTAGCAAAATCCTATGATAGTTATAAGCAACAAATCGAAAAACTCAAACAAGAAGATCAGGATAAACTTCTTCCTTTATTAATGGAGAATATGCTTAAAGCGATTGCATTAAATCCAGCAGAAACATTAGATAAAAATCATAAAGATCCGATGCCAATAGAAGAAGTGATGAATAGAAAAGAAATTTGGAATATTTTGGATAAGTTTAAGGATTTAGTAACGCCTAAGAAATCATAAGTATTATTGTCTAATCAGGCAAATAACATCATTATTTGCCTGACAATTTAAGGTAAAAATAAGATTTTGATATTTTTAAGAGGAAAGGAATGGTAACACCGATTAAGCAGTGGTTGAGTTTTTCTGAACAAGCAGATTTACTTGAGCGTAGAAAATTGCTTTTTGATAATCGATTAAGATTAGAAAATTATCTGAGCCGAATTGGTTATTATCGATTGAGTGGGTATTTTCATCCTTTCCGGCAATGGGATGAACAACGAGAAATATTATTAGATGATTTTATGCCAAATAGCCGTTTTGAAGATGTCCTTGCCCTGTACTTATTTGATAAAAAATTACGTTTATTGGCTTTAGATGCTCTAGAGCGTATTGAAACAGCAGTAAAAGTAGATATTTCACATTTATTAGGTGAAAAAGATCCTTTGGCATATAGAAATCCTTGTTATTTTGATGGGAAATTTACTCAAGATCATCAACGGAGTAGCGATTATCAAGATTGGATCAATTATATTGATAAGCTCATAGAGAGAGCAAAGCGCAGAAAAATGGTTTGCGTTACACATAATATGAATAAATACGGTGATTTACCGATTTGGGCGATTTGTGGTTTATGGGATTTTGGTGCAATGTCTAAATTGTATGAAGGAATGAAGAAAAATGATCGAGATAAAATAGCACAAAAGTATGGTGCGAAGACGGGTAAAGCATTTTCACAATGGTTAAAAAGCTTAAACGAAATTCGTAATATTTGTGCTCATCATGATCGCCTTTGGAACGCAAGGATTGTCATAAAATCTTCCCCTATTGATGCAGATTACTGGAATAGAATTGATAATAATCGTCCATTTTTCTATTTTTGTCTTATGAAGCAAATGCTTGATGTTCTTTGTCCAAAATCTAAATGGAGTGAACGATTTACGACGTTAATGCGAGAATTTCCTAAACACGATAGTGCCAAAATTAATTTACAAGTATTTGGTTTACCGAAGGGTTATCAGAACTGGGATTTATGGAAATAAATTTCAGGAAAATAAAAACCGCTGTGTGGCGAAATTCGTCAGGGACAACGGTTATATCGCTGTGGATAATAACTAGAGTTATATTTTTTGTCAAATGTAATTTTTAAATTACGATAATGGTACTTTAGATATTCATTAACAATCAATAATATAAGTTTATAAGAACTTACCTTACAGGAACACAACATGATCGACGAAAACACCCTTGAACAGGCGGTGCTTGATTGGTTTAGAGAGACAGGCTGGCAAACCTTTCACGGCAAGGAATTATTCACCGAGGGGAGGAATCCGCAGCGTCATCAATTAAGTGCGGTGATTTTAGAACCGATTTTTCGCACGCAGTTTGCTTTGCTTAATCCGCATTTACCTGTGGATTGTGTGGAGCAAGTGTTGGCAAAACTGAAGCAGGCAGAAAGCCGAGATTTGGTGGAGGCAAATCTGGCGTTTCATAAGTTGCTGATTCACGGTGTGCCAGTCACCTATAAACAAGGTGAGGAAACCTGTTTTGAGACAGCGTTTTTGGTGGATTTTGCTCATCCTGAAAAAAATGCGTTTTGGGCGGTGAATCAATTTGAGGTGCGAGGACTTCATTTGCGTCGCCCTGATATTGTGTGTTTTATCAATGGGTTGCCAGTTGCCATTTTGGAATTGAAAAATCCTGCCGATGAAAAAACCGATGTGTGGAATGCGTTTCATCAATTGCAAACTTATAAAAATGATCTCTTTGATTTGCTGATGTTTAATGGTGCCTTGGCAATTTCTGATGGTGTGATCGCAAAAGTGGGTTCTTTAACGGCAGATGAAGAGCGTTTTATGCCTTGGCGTACGGTGAAGAATGAAAATGACAAACCGACCGTAGAATGGCAGTTAGAAACCTTAATTCGTGGCTTTTTCCGTCCTGATTTATTCACAGATTATTTGCGTTTTTTCATTTTATTCGAGAAGGATGAAAAGAACCGTTTAATTAAAAAACAAGCGGGCTATCATCAATTTCATGCGGTGCGAGAGGCGGTAAAAGCCACGGTGATTGCCTCGAGACAAATTGCAGATGATCAGGTGCAAGAACCTCGTGCTAGTTATGGGCGAGATGTGCAGGTGGGGAGCAAAAAAGCGGGCGTGGTATGGCATACACAAGGCAGTGGGAAGAGTATTTCCATGTGTTGCTATGCGGGAAAATTATTACAACAGCCTGAAATGGGCAATCCGACCTTAATTGTGGTGACCGATCGGAATGATTTAGATGGTCAGCTGTTTAAACAATTCTCTTTGGCAAAAGATTTATTAAAACAAGAACCTATACAGGCAGAAAGCCGTGAGCAATTAAGAGAATTATTAGCACGTCGAGAAGTGGGCGGTGTGATTTTTACGACGGTACAGAAATTTGCCTTACAAGAGGATGAGCAATCCCACCCGTTATTAAATGGTCGTCATAATATTGTGGTGATTTCCGATGAAGCACACCGTAGTCAATATGGGTTGACAGCAAAACTCAATGCGAAGGGCGAATTTCAATTTGGTTATGCCAAACATATGCGTGATGCCTTGAAAAATGCGACTTTTATTGGTTTTACGGGCACACCGATTGAAACAGAAGATAAAGACACTCGAGCGGTATTTGGGGATTATGTGTCCATTTATGATATTCAAGATGCCGTTGATGATGGTGCCACCGTGCCGATTTATTATGAATCTCGCCTTGCTCGTTTAGACATTAACCGTGCGGAAATTGAGGAATTGGCACAACAATTCGATGATCTTGTTGAGGAAGAAGAGCAAACCGAAGCGGAACGTATCAAAGGGGAATTTACCCGTTTAGAAAAATTAGTAGGGGCTCAACCTCGTTTGCAGCAAATAGCCAAGGATTTAATCGCCCATTTTGAAAAACGGCAAGAAAGCCAAGAAGGGAAAGCCATGATTGTGGCGATGAGCCGTGAGATTTGTGTGCATTTATACAATGAAATTGTGGCGTTGAAACCCGAGTGGCATAGTGAGGATCCTGCTAAAGGGGCGATTAAGATCGTGATGACGGGATCCGCCGCCGATAAAGCCTTATTACAGCCACATATTTATAACAAACAAGTAAAACAGGATTTAGAAAAACGCTTTAAAAATCCTGATGATCCGTTGAAATTGGTGATTGTGCGAGATATGTGGTTGACGGGATTTGATGCCCCTTGCTGTCATACCATGTATGTGGATAAGCCAATGCGTGGACATAATTTGATGCAGGCAATTGCCCGGGTCAATCGTGTGTTTAAAGATAAACCCGGTGGATTAGTGGTGGATTACATTGGTATTGCCAATGAATTAAAACAAGCACTACATACTTATACCAATGCGAAAGGGCGTGGAAAACCGACCATTGATACTGAAGAAGCCTTTGCTGTGTTGTTAGAAAAAATGGATGCCATCGCAGGGATGTTTGCCACACCACTTGAAGGAAAAGCCCTTGATATTAGCCAATTTGAAACCAAAGCGATGAGTTTGTTGCCAAAAGCGGCAAACCATATTTTGGGCTTGGATGAGGGGAAAAAACGTTTTGCTGATTTGGTGTTGGCGGCGACGAAAGCCTATGCCTTATGTGCCACGTTGGAACAGGCTAAGGCGTATCAACGTAAATTGGCTTTTTATTCTGCAGTGAAAGCGATGATGAGCAAAGAACAAATCGGCGATGGGAAATTACGCAAAAAACAGCAAGATCATGTTTTGAAACAGATTTTAGATAATTCCTTAATTGCCGATGGGGTGGATGATATTTTTAGCCTTTGCGGTTTAGATAAGCCAAACATTGGTCTGCTTTCTGATGAGTTCCTAGAAGATGTTCGTCAGATGGAGCATAAAAATCTGGCGGTGGAGTTATTAGAAAAGCTCCTACAAGATAATATTCAAAGTCGAGGCAGTCGAAATTTGGTACAAGAGCGTAAATACCGTGAGCGTTTAGAAGCGACACTCACGAAATATCATAACCGTGGTATTGAGACGGCTCAAGTCATTGAAGAGCTGATTCAAATGGCAAAAGAGTTTCAAGAGGCATTTAAACGTGCAGAAGATTTAGGCTTAAACAGTGATGAAATTGCGTTCTATGATGCCTTAGCCAATAACGAAAGTGCGGTACGAGAACTGGGCGATCAAATTTTAAAAGCCATTGCGTTGGAGTTGGTGAAACAATTACGCCGTTCTGTCACCGTGGATTGGCAAGTGCGAGAAAGCGTGCGGGCGAGATTACGTATTTTAGTGCGTCGTATTCTGCAAAAATATAAATACCCACCAGATAAAGCCGATGAAGCCATTGATTTAGTGTTGGAGCAGGCAGAAACCTTATCTTACGAATGGAGCGAAAAGCACGAGCATGTTGCCTAACTGATCACGAAAGAGCCTCAGCATACTGCTGAGGTTTTTTATGCTTCAGGCTAGCCCCAAAGTGCGGTGGTTTTTATAAAAGTTTTGGGAGGTGGTCACAAAACGACATAAAAAAACAGCTCGATAAAAATCAAGCTGTTTGGGTATGTGAATCCTCAAGCTTTTAATTACGCTTTTGGACCGGCCGCCACTAATGCTTTACCTTCATCGTTAGTGGTGTATTTTTCGAAGTTTTTCACGAAACGACTTGCCAGATCTTCGGCTTTTGTTTGCCATTGGGCTTTGTCTGCATACGTATCACGTGGATCTAAGATGGCAGAGTCAACACCTGGCAAGGCTTTTGGAATGGCTAAATCGAAAATTGGGAGTTTGCCCATTTCTGCTTTTTCGATGGAGCCGTCTAAGATGGCATCAATAATGCCTCGTGTATCTTTGATTGAGATACGTTTACCTGTACCGTTCCAACCTGTGTTCACTAAGTAAGCTTCCGCACCCGCTGCTTCCATACGTTTCACTAACACTTCAGCATATTGTGTTGGGTGAAGTGATAAGAATGCGGCACCGAAACACGCTGAGAAGGTTGGTGTTGGTTCTGTGATACCACGCTCAGTACCGGCTAATTTCGCAGTGAAACCAGATAAGAAGTAGTATTTGGTTTGTTCCGGCGTTAATTTAGATACTGGTGGTAATACACCGAATGCATCTGCTGTTAAGAAAATCACTTTCTTCGCGTGACCAGCTTTTGATATAGGCGCAACGATATTGTCGATGTGGTAAATTGGGTAAGAAACGCGAGTGTTTTCTGTTTTTGAACCATCATCGTAATCCACTGAGCCATCTGCACGTACAACGACATTTTCTAATAAGGCATCACGTTTGATGGCTTTATAGATGTCAGGCTCGTTTTCTGGAGACAGTTTGATGGTTTTTGCATAGCAACCACCTTCGTAGTTGAATACGCCATCATCGTCCCAACCGTGCTCATCGTCACCGATTAATTGACGTTTTGGATCCGTTGAAAGAGTGGTTTTACCTGTACCTGATAAACCGAAGAATACCGCGACATCGCCTTTTTCACCGACGTTCGCAGAACAGTGCATGGATGCGATACCTTTTAATGGTAAGAAGTAGTTCATCATTGAGAACATCCCTTTTTTCATCTCACCGCCGTACCATGTACCACCGATTAATTGCACGCCTTCAGTTAAGTTAAATGCCACAAAGTTTTCAGAATTTAAGCCTTGCTCTTTCCAGTTCGGGTTAGTTACTTTAGAACCGTTCATTACCACGAAATCGGGTTTGAAGTTAGCTAATTCGGTTTCTGTTGGACGAATGAACATGTTTTTCACAAAGTGTGCTTGCCATGCTACTTCAGTCACGATACGGACGGATAAGCGAGTATCCGCGTTTGCCCCACAGAATGCGTCGATCACAAATAAACGTTTGCCAGAAAGTTGTTCTGTCACTAAGCCTTTTAAGCTTTTCCACGTATCTTGTGTCATTGGTTTGTTATCGTTTTTCGCCGCATCGCTTGTCCACCAAACGGTATCTTTGGTTTTGTCATCAAGCACGATATATTTGTCTTTTGGCGAACGACCTGTAAAGATACCGGTATCAACCGCCACAGCGCCTGATTGCGTCACGATACCCTTTTCGTAACCTTCTAAACCTGGTTTCGTTTCTTCTTCGAATAATTGCTCATAACTTGGGTTATAAACGATTTCTTTTACATCATGAATACCAAGTTCACCAAGTTCGTTGATTACTTTATTTAAGTCAGTCATACATCACCTCATAGAGTTAAGTTTTAAATGTTGAAAAATAATGGGAGCATTCTAATCAAATTTCTACCTAAAAACTGTTAGGTTGATCAAAATTTTGAAAGATTATGAATAATTTTAACGACACATGATGTACGTCAAAGAAAAAACCGTTCGATAACAGAACGGTTTTCAACGTAATAAGGTTAGACTCGATCACCTACTGAGAAGCGGACGGCATCTTTTTCTACTCTGATTTGCCTTGAATGCGATGAATAAGTTAAAGGTGCATTTGTATGTGTATAAGTTATTTCAGCTAGGATATTTTTATATTCAACCCCAAACCGATACTGTAGTCATTGCCATGTTTGACATTAAGTGAGATGTTATGTTTTTCAATACGATAATTGTGATCACCTGTAAAATCAGTAGATAAAGTAAGGCCCCTAATTGTGATGGCTATGATGACATCGAGTGATTATGTTTTAACAATGTTTATTGTTGCTTAAAAAGTCACGTAGCGCATAAAGTGCTACTAGATTACGTGCTTCACAGAATGCAGGATCCTGTAATAAATCTGCTAATTGACTAAGAGGAATTCTTACTTGTTCTAATGGCTCGGGTTCGTCACCCTCTAATTTGCAAGGATAAAAATCTCGAGCTAGAAAGATATGCATCACACTATTCATATAACTTGGCGAGGTATTGACGGTACGTAAATGAATAAATTCATTGGCGCCTAATCCAACTTCTTCTTTGAGTTCTCGATTGGCACTTTGTTCAGGGGTTTCGTTGGGATCCATTAAGCCTTTAGGAAAGCCTAATTCGTACTGTTCTGTTCCCATGGCATATTCTCGAATCATCAATAACTGGTCGTTTTCAATGGGTATGATCATGACCGCTGCGCGCCCACTTCCTTTAAAGCGCTCATAAGTACGCTGAATCCCATTTGCAAATTGAAGTTCGATGGATTGAATCTCAAAAATACGTGACTTTGCCACGACAGATACGGAGAGAATTTCCGGTTTTTTAGGCATGTTCACCTCATAAATAAGGGCAATTTTACAAAAATAGGGAATAACGATACCATAAACCGCATAACACCAAAAGGAAAGTGATGTGCATGATGGAAATGAATTGGCAACAAATTGATACCGTGATTTTAGATTTAGATGGCACCTTGATTGATCTCTATTTCGATCATCATTTCTGGAAAAATGTAGTGCCACAAGCCTATGCAGAAAAATTTGATATGCCGCTTGAGGCTTGTGTGCAAGCGTTAAAGCAACGTTACGACGATATTGAACACAGTAAAGATTGGTATTGTTTGGATTTTTGGGCAAAAACCTTAAAATTACCCCTACGCGAATTATATCAAGCACAAGGACCGACATTAAAAGTGCGGTCTGATGTGATGCCTTTTTTACAAGCGGTAAGCAACATGGATAAAAAAATGATGCTCCTGACGGACAGTAATCCATTTAGTTTAGAAACAAAGCTAAAATATTGCGATTTTGTGTCTTACTTTGATGTATTACTCTCGAGTCATCAATTTGGCGCCCCAAAAATCGAGCAACCTTTATGGCATAATTTACAACAACAGCACTACTTCAACCCAGCACGGACGCTCTTTATTGATGATACTGAAACTGTGTTGGACAGTGCGAAACAATTTGGTATTGCCTATACGGTAGGTGTAGAAAATCCAGACAGTAGTTTGCCAGATAAAACCTTTAAACGACATTTTTCAGTCAACAATTACCGCACTTTAGTGGAGTCAGATAAAAATGGCGAAAAAATATAACGCGCAAGAAAAAGAAGACGATGTCCGTCTTGATAAATGGCTTTGGGCTGCACGTTTTTATAAAACGCGTACCCTTGCAAAAGAGATGATCGAGGGGGGGAAAGTACATTATAATGGTCAACGCACGAAACCGAATAAAACCGTTGAAATTGGTGGCGTGATAAAACTTCGTCAAGGTAATGAAGAAAAAGAAGTCGAAGTTGTTGCCCTTTCCACACATCGTCGTGGTGCCCCGGAGGCACAGTTACTTTATCAAGAGACAGAAAAAAGCATTGAGCAACGTGCTAAAATGGCAATTGCGCGCAAGATTAATGCCTTGACGATGCCACATCCTGATCGTCGTCCGAATAAAAAAGAGCGGCGCGATTTATTGAAATTTAAACATCAAGATGGCTATGCCTCTTGAATAGATTTACCTGATTTTCTTACTGAAGAAAATGATCTGGGCAAGCAGCTATTTTGCCCTTAACCGAAATGAAGGCGTTTTATGATCGATAACACAGATAACGACAAACTGTATCGCTACCTTTTCCAAGATCGCGCAGTGCGTGGAGAATGGGTTCGTTTAAACCACACGTTTACCGATACATTAAATACACATCAATATCCACAAGTGATTCAAGCTTTGTTAGGTGAGATGATGGTGGCGACCAGCCTATTGACGGCGACATTAAAGTTTGAAGGAGACATTACTGTTCAAATACAAGGCGATGGTCCGTTAAAATTAGCCTTAGTCAATGGCAATCACCAACAGCAGATTCGTGCTTTAGCACGCTTACAAGGGGACGTCAGTGATGAGATGACCTTGACGCAATTAGTGGGTAAAGGCGTGTTAGTTATTACGATTGCCCCGACGGAAGGTGAGCGTTATCAAGGGGTCATCGCGTTAGATAAGCCAACGATTACAGCATGCCTTGAAGACTATTTTGTTCGTTCAGAACAATTACAAACACAGCTTATCATTCGTACCGGAGTAGTTGACGGGCAACCTGTTGCAGCGGGTATGTTGCTACAAATTATGCCAGATGGTTCAGGATCACCCGATGATTTTGAACATTTGGCTACCTTAGCCGCGACGGTAAAAAATGAGGAAATATTTGGCTTAACCGCAGAAGAACTACTATACCGCTTGTATCATGAAGAACGGGTTGAAATTTTTCCCGCCCAGCCAGTCACATTTTTCTGTGGTTGTTCACAAGAACGTTCTGGCGCAGCATTGTTGTTGATTTC
The DNA here is from genome assembly GCA_030783905.1 of Bisgaard Taxon 45. GTDB lineage: Bacteria > Pseudomonadota > Gammaproteobacteria > Enterobacterales > Pasteurellaceae > Pasteurella. The sequence continues at coordinate 11,138 of JAQAHH010000005.1, read as the reverse complement.
GGATGACGAGTTAGATGACGTGTTGGCAGAGCATCATGGGACAATCGATATGCAATGTGAATGTTGTGGCACGCATTATCTTTTCAATAAAGCCGCGATTATGCAATTAAAAGCGGAAAAATAAGCGTCAATATTATGGATTCTGTTGCAGGCTATCAAGATATTTGATAGCCTGTTTTTCCTTTGTCGCAAATGATTTTATAATAAGGCTTGTTTTTTGCTACATGAAACTTATTGTAGAAAGCGCGGGCAAATAACGTATAGCGATTGTCTGTTTAAAAGGATTGGTTATGTTAGCACTTTCACCATTATTACTTGAACACACACTGGAAATTGCCGATCAAGCTGGGAATTTTTTAGTGGATTTTTATACTCCCTCAGTGCAACATGACTTAACGATTCAAACTAAGCAAGATAACACGCCGGTGACGTCAGCCGATTTATTTTTAAGTCAGTTTTTAATTGAACAACTCACCGCGTTGACGCCTGATGTCCCTATTTTATCGGAAGAGAGTTGTAAAATTCCGTTACAAGATCGAGAACATTGGGCAGAATATTGGCTGATTGATCCGCTTGATGGTACACAACAGTTTATTAATCGCACCGATCAATTTTCTATTTTGATCACACTTGTCCAACATAACAAACCTGTCTTAAGTATTACTCATGCGCCTATTTTAAAAACGACCTATTATGCGATGCAGGGGTTTGGTGCCTATAAAAAACAACATAATAAAATCGAAAAACTCAATAATCAGGCACAACCTCAGCAACGTAGGATAAAAATTGCCGTCGGTGTGGGCGGAATTGCACAAAAAATACAGCCATTATTAAATCCAAACTATCAATATGAATTTCTCGTCTATGGTTCAAGTGGGTTAAAAAGTGGACTGGTCGCTGAGGGGATCTGTGATTGTTATGTTCGAATCGGGAAAACAGGCGAATGGGATACGGGGGCAGCTGAAATTCTTTTACATGAAATGGGGGGAAGTGTGTTTGATTTTGCGTTTCAACCACTGACCTATAATCAGAGAGAGAGTTTTATTAATCCTAATTTTGTGATGGTGGCCAATGCAGAATTTGATTGGCAGAACATTTTTCAATTTAATTCGCACTAGGCATTATTTGTTATAATATGCGACATCTAATAATATACAAATTTTTAACAAACGGATTTCAGAAAAAATGAAAATTGAAGCAGACAACAATTGTATTGTGATTTTTGGTGCATCAGGTGATTTAACCTATCGGAAATTGATTCCTGCGCTGTATAATTTATATAAAATCGGTCGTTTGACTGAAAATTTCTCTGTTTTAGGTGTGGCAAGAACCGACTTAAATGACGAAAGTTTCCGTGAAAAAATGCGTCAAGCGTTGATCAAAAGTGAAAGTGCGAATGGGGAAACACTTGAGCAATTTTGTCATCATCTCTATTATCAAGCACTTAATACCGCAGATGCCGCGGATTATGGTAAGCTGATCCCCCGCCTTGATGAACTTCACGACAAATATCAAACCTGTGGTAATACACTTTACTATTTATCTACTCCGCCAAGCCTTTATGGCGTGATTCCTGAATGTCTCGCTGCACACGGACTGAATACCGAAGAATTTGGTTGGAAACGGTTAATTGTGGAAAAACCTTTTGGCTATGATATCCGTACTGCAAAAGAGCTGGATGTTCAAATTCACCGTTTCTTTGATGAACACCAAATTTATCGTATTGATCATTATCTTGGTAAAGAAACGGTTCAAAATCTTCTTGTGTTACGTTTCTCTAATGGATGGTTTGAACCACTTTGGAACCGTAACTTCATTGATTATATTGAAATCACCGGTGCCGAATCGATTGGCGTAGAAGAGCGTGGCGGTTATTACGATGACTCGGGCGCGATGCGTGATATGTTCCAGAACCATTTATTACAAGTGTTAGCGATGGTGGCGATGGAGCCTCCTGCAATCATTAACGCTGACTCAATGCGTGATGAAGTCGCAAAAGTCTTGTATTGCTTACACCCATTAAGTGATGATGACTTAGAAAATAATCTGGTATTGGGTCAATATACATCGGGTACGATTAACGGTGAGCCTGTTAAGAGTTATTTACAGGAAAAAGGTGTGCCAGCCGAGTCGACGACTGAAACGTATATGGCTTTACGTTGTGAAATTGATAACTGGCGTTGGTCAGGTGTGCCTTTTTATGTACGTACGGGGAAACGCCTACCGAGCCGTGTGACTGAAATTGTGATTCATTTTAAAACCACCCCCCACCCAGTATTTAGCCAGAAAGCACCAGAAAATAAATTAATCATTCGCATTCAACCCGATGAAGCAATTTCGATGCGTTTTGGGTTGAAAAAACCAGGGGCGGGATTTGAAGCGAAAGAAGTGTCTATGGACTTCCGTTATGCGGATCTTGCTTCACCAAGCTTACTCACGGCTTATGAGCGTTTATTATTAGACTCAATGAAAGGTGATGCCACCCTGTTTGCTCGTACCGATGCGGTACATGCGTGCTGGAAATTTGTTGAACCTATTTTACAATACAAAGCACAAAATGGGCGCGTTTATGAGTATGAAGCGGGAACCTGGGGACCGACAGAAGCAGATAAACTGATTGCCAAAACAGGTCGCGTTTGGCGTAAACCAAGCGGATTAATGAAGAAAAAAATATAATGTAGAGCCCACTCTCTTCAGCAAGAGAGTGGGGCGAACTTAAGTGGATTGTGTGAGGAAAGAACATGAATATAATCGTTTTTGATAGTGCACAACAGGCGGTAGAGAAAATTGCACAAGCGTTTTTAACTTACAGCCTAGAAGGTCGCCCTGTGCATATTTCCTTATCTGGAGGCTCAACGCCGAAATTGTTATTTAAAACTTTAGCTCAAGCCCCGTATAACACCGAGATTCAATGGCAAAATTTGCATTTTTGGTGGGGCGATGATCGCATGGTGCCCCCAACCGATCCTGAAAGTAATTATGGTGAAGTGCAAAAATTATTGTTCGATCATATTCAAATTCCAGCCCAGAACATTCACCGCATTCATGGTGAAGAACCCGTTGAAAAAGAACTCAAACGTTTTGAGCAAGAATTAAGTGCGGTCGTGCCTGAACAAGTTTTTGATTGGATTATTTTGGGTATGGGAACGGACGGGCACACCGCCTCATTATTCCCACATCAAACCGATTTTGATGACTCTAATTTAGCTGTGATCGCTAAACACCCTGAAACAGGGCAAATCCGTATTTCAAAAACTGCAAAACTGATTGAACAAGCAAAACGTGTCACTTATTTGGTGACAGGTGGCAGTAAAGCGGAAATCTTAAAAGAAATTCAAACCATTCCAGCGGAACAATTGCCTTATCCTGCCGCCAAAATTCAAGCAAAGCATGGCGTAACGGAGTGGTATTTGGATAAAGATGCAGCGAAGTTGCTGTAACAAGCTGTGGGATTTTTTCAACATTTTTGCAAAGAAACTTGAAACAAAATAGACCATAGCGTTCGTTTTCAACGAGTGCTGGAAATGAAGGCACTCGTTGAAAAAATGGCGCTATTTAGTGGGCAAGCTTAAGGTTCGCTCAAACAGCGCTATCAAAAGGGTAAAAGAATGTATCAACTCTATTTTAATCCACCAAAATCTTCATGGTCATTACGCGTTTGGGTGTTATTGAAAGAACTCAATATTCCTTTTGAGCCTAAAATTGTTCGTTATTTAGATGATTTAAGCGAACAACGCCAACAATTTAAAGCGTTTTCGCCGACTTCAAAAATCCCTGTATTGCATGCAGATGGGCTTGTTATTTGGGACAGTCTAGCGATTATCGAGTTTTTGGCAGAAAGTTATCCACAAGTATGGGCAGAAGATAAAGTCGCAAGAACGTGGTCACGTTCAGCTTGTGCCGAAATGCATTCAGGCTTTGAACATTTGCGTGAAATGTGTGATTTTGCCCCTTTAGCTCGCAAACCGTTACAAGAAATACCCGCTGTGTTAAGCCAAGAGCTAGCAAGGCTTAATCAATTATTAGAAGAAGGGTTAACCGCGTTTGGTGGTGCGTTTTTAGCGGGCGATCGTTTTACCGCAGTAGATGCTTTTTTTCTGCCCGTTATGGCAAGAATTGAAACCTATGCGTTGCATCAGTATTTTAGTCCGCAAGTACTTGCATATCAGAAAATGTTAGTAAATTCAGTAAGTTTTAAAGCGTGGCTTACCTTATAAAAGGAGTAAATGTAATTGATAGATTTAAATAATAAAAAATTCATTGCATTACAGAATAGCGAGAATGGTGAGGTAAGTCAGCAAACCTGTTTTCATTATTTTCAGCAAGATAAAATGATTTGGGCAGAATATGGGGGCGGTGAAATTGCGAAAGGCTTTTTGATTGGCAAATGGATAAATGAAACCCACATTGAATTTACCTATCAACATCTAAATAAGAAACTGGAAAATCGCTTTGGGCGTTGTATCACTTCGTTTCAATATACTCAACAAAATAAATTACTCGGTATAGAACGTTGGCAATGGCTTGATACGTTAGAAAACGGTGAATCTCAAATTATTGAGCTTGAATGAACTATCATGAATAAAAATGATAGAGCAATTTTAAAATAAGCACTATATAGTTAGTATTTAGAGAATTCACTAGTTGTAAGTTAAATGTATAAGACATGCAATGAATAAAATTATAGGAGAAAGCCATGACTAAAGAGCAAAAAGATTTTGAGTTTCTTCGTTCTATTTTTGAGAAGTTTTTTAATCAAAAATCCACACAAAAGAAATTAAATTTATTTGATGAACTAGATGTGTCCGATTGGGAAAAATGGTTGCAAATAGAGCTTATGTTTTTTCTAAATGAACTAGATGAAGTTGCCGAAGTTAAAAGAGAAGAAAGGTGTTTTTTGGATAAGAGAAAAGAAAAAGACAGAGATAATTGTGTAATAGATTTTCTAGTTCGTCAAAAAAAAGCACACTCGGCGATTCCTATTGAAGTCAAACGAGATAAGGTAGCTAAAACCTGTATTTCAAAAATGATTAATGATATTAAGAAATACGAAAAAATAAAACCGAGTAATTTACCAACAAATCGTTTGTTGTGGTGTATTGGTGTTCATAATCAAGTTACAGAAGAATATATTAATGATTTAGTCAGTGAATTTAATACGGGTTTGGTTTTTTCAATGTCAATCAAGAATACACAGTATATGATAACTTTATTTTAGGAGATAAATATAAGCGGTGAAATCCTGAAAAATGTTGACAAAAAGCACCGCACTTTTCAGGTCACAATAGGTTTTTTCAAAGAAAAAAATTGTGACCTCAAATTAGGGCTGTTATCGGCATTTCGAAAATCGATGTAGAAACAAGCTGAGTTTTTGAACAGTTGGAAGATATGAACAAGGGGCAACATCTTGTAAAAAATCTACAAATTTTTTAGGAAATTTGCCCAATGTTTATCAATGTTATTACATAAGGACTTTAAAATGAAAAAACTATTTTCTCTTTTCATGGCATTGACTTTAATGGCTTGCTCATCTGCTATTAGCCCGCACGATATTGCTGGGAAAATCCCTAAAAATGCCAATAGAACCATCATTTTTAATGTAAATGCAGCTGATAATAGTGTATCTAATGTAATCTTAGCGGGAATGCTGAAAACTCGCTCAGATGGAATAAATAAGCAATTAATAGATTTAGTGGCTAATGACAATTTAAACGTAGGTATTTCAGGTAAAAGCCAAATGTTGAACAAAGTGGCTGCCACATATGTTATTGAAAATGGTAAATTCGGGAAAAATACCAAAATATTTATGGTTGGCGATAGCGAACAAGATAAACAAGAATTAGAACAATCCGCTAATACAAAAAATATTCCTTTTGAGTATTTTTTAGTAGATAAGTAAGGTTGGGAAAAGGAAGAAATCGTCATCCACGAAAAAAACTTAACAGATTATTACCTTTCTTAGAAGAATATATGATTTCTTAAAAAACAGGAGAACAACATGTCAGTAAAAGGTGACATCGGCGTTATCGGCTTAGCGGTAATGGGGCAAAACTTAATTTTAAATATGAATGATCACGGTTTTAAAGTGGTGGCATTTAACCGTACCACGGCTAAAGTGGATGAGTTTTTACAAGGTGCGGCGAAAGGCACTAACATCATTGGTGCGTATTCGTTGGAAGATCTTGCCAACAAATTAGAAAAACCACGTAAAGTGATGTTGATGGTGCGTGCGGGTGAGGTGGTGGATCACTTCATCGAGGCATTATTACCACATTTAGAAGAAGGTGACATCATTATTGATGGTGGTAATACGAATTATCCAGATACAAACCGCCGTGTTGCGTATTTACGTGAAAAAGGCATTCGCTTTATTGGAACTGGGGTATCAGGTGGTGAAGAAGGGGCCCGTTTCGGACCGTCCATTATGCCTGGTGGCGATGAGTCTGCTTGGGAACATGTGAAACCGATTTTACAAGCGATTTCTGCCAAAACGGATAAAGGTGAAGCGTGCTGTGATTGGGTTGGTCGTGATGGTGCGGGGCATTTCGTCAAAATGGTGCATAACGGGATCGAATACGGTGATATGCAATTAATTTGCGAAGCGTATCAATTCTTAAAAGAAGGCGTAGGCTTATCTGATGATGAATTAGAAGCCACTTTCAAAGCATGGCGTAACACCGAATTAGATAGCTATTTAATTGATATTACAGCGGATATTCTTGGCTATAAAGCGGAAGATGGCACTCGTTTAGTGGATAAAATCCTTGATACCGCAGGGCAAAAAGGTACAGGGAAATGGACTGGTATTAATGCCCTTGATTTCGGTATTCCATTAACTTTAATTACTGAATCCGTGTTTGCCCGTTGTGTATCTTCGTTCAAAGAACAACGTGTGCAAGCCTCTCGCTTGTTCAATAAAGTGGTGGGCAAAGTGGAAGGGGACAAAGCGGCTTGGATTGAAGCGGTACGCAAAGCCTTATTAGCCTCAAAAATTATTTCTTATGCACAAGGTTTTATGTTGATTCGTGAAGCCTCAGAAAACTTTGGCTGGCACATTAACTACGGTAGTACCGCACTATTATGGCGTGAAGGTTGTATTATCCGTAGCCGTTTTTTAGGCAATATCCGTGATGCTTATGAAGCGAACCCAGATTTAGTGTTCTTAGGTTCAGATGCGTATTTCAAAGGCATTTTAGAGAGCAGCTTGGGTGAATGGCGTAAAGTGGTGGCGAAATCCATTGAAGTGGGCATCCCAATGCCTTGTATGGCATCAGCAATCACGTTCTTAGACAGCTACACCAGTGAGCGTTTGCCTGCTAATTTACTGCAAGCACAACGTGACTATTTTGGTGCGCACACTTATGAACGTACTGACAAACCACGTGGTGAATTTTTCCATACCAACTGGACAGGACGTGGTGGGGATACCGCTTCAACCACTTATGATGTGTAGTTAAAACCGGTTAAAATTACACCGCACTTTGCTATCAAAAGATAAAAGTGCGGTGTGTTTTAAAAACGTTTTATGACATATGTGAATATTACCTAAATACGTTGGACAGGAAAGTGCAGAGCAATCCTAGCTGATACATCTGCTCCCGGTTTCCTCTTCTATAGCAAAGACTTTTCTGACAATGTTTTTTTATTTAATTGATAAGGCACAGTATGCATATTCCTAATTACCGTGATCAAATTAAAATTGTCTTTTTTGATATTGATGAAACCTTACTTGTCAAAGACGAAGACTATATCCCCTCAACCGTTATACCTGCTCTTCAAAAATTAAAACAAAACGGCATTATCCCTGCCATTGCAACAGGTCGTACGTTGTCTAATTTTCCGCCTAAAATAAAGGCACTCATTGATCAGACGGAGATGAATTTGTTTGTCACCATGAATGGTCAATATATCAGCTATCAGAATGCACCAATAGGGATGCATCCTTTACCTAAAGCAAAAATCCAAGAGTTTGTTGAGTTTTGTGAACAACATCAGATTGTTTATGTGCAAGTATCTCCGACGGATACGGCAGTGTCCGCGATAACCGATCAGGTTCGTGAAGCATTAGATCCATTGAAGGGGCATTATCATCTCGAACCCGATTATTTTAAGCATCATGATGTGTTTCAGATATTGGCCTTTTATGACGTAACACAAGATGAATTCATGCAGCAATCAGGCGTTTTGGCGGGATTACAAGCGGTACGTTGGCATAAATACTCAGTGGATTTATTTGATGAGAATATCTCCAAAGCGACAGGTATCGCTTGTGCAATTCAGCATTTTGGTTTTGAAATGAACAATGTGATGGCCTTTGGTGATGGATTGAATGATATTGAAATGTTAAGTACCGTCGGTGTTGGGGTTGCGATGGGGAATGCACACCATCAGCTAAAGACAGTGGCAGATCATGTTACTTTACCGATCAAAGAACATGGTATTGAGTATTTTTTAAAACAAGCTAGGTTGATTGACTAGATTTATATCATTTTTGCGATACGTCTCGCAAAATTCACAATTGTTTTGTTCTTTTAATATGTTTTGCTTTAGTTTGTCGTCATTTTATGTAAAGCAAGAGATATCTATGCGGGGATTGGGTTTTTGTTGTGTTCATTGTCAACAACCGTTAGCCATTGCACATCATGGATTATGTAGCCGCTGTAATCAGCAAATTAGACGTTTTGCTTATTGCGGTCATTGTGGCAAGGAATTAACACGAGATGTACTACGTTGTGGGCATTGTTTACAGCATGAAGCCAGTTGGGATCGCATGGTGATCGTTGGTCATTATGTCGATCCCTTATCTTCTTTAATTCATCGTTTTAAATTTCAAAATGCTTTCTTTTTAGACCGTACTTTAGCACGCCTACTGTTACTCGCGATCTATCATGCAAGACGTACTCATGGGCTGATTTGGCCAGAAGTACTTTTGCCGGTTCCTTTACATCGTTTGCGTCATTGGCAACGTGGTTACAATCAATCTATGTTGATTGCTAACTATCTCACTCATTGGTTACAGATACCCTGTGATCATGATTTCTTACAGCGTGTTAAGCATACTCATACACAACGTGGTTTAAGTGCAACAGAGCGAAGAACAAATTTACGCCACGCGTTTCGTCTACATCCGAAAAGCCAGATTTATTGTTATCAATCTGTTGCATTAATTGATGACGTCATTACAACAGGCGCTACGTTAAATGAACTGGCGGTCTTATTAAGAAAAGCCGGTGTTAAGCATATTCAGGTTTGGGGACTAGCAAAAACATAAGAAGAGATTTATTGTTGCAAAAGGTAGAAAAAAAAATGATCTCGGAGTATCATTCTTGACAATCTTACTCAAGTATTCACATTTTTTAGGATAGTTTATGCAAAAAATTATGATTTCCGAAGCCGCTCAAGCGCATTTCCGTCGTTTGCTTGATCAGCAAGAAGAAGGAACTCACATTCGTATTTTTGTAGTTAATCCCGGCACACCCAATGCAGAATGTGGTGTGTCCTATTGTCCACCAAATGCAGTAGAAGCAACGGATACAGAAATGCAGTATGCTTCATTTTCAGCCTTTGTGGATGAAATGAGTTTACCTTTTCTCGATGAGGCAGAAATTGACTATGTTACGGAAGAATTAGGGGCTCAGTTAACCTTAAAAGCACCGAATGCCAAAATGCGTAAAGTGGCTGATGATGCACCTTTAATTGAACGGGTTGAATATGTGATCCAAACACAAATTAACCCACAGCTTGCAGGACACGGCGGACGGATTACATTAATTGAGATCACAGAAGACGGCTACGCAATTTTACAATTTGGTGGTGGCTGTAATGGTTGTTCTATGGTGGATGTCACATTAAAAGATGGGATTGAAAAACAATTGCTCAGTTTATTCCCAGGAGAATTGCAAGGTGCGAAAGATGTGACAGAACATCAACGCGGGGAACATTCTTACTACTAATTCTGAGTGCGGTTGTTTTAAATGAGGCTGGTTTTATAAGTAACCAGCCTCACTTATTTAGATTTGTTTAATTTTTCGTAATCCAGCCTCATCTAAAGCCAGGTTTAGCTGTGATAAAAGCTGTTGTTTTTCTGTTGTAGTAATTAAATTGACATTTTTATTTTCTAGCGCAGCATGAAATGCCCAAAAGATACCAATGTCTGCCGTAATCCCTTTCTTTTTTAAACGAATGTAAGCATTCTTCGCGCCTAATGCTTGAAATGTGGCAACATCATAAATTTCCACTTTTTCTAATAATCGTTCATGTTTAATCGATAAGTTTGGCAATTCTTTAATCCGATTTTTCTTTGCCAATACTTCGGCTCGTTTTTGATCTCTTATTTGTTGGAGAGATTGCTCTAGGACTTGTTTGTAAAGCGATTTATCTGAGGTGATTTTTCGAGGGAGGCGATAGTAACTTGATATATTTAATTTGGAGGGGGCTTGCTTGGCTAAATAACTGGCGGCGCCTTGTGACTCTAAAAATAGGGCGAGGTCGCCTTCAGCCTTCAGGTAGAACACATTATGTTGATACAAACCGAACATTATTTTTTCATGAAATAATCCGTAGCTTGCAAATAAACCTTTTGCTGTTACTTCTCCAATCAGTTCACTCAATACTTTTCGGATTTCTAATGTTTCTTTTTCTGTTTTCGTCATAGTAACTCATCCTATAGTTAATTGCTGACAATAATGCATCTCATGCTCATAACCTTGAGCGATAAACGTTATAACATATCTTTGTTTTGTTTAGAAAAAAATTATGATTTAGGATGAAAAGTTTGATGTATTTATATTCATTTGAATAAGTCTTATACATAAAAGAGACGGTTTATGCTGTGTTAGTCTGCGAAATAATACAATATAAGTGAGTAAATACCGTTATTTTTGCGGTTTATTTTGGACGATTAATCAGTATAAACAATAAACAAATCACGCTATATTTGCTTTTTTTGATTAAAAAAATAGCATACGATCCTAAAAAAAAGAAAAACAACAAAAAAGATCTTGATCCAAAATCTGAAATCCCTATAATGCACCTCCGCACCGCAAGGGTGGCAAGCGAAAGGAAAGCGGGATGCTTTTTGTTGTTTTAAAATGTAAGCAGTATTTAAAACAAAACGCTTGACATAGAAGAGAGATTTG
>JAQAHH010000004.1 GCA_030783905.1 Bisgaard Taxon 45 | reverse complement strand
TTCCCCATGTGAGAGTAGGACACCGCCAGGTTCTGATTATAAGAGCAGGAAGACCTCAAGTAGCGATACTTGGGGTCTTTTTGTTTTCAGTTTTTTGAGAAATTTGTAAAAAACGGAAAAAAGAGTAGAATAGGCAAAATTTTTTATTGCACTTTACACAAAGAGAGATTATGGCACGATTAAATGTACTTGTTTATCCTGATGAACGTTTGAAAACCATTGCGAAACCTGTGCTAGAGGTGAATGATGAAATTCGTGAAATTGTGGATAATATGTTTGAAACAATGTATCTCGAGGAAGGAATTGGTTTAGCGGCAACACAAGTGGATATTCACCAACGTATTATTACAATTGATGTAGAAGGCACAAAAGAAAATCAATATGTCTTAATTAACCCGGAGATTATTGAAAGTTGTGGCGAAACCGGCATTGAGGAAGGTTGTTTATCTTTACCTGGCTTTCGTGGCTTTGTACCACGTAAAGAAAAAGTGACGATTAAAGCGTTAGATCGCCATGGAGAAGAATATACCTTGACTGCAGATGGCTTATTAGCGATTTGTATTCAGCATGAGATCGATCACCTAAATGGTATTGTGTTTGCCGATTATTTATCACCGTTGAAACGTCAGCGTATGAAAGAAAAGTTGGTCAAACTGCAAAAACAATTAGCTAAACAAAAATAATTCCCTCTACCCATGTTATCTAACGTGGGTTATTTATTCATAACGTAGAACATTATCTTATTTATATGACAGCACTAAAAATTATCTTTGCAGGGACACCAGCGTTTGCTGCCCAGCACTTACAAGCCTTATTAGATTCTCACCATGAAGTGGTTGCAGTTTATACGCAGCCGGATAAACCCGCAGGACGTGGAAAAAAGTTACAAGCTAGCCCAGTAAAACAATTGGCAGAACAGCATAATATTCCTGTTTATCAACCAAAATCGTTGCGTAAATCAGATGCACAACAGGAAATGCGCATGATTGATGCCGATGTGATGGTTGTTGTAGCGTATGGTTTAATTTTACCAAAAGTAGTCTTGGATATGCCTCGTTTAGGCTGTCTGAATGTACATGGTTCTTTATTACCACGTTGGCGTGGTGCAGCACCGATTCAACGCGCAATTTGGGCGGGTGACAAACAGACTGGTATCACGATTATGCAAATGGATGAAGGATTGGATACGGGTGATATGCTACATAAAGTGTATTGTGATATCGCACTGGATGAGACGTCAGAAAGCTTGTATGACAAGCTGATTCAAATCGCACCCTCTGCATTATTGTCTGTACTTGATGGATTAGATGAAGGAAAATTTGTACTTAAGAAACAAGATGATATAGAATCTAGTTATGCAGAAAAATTATCCAAAGAAGAAGCGCAATTAGATTGGTATTTATCTGCGGTGCAATTAGAACGAAATATTCGAGCCTTTAATCCATGGCCAGTGAGTTATTTTTCTCTGACAGATCCTCAAGGTAATGTGCAGATGATAAAGGTATATAAAGCTTCTGTTTTGCCTCATGTTGATAAAGCAGCAGGAACAATCTTAAGTGCGGATAAAAATGGTATTCAAATTGCGACGGCAGAAGGTGTGTTAAATTTATTGCTGTTACAACCAGCAGGAAAGAAACCAATGGAGGTCCGGGATTTGTTGAACGGGCGGGCGGAATGGTTTCCAGTTGGTAAGGTATTATAATGCCGAAATTAGCAAGAAAACACAGTGTAATGATGTCAACAAGGGCAATTGCAGCGCAAGTCATTTTACAGGTTTTGGATCAAGGCAAATCGCTATCAACCTTAATTCCAGACACACAACATCAAGTTAAAACGCAAGATTTACCTTTATTGCAAGAGATTTGTTTTGGGGTATGTCGTGTATTACCTCGTTTAGAGCTGATCATTAAGCAGCTTGTCGATAAGCCATTAAAAGGAAAAACACGCATTGTGCATTGTTTGCTATTAGTTGGCTTGTATCAGCTCCTTTATACTCGCATTCCTGCTCATGCTGCAGTTGATGAAGTGGTCAATGCAACAAGTGGTTTGAAAGTCGAGCGTTTTCGTGGCTTAGTTAATGGTGTATTACGTCGTTTTCTACGTGAACAAGACGAGTTATTGCTGAAAGTTGATAAACACTGGCATACATTACATCCAGATTGGTTTATTAATCGTTTGAAAAAAGCGTATCCAAATTGGCGTGAGATCATTGAAGCGAATAACCAAAAGCCACCAATGTGGTTACGCGTGAATCAGCAAAAAAATACGACGGAAACCTACCGCACTTTATTAGCCGAGCAAGGTATTGAGGCGGAGGGGGCGGAAAATCCTTGTGCTTTACGTTTATTGCAACCCGTTGCCGTATCACAATTACCGGCTTTCTATGACGGGGCGGTAAGTGTACAAGATGTGAATGCACAATGGTCTGGGTTGCTGTTAGCCCCCAAAAATGGCGAATGGATTTTGGATGCTTGTGCCGCGCCCGGTGGAAAAACAACACATATTTTAGAGCAGGCGCCTCAGGCTCAAGTTGTAGCATTAGATGTGGAGCCCACTCGCCTTAAGCGGGTACATGAAAATTTAGCGCGTATGCAACAACATGCGTTAGTGCTTTGTGGTGATGCGACGCAGCCAGCACAATGGTTAAAACAAATAAGTGAAAGTGCGGTGCAATTTGACCGAATTTTATTAGATGCACCTTGTTCTGCAACGGGCGTGATTCGACGTCATCCTGACATTAAATGGTTAAGACAAGAGTCAGATATTACCGCGTTAGTAGCGTTACAGAAACAAATCTTACAGGCACTTTGGTCAGTATTAAAGCCAAATGGCATTTTATTGTATGCAACTTGCTCGGTTTTACCTGAGGAAAATGCATTACAAATTGAACAATTTTTAACGAATCATTTAGATGCGAAATTAGAGCCACTCCCGTTTAATGCGGTAGAGGGATCAGTTGGGTATCAGTTTCTACCAACGGAGAACGGGGGTGACGGTTTTTATTATGTTAAGTTAAGGAAGGTAGTTTCATGATGAACTTTAATAAAATGTCATTTTCAAAAATTGATGTTGTGATCCCCTGTTATAATGCGGAGAAAACGCTGATTCGTGCAGTTAACTCTGTGTTAAGTCAAGAGTTACTTAATCATTTGTGGATCATTGATGATTGTTCTACAGACAATTCATTTAAACTTGCCAATCAAATTGCGGCACGTTTTCCAGAAAAAGTGACTGTCGAGCGACTTTCTCGTAATGGTGGCGTGGCGAAAGCAAGAAACTGGGGCGCTGTTCAAAGTAATGCTGAGTTAATTGCCTTTTTAGATGCGGATGATGCCTATGAGCCTGACGCGCTTAAAGTGGCAAGTTGCGTTTTTCATTTCCGTCCTGAAACTGTCCTAGTTAGACTGGCCATAAAACCTGTTGGGCTATCGGAAGAATATACTGAACATCCTGACTTTGACAGTGCTTGGGAAACCGTACAAATGTCATTAGTCGGAAATAGTGTGTTCCGTCGTTCATTTTTATTAGCTTGTGGTGGTTTTCCACAAGAATCACTCTTTAATCGTTTAGGCGGAGATGATAATGCGCTTGGCGAGGCGGTGGTGAAATTAGGGCGTGTTGCAACGTTATTTGAAGACGTAGGGGTTTTATATTATTGCCACGAGGGGATGAAAGCAGAACGTTTATTAGACGCCATTTTATTTGGTAAAAGGCCTAAGAATAGTTTACCAACCGATATTCAAGTCGCAGAGCAAGTTACGGAGAATATTTGTAAACATGTCGAACAGCTGAAGAAACTATTAGATGTACAAGAGGTGGGTGTTAAACCCTTGGTGATTGAGAGAACAGAATAATGAAAATTATCATTCTTGGTGCAGGGCAGGTTGGTAAAACCCTTGCGGAGAATTTAGTGAGTGAAGATAACGACATTACATTAGTTGATAATCAATCACTCCGTTTAGAAAATTTGCAAAGTAAGCATGACTTGCGAGTCGTTAATGGTTCTGCTTCTTCACCAAGAGTGTTACGCGAAGCTGGCGCACAAGATGCCGATTTATTAGTTGCAGTAACAAGTTCTGATGAAATTAATATGGTGGCTTGCCAGATTAGCTATACGCTGTTTAATACCCCGAC
Organism: Bisgaard Taxon 45; assembly: GCA_030783905.1. GTDB lineage: Bacteria > Pseudomonadota > Gammaproteobacteria > Enterobacterales > Pasteurellaceae > Pasteurella. The sequence continues at coordinate 221,730 of JAQAHH010000004.1, read as the reverse complement.
GAAAATTGCTCGTATCCGTAATGCAGAATATTTACGTGAAAAAGACAAGTTGTTTCAACCTAATGTATTACCTATCGATCATATTATCTCTCCAGAAAAATTAGTCACTGATGAAATTACACGTCTGATTGATTATCCAGGTGCGTTACAAGTCGCGCATTTTGCAAACGGTCGTATTAGTCTTGTGGTCGTGAAAGCCTATTATGGTGGTCCATTAGTAGGCTATGCGATTTCTGCGTTGAAAGATCATATGCCACATATTGAGTGTCGTATTGTTTCTATTTTGCGGCAAGATAAAGTGATTCGCCCTCAGGGATCAACCATCATTGAAGCTGGTGATGAAGTGACCTTTATCTGTGAAACCATTCATATTAAGGCGGTGATGAGTGAACTACAGCGTTTAGAAAAGCCGTATAAACGTATTATGATCGCGGGTGGAGGGAACGTTGGCATTGGTGTAGCGAAAAATCTAGAGGGACAATGTTCGGTTAAACTAATTGAACGCAATGCAGAGCGCGCAACGGGACTGGCTGAAAAATTGTCCAATACCTTAATTTTCTGTGGTGATTCGTCTGATCAGGCTTTCCTATTAGAAGAGCAAATCGAGAATATCGATGTCTTTTTGTCACTGACCAGTGATGATGAGGCCAATATCATGTCGGCGCTATTAGCAAAACGCTTGGGTGCGAAGAAAGCCTTGGTGTTAATTCAACGTATGGCATACATCAATTTGATCCAAGGTGGCACCATTGATATTGCCGTTTCTCCACAACAAACAACAATTTCTGCATTGTTAAGCCATGTACGCAAAGGGGATACAGTGAATGTTGCTTCTTTACGGCATGGGGTGGCAGAAGCATTAGAGATTATTGTACATGGTGAGGAAAGCTCTTCCCTCGTGATAGGGCGTAAAATATCAGAATTGAAGTTGCCACAAGGCGCAATTGTGGGGGCGATACTGCGTGGTAACGAAGTGATGATGGCGAAGAAAAATATCGTGATTGAAGATAATGACCATGTTATTGTGTATTTAAGCGATAAGAAGTTTGTTTCGGATATCGAGAAACTTTTTCAGCCAAGTGTATTCTTTATTTAAAGTAGCGTAAATAAACTGTACAAAAAATCAAAAAATCCTATAATGCTTAGGATTTTAGCTAACATTTTATTTAGGAGTTTTTATGAGTTTTGTGAAAGAGTTTCGCGAATTTGCAATGCGAGGCAATGTTGTCGATATGGCCGTCGGTGTGATCATCGGTGGTGCATTCGGTAAGATTGTTAGCTCTTTAGTTGGTGATGTCGTGATGCCAGTACTTGGTATTTTAACGGGTGGCGTTGATTTCAAAGATTTAAGTATCGTGTTGAAAGAAGCGGTAGGCGATGTGCCAGCGGTGACCTTAAATTATGGTGCATTTATTCAAACCGTCTTTGACTTCATTATTATTGCGTTTGCAATTTTCTTAATGATTAAAGCATTAAATAAATTGAAACGTGAGGAGCCAAAAGTCGAAGAGCCTGCAGAACCAAAACTTTCAAACGAAGAAGTATTACTGACTGAAATTCGTGATTTATTGAAAAAATAATGGTATTTAGTCGCTAAAAAATCTTCCCTCGTGGAAGATTTTTTCTTTTCAGCTTTCTTCAATTGGCATCAACCTTGTATAAGCAAGGTATACCCTTTACAATACGCTCAATTTCATTCCTATAGAGGTAACTAACATGATCGACTTGAATGCGCTAAAAACAGAAACCAGAGAGATTATTACCGATCTTTTAAATGACGGTAGTGATCCCGATGCGTTATACATTATTGAGCATCACATCGCACACCATGATTTTGATAAATTAGAAAAAATTGCCGTTGATGCATTTAAGTTAGGTTATGAAGTTTCCGAAGCTGAAGAGTTTGAAGATGAGAGTGGTCAGGTGGTTTTTTGCTTTGATATTATTAGCGAAGTGAAGCTGACACCTGAAATCATTGATGCGCAGCAAAAAGAATTGCTTCCTTTAGTGGAGAAATGGGATGGTACCTATGATGGTTGGGGCACTTATTTTGAAGATCCTAATGCAGAGGATGACGAATACGGTGAGGATGGTGAGTTCTTTGACGACGAGATTGATGACGAGTTGAATGAACGCCATTAAAAACGTGTAAGAATAAGACCGCACTTTTGACAACTTGTTGAAAGTGCGGTTTTATTTTGAACTATTTTAGTTACTCTCTGCCTAATGAAGAGTGACTTTACAGAATAGGAAAAACGTTATGACATTCAAACATCTTGCGTGGATATTACTTGCGTTACCTGTTGTGCTGAATGCGCAACCAGTAGACAATAAATTGCAACATAATCAAGTCCAATTCAGTGCAGAAGTGGTCAAAGAAATTGATAAAGATGAGATGCAGGTCATACTGTATTTGCAAGAAGAAGGCAAAGAGGCGAGTGCATTAAATCAAGTGATTGTCGCACGTATGAATCAGGCGCTTGAGGCAGTGAAAAAGCACAACGCGGTACAAGTCGTTTCTCAACAACGTTACACACAAGTTCGTTATAGCAAAGAGGGCCGACAAATTGGCTGGATTGATCGCGCAGAATTAGTGTTAAAAAGCCAAGATATGCCAATGCTATCAACGCTGGTGGCGGAGTTAAATGAGCATTTTAAAATTGGCGGTATGTATGCCACAGTGTCTGAGGAAAGTTTAGCACGGGTGGAAAAAGAAATGACCGAAGCCGTGTTGCACAAGTTTGAGCAAAAAGCACAATTGATCCAGTCTTTAATGAAAGCAAAAGGTTATCGCCTAATTGAATTGGATTTGTCTCCGCAAGATGTGATGGGTTCAACGAGAAGTTATGCGGTATCGATGAAAAGTACAGATGCTTTTTATAGTGCTTCTTCTGAGCACGAGATGGCCCTTGAAGGTGGCAAAACAAAATTAAGAACCGTTGTGCAAGCGAAAATTGAATTAATCAACGATTAGCTTTCTAAGCAATGATATTTCTTATACAATACACCAATTCATTCGCTAAAAATCGGAGTAATAATGAAAGTTGCAAAAAATGTTGTAGTGAGCATTGCTTACCAAGTGCGTACAGAAGACGGTGTTCTGGTTGATGAAGCCCCCGTAAACCAACCTTTAGAATATTTACAAGGTCATAATAATTTAGTGATTGGTTTAGAAAATGCCCTCGAAGGTAAAGCAGTCGGTGATAAATTTGAAGTGCGTGTTAAGCCAGAAGAAGCATACGGTGAATACAATGAAAACATGGTACAACGTGTACCAAAAGACGTTTTCCAAGGTGTAGATGAGCTTGTTGTGGGCATGCGTTTTATCGCAGATACAGACATTGGTCCATTACCTGTAGTGATTACAGAAGTTGCAGAAAATGATGTTGTTGTGGACGGTAATCATATGTTAGCCGGTCAAGAGTTATTATTTAGTGTTGAAGTGGTCGCGACACGTGAAGCAACATTAGAAGAAATCTCGCACGGTCATATCCATCAAGAAGGTGGATGTTGTGGCGGTCATCACCATGACAGTGATGAAGAAGGACATGGTTGTGGCTGTGGTAGTCATCACCACCATGAACATGAGCATCATGCACATGATGGCTGTTGTGGCAACGGTGGTTGTAAGCACTAATTCTCGGTATTCGATAAAAATAAACCGCACTTTATGTGCGGTTCTTTTTTATTGATGTTTTTTTAAGAGTACATATATTTCATCTTTTAAGCGGAGTTTTTCTTTTTTTAAATTTTCGACTTCTTGTGGGGTTCCTAGCTCAATATTGGATTCAATATTTTTAATACGATGATCAAGTTCGTTATGTTTTTCGAATAAACGATTAAAATGTGCATCTTCGAGTTTGAGTTTAGAAATTAAATCACGAAATTCTGGAAACATAGGTCGCTCCTTTTTATATCAGGTTAAAGTATAAAAACTATACATATGGCTATCTTATCCAAATTCGTTTTCCATTACTGTGTGAGAGATCACAAAATTATAGATGATGTTTTTTGCGCAGTTTCGCTAACAGGGCGTCACAACATGGTTCAAGTAGTTGGTAGGTCTGGTTAAAATCTTTGCTATACCAAGGGTCAGGAATATGATCGTAACCTAAATCAGGACAAAGATCGGTGATTTTAAAAAGCTTATCAGGATGATGACCGAAGAGACGCTCTAAATCTTGTAAATTATGGTTGTCCATCGCAATAATATAATCAAATTCTTGCCAGTGATATGGTTGTATTTTTTTACTACGAAAGCCCGTACTCTCAATATGATGCTGATCCAGTATGTCCGCCGTGCCACAATGCATATCCTCGCCATCATGCCAGCCTGAGGTCCCCGCACTGCTGGTTGTTATGTCCGCCACCAATCCAGCCTGTTTAATTTTTTCACGCATGAGAAATTCCGCCATGGGTGAACGACAAATGTTGCCTAAGCACACAAATAAAAGATGAATCGTCATGTTGCGCTCCTTTTCCTGACATTATTTTTATCGCAAAAAATACAATTCGGCTCTATTCAATACAATCGAATAGAGCCGAATTTAGGTTACATGTTTTTAGCCTTTGCTAAGGATTACCATTGATAACCTGCACCGATACTTGCACCAAAGTCACCACGCGAGTTTGTGTTACCCGTTAATTTGATGATGACTTTGCCGTTATCAGAAATACGGGACATACCCAATGCAATTGCGTTTTGTCCTTTGTAAGTGCCCGCGGCAATCGCCACCATGCTCTTACCAGGAATATACGCTTGTGGTAAACTAGCCGCTGCATTTGCGCCTGCAATACCCGCACGGAGATCTTTATCCACTTTATTGAGACGGTTATTCAGAATGTTATAGCCTTGACCATTTTGGTTCATGATTTGTTTGCTCAACTCATGTAACTGGCTACCATTTACCGCATCCGTACTGGTTTCAGACACTTCTCCTTTCGCAATACCGCTAATTTTATTGGTTTTACCATCAACCGTAATACCACCGACTTTGACTTCATCAAATGCCACTTTATCTGCGGTTTTTACTTCATAGATCGTTTGTCCATTAGCACCAGCGGTTGGTGTAACGACCATATTTTTACCAGCGGATACTTCATTGCGACTTGCTTTAATTGCATCATTGATATTGTCCTTGCCAGTACCGCCGATGTCAGTATTGGTATAAGCACCAGTCGTTGGATTATAGGTAGTCGTGCCGCCAATGATATTTTTTACGCCTTCACCCTGAGCAAATAACTGGCCACCATTGACAGCGTCTTTGCTATTTTGTGATACATCTCCATTTGCAACATTGACTACTTTTTGATTGCCTGCATCAATACCTGTTTTACTGATACTCGGACTATTTGCAATTTTATTACCGCTATCGTCAACAAAGGTTAAGCCATTGTTATCAATTTTTGTGCCACCAGCAACAGCGCTATCAAATTTCACATCTTTTTGAGTTGCAACTGTGTATGTTCTACTTCCATCAGCTGCAGTTTCTGTAGTCACTTTAATATTGTCACCTTCTACAACCGTTGTTTTAGACGCTTTTGCGGCCGCATTGACAGCTTTGATTGCATCATGAATATTATCAGCACCAGTATCGCCAATATTTGTCATTGATAGTACGCCATTCTCGTTTTTAGCATTTCCACCAAGTATATTGACAGTATTATCTACAGCTTTACTAAGCTGTTCTTCTGTTGCTGCACGACCACTTTTCGCGAATGTATTACCACCAAGTTCCTTATTAGCTAAGCCAGTAATATCATTCGTTGTTTTATCAATAACAACATCACCCACGGTTGTTTTGTCAAACTCAACTTCTTTAGCCGTTTCTACTGTGTAAATCTTATTGCCATCAGAACCATCTTTTTCAGTAACAACAATATTTTTACCCGCTTCTACTCCAGTTTTGGCTGCTTTAGCTGTATTATTTACGGCTTCAATCGCATCGTGGATTGTCCCTTTACCCGTACCACCAATATCTGACATGGTTAAAGTTCCTGCTGTATCTCCCTCTTTGGTGATAGTTGCATTGCCACCCAATACATTGCTCACTAAAGTATTACCGACATTACCTAGCGTATTTAACGCCAAATACAATTGGCTACCATTGATTGCGTCAGTACTTGTTTTGTCAATACGACCTGCAGCAACATTGGTAATCGTACGTTCTGCATCTTTTTTACCGACACTGACTGTCGCGATAGGTTTAATCCCTGCGAAACCACTGTATTTAAATTCATTTACTGTTGCTTCATTTGTTCCAACTGCTTCTGCTGTTTCTGCGCCAGCACCTAATGCGACAGAATCTTTAGCGCTTGCGATAGCACCGTTACCTAACGCTACTGAATTTTGTTTTTTTGCTTTAGCTGCTTTACCTATTGCAACCGCATCAGAACCATCGACAGCCTGTCCTCCATCAAAGCCTGTTTCAGCGCCCATACCAATAGCAATGGACGCAGAGGCACGCGTTTGTGCTTTGGTACCAAACGCAATCGAACTCCCTGCATTCTCTGCAGTTTTTGCTTCAGAACCGAAAGCAATAGCTTGGTAACCTTTTGCGTTAGAATTGTAGCCAATTGAAACAGCTTGGGCTTTAGTATCTGATTTCGCACCAAAACCTAATGCAATGGTACTTGCATAATGAGCCTCCGCTTTGGTACCAATTGCGATAGCATCTTTCGGGTTTTCTTGTTCTTTGCCAGCTTCAGCTTGTTTTGCGATGGCTTTTGCTTCGTTACCAATTACGATAGCAGCGTAAGCACCATATTTTTTATTGTTAACAGTCAAGCTTTTGGCTTCTGCATTTTTACCTAATACGATTGCACCACTTGCATCTGCTTTCGCATTTTCACCAATAGCAATGTTGGCTGTTTCTCCACCAACAGCTTCTGCGTTATAACCGATAGCGATTGAGGCTACACCATCTGTTTTGGCTTTGTGACCTTGTGCAATACCAAAGTTTTTTAAAGAAATGGACTCTTTACCGAGTGCAATAGTATTGTTAATAGCTAACTTTGTACCAGAATCCGAACCACGGCCAGCATGTTTACCAATTGCAATATTATCAGTGCCTTTGATATTTTGTCCTGCTTCAATTAATGCAGCAAAGTTGTCGTGTCCTTCAACATTTTGTCCAGCACGGCTTGCAATCGCAACGTTGGTATTTCCTTTAGTATTTTTACCTGCACTATTGCCGATAGTGATGTTCTCAGTACCCACAATACCTTCACCCGAATCTTTACCGATCGAAACTTGCATACGGTTATTATTGGATTTATAACCTGCTTTATTACCAATAAAGACAGCATCAGTTGCGGGTGCTAGTTTGCCATTTTCAGGATCGCCTTGTGCTTCTTTTTCTGTTTTAGTCACACCAGCGTTATAACCAATCGAGATCGTACTTGACCCTGCAGCTGTTGCATTGCGACCAAAGGCAATAGTATCTGACTTAGTGGCTTGTGCAGTACGTCCCATCGCAATTGAGAAATCGCCAGATGCAAATGTTCTTGCAGTATCTGTAGCATTTACCGAACCACCAATAGCGATTGCAGAAGAACCAGTTGCATAAGCATTACTCCCCGTAGCAATAGCGGTTTCTCCACTTGCTTTTGTGCCATTACCTGTTGCAACAGATTGGTTACCCAAGGCTTTTGCTTGTTGGCCGATTGCAATAGCTGCCACGTTAGTTGCTAATGCGCGGTGACCAAGAGCGACGATGTTACTTGCTTTTACATGGTAGACGTCTTTGCCGTCAACTTTGCTTTTTACAACGCTACCTAGTTCACTTTCTTTTGTGCTAACGTTTAGTGCTGAAGTTATTGCAGAGTTTGTATTAGCGTATGTCCCCATAATTAGGCTATGCGTACCTTCAAAGCTATCGCCTGCACTAGTGCCTAATGCAATATTGTTATTAACGCCTTTACCTCTTTTTAAGGCACCATCACCAATCGCAATATTTCTACCTTCTGCAGAGACCTCAGTTTGCTCTGCACCTGCCTGACGTCCAATGGAAATATCCCAATCACTATTTGCAGTTGCATTTTGACCGATAGCAATAGTTTGGTTATCGAGTGCTTTTGCATTACTACCGATAGCAATAGAAGCAGCTTTACTACTTTGAGATTTAGCACCTATAGCAACGTTGCTTTCACCATCATTTGTTGCGCCTAAACCAATCACAACAGATTTTGTGGGTTTGTTATCTGCTTTGTCAGTTGTTTTTGTTGTTTCGTCACCACAAATGACACTTTGGCTTGCAGTATTATAAAAACAGTAATTACCGTCTTTAGCATCTGTCAGGGGATATTTATTCCCAGCAATATCTTCCGCACTCGCATTGCCCGTTGCCAATACAACCGAAGCTGCGATTAGTGTAAAACTAAAGCCACTGACGCTGTTCACTAACGCCGATTTTGTTGAGGTGCTTTTGCCCCCCGCTTTTGCTAATTCTGAAACCACAACCCAGCTTTGAGTCGCTGCATTCCATAGTGTACGATAAATTTTGTTCATTCATTTTTCCTTATTTATTTCAAAGTGGAACGTCACAAGCGCGATCGTTCTCGTGTTTTTTATCCTCATTTTTGGATATTGCTATGAAACAAGGACGTCAAAAAATTGGTTGCTAATTCTACGACGATGATGAAGTGAACACTATGCTTATAATGTAAAGTTATTAAAAGAAGTAACTAGTTTATTAGCGATGCGTAAAGATCATAGGCATCAGCCCCTGTGATCTTGACTTCAAGAAATTGCCCAGCCTTAACAGCCACTCGATTTGGATTATCAATGTAAACCACACCATCTATTTCTGGTGCATCTGCTATGGAGCGTGCAATGATGCCTTTTTCATCTACTTCGTCCACGAGCACAGTGAAGACTTTGCCTACTTTTTGTTGTAAGCGCGTTGCGGAGATTTCTTGTTGTAATTGCATAAAACGGTGAAAACGTGTTTCTTTCACCTCTTCTGGGACTTGATCGGGCATGGCTGTTGCGATCGCCCCTTCTACTGGGCTGAATTTAAAACAGCCAACACGATCAAGTTGCGCTTCTTTTAAGAAGTCTAAAAGAAGTTGAAAATCCTCTTCGGTTTCACCCGGGAAACCGACAATAAAGGTTGAGCGCAAGGTGAGAGTAGGACAGATTTCACGCCATTTTTTGATCCGTTCTAAGGTGCGCTCGATTGAACCGGGTCTTTTCATGGCTTTTAAAATTTTAGGACTCGCATGTTGTAATGGAATGTCTAAATAAGGCAAGATTTTGCCTTCTGCCATTAACGGAATTAAGTGATCAACATGGGGGTAAGGGTAAACATAATGTAAACGTACCCATACACCGAGCTTACCCAGTTGTTCGCAGAGGCTAAGTAAGCTATTTTTAATTGGCATACCATTCCAGAATACCGTTTTATTTTGCTCTTCTTTGCTGCGATCTAATGCATAGGCAGAGGTATCTTGTGAAACGACTAGAATTTCTTTGACTCCCGCTTCAACAAGACGTTTTGCTTCATCTAAGACTTGTGTAATAGAACGACTGTCTAAATCACCACGCATGGAAGGAATAATGCAAAAAGTGCAACGATGATCGCAGCCTTCTGAGATTTTTAAATAGGCATAATGTTTTGGTGTCAGTTTTACACCTTGTTTTGGTACAAGATTGACATACGGATTATAGGCTGGTTTCGGCACGTACTTATGCACTTGTTGCATGACAGCTTCATAACTATGTGGACCTGTTACTTCCAATACTTTGGGATGGACTTCGCGAATACGATCTTCTTTGGCACCTAAACAACCTGTTACAATCACTTTGCCGTTTTCTTCTAGCGCTTCCCCAATCGCTTCAAGGGACTCTTGTACTGCGCTGTCAATAAAACCACAGGTGTTGACAATAACCAGATCGGCATTTTCATAACTAGGAATAATATTGTAACCATCAGAACGTAACTCCGTCAGAATACGTTCAGAGTCCACTAAATTTTTAGGGCAACCGAGACTAATAAAACCAATATTGGGTAAAGTAGATGACATAAAAAAATCTCAAAAAAAAAGAATAAATACGAGTAATGCTTTATTGTACAGAATTTATCTAGGGAAGACTATGAAATGGGCGGAAAAAGTCTAAGAAAAGCAAAGAATAGCAATAAAATCACTGAAAAGTGACAATGTCGTGATATAAAAAACGCTTAGCCATCGGTTAAGCGTTTTGTATAGAAAGCATGAATCATTACACGAGATATGACGCTGCTTTCACAACAATTTCAACCGCATTTTTTTCAATATCTTTCACTGCAGCTTCATTTGGAATCTCTTGCTGTGTACGGTTAACAATGGCGCCTGCCACCATACCCGCACGCAAACCTAAAGCAGCACACATCGTGAATAATGTGGCGGATTCCATTTCAAAGTTCATCACATTCAGATCTTGCCATTGTTTTAATGAGCCTTGGAAATGGCGATAGATTTTACCACTGTAGGTATCATAACGTTCTTGACCAGGATAGAAGGTGTCTGAGGCCGCCGTAATACCTACATACACTTTTTGCTTAGCTAATTCTGTGGCGGCTTTGTAAAGCGCGTTGGTGCATTCAAAATTGGCAACAGCAGGATATTCCATTGGTGCAAAGTGTAAACTTGCACCGTCTAAACGGACTGCACCAGTGGTGACGAGAATATCGCCAACATTGATGTGTGGTTGAATAGCACCAGTGGTGCCAATGCGTAAGAAAGTGCGAACGCCTAATTGTGCCAGTTCTTCAACGGCGATAGAAACGGAAGGTCCACCAATCCCTGTGGAACAGACGACAACCGCTTTATCTCCGATATAACCGAGCCAAGAAGTGAATTCACGAGTGGATGCGAGAAATTTAGGACGGTCTAAAAGTTGGGCAATTTTTTCGACACGTTCTGGTGCGCCTGGCGTAATCGCGAGGGTGGCGCCTTCTAACATCGCTTTGGTTAAACCGAGATGGAATACTTCTGACATAATATCTCCTTATTTCATTATGCTAGGGTTTAATATCACGCAAAATGGGATTTTGCATTGAAATTAAGGTTTCAGTTGATTGAATTTCATCAATTAACTGGATTTTTGAGGCTAATACAGCATGTAATTCTGCGATTGTGTGGGTCATCACTTTAATAAAAATCGAGTAATTTCCTGTGGTGTAATAAGCCTCAACAACTTCGTCAAAGCCCTCAAGTTTTTTGATCACTTTATCGTAATCTTTGGCACTTTTTAGGATGATCCCGATAAAACAGCACACATCGTAGCCTAACTTACGTTCATTAATCCGGACTTTGGTGCCTTCAATAATGCCTGCTTGACGCATTTTTTCCACACGGACATGGATCGTTCCTGGGCTCACGCCGAAATTTTTCGCCATTTCTGCATAAGGGGTACGTGCATCTTTGGTTAAAACACGCAATATTTGCTGATCAAGATTATCAATATTGTGCATAGCTGACCTTTTTTAGAATTTTTTTAAAAATAAATACGTTATATTATATAAAATTCAAAGTATATCGCTTATTTTAAAAAAAGTATTGAGTTACAGGGCTTTTGTATTAAATAATATTCAGTGAATTTGATGTAGTATATATTTTAAGGTATCGAAAATGAAGAAATCATTTATTTTACAACAACAAGAAATTAGTTTTGCGAAGAACACATTCACAGAAAAATTAGCAGAACATTTGGGTATTGTTGAAGTCCAAGGCCCTATCCTAAGCCAAGTTGGTAATGGTATTCAAGATAATCTTTCAGGTGCAGAGAAAGCGGTGCAAGTAAATGTGAAACAGATCACAGATGCCACCTTTGAGGTTGTTCACTCTTTAGCCAAATGGAAACGCCACACGCTAGCACGTTTTAATTTTGCACAAGGTGAGGGCTTATTTGTGCATATGACAGCGCTTCGTCCCGATGAAGATTCTTTAGATCAAACCCATTCAGTGTACGTGGATCAATGGGATTGGGAAAAAGTCATTAGTGCACAACAACGTAATCTTGATTATTTGAAAGAAACAGTGCGTGCTATTTATGCTGCGATTTTAGAAACAGAAGCTGCGGTAAGTAAAAAATTTGGTTTGGCTACCTTTTTGCCAAAGGAAATTAAATTTATCCACAGCGAAGAATTGGTACAGCGTTTCCCGAATATGAATGATAAAGAACGTGAGAATGCAATTTGTAAAGAGCATGGGGCGGTATTTTTAATCGGCATTGGTGGCAAACTGTCTGATGGTAAACCTCACGATGTGCGTGCACCCGATTATGATGACTGGACAACACCGTCAGAAGGGGAATATAAAGGGCTAAATGGCGATATTCTGGTGTGGAACCCAATTTTAGAACGCGCCTTTGAGTTGTCTTCTATGGGGATTCGTGTGGATGAAACAGCATTACGTAAACAGCTTGCGTTAACTCATAATGAAGATCGCCTGAAATTTGATTGGCACCAAGACTTAATTAATGGTCGTTTACCCTTGTCGATTGGGGGGGGCATTGGTCGTTCACGCTTAGTGATGTTACTCTTACAGAAAAAGCACATCGGTGAAGTTCAATCCAGTGTGTGGCCAAAATGGGTGATGGAGGAGTTTGATAATATCCTGTAATTATCGTTGCTCATTTGCCTTTTCAATAAAACAGTGCGGTGGTGTTTGCCAATATTTCCACCGCACTTTCTTTCTCTCTTCTTCCTGAAAACGACGAAACGGACAAAAAAGGGTGGCTTACACCACCCAAATGCTGATATCTATCATGTTCCTATAGGAAAAAGGACAGGTCAGCAAAACTCTTCAGCTTAAATCGACATCTTTGGTCGCAAAGAAATAAGTTGTGATAAAGCCCGTCGCGTAAGCCACCACCGTGCCTAATAAATAAGTCGCAATAGCCGGCAATACTCCATTCGGTGAGGTCATTAATGGGATAGCGAGTAAACCAGATGGCCCAAAGACGGTATTTAACCCCATTGGGAAGCCTAAATACGCCACTAATCCAATGGTAAAACCGCCTGCTGCCCCACCAATACAGGCGGTAATAAACGGTTTAACACGTGGTAAGGTTACCCCGTAAATCAACGGTTCACCGATACCTAAAAAGCCTGGAATAATCGCCCCTTTGATTTGATCACGTAAAATGGCACCTTTATTGGCTTTAAAGTAAAGGGCTAAGGCTGCCCCTACTTGTCCTGCCCCTGCCATGGCAAGAACAGGGAAAAGGGCGTTAAATCCTTGAGTTTCCACTAAGGCAAAATAGACCGGGACAAAACCTTGGTGAATACCGAGCATCACGGAGATGAGGAATAAGCCCGCTAAGACCGCGGTACCTAATGGATTGCCATTTAAGTTGGAGAACAACCAAGACATCCCATTAAACAGATATACCCCAATTGGCATAATAAAGAGGAAGGTAAAACAGCCCATAATTAATAGGGTAACCGTCGAGGTTAATGCCATATCTAAGCTATCAGGGATGAATTTTCGCACCCAACGCTCTACTTTAGCACCGACAATGGCGGCGATTAAAACCCCGATGATATTCCCCCGCGGATCAATAGTTAAGCCAAAGAAGTTGCTTAATCCAGAATAAATCCCTTTGGTTGCTTCTGGGTTATAACCCAAGATAAATAAAGAGGCAAGGATGGCACCGTTGACACCAGAGCCACCAAAGGCTTTAGCCGCATTATAACCAATGAGAATGCTTAAAAAGCTAAATAAGCCTTTACTAAATACTTTCATATAGGCGATGACATCTACTAAGAAAGCATTAGGATTGTCCACTCCAGTGACAAAGGCTTGTTGTAAGACAGTCGCTAGACCAAGGAGTAAGCCCGCGCCAATAAAGCCAGGAATCAGCGGTGTAAAGATCGTAGCAAACTTAGCAAAGAATTGATGGACACTGCTGGTTTGAGTGGATTTAATTTGTTGTTTTTGTGTGCGTGCAATCTCTTGGAGAGAAGGTGAGGTGAGATCGCTGCCTAACGCGGTTTTCATGAGCTCTGCCGCTTGCGTCGCTTTACCTGGGCCTAAGATGATCTGAAGTTGGGCATCGGCTTCAACTACCCCCATCACATCACTGATTTTTTTTATCTCGTCTTTATCAACAACTGACGAATCGTGCAAGGTGACACGTAAGCGTGTCATACAATTAGTGACACTTTGGATGTTGCTTTTTCCACCTAAATGTTGGATAAGCACGCGGATCATCGCATTATCAATTGTTGCCATAACGTTCTCCTTTATTTAACCAAAGTTAATGCTTGGTGAATAAAACCATTGGCTTGTGCCAAGCAGTTTTTGGCTTCTTCTGCTGACATATTCAGTAATAGCATGACAATCGCTACTTTACATTGTCCATTTGATTGGCGTAAGGCATGTTCTGCCTGTTGGCGATCACATTGGGTGACTTCCATGACAATGTTTTTTTGGCGCTCGACTAATTTCTGGTTAGTCGCCACCACATCGATCATTAAATTACCAAACACCTTGCCTGTTTTAATCATCGCCCCTGTTGTGAGCATATTCAGAATCAGTTTTTGTGCGGTACCTGCTTTCATTCGTGATGATCCGGTAATGACTTCAGGGCCGACAATCGGTGTAATCGCGATGTTGGCAAGTGTGGCCAACGCGGAATCTGGATTACAACTAATCCCTACTGTGACACAGCCCACCTCTTTTGCATAGTCAATACCCGCTAGAACATAAGGCGTACGCCCACTGGCTGCGATACCGACCACCACATCGTTTTCATTCAGCGTCAGTGCTTGCAAATCTTGCTTGCCGGCATTCCGGTCATCTTCGGCATTTTCTACCGCGCGTAAAATCGCTTGTGGTCCGCCGGCGATCAATCCCACCACTTGCTCATGGGGTGTACCAAAGGTAGGTGGGCATTCACTCGCATCTAAAATGCCTAAGCGTCCCGAGGTACCTGCCCCTAAATAAATTAATCGTCCATTTTTCATGAAGGCTTGCGCAATCGCATCAACCGCTTGTGCGATGTCGGGTAACACTTTTTCGATGGCGAAAGGAACTTTTTGATCTTCCTGATTAATAACTGCTAACATATCTAAGGTTGAAAGTTGGTCGATATGGGTACTGAATGGGTTCCGACTTTCGGTGATCAGCGCATCGAGTGCATTTTGCATAAAAAATTCCTTTGATGATTTTACTTTGGATTATTTTATTCCAAAATAGTTTATGAATGGAGATTATTTATTCATTCTGTGAGCTTGCTCACTTTTTATTCTTATATGGGAGTGCTTTATGGGCTTATTAATTAAGCTGAAACATACCTATCCTTCGCTTTCCCCGAATGAACAGCGAATTGCTAATTTTATTTTGAAATATCCGCATCAAGTCAAATCATTGTCATCGAAAGCTTTAGCCAATCAGATTGGTGTGAGTCAATCTGCAATCATTAAATTTAGCCAGAAATTAGGGGTAGATCGGTTTAGTGATTTCAAACTAGCAATCAGCGAGGCCTTGATTCGGCAAGAAACCGAATCTGAACAACGTGTTCATTTACACGACAGTATTACGGATAAGGATGATTTAAGTGAAATTGCAGAAAAACTCTTTCTGGAAAAACAGCAAGCACTGAAAGAAAGTTTAAGCTTGAACCCGATTCCGTATGTGACACGTGTGATTGAGCAGTTAATGCAAGCGAAACGAATTCAGTTGATGGGGATAGGGAATTCCGCACTGGTTGCCAAAGATTTGTTTTATAAATTGACCAAAATTGGTTTACCTGTGGTCACGGAAACGGATACCCATGCATCCTTAGCGATGAGTCAAAGTTTAACCCCGCAGGATGTGCTGTTTTTGATTTCGTTTTCTGGCTGTCATCGTGAAATTGTCTTAGCCGCTGAAAATGCGAAAGCACGTCAGATTAAACTCATCGCTCTGACCGCCTTCACAAGCAATCCATTGCATGAATTGGCGGATTATTTGCTCTATTCTGTGGCAGATGAATCCACTTTTCGTAGCTCTTCGATTGCCTCACGGACGGCACAGCACGCGATCACCGATTTATTATTTATGGGTATTTTGCAACAGAAAGAACACGCTAATGAGCTTATTTTAGAAAGTCGAGAGTTGATTGGTCGGCTGAACAAAGGGCGTTAGTAGGGCGAGAAAGTGCGGTGTGCTGTTGGCTTTTTTTCTGAGTGAGAGCCCGCTAGTGGTTTAACAATTTCTTTACAAGGAAGCAGGAGCATGATAAAAAGCAAACGTTTGCAAAGAGAAAAATATGGATTGCAAATACATTCTTTTGCTTGTCTCTCCCAACAATACAGGAGTCACGTATGAAAAAAATGACATTTTCCCTCAGCGTTGTTGCAACCGTATTATTTGCGCTTTCGCTTTCGGCTTGTGATGATAAGACCACTACAACAGCTTCAACCACTTCTAATAATCCACCAACTAGCACGACAGAGACACCGGTGGGCGTAAAAAGTAAGTTTGTCACCATTGCGACTGGTGGTGCCTCTGGGCCGTATAATATTATTGCGACGACATTGTCTGATATTTATAGCAAGTCCTTAAAAACGAATTCCAAAACCCAAACAACGGGTGCTTCGGTCGAAAACTTGAATTTATTAGCACAGAAAAAAGTGGAAATGGCATTTGTGATGAGTGATGCGTTAAACGATGCACTCAATGGCACTGGTAGTTTCCCAACGAAGCTAGAGAATATCACTCAAATGGCTGCCTTGTATCCAAACTATGTACAAATTGTCACGTCTAAACGTTCAGGCATTAAAACCATTACCGATTTAAAAGGCAAACGGGTCGCTACGGGAGCACAAAATTCAGGGGTGGAAGTGAATGCACGCAATTTATTAGCAGGCTTTGGTATCACCTATTCGGATATTACAGTGGATTATTTAGGTTATGCCGAAGCGGCGGATGCATTAAAAGCAGGATCGATTGATGCCGCGTTTTTAACCAGTGGTTTACCTAATTCCTCATTACTTGAATTACAGCAAAGTTTTGATTTGCAATTAGTGGCGATTCCGCTAGACGGTGTACAAAAACTGGCAGAATCTAAACCTTATTTTAATGCGATGGCGATTCCAGCCAATACCTATGGTAATGATGCGCCGGTACCAACCGCAGCGATTAAAAATGCCTTGGTGGTGCGTAAAGATTTGAGTGAGGCGGATGTGTATTTATTGACGAAAACCTTCTTTGACAGTTTACCGCAATTACAAACCGCACATCAGGCGGCAAAAGCCGTGAGCTTAGAGGAAGCACAGCAAGGCATGGTTGCACCATTACATCCTGGTGCGCAAAAATATTATGATGAAGTGAGCAAAAAGTAAGCTAAATCGATGTTGAGAACGCTCAGCAAGTGGATGTTGATATTAGGCAGTATTCTTCTGCTTGTTGGGTTGTTGCCGGTGAATTATTTGGTTATTAATACGCCACAGATGCGTTGTTATTTACGCGTGCCTGAATTTAGTTTGCAGTGGCGACATTCAGTTGAGCACCAATTATGGCAGGAACATTACCGGCATAACGGCCATACGCTGTTGCTATATCAAACTTGGTTACAAACCTTTGGTGCGGGTACCCCTTCTCAAGGGGAGGCGTTGGCGAATGTGCCGTCAGGTTATATCGGCTATGCACAACATATCGAATTGACGGAGTTAAATTGGGTCGTTTCTCGTCGTATGGAAGGCACCATTAATAGCGCTAATTGGCATTTCCCGATTTATCAAACCTTACCCGATTATTCCACTGTCCATATTAAACCAACACAATCACCTTTGATTCTTTTTTTGTTAGGGAGTGCATGTAATGACGGATAAAATCCAAACAGCTACCACTAATCTAGGGAGCCGAGAACAAGCGATCTTAGAAAAATATGATCGTGAATCAGTGACCAGACAGACCAATCCGTTACAAAAAGGGCTGATTACGGTCATTGCCGTATGCTACTCCTTATTTCATCTCTATATTACCTTTTATCCTTTACCCACTTTATTACAGCGTGCAATCCACGTAGGTGTTGGGGCAATTTTGATTTTCTTAATTTATCCCGCCACGCAAAAAAATCGGCAAGGGGGTGTGGCTTGGTATGATTGGGTGTGGATAGGCATCGCTAGCCTTGGTGTGGGGTATTTAGTTCATCAGTACAATGACATTATGACGATTCGCGGTGGTATTCCGAATACAGTGGACATTGTTGTGGCTATTTTGACTGTCCTTGCGGTGTTAGAAGTAACACGGCGGATTACAGGCTTGATACTCGTGCTTTTCGCCTTGGTTTTTCTGGCCTATCCTTTTGTCAGTTCAATGGATTTTATCCCTGATCGCTTATTAACCCGTCCTTATGATGTTGGGGATATTTTTGGTCAACTTTATCTCAAAACAGAAGGGTTATATTCGTCAGCCATCGGGGCATCGGTAACGTTTATTTTCTTGTTTATTTTATTTGGTGCCTTTTTAGCGAAATCGGGCATGGGGCAGTTATTTAATGATATTGCCTTAGCACTTGCCGGTGATAAGCAAGGGGGACCGGCGAAAGTGGCGGTGATTTCAAGTGGTTTTATGGGCAGTATTAATGGGGCAGCAGTGGCGAATGTGGTGAGTACGGGGGCCTTTACCATCCCATTAATGAAAAAAATTGGTTATCACCGAAATTTTGCGGGAGCCGTAGAGGCGAGTGCCTCAGTGGGTGGACAAATTCTGCCACCGATTATGGGTGCCAGCGCGTTTATTATGGCGGAAACCACTGGCGTGAGTTATGGCACCATTGCACTGGCTGCGCTCTTTCCTGCCGTGCTGTATTACCTCGGCGTGATTGCGCAAGTCCATTTCCGTGCGGGCAAACAAAATTTGAAAGGCTTATCGAAGGATCAATTACCGCGGTTTAAGGTGATCATGAAAGCGCGTGGGCATATGTTATTGCCGATTATCGCATTGGTGTGGTTTTTAATCGAATCCGTTCCGATTGGTTATGCCGCCGTTTATACCATTGGCATAACCGTATTAATTAGCCAATTGCGTCAAGAAACACGTATGGGGCTAAAAGAAATTATTGCCGCGTTAGAAGATGGGGCGAAACAGTCCCTGTCTGTGATGGCTGCTTGTGCGGTGGTTGGAATTGTGATTGGCGTGGTAAATTTAACCAGTTTTGGTACGGTGATTACCTCCTCTATTGTCACCTTAGGTGCTGGTTCGTTATTATTCACCTTATTTTTAACTATGATTGCCTCAATGATCTTAGGCATGGGGTTACCGTCTATTCCCGCTTATATCATCACGGCAACCATGGCAGCACCGGCACTTGCTACGTTTGATGTCCCAGTGTTAGTGGCACATATGTTTGTGTTTTATTTTGGTATTTTTGCCAATATCACGCCTCCGGTCGCCTTAGCCGCGTTTGCCGGTGCAGGGATTGCACAAGGGGATCCAATGAAAACAGGCTGGCAATCATTGCGTTTGGCCTTGGCAGGTTTTATTGTGCCATTTATGTTTGTGTATAACCCGAATATGCTGATGATTGATGTGAGCAGTGTTGCGGTGACGGCAAAAACCTTCCCGCTCCCTCACGTTGTGGACATTATCAGTGTATTGGTTTCGTCCACAATTGGCGTATTAGGTTTATCCGCTGCTACCGAAGGGTATTTCAAACAAGTGATGCCAATTTGGCAACGGGTGATATTGGCGGTTGGTTCCTTTATGCTGATTATTCCAGAGCTGATGACTGATTTGGTGGGGATCGGTATCGTGGCGGTGATGATAGGGTTGAATTTACGCTGTCCCACATTACAGCCACGCAAGTAGATAAACAAAAAGGCGATATATTATCGCCTTTTTGTTGTGAAAATATCAGTAGAAAACGGCAAGCAATTCACTGCACTTTTACCGTTTTGGCAATTACACCACTTGAGTAAAAAAATCACGAATGCCCACTAACATATTATTAATTGCTACCGCGGCCAGAATTAACCCCATGACTCGGCTTATTACAGCCGCACCGGTGTTACCAATTAAACGTTGAATACGGTTTGCCATTAAGAAAAGCAGGTAAGTGATAAATAAAATGGAGAGCATGATCAGTGTGGTAATGACTTGATCGAAAAAGCTAAACCGATGATTATCAGTTAATAATACAATTGCCATCATAGCACCCGGTGAGGCAATGGACGGCACGGCTAGGGGATAAACCGCTAGCTCACTCAAACTGGAAGTCATGCGCATTTCATGTTCAGGTTTCCCTTCACCAAAAATCATGGTTAAGGCGAATAACAGTAACACTAAGCCCCCGGCAATTTGGAATGCGGTGAGCGGAATTTGCATCGCTTCTAATAGTCCCTGACCTAAAACTAAAAAGAACATTAAAATCCCAGTCGCGATAACCACCGCTTTTAAAGCAATCTTGCGTCTATCTTCTAGCGATAGCCCTACGGTTTTGGTCAAATAAACCGGTACGGATCCAATGGGGTCGATTACAGCCCACAATACAACAAATTGCACGATTAACGAATCAAACATTGGCAACTCCGATAAAAAAGTAGAGAATAGCCCATTCTATAATAAAAGTTGAACAAGACATACGAGAACGCATGCTTTTTTTTACAAATTTAACATTAAAGCGCGGGCAATCCGTGTTGCTCGAAAATACATCGGTCGCGATTAACCCCGGACAAAAAGTGGGCTTGGTCGGTAAAAATGGTTGTGGCAAGTCCTCTTTATTGGCGTTATTAAAAAAAGAGATTAGCGCGGAAGGCGGGGACGTGAGTTTTCCGGCTAATTGGACGTTGTCTTGGGTGAATCAAGAAACGCCTGCCTTAATGACCTCGGCAATCGATTATGTGATTGAAGGTGATCGCGAATATTGTCGCTTACAACGTGAGCTAGTGTTAGCCAATGAGCAAGGCGATGGGCATCTAATTGCCCATATTCATGCGCAATTAGATGCGATTGATGCGTGGACCATTCAAGCGCGTGCGGCAGCCTTATTGCACGGTTTAGGCTTTAGCCAAGGGGAATTGCAACAACCTGTGAAAGCCTTTTCGGGTGGTTGGCGGATGCGTTTAAATTTAGCACAAGCACTATTGTGTCCTTCCGATTTATTGTTATTGGACGAGCCTACTAACCACTTAGATTTAGATACGGTCATGTGGTTAGAGCGTTGGCTGGTGCAATACAAAGGGACATTAGTGTTAATTTCGCATGACCGTGATTTCCTTGATCCTATTGTCAATAAAATTATCCATATTGAAAATCAGAAGCTGAATGAATATACCGGCGATTATTCGTCTTTTGAGGTGCAACGTGCGACAAAATTGGCTCAACAAAATGCGCTCTACCGTCAACAGCAGCAAAAAGTCGCGCATTTACAAAAATACATTGATCGCTTTAAGGCAAAAGCCACCAAGGCAAAACAGGCACAAAGTCGTGTGAAAGCGCTCGAGCGTATGGAATTAATCGCGCCCGCGTATGTGGATAATCCGTTCCATTTTACCTTTCTTGAGCCCCTGTCTTTACCCAATCCGTTATTATCTATGCAGCAGGTGAGTGCTGGCTATTCGGGCAAGGAGGGACAAAGTGCGGTAGAAATTTTAGAAAAAATTAAATTGAACTTGGTGCCAGGATCACGGATTGGCTTGCTAGGGAAAAATGGCGCGGGGAAATCGACACTGATTAAACTATTAGCGGGTGAATTAGCGCCGCTTGCTGGCGATATTCAGCTCGCGAAAGGTGTCCAGCTTGGTTATTTTGCTCAGCATCAATTAGAAACGCTACGTCTCGATGAGAGCCCACTTTGGCATTTGCAAAAACTAGCACCGCAGCATACAGAACAGCAGTTACGGGATTATTTGGGCGGTTTTGCGTTCAAAGGCGATAAGGTGAATGAGGCGGTGAAGTCCTTTTCTGGCGGGGAAAAAGCCCGTTTAGTGTTAGCGTTGATTGTGTGGCAACGGCCGAATCTGTTATTACTTGATGAACCAACGAACCACTTGGATTTAGATATGCGTCAAGCTTTAACCGAAGCCTTAGTCGATTATCAGGGGTCGTTGGTAGTGGTCTCCCATGACCGCCATTTATTACGCAATACGGTGGAGGAATTTTATCTAGTGCATGATAAAAAAGTTGAGCCTTTCAATGGGGATTTAGAAGATTATCAGAAATGGTTAGCTGATCTAAATCGCAATACCGAAGAAAAGGCGGCTACCTCTGCGCTTATTGATAATGTGAATAGTAGTGCCAATCGTAAAGAACAAAAACGCCGTGAGGCAGAGTTGCGACAACAAACCGCCCCGTTGCGTAAAAAGCTCCAGCAACTTGAACAAAACATGGAAGCCTTTTCGACTCAGTTAGCGCACATTGAAACCCAATTGGCGGAATCAGATTTATATACAGCAGAAAATAAAGAAAAACTGACCGCTCTTTTGAATGAGCAAGTGAGTAAGAAAAAACAGTTAGAAATGCTTGAAATGGATTGGCTCGCGTTACAAGAGGAACTCGAAGGCCTACTGGAGTAAGTAAAGGTGGGATAAAGGAAAGGACGTGGATTGGCACGTCCTTTTTTGTTTATTTGCGTTGATTTAATGTTGTTTTGAAATGCGCTTCAATTTGCTCTACTGTTATCGCGCGGCGAGTCACGCCTTTGGCGCGGACATGTTCATTGATGACATTCATAAAAGGCGCCGAGGCGGTAATTTTTTCACCATCTACATTGGGATTGGCGGGGATAATGGCAAGGGCATCACACATCACAATCACGGCCTCAGCCAGATAACTATCTGGAATAGGTCGGCCTACTTTCTCTTCTTCTTTATTGGATTCTAATACTTTGCCGTTAACATCATAACGAGTACGAGTGTTGATAATGGTGTCTTTCGTTTTACAATTTGTGCTAACGCGTTCAATACTATAGCTATGTGGGGCGAGGCTTGCAATTAAGGCGGAGCGTTGGTCGCCAAAGGTATCAATACTCGATAAGCGAATAAAAAAGAGGTCATCATTTCCCACCCATTGATGCCGTTTTGCTTCTGTGCGATAGGTATAGGAAACATACGAGCTTGCTCGCATCACATTTTCAATAGAGGGGCCTTCTACATAAACATTGGGATTCGCGAGCGTTGCTGTTGCACAGCATAACGCACAGGTGAATAAACTGATTTTGCAAAATGTATTGATAGGCATAACTTGCTCCAATAAGCCGAGATTAGAGAGGGATTACTATACCATTCTTGCGGATATTTGATAATCTATTTGTATGAAAACAAAAAAGCCAAAGTCGATTACTTTGGCTTTTCTTCGATAAAAACGTGTTAGAAATTGACCGCACTTTTCAGTTTTTTCAGTGCATTGGTTTCCAACTGGCGTACACGCTCTGCGGAAATATTGTATTTGGCGGCTAAATCTTGCAGAGTCGCTTTGTTTTCATCTAACCAACGTGCTTTAATGATATCAAGGCTACGTTCATCCAACCCTTCCAGCGCAACACTTAACTGTTCTGTGGCTTGTGTTTCGTAGTTTTCATTTTCGAGTTCCGCTGCGAAGTTAGATCCTTTGTCTTCTAAATATAAAGAAGGTGAATAGGTCTCTTCGTTGTCATCTGTGGGTAAATCGAACGCCACATCGGCACCGGTCATACGGGATTCCATTTCCACCACATCTTCTGGCGAAACACCGAGTTCGTTGGCCACCATTTCCACTTCATTTTCGTTAAACCAACCTAAACGCTGTTTGGTTTTACGTAGATTAAAGAATAATTTACGTTGTGCTTTTGTGGTGGCCACTTTCACAATACGCCAGTTGCGTAAGACGTATTCGTGAATTTCCGCTTTGATCCAATGCACAGCAAACGAGACTAAACGTACCCCCACTTCAGGGTTAAAACGTTTGACTGCTTTCATCAGACCAATATTACCCTCTTGAATCAAATCAGCTTGTGGTAAGCCATAGCCTGAATAGCCACGTGCAACATGAATCACAAAGCGAAGATGAGAAAGGATCAGCTTTTTCGCGGCTTCCAAATCTTCTTGATAATACAAACGCTCCGCCAATTCCTTTTCTTCCTCAGCGGTAAGCATAGGATATTCATTTGCAGCACGAATATAGGCTTCGATACTGCCTTGTGGAACCAACATCATGGTTTGTGTGTCTTTGTTCATCGCTTTCCTTCTTAAAAAATGAAGATAACATCTCAATCTAGTTATAGCATAAAAATCAAACTGGAGCTAATAGTTATTGCTGTTTCCTATTAGCAAAAATTAGACTCTGTCTTGTGATTAAAGTTCAATATTGATTTAGCAAAGAATACAGCAATGCATTTAACTCAGGAAGTGGTTTATTCATAACGGAGAGAGCATAGCAGGAATGAAGGCACAGAAAATGCAAACCGAAAAAACGGGTTACGCCTACTTTTTCTCCTATATTATGTGGTGCCACTACATGATTGCTCATCTCCGAAAATGAGTTTATTTACTCATAAAAAGTAACAACCTATTTTCCGATATGTGTTTGTTAGACAAGGTAAGATTACAGCAGATGCTCAACAGGTAGCCAAGAGAGACACCACACACTAAAACGCTTAAACCAACTGGTATGAGGTTCCTTATCATAGCGCACGGATTGGCCATTTTCTTGGGTTTCCCAATACAATTCTTGCGCCTCGTTTAACTTAACAGAAAAAGCATAATGCGCTTGATTTTGTTGTAATCCCACACTGAGTAAGCGAGCCAGTTCAGGGCTGTCAATCAGTAACCCCATTTCTGTATTGAGCATAGCCGAGCGCGGATCCATATTAAATGAGCCGACAAATAAGTAGCGATTGTCGAGCGTAAAGGTTTTGGCATGTAAACTGGCACTACTTGACCCTTTGAGTAAATGGCCAGAGGAGGCCATTTGCACGGTCGCATTGGGTTTCAGTTCATATAATTTGATTTGGTTCTGTAATAAGGTTTTGCGGTGTTTGGCATAACCAGAATGTACAATGCTGACATCAGTGGCGTCCAATGAATTGGTGAGGATTGAAACCTGTGTGCCACTTTGGCTAATACGGGTTAAGAAATCAACGCCGATGTTTGTTGGCACAAAATAAGGGGAGACAATAATTAAGTTATCTTTCGCATTCAGCATGGTCGGTGCAATATGTGCTAAAACACTGTCTTGAATCATTGACTTTCCTAATGCTTTACCGGGATCATCGCTGATTAGTTTGGCTTCTGCCCAAGTCAACGCTAATGTGCCCGCTTGCAAGCTTTGAGCAAACGGCAACTCAGTGAGCTGTTTTAAATAGGTTTGCGTTTCATCATCCAATGCTGGCAGTGGATTAAACGGCGTAATATGATCGTGTACGATAATGCTTTCTAAAGGATAACTTGATGAGCTATTCCAATAACGATCAAAATCGGTCTGAATGTGCGTGACGACTTCGCCCGTGGTGACCACATCAAGATCCGCAAATAATACACCGTTACCTACATCAAAATATTCATCTCCAATATTGCGTCCACCGAGGATACTCATGACACCATCTGCTGTGAAGGATTTATTGTGCATACGACGATTGAGCCGAAAAAAGTCGCTTAAAAAGCCTAACCAACGATATTGACGTTGCATGAAAGGATTGAATAAGCGGATTTCAATATTCGGATGGGCATTAAGGGAGGCTAATATTTCATCCATTCCCTTGGTGTTATTATCGTCTAACAGCAAACGTACCTTGACACCACGTGTAGCTGCTTTATACAGGCTTTGTAACAATAAATGGCCAGAAACATCGTTATGCCAAATATAATATTGTAAATCGAGAGTCTGTTCGGCATATTCGCTTAGGGCTAATCGAGCCAAAAAGGCATCTTTTCCATCGCCTAAAGGATACAATCCCGTCAAATTAGGGTGCTCAGCAAGTTGCGGTAAAATATGGCGCGCCAAGAGACCATTTGGATGAACGGGCGGATGGGTACTGATTGGACGATGGGATGTAGGTAATCGTTGGTAGCTGATTAGGGCAATAACCGTGAGGCTGAGCAGAATGAGCGCAAGTACGAGAAACAGTTTTTTGATAATCATGATCAGCATATTAATCACCTTTTGAGCGTGCGAGAGTAATGCCCCTATACGATTACTCAGCGCGAGTCTGATATCATAGCGTGTTGCCATTGTAGCGTTTATTGCGTGAATTGCACGCATTTGTTACGTTTTCGGTACAGTGTAAGTGGTTAATCACAACGTGTTTTCTCAGTGACGAAAAACGGTAAAAACGCCACTGAGGCTATTTCAGTAAAAACTTCCCTTTCCACACTAAGTAGCCTGTACTTAGCGACATTAATCCAATACTGAAGTTCGCGAAGATGAACAGACTTAAGCTCAGTATGGCCAACAAATTATCCGAAGTGTTGTGATAAAAAATGCATGTCACTTTTGCCATGGATGCTAAACCAAATGAGAATGCCCACATTGCGGGAGTAAAACCATTTGCAAAAATCCAAGGCAATAAACGAATTAAGAACAACAGTTGCAATACACCGTAACCTAATAGCATCAGGGCAAAAAGATCAATGTTTCCGCCATTTAAGGTTAAATATGCCGAACACCCTACAAAGGCTGGGGCAAGTTGGATACCGATCATCGGGCGCAATGGTTCTGGGACAGGTTGCAATGTGCGTAAATGTTGCAACACAATCGGCTCTAAGACTAACCAAGAAACAAAGCCTGCACCGAAAAATACCATACCACATTCTGTGTAACCGAGTGCACCAAGTGCGGTGGCACTGACAAAATTTGTGGCGACAGTCGGCAAGTAAATTGCGGGCAGCGTCATTTCCGCTTGATGTACACCACGCCACATAGCGGGAATATAGTAGGTCGCAAAAGCCAGTTGCGTGGTGATGCCTAAGCTGATGAGTGCAATCGCCAATAACATACTATAAGGGACAAGCCCAATGCCGATTAAGATCGTTGTAATAGGAATGAGGCTGACAAAATTACCTAGCAGCGGATGTTGTAAATCAGCTTTCAATTGCTGATGTGATGTAAACCATTTGTAAGCATAAGCACCCATAAAGGTGAGCCAAATCATCACAGAAACAACCAAAAGGCTTTCGCTCACGAGGGTGGCGCTTGCACACAGGGGTGTGGCATAACGCCAAGCAAGACTTAAGGCAGAAAGTCCAAGGATGATGCCAAAATAGTTAATCGGCAGGGGAAAAGGTTTTAATTTTTGTTCCGTCATTTTTGTGGTACTAATTGGTAGCAAAGATTATGGTCGATAATATGGAAAAGTAAGTCAATATTTGGGTGCTTGCCGGGATATTGCTTAGCCTCCTCACTATGCTCTGCAAATAATTGCACGCCTTTTTGTGCAGAAGTGCGGTCGAGTTTGTCTTGAAATGCTTGGGCAAGCGCATTATAGACACGCAAAGAACCTAATTTGCCCGCAATTGCAGGAATATAGTGTACTTGTGTGTCGCCGTCCATCACAGTAAGACCCACTAAGCCATCAATCGGCGGTAAGGTATTTAATAGGCTATTGAAGTTCATTGGAGTGTTCCTTTAAGCAATGGCTTGTTCACTATTCACTTCACCGTATTCGCCAATAAAGCGGACTTCGGGTTGTAACCAAACCGCAAAACGCTGAGCGACTTTTTGGCGAATATGGTGTGCCAATTCCACGATATCACTGCTCGTGGCATGATCTCGGTTGATCAACACAAGGGCTTGTTGTTGGTGGACGGCTGCTCCACCAAGTTGGTAACCTTTCAAGCCACATTGGTCAATCAGCCAGCCTGCAGCCAGTTTAACTGTCCCATCTGCTTGTGGGAAATGAGGCATATTGGGATAGTCTTGCTGTAAGCGTGCAAACTCTGCTTGACTGACGACGGGGTTTTTGAAAAAACTCCCTGCATTGCCAAACTCAGCCGGGTCAGGGAGTTTACTGCGTCGTATGGCACAAACTTCATCAAAAATTTGCTGGGCACTGACCGCACTTTTGTCTAACTCTACGAGTGATCCATATTTCAACACCGGGCGCCAAGCCTTACAGAGTTTTAAACCTACCGCAATAATCACATAGCCCGTCGCATAGGCGTGTTTAAAAATGCTGTCACGATAGCCAAACTGGCATTGTGCATTGGTCAGGCGAAAAATTTCATGGTTGGATAAGTTAAGCACCTCCACATAATCGCACACATCTTTAAACTCTACCCCATAGGCACCGATATTTTGGATCGGTGCGGAACCCGCACAACCTGGGATTAAGGCAAGATTTTCAAGCCCCCCAATTCCTTGCTGGATTGACCAAGTAACCAATTGATGCCAGTTTTCACCCCCGTTTACGTGTAAATAATGAAAATTATCGTCTTGTGTATGCTGAATGCCCATTAAACGATTGAGGAGTACAACGCCTTGAAAGTCGCGTAAGAAAAGGACATTACTACCTTGTCCTAATAATACAATGGGTTGCTGAGTTGCTTGACATTGTGCCCATTGTTGTTTCAGTTGGTCAATATTGGTAATTTCAACAATCTTCTGTGCCTGTACGGGCAACGAAAAGGTATGAAACGGCTGTAAATTTTGCATAGATTATCCTTTCAGGTTTCCTCTGATTATCCTTGTTTCGTTATTGACCAATATTGCTTGCTGATTGTCAATGGGTTGTAACGGTAAAGTGGTCGAATAGGTATCAATGATCTTTTGTGTCGCCTCGATGAAAGGGAAATCGGTATAGTGTGGCACAACATAAAAATCGACTAAATTGAGCGCCGTAAAATCGCTTAACATCGGTGCTTTGTCGGGGTTGTCCATGTATTTGGCATACTCAATATTGGGGGCGGTAATCATAGCACCTGCGGATTCACCAATATACATTTTACCCGCTTGAATATGCTGTTGGATCAGCGGTGCCGCCCCTGTGCGTGTTAATTCTTGCAGTAAAAAGAACGTATTACCACCACTGACATAGATCATCTCGTTTTTGGCTAATTTATCACGTATTTCGGCAAGATTCGCTGTGGATAAATCAAGTTCATCAAGGTGTGCGCCTTGGTTTAGGAAGGCGTTTCGTGCGTCATCAACATAAAACGTCACGTCTTCTACGTTGCTTGCGGTGGGAATAAACGTAATGCGTTTATTTTGGATGTTGCCCGCGACATCAAGAAAGAGATCGAAGACATCGGCAAAAGACGAGGCTAAAAATAATGTTTTCATGTCAGATTCCTGTTTTGATGGAGTGTCAGTTTCATTTCAGTGCCACCTGATGTGCGGTTTGCAATGTGTAAATCAGCATTTAACTGTGTGGCACGTTCGTGCATGATATTTAAACCATAGTGTCCTTCTGGCTCTTCTAAACTTGGAATGCCAATCCCGTCATCGCGTACAATAAACTCATATTCCCCATCTTCATTAATGTGTGCGATGATATCAATGCGATGACCTTTTGAATGTTTAATTGCATTTAAGACGGATTCTCGCACAATTTGCAAAATGTGTACTAATTGTTTTGCACTAAAACTTTGTGATGGCAGTGAGCATTGTACATGCATTGGCATGTCGGTTTGTCCACGCAAGGACTCAACCACTTGCTCAAGCGCTAATTTCAAATTGGCTTCTTGTATGGTCAAACGGAAAGTGGCTAACAATTCGCGTAATTGCACATAGCCATCGCGTAATGCTTGCTCGAAACTGGCGATAATATTAATGCTTTGTTGTTTCGCCTCAGCACTTTCTTGTTTGATCTGATGTTTGAGCAAGGTCAACTGAATTTGCAAGAATGCCAAAACCTGTGCTAAAGAATCGTGTAATTCTCGCGCAATAATCGACCGTTCCTCCATTAACAATAATTGTTGTTGTTGGCGCTGCGTTTTATGGAAATACAGTGTGCGACTTAAAATTTGTGCAATGTTACGCATTGTGCGAGGATCTGGGCAAGGTAAGCCAGCTTGCCAATAAAGCACGGCGAGTTTTTCGTCTTCAATCTGTAATTCAACCGCTTGACAATGTTGGCTCGCTTGCTTGTGTCCAAAGCAGATATGCCAATGTTCAGCCCCTTCCACAACCAATTCTACATAACGTAAGTGTTCACTAATAAAGAGGTTCTTTAACACATGTTGCAAGATATTTTCATCTACAGTATTCGTGGTCAGTTGCTGGGAACTTTCATACAACATGGTTAAAGAGCGGTTTGTTTGGCGGAGCTTTTGCGTTTTTTCATTCACACTCTCTTCTAATGAGGAATACAGCTTTTCTAGCTCACTCGACATTTGGCTAAATGCACGCGCTAAGTTACCTAATTCATTTTCTTTCTGGGTATCGACTTTAACGTGGTTAAATTGGCGCATTTGCACTTGGATGCTGGCTTGTGTGAGTTGTTTCAGCGGGGTGACCACCTCTTTGCGAGCATACCATACCACATAAGACACCATCGCAATGATCGAAAGCATCGATAAAGACATGATCAACACCGCAATAATCCATTTCTTCTCAGCAAAGTGTTGCAGGGTAAATACAAATTGATCGACTTGTGCCACATAATCTGCAATTTCATTTTTATAGGCATCAATTTCCCGTTGTTTCGCATAACGTTCCATACGTTCCCAACGTTTGATCAGCTGGTGATAAGACTGTTTGACTTCATCAGGGACAAACCATTGGTCAATTTCTAGTAAAGCAGGGGAATGTAAACTTAGGCGATATTGGCGTAAATCGGTTTCGACCAATTCGGGGTGCTGTTCGAGTTCATGTAATAAGCGGTAGCTTTGCATCCGTAGGGAACCAGAGACGTTAATGGATTCCGCATCGGATTTATTACTGGCCAT
Organism: Bisgaard Taxon 45; assembly: GCA_030783905.1. Classification (GTDB taxonomy): domain Bacteria; phylum Pseudomonadota; class Gammaproteobacteria; order Enterobacterales; family Pasteurellaceae; genus Pasteurella. The sequence continues at coordinate 190,957 of JAQAHH010000004.1, read as the reverse complement.
GATCATCAAGCTGAGCGTGGTAATGACGCCTGCAAAAATGATGATGATAAAGAGGTAATTGGCGATTTTGGTGGAAACGGAGTGCTTAATTTTCACGACACACCTTTTAAACTGAGAAATAACGGGGCTAGTGTAGCAAAAAAATAACCATTTTTTTACTGATAAATAAAAATTGATCTAGCACAAGAAAAAGCCACTTTCTTGCCGAAATACTCAATTTGGGTAGTATGAATTTTGACCTCTCTCGCCATAATGGCAAATCGGAAAAAAGGTAAATTAAAGGAATCGCGCATGACTGTTGAAAACCTATCTCGTCGTCATTTTTTGCGCGGACAGTTTCTCACCTCATTACAGTCAGAAAAAGTCAAAACGCAAGGATTTCAAGGTATTCGACCACCTTGGAGTGTTGATGAGCACCACTTTACCCAAAACTGTCATCGTTGTGGCGATTGTATCACCGTCTGCGAAACACAAATTCTAATAAAAGGGGAAGGGGGTTTTCCAGAGGTGCAATTTGATCACGCTGAATGCACGTTTTGCCATAAATGCGTTGATGTCTGTCAGCAACCGGTATTTAGACCACTGACCGAGCTTGCTTGGACCCATAAGATTGAAATGAGCAATCATTGTTTGACATTAAACGCGGTAGAGTGTCGAAGCTGTGAAGACAGTTGTGAAATGCGGGCGATTCGTTTTAAACGCCAGATTGGTGGTGTCTCACAACCGCAATTCGTGTTAGAGGACTGTAATGGATGTGGGGCCTGTTTGCGCAGTTGCCCTGTGTCAGCCATTAAGCTGTCATTGATACAACAACATCAAGTAGAAAAAACAAATGACTGAACAAATCACAATGGAAAATGCAAAAGATTGGCATGTCTGCGGTCTCGTGATTCAAGGTAATCCCAAAAAATTAGAGGCAATTCAGACCGCACTTTTGGCGATACCAAATACGGATATCCCTGCATTGGACGCACAGACTGGTAAGCTTGTTGTGGTTATGCAATCGCATGATCAACATCTTTTACATCAACAAATGGAAGCGACACGAGAGATTGACGGCGTCATTGATGTGTCCTTGGTGTACCATCAGCAAGACGAAAATGAATAAAAACATCAAATAATTCAATATAGTGGGGGAACGCTATGAAGATGAATTTAAGTCGTCGTGACTTTATGAAAACCAATGCTGCAGTTGCTGCGGCTGCGGTAGCAGGGTTGACTATTCCAGTGAAAAACGTGGAAGCGTCGCCAGATAACATTATTAAATGGGACAAAGCGCCTTGCCGTTTCTGTGGTACAGGCTGTAGTGTGTTAGTAGGGACGCAAAATGGGCGAGTCGTTGCTTCGCAAGGGGATCCCGATGCAGATGTAAACCGCGGTTTGAACTGCATCAAAGGCTATTTCTTACCAAAAATCATGTACGGTAAAGACCGCTTAACCTCGCCAATGTTACGCATGAAAGACGGCAAATTTGACAAGCATGGCGAATTCACCCCCGTTTCTTGGGATCAAGCCTTCACCATTATGGCAGAAAAATTCAAAAAAGCCTTAAAAGAGAAAGGCCCAAATGGTGCGGGGATGTTCACCTCGGGACAATCCACCATTTTTGAAGGTGTCGCCAAATCCAAATTATTTAAAGCAGGCTTGCGCTCTAATAATATTGATCCAAATGCCCGTCATTGTATGGCATCCGCCGCAGTTGCCTTTATGCGTACCTTCGGTATGGATGAGCCAATGGGCTGTTATGATGATATTGAGAAAGCCGATGCCTTTGTCCTGTGGGGATCGAATATGGCAGAAATGCACCCGATTTTATGGTCGCGTATTTCTGATCGTCGTTTATCTCATCCAAATGTGAAAGTCGCAGTGCTTTCCACTTTTGAACATCGCTCATTTGAATTAGCCGATTTAGGTATTTTCTTCACGCCACAATCGGATTTGGCGATCATGAACTACATTGCGAATTACTTGATTCAACATGATGCCATTGATCATGACTTTATTCAAAAACACACCAAATTTAAACGCGGTGAAACAGATATTGGCTATGGCTTACGTGATACCCACGCGTTAGAAAAAGCGGCAAAAAATGTGAAAACTGCGGGCAAAATGCACGACAGTGATTTCGAGGAGTATAAAAAACTCGTCGCACCCTATACGCTAGAAAAAGCCCATGAAATTTCAGGGGTGCCAAAAGATCAGCTTGAAGCCCTTGCGAAAATGTATGCGGATCCGAAACTGAATATTGTGTCGTTCTGGACTATGGGTTTCAACCAACATACACGTGGTGTGTGGGCAAACCACTTGATCTATAACATTCACTTATTAACTGGCAAAATCTCTAAACCCGGTTGCGGACCATTCTCGCTAACAGGTCAACCTTCTGCTTGTGGTACCGCGCGTGAGGTGGGCACCTTTGCACACCGTTTACCTGCGGATTTGGTGGTGACCAATCCAAAACACGTTGAAAAAGCCGAAAAACTGTGGAAGTTACCAAAAGGTGTAATTCAGACCCAAGTGGGCTATCACGCGGTGGCACAAGACCGTGCGTTAAAAGATAAGAAAATGAATGTGTTATGGCAAATGTGTACCAATAACATGCAAGGTGGTCCAAATATCAACCAAGAGCGTTTCCCGGGGTGGCGTGATGAAGAAAACTTTGTCATTGTGTCAGATCCTTATCCAACGGTTTCTGCGCTTGCCGCGGATTTAATTTTACCAACAGCAATGTGGGTGGAAAAAGAAGGGGCGTATGGTAACGCAGAGCGCCGCACGCAATTCTGGTATCAACAAGTAAAAGCACCGGGTGAATCTAAATCTGACGTCTGGCAGTTAGTGGAGTTCTCTAAATATTTCACTACCGATGAAATGTGGCCGGCAGAGGTGTTAGCAGCTAACCCTGAATATAAAGGAAAAACCTTGTATGAAGTGTTATTCCGTAATGGACAAGTGGATAAATTCCAAGTACCAACCGATAAACCTGGTTACATGAATGATGAAGCGGAGCACTTTGGTTTCTATTTACAAAAAGGGCTATTTGAAGAATATGCGGCTTTTGGTCGTGGCCATGGTCACGATTTAGCTGACTTTGAAACCTATCACAAAGCGCGTGGTTTACGTTGGCCAGTGGTGGACGGGAAAGAAACCCTATGGCGTTATCGTGAAGGCTATGACCCTTATGTTAAAGCAGGTGAGGGCGTGGCGTTCTATGGTTACCCAGATAAAAAAGCGATTATTCTTGCCGTACCTTATGAGCCACCAGCGGAAGCGCCAGATGCAGAATATGATTTGTGGTTATGTACTGGTCGTGTGTTAGAACACTGGCATACTGGCACAATGACTCGTCGTGTACCTGAACTGCATCGTTCTTTCCCAAATAACTTGGTTTGGATGCATCCATTTGATGCGAAAAAACGTGGTTTACGTCATGGAGATAAAGTGAAAGTGAGTTCACGTCGTGGTGACATCATTTCTCACTTAGATACCCGTGGTCGTAATAAAGTCCCACAGGGCTTAGTGTATACCACGTTCTTTGATGCGGGTCAGTTAGCGAACTATCTGACATTAGATGCGACAGATCCCATTTCCAAAGAAACTGACTTCAAAAAATGTGCAGTAAAAGTGGAAAAAGCCTAATTCGTCAAATTTAATGAGGAACAACCGCACTTGGCACATATTGTCGTGTGTCAGGTGCGCTTGTAAAGTCGAATGAAAAAACCAGTTGTGAATCCTGATCGTCGTCGATTTTTTAAAGAGGCTACGCGCACTGTAGGCGGGTTGGCAGGGGTAACCTTGCTGCTTGGTTTGCAACAAAAGCAAAGTCTAGCACGCGAAGGGGTGGCATTACGCCCACCGTTTGCTCTTGACAATGATCAGGCGTTTTCTGCTGCGTGCATTCGTTGTGGTCAGTGTGTACAAGCCTGTCCATACGAGATGTTACACCTTGCGTCTTTGATTTCACCGATGGAAGCTGGCACACCCTATTTTATTGCACGCGATAAGCCATGTGAGATGTGTGTGGATATTCCTTGTGCTCAAGCCTGCCCAACAGGTGCTTTAGATAATCAAGCTACAGAAATTAATGAGGCTCGCATGGGGTTAGCGGTTCTGTTAGACCATGAAACCTGTCTGAATTGGCAAGGGTTACGCTGTGATGTGTGTTACCGCGTCTGCCCATTAATTAATAAAGCGATTACCTTAGTGATGCATCGTAATGAGCGTACCGGGAAGCATGCAGTGTTTATTCCGACTGTACATTCTGAAGCTTGTACGGGTTGTGGCAAATGTGAAGAGGCTTGTGTGTTAGACGAGGCGGCGATCAAAGTGTTACCTATGGCATTAGCGAAAGGGATGTTAGGTAAACATTATCGTTTAGGTTGGGAAGAGAAAGACAAGGCCGGGCATTCTCTTGCCCCAGAAGGCATTATTTCACTACCAACTCGTTTACCGGAGAGCTTGTAATGGCAAATTCACCAAAATATGCGGGTAAAGAAGCACGCGAAAAATTAGGCTGGTGGCATGCCAATCGCTTTTTGTTTTGGCGACGTCTAACCCAGCTGAGTATTCTTGCCATGTTTTTAAGTGGCCCTTATTTTGGGGTGTGGATCTTAAGGGGCAATTACAGCAGTAGTCTTTTTTTAGATGTGATCCCGATGACAGACCCATTAATTATGGCAGAAAGTCTCGCGACCGGTTTTATGCCGACCATGACGGCTTTGTTGGGTGTCCTGATTGTAGTGGTGCTTTATGCCATTTTAGGGAGTCGCGTTTTCTGTGCTTGGGTTTGCCCATTAAACATCGTGACAGATGTGTCTGCTTGGTTAAGACGCAAATTAGAAATTCGTCAATCTGCCAAACTGCCACGCACTTTACGCTATGCGATTTTAGTGATGATTTTACTCGGCAGTGCACTGAGTGGTTTTTTACTCTGGGAATGGCTCAATCCCGTTGCCGCACTGGGGCGCGCGTTAATTTATGGTTTCGGGGCGACGGTTTGGCTCGTCCTCGCGGTATTTTTATTCGATTTATTGATTGTCGAGCATGGTTGGTGTGGGCATTTATGTCCAATCGGGGCGGCCTATGGTGTGATTGGTGCGAAAGGTATTTTTCGTATCAAAGTGGCGCATCGCCAACAATGTGATAATTGCATGGATTGCTATAACGTCTGTCCAGAACCACAGGTATTACGTGATCCGTTACATGCAAAAAACAGTGAAAGTCCGTTAGTGCTTTCAAAAGATTGTATCAGTTGTGGACGTTGTATCGACGTTTGCCCTGAAAAAGTATTTATTTTTACAACGCGATTTAATCATTCAGTTAATCATTCGGGGGAGTGATAAAAATGAAAAAAACAATGCTAATCTTGACCGCACTTTTTGCCTTCACGGTCAATGCTAATGAAGCCAAAGTGGGAAATAGTTTACAAGATTCACCTGAACATATCGCGCCAGCGTTCCATAATACACCAAAAGAAAGTGGCTTGGCGCCGTTAAACTATGTGAATCAGCCACCGATGGTGCCGCATGCGACCAAAAATTATCAGGTCACCAAAAATATCAACCAATGTTTAACTTGCCATAGTCCAGAAGCCTCACGCGTCACTGGCGCAACACGCATCAGCCCTACTCATTTTATGGATCGTGATGGGAATATTGTTGGGGGGACTTCACCACGTCGTTACTTCTGTTTGCAGTGCCACGTTTCGCAATCTGATGTTGAGCCGATTATTCAAAATGAATTTAAACCGATGGCTGGTTTCGGTAAGTAAGTGAAGGACGGAATTATGTTGAACTTAATTAAACGCTTTTGGAAATGGTTTCGCTCACCCAGCCGTATTGCGGTCGGTACCTTGATTACGCTTGCGTTTATTGCAGGCATTGTGTCTTGGGTTGGGTTTAATTATGGCTTGGAGCAAACCAATACCGAGGAATTTTGTGTCAGTTGCCACAGCAATGATGTGTATCCAGAATATTTGCACACGGCACATTATCTAAATCGTAGTGGGGTAAAAGCGACCTGTCCAGATTGTCATGTACCGCATGAATTTATTCCAAAAATGATCCGGAAGGTACAAGCGAGTCGTGAAGTGTATGCGCATCTTATGGGCTATACCGATACGATCGATAAATTTAACTCTCGCCGTTTACATATGGCAGAACGTGAATGGGCAAGATTAAAGGCGAATAACTCGCAAGAGTGCCGTAATTGCCATAACTTTGAGAATATGGATTTTAGCCAGCAAAAAACAGTCGCTGAAAAAATGCATGCATTAGCCATCAAAGAAGAAAAAACCTGTATTGATTGTCATAAAGGGATTGCTCACCAATTACCGGATATGACAGGTGTCGAGTCGGGGTTTAGCGCTGAGCAGAAATAACTCTGTGGCTGTCCTTTCACATACAATCTGCATCGCATAGTGGTGCAGATTTTTTTATTTCACGATCTCTCTCACAATTTGTCTACCCAACTATAGAATAAAGCCTAGCCACATTTTATCTTGCCACTTTTTGAGTTTTGGGAGGTATGATGTCATCTTCTCTTCCTGTGCTATTACGCTTATTACAAGTGCCACGCCTAGGGCCATTGGCTATTCAACGTTTACTGGATAAAGTGAGTTTAGCCACATTAACGGAATATGATGCGACGGCATTTCACCAGATGGGATGGACAGCATGGCAAATTCAACGCTGGTTTAGCCCGGAGTATCGCTATATTGATCCAGCTTTAGCTTGGACGAATGGAAAAGAGCAACATATTGTGGATTGGTTTGATCCGCATTATCCGCCGTTGTTAAAACAAACCGTGGGGGCACCGCTGGTTTTATTTGTGAAAGGGGAGGTGGCCAGCTTATCCGCAAAGCAAGTGGCGATCGTCGGTAGTCGCCATTGTTCGCATTATGGTGAATATTGGGCAAACTATTTTGCCACTCAACTTGCTTACGCAGATATTGTGGTGACCAGTGGTTTAGCCCTTGGCATTGATAGTTTTGCCCATCAAGCAGTGGTAGATATCAAAGGGAGGACGGTGGCGGTCTTAGGCAGTGGCTTAGATGTCATTTATCCGAAGAAACATCGCGCACTAGCAGAAAACATTATTGCGCAGCGCGGTGCGTTAGTGTCTGAATTCTTACCTTCTCAGCCCCCTGTGGCAGAAAACTTTCCCCGCCGTAATCGCATTATTAGTGGTTTATCGTTGGGCACCTTAGTGATTGAGGCGTCAGAACACAGTGGCTCATTAATTACGGCACGCTATGCGTTGGAACAAAATCGGGAGGTGTTTGCTTTGCCGGGGCAAATTCAACAGGGATTCAGTCAAGGCTGCCACAAGCTGATTAAACAAGGTGCAATATTAGTTGAGCAGATCAATGATATCTTAGAACACCTTCCACTTTATCAACAGATTACGCCAATTGAGGTTGACCACGAGCTGGCTTTGTCTCCGACAAGCAATACAACCACGCTGAAAATGGTTACCACAGTCCCCGACTATCCCGATTTATATGCTCACATTGGGTATTCGCCCGTGAGTATTGATGTGTTAGCCCAGCAGGTCAATTTACCGATCAATACCTTGTTAGTACAGTTGTTAGCTTTAGAGTTACAAGAATTGATTGTGGTAGAGCATGGTTTATACAAACGACGCTAAACCCATTTTACTTATGGTTTGGAAAAGGGCGAATAAAAAGGACTGAGGCGAGTTTAGTCGCTTCAGTCCTAGAATTACGTGCTGACTACTTTTGCTACATTGTGCTCATCGTGCATATTAATAAAGACTAAAGGCTTGTAAATAGGGTAATTTGCCTTTTTGTAGCATCTTCTCAATATTGCCTTTGTGATCATTATTACCTAAACCACGCAGCTCAACATTGACGGCAATCCCTTTATCATAAAAGATTTGATCCGCGGTTTGGTTTTCTTTGCTGGTCACACTGCGTTTAGCCCCCACATTGATTGCCCAACAGCAAGTACTATATTCGACCCCAAAATATTGCTCAACAGGCTTTTTCAACGCGAGATCTTGATAATGACGTGCGACCACCGCCCAGTTATCCGTCACTTCCCAAGCAACAGTCAGACCAAGTTGTTTAATGTCTTGGCCGTAACGGTTTGCTGCTGAAGTGAGGTTTTGGTCAATGTATTGTTGACTCGCATAACGGTAGCTTAATTGAATAATATTATTCCCGATTGGGTTATATTCTAAGGTAAAGTTACCCAATGAGGATTTATCTAAGCGCGTATCATATTGATAACTGCCTTGCCAACGCCACTGATCATTGATTTTCCAGTTGGAGGCCAGTGACCAAGAAGAGGAGCGACCATAGGTGCTGTTTTCTGGCGTATTATCAATGCGAGAATCCTGCAAATGGTAAATTTGTCCAGCTGCGAAATTAAAGCGCTCATTGCCTTTTTTATCATAAATTCGGGTGGTGCCCCCCACCGTAAATTGATTGGCTGAGGCGATACGGTCTAATCCGCTGTAACGACGATCACGGAATAAGCCGAAATAGTCTTGTTGTAAAAGAGAGGAGTCGTAACCAAAACCTAAGTAGGCATTATTTAATTTAGACCCAATATTGCTTTGGTCTTTATAAGGGCGATATAAATATTGTACGTGAGGTTCTAAGGTTTGGGTGTAACCCTCAATAAAGGTCTGATGGCTCGCCAAGACAGTTTGTAAATCGACTTTGACTTGTGGCAAGACACGGTTGATTTTACGTGTGACTTGTTCTGCTTCCGTTGAACGCCCTTGCGTTTGTTGGTAGTGGGTGGCATAAAGTTTGGTTTCAATATTTAAACTGCCATAACGATTAGATAAAGGTAAGTTTAAGCTCGGTTCGGCATGAAAACGCCATGCTTTGGGCATGAGTGCGCTTTTATTATTAAAGTGAACCGCTTGGGAAAAGAGTTTAAAATCTAACAGACCATCAAACAACGCATCTTGGTAATAGTTGAAATCAATCTGTGGCAAGGCACGGTAAGGACCAATATCTACTTCGTTAAAGATTTGGAATTGTTTGGCTGAAATCGCAAAATTGTAATGTGGCTGATAATAAGCAATGCGAAAGTTCTGATCTGCATAGCCGTCAGTGCTTGAACCATAAGCAGAATCAAAATCAGCAAAATAGCGTTTATCACTTACTCGGGTGTAATCGACATTTAAGCGCCAGTTTTGTAAAAAACTGGAATGGTGTGTCCAGTAAAATAAGTGACGAGAGCGATCCTTGCTGAGGTAATCGGTTAAACGGTCTTTTTTTAAGTATTCCCCGGCTAATTGACCTTCACCAATGGGACTTAAATAACGAAACTCACCATTAAGTTGCCAGCCCCGCTTTGACATATATTTTGGGGTAAGTGTGGCATCAAGGTTAGGGGCAATATTCCAGTAAAACGGTTGTTCGTAGAAGTAGCCATCACGACTTGAGGTGCCAAAATTTGGTAATAATAAGCCAGAACGACGACGATCTCCAATTGGTAACTGTAAATAAGGAGTATAAAAAACAGGCACGCCCTGCACTTTAAAGCGAGCATGCCACATTTCGGCATATTCATCTTGAATATACTGGCGCATTTCTTTTGCCTCAATCGACCAAGCGTTATCCCCTGGCAAACAGGAGGTAAATTCTGCATTTTTCATAAGGCGATAATCTTCGCGTAGTGCAATGGATTCTGCTTTGCCTCGTCCTTGACGATCGACTAACTGATAATCAGCCTGGTTGATGTCGGTATTTTTGGTATTGAGGTGAATTTGCGCGTCTTCACCTTTTAGTTGAATTTGATGATCTTGATAGTGAAATCCACCGCGAACATGGGCGATACGTTGTAAGCCATTGGGCTGTTTTTGTTGCGTGATTTCTGCACGTTGTGCGTGTAGTTGTCGGTTACCCTGTTGAATATCAACATTCCCTTCGTAGAGTGCACTGACAGACTGATTTAGTTTTGCCTGATCCGCTTCGATATAAACAGGTAAATCATTTGGATTGCCTGTCACGAGCTCGCCTGTAAAGTGAGGTACACCAGCTAAACATTGCGATTTCAACTCGGCCAAACTGGAGGCACTATAAACGGTGCTCAATATTGCGATCGAAAGGAGTGTATAAGAATGCTTTTTCATCGGATAACCATACATAATCAAAAATTAGCCTGATTATACTGGAAAATCAGGGGAAAGGCATATTATTTACAGCAACAATCATTCTGGTGATCATTGACTAATCCCATCGATTGCATAAAGGCATAACAGGTCGTTTCGCCAACAAAAACAAACCCCCGTTTTTTCAATGCCTTAGACATGGCTAGTGACGTTGGTGTTTTGCTGGGGACACTTGCTAAGTTGGGTACATCATTGATCTGGGGTTGGTAGTTGACAAACGACCAAATAAAATGACTAAAATCCTCACCGCACTTTTGCATGGCTAAATAAGCTCGAGCATTGGTAATGATGGCTTCAAGTTTTTTGCGGTGACGGATTAGGCCTTGATCTTGCATGAGTTTGTCCACATCAAGTGCGGTCATGTTCGCGATTTTTTCGGGGTTAAATTGATGAAAGGCGTGACGATAGTTTTCACGCTTTTTTAATACTGTCAACCAAGATAAGCCCGCTTGTTGTCCTTCAAGGCAAATTTTCTCAAATAATTTGCGACTATCATATTCAGGCTTGCCCCATTCGTGATCATGATAATCGCGATAAATCGTACTATTGCTTACCCAAGTACAGCGTTTTTTCATCGATTTCTCCTTTGTCAGTGCGGTCTAGTTTATCTCTCGTTTTAAGCAAGCGTTTGCTTAGTAAAAGGACAATAAAAGATCATTCCATTTTCCTTTTGATATGCTATTGTATACAAGTTCACAACAAAAGCATTGTAATTCAAAATAGAGGGAAATTATGACAACACAACTTGATTCTCTACGTAATATGACTGTGGTGGTGGCTGATACAGGTGACATCGAAGCCATCAAAAAATACCAACCTGAAGATGCCACAACCAACCCATCTCTCATTCTTAGCGCTTCTGCACTGCCACAATATGCCTCACTCATCGATGAAGCGATTGCTTATGCAAAAGCAAAAAGCAATTGTTCAACACAACAATTAATTGATGCAGAAGATAAATTAGCTGTTAACATCGGGTTAGAAATTTTAAAAATTGTCCCAGGACGTATTTCAACAGAAGTGGATGCGCGTCTTTCTTACGATACCAAAGCGACGATCGAAAAAGCGAAAAAATTAATCGCACTTTATAACGAAGCGGGTATCTCAAATGATCGTATTCTGATCAAAATTGCTTCAACTTGGCAAGGTATCCGTGCTGCAGAAGAATTAGAAAAACAAGGCATTAACTGTAACTTAACCCTTTTATTCTCTGAAGCGCAAGCGCGTGCTTGTGCAGAAGCGGGGGTTTACTTAATTTCACCTTTTGTCGGTCGTATCCTTGACTGGTACAAAGCCAACAGTGATAAAAAAGACTATGCCCCAGCGGAAGATCCAGGTGTGGTTTCGGTGACTAACATCTACAACTACTACAAACAACACGGCTACAACACGATTGTGATGGGGGCGAGTTTCCGTAATGTGGGTGAAATTACCGAATTAGCCGGCTGCGACCGCTTAACCATTGCACCAGCCTTGTTAAAAGAATTACAAGAAAACAAGGCACCGCTTGCACGTAAATTAAACTATACGGGCGAGGTGAAAGCGAAACCTCAACCTTTAACGGAAGCGGAGTTTTATTGGGCGCACAATAGCGATGCAATGGCTGTCGAAAAACTGGCAGAAGGTATTCGTAAATTCGCGGCAGACCAAGAAAAATTAGAAGCAATGTTATTAGCAAAATTCTAATTTTGTGCTGAACAAAGAGAAAAAGTGCGGTCAATCTTGACCGCATTTTTGTTGCATAAGCGAGCGCTATTGTCTTACTTTCTGAGTTTGCAGGATTACATTATGAGTGAAAGAAAATGTGCCTCACTAGTATATTATTTATATTGTACTTTTTCTTCTTGAGTATTCAGAATAATATTATTCGCTCTTAACAATGCAATAATCTTGTCTACTTCATTCATTTTTTGTAGATTTAGTTTAGAGGCAATATCATTCTTTAAACTACTTAATTTTGTTGGTCTTTTATTTTTCTGTTTTTTTAATAAATAAGAACGATAAATCTCAAAGTGTGATTCAACTTGAGTATAAACAATACTGTTGTTATTGATTTTAATAAATGTTTCTTCCTTGAGTTTTGCTATCACTTTATCAATTATCACAGCTGAAAAATCAGGATCTTGGTGTTTTAGATCAGTCTGTGAACGAATATGATTAGATAATGTTTCTAGCTTGCTCGGTAAGTTTTTAGTCGAGATGTTTTTTACAGCATCTTTATATAATTCGGCATACTTTTGAGCATTTTGTTGAAGCGTTATTTCTTCTTCTTTGACTAATTCAAGCTGTTTATCTACTGTTCTTTTATCAAATGTCAATAGCTGGCAATTTCTTGCACTTTTTTGATTTTGAATATAATCACAGACACCTTGATAACCTTTATCTTTAGAAATCACATCAAAGTGAATGTTCTTATCAACTTCTTGATCAAACTTTCCTAAAAAATAAGCAAGGTGAAAATCAAGATTATTCTTTGCTACATCTTTAATAGTGATTAAATGAATAACAATTTGATCATTAAATTTTTCAGACAGTGTAATAGATTGTTGTTGTGCGCCTAGGAATAAATATATTTTTTCGTACTCATTTAAATTGATATTATCTAACGAATGGATATTTTCATAATCAATAAACGCATATTTCATTTAAGGCCATCCTTGAGTGATTAAAAAGTTTTCAATAATTGTACAGAAATAAACTCACCTTTCAAATAATCCTTCAGTGATTCAATGACTAATGGACTCCGTTCGCACTGTCCTTCTTGTTGGATATAGTCATAAAATTCGTCTAAGGTCAGCCATAAACCGCGGGTGATGTCGGGATCCTGTGGCTGCGTGGGATACCAATCGTCCAGTTCGACGGCAAAGGTAAAACGAAGAAAATCGGTTTTACTACGAGGGGCGTGCCATTGGTAAACTTTGATCAGGCTTTGCATCTCCGCTTGAATGCCCGTTTCTTCAAACAGCTCACGTTTTGCACCTTCAAGTAAGCTTTCATCTGCTTCTAAATGGCCAGCCGGTTGATTTAAAGTGCGTTTGCCGTGTTCCATTTCTTCCACAAATAAAAATTTTCCTTTGCAATGTACGACACAAGCTAGGGTCACGTTCGGTTTATGCATGGGCTATCCTTATTTTTTTAATTGTAACTGTTGATAAAGTGCGGTGAGTTCTGGCTCAGAAAGCAAGCGATATTGTCCTGGTGCCAGATTGTCTAAATGAAACGATGCCATTTGATAACGGATCAAACGCAACGTCGGAAAACCAATATGTGCTGTCATACGACGCACTTGACGATTACGTCCTTCACAAATTTTAATTTCCAGCCAGCTGGTCGGTATATGTTGACGTGTACGGATCGGCGGATTACGTGGCCAAAGCCAAGCTGGTTCCGTCACCAAGCGCACGTGGGCAGGCAAGGTTTTACCATCATTCAATATTACGCCTTGACGTAAATGGGCTAAATCCGTTTCTTGCGGTAAGCCTTCCACTTGGGCAAAATAGGTTTTCTCGGTTTTAAATTTCGGTTCAGCCAAACGATGTTGAAGCTCGCCATTATTGGTGAGTAATACTAACCCTTCACTATCCCGATCTAAGCGACCAGCGGGATACACGTGGGGAATCGGGATAAAATCTTTTAACGTAGCACGTCCACTTTCATCGCTAAATTGAGTGAGCACATCATAAGGTTTATTAAATAAAATCACTTGTGTGGTGCTAAAATGCCGTTGTTTTTTCTGACGAGACGATGAGGCGCTTTTTTTGATGTGGGCGGCGAAGGGGTTACGTTTTGCCCTGCTTGAGGGGGAAACAGTTTGGTGATGCTTAATGGGGGTAAACTTCGTGTCTTGTTTCATATTTCAAAGGCGATTAGTTGAAAATGGGATCTAGATCGAAAAATAGAGAAAATTCTTAACAAATTTTTAATAAATGCTTGCGAACTTACCTGAGTTCCAATAGTTTTGTAACGATATTCTCATTGAATTGAGTCGATGACCATTGAGTAAATATACTACCACAGGCAAGAAAATAAGGAAGAAATGATATGCAATCAAAAGTCGTTATCCCACAAGGTGAAAAAATTCAACTCGATGCCAACGGGGCATTAATTGTGCCTGATAATCCAATAATTCCTTTTATTGAAGGGGATGGCATTGGTGTGGATGTGACCCCAGCCATGCGTACCGTGATCGATGCAGCAGTAGAAAAAGCCTACGGTGGCACGCGTAAAATTTCGTGGATGGAAATCTATGCCGGTGGTAAAGCTAATGAAGTGTATGGCGAAAATACATGGCTACCTGATGAAACCATGGCATTTATCCGCGATTATCATGTGGCGATTAAAGGACCGCTGATGACGCCTGTCGGTGGCGGGATTCGTTCACTCAATGTGGCAATGCGTCAAGGGTTAGACTTATATAACTGCTTACGCCCGATTCGTTATTATGAGGGCACACCTAGCCCAGTGAAACACCCTGAGTTAGTGGATATGGTCATTTTCCGTGAAAACTCGGAAGATATTTATGCCGGTGTGGAGTGGGTTGCGGGTTCTGCCGAAGCCAATAAAGTGATTGCCTTTTTACAACAAGAAATGGGCGTGAAGAAAATTCGTTTCACAGAAGAGTGTGGGATTGGGATTAAGCCCGTGTCGAAACAAGGGACGCAACGTTTAGTGCGCGCCGCACTGCAATATGTGATTGACAATGATCGTCAATCGCTCACCCTTGTGCACAAAGGTAACATCATGAAATTTACCGAAGGGGCATTCAAAGATTGGGGTTATCAAGTGGCGCAAGAATTTGGTGCAAAACTGCTTGATGGTGGTCCGTGGATGACATTAAAAAATCCAAAAACAGGCAGAGAAATCATCATTAAAGACAGCATTGCCGATGCGTTTTTACAAGAAATTCTGCTTCACCCAACGGAGTACGATGTGATTGCGACTTTAAACCTAAACGGGGATTACATTTCTGACGCGTTAGCCGCGCAAGTGGGGGGGATCGGGATTTCACCGGGAGCAAATATTGGCGCAGAAGCCGCGATTTTTGAAGCCACCCACGGCACCGCACCGAAAATTGCAGGACAGGATAAAGGTAACCCCGGTTCCTTGATTTTAAGTGGCGAAATGATGTTGCGTCATTTAGGTTGGCTAGAGGCAGCAGATTTAGTGGTCAACGCGGTCTCCAAGACGATTGCGGATAAAACGGTCACTTTTGATTTTGCAGAAATGCTAGAGGGGGCAACTTTACGCTCAACCTCTGAATTTGCCCAAGATATTGTGGCGAATATGTAAGTATTAGTGCCCTTGAACTCACCCCATGATTCTGCGGAATGATGGGGTTTTCTTATATTGAAATAGCAAAAATTTACCTTAATTTGCTTGATAAGTGCGGTATTTTTTCTCATTTCACGGTAAACTAACAACTTTGTGATTGACGGGCAGAACAACGATGCGTTTATTTATTTTTTTATTAGTCGCTGTGTTATTGCTATTCCAATATGATTTTTGGTTTGGCAAGAATGGCTATTTGGATTACAAACAAACTGCACAGCAAATTGCTCAACATAAACAAGAAAATGCCAAGCTGTCACAACGTAATCAAGTGGTGGCAGCGGAGATCAAAGATCTCAAACAAGGGGTGGAAGCCATTGAGGAACGGGCGCGTTTCCAACATGATATGGTGAAACCTGATGAAATCTTTTATCACATCGTTAAAGAGCATAAATAATGACCACTCAAACAGCTCAGTCGAAACGTAATATTGTGGCTGTTGTGCCTGCAGCGGGTATTGGTAGCCGTATGCAAGCAGATAAACCGAAGCAATATTTACACATTCATGGCAAAACGATCTTAGAACACACCTTATCTGTGCTGTTAGCCTATCCATTAATTGAAAAAATTATTCTCGCGGTGGCACCCAACGATCCTTATCTTCCCACTTTACCTTTATTGACACATCCGAAAATTCAAGTGGTTGAGGGGGGTGAAAATCGTGCGGATTCGGTACTTAACGGACTGAAAGCGATAAAAAGTGCGGTGCAAAATGCAAAGAATGTTTGGGTGATGGTACATGATGCCGCGCGCCCTTGTTTAACTCACCAAGATTTAGATAAATTGGTGCAAGTGGCGGATCCACAGGGGGCGATTCTGGCGATTCCAGCCACTGATACGATTAAACGTGCGTTGCACAATTTACAAATTCAACACACCGAAGATCGCTCTCAACTCTGGCTTGCTCAAACACCACAATTTTTCCCGGTGGACACCTTAACACAGGCATTAGAACAGGCGTTACAGCAAGGTTTACAGCTCACCGATGAGGCATCCGCGATGGAATTTGCGGGATTTAGACCGCACTTAGTGGCGGGGCGAAGCGATAATATTAAAGTTACTCGCCCTGAAGATTTGGCGTTAGCAGAATTTTATTTAAACAGAACAAAATAGGAAAAGAGATGATTCGAATTGGTCATGGGTTTGATGTACACGCCTTTGGTGGCGAGGGTCCCTTAATTATCGGTGGCGTGGTCATTCCTTATGAAAAAGGCTTACTTGCCCATTCCGATGGCGATGTCGCGTTACATGCTTTAACCGACGCATTACTTGGTGCGGTTGCTTTAGGGGATATTGGCAAACTGTTCCCTGATACCGATATGCAATACAAAGGTGCCGACAGCCGTGGATTATTGCGTGAAGCCTATGCACAAGTGCAAGCCAAAGGTTATAAGGTGGGCAATGTGGATGTCACCATCATTGCACAAGCGCCGAAAATGCGTCCGCATATTGATGCCATGCGTGCGGCAATTGCGGAAGATTTAGCCTGCGACATGGAACAAGTCAACGTGAAAGCCACCACGAGCGAACGCTTAGGCTTTACTGGACGTGGGGAAGGGATTGCCTGTGAGGCGGTCGCTTTAGTGGTGAAAGGCTAATGGAACTGGCTTATTTACAAACTCGCCCAAAACAGACCGCACGTTTGAAAGCCGAATGTGCAGATTTTATTGTGCAAGAAAATCTCGGTTATGCCCTGTCTGGCGACGGGGAATTTGTCGCGGTCAAAGTGCGTAAAACAGACTGTAACACCCTGTTTGTTGGGGAAAAACTTGCCCAATTTGCGGGGATTGCCGAACGCAATATGGGCTATGCGGGCTTAAAAGATCGCAAAGCCGTCACTGAACAATGGTTCTGTTTACATATGCCGGGACAGCCTACTCCTGATTTTAGTCAATTCCAATTAGCGGGCGTTGATATCCTTGAGGTGACTCGCCACAATCGTAAAATCCGCACGGGGAGTCTTGATGGTAACCAGTTTGACATCTTGTTACGTGATGTCCAAGACACTGATGAACTCAACGTACGCTTAGCAAATCTGAAGAAATTTGGCTTCCCAAACTATTTCACGGAACAGCGCTTTGGGCGCGATGGGCATAATCTCACGCAAGCCTTACGTTGGGCAACAGGTGAAATTAACGTCAAAGATCGCAAAAAACGCAGTTTTTATCTTTCCGCCGCACGTAGCGAAGTCTTTAATCTTGTGGTATCTGAACGCATTGCCTTACAGCTTGCGCAGCAAGTTTTACCTGGCGATATTTTACAGTTACAGGGCTCACACAGCTGGTTCCAAGCGGATGAAAATGACGATCTGGCGGTCTTACAAACACGTCTAGAACAGCAAGATATTTTACTGACCGCCCCTTTAATTGGTGAACACAATCCATCTGCTACTACTAGCGAAAACCAAGTGGTTGAACAACACCAAGCCTTGTTAACCCTGATGGCGAAAGAACGCATGAAAGCCGCTCGCCGCTCAATGTTAATGCATGCCCAAGGCTTACAATGGGAATTTATTCCTGATGGATTGAGACTCTCGTTTTATTTGCCTGCGGGTAGCTATGCCACCGCCTTGGTAAGAGAAGTGGTGAATGTGCAAGAAGATGAATTTCAACCCAATGTTGAAAAGAGATGATGATGCAAAAATGGATCAAAAGACTCTTGAGTATGACATTGCTCGTCAGTGCGATGAATGTCTTCGCCCAATTGGAAGCAGACCCTGTTTTTGAACAAGGTGCGGAAGCCTATAAACGCGGTGACCATACCACGGCATTTAAATTTTGGCTTTCCCGAGCGGAACAAGGGGATATGTCAGCCCAATTTAACGTGGGGCGAATGTACGACGAGGGTGACGGTGTTGAGCAAGACAAGCAACAAGCATTGAAATGGTATCAAAAATCCGCTGAGCAACATCACCCTGATGCACAGTATCATTTAGGGCTTATGTACAGTGAAGGCGACGGCATTGCACAAGACTTTCAACAAGCGTACAAATGGTATAGTCAATCGGCCGTACAGGGCGATGCGAGAGCGCTCTATAATTTAGGCACACTCTATGCCAATGGCGAAGGCGTCGAACGCAATTGGGACCGAGCGAAAATGTATTTTAAACAAGCTTGCAAAGCCGGTTTGCCAGAAGGTTGTGATTGGGAATAAAACGTTTCTAAAAAACACCGCACTTTAAATCAACGCCTCCAAAGAAGATAACAAAAAATAAGGATAACACCATGAAAATTCTTCTCAGCAACGACGACGGGATTCACGCAGAAGGGATTCAAATATTGGCACGTGAATTACGCAAATTTGCTGATGTCACACTTGTCGCGCCCGATCGCAATCGCAGTGCCGCATCCAGTTCTCTCACCTTAGTCGAACCTTTACGTCCATTACATTTACCCAATGGGGATTATTGCTTAAATGGCACGCCGGCAGACTGTGTGTATTTGGCTTTAAATGGATTTTTAGCAGGGCAAGTCGATCTTGTCGTGTCGGGGATCAATGCGGGTGTGAATTTGGGAGATGATGTAATTTATTCTGGCACGGTTGCCGCAGCATTAGAAGGGCGTTATTTAGGGTTGCCCGCCATTGCCGTTTCTCTGGATGGACGCCAGCATTATGAGACTGCTGCGCGAGTGGTGTGTGAACTGATTCCCAAATTACATGGGCAGATTTTACAACGTCGTGAAATTCTGAATATTAATGTGCCTGATATTCCTTATGAAGACATCAAAGGTATCAAAGTTTGCCATTTAGGTTATCGCGCGGCTGCCGCAGAAGTCATTAAGCAGCGTGATCCACGCGGGGAAACCATTTATTGGGTTGGGCCTGCCGGTTTGGCCGAAAATGAACAAGCGGGAACCGATTTCCATGCCGTGAAAAATGGTTATGTCGCGATTACCCCGATTCAAGCGGATATGACCGCCCATCATTCATTGCAATCTTTACAAGATTGGTTAGAAAGTGAATAATAATTCGTTTTTTATTCATTTTAGGGCGGTGTCTGTTGAAGATTTTTGGTGCAATGTATGATAAAACGATGGCTTGGTCAAAACATCGT
Organism: Bisgaard Taxon 45; assembly: GCA_030783905.1. GTDB lineage: Bacteria > Pseudomonadota > Gammaproteobacteria > Enterobacterales > Pasteurellaceae > Pasteurella. The sequence continues at coordinate 171,426 of JAQAHH010000004.1, read as the reverse complement.
TATGCCACATTCTTTTTAGCGTTGACAAGTTTTATCGAAGCGATTTTTTTTCCTATTCCACCGGATGTGATGCTGATTCCCATGTCAATGTCTCGACCACAACAAGCGCTAAAGTTCGCCTTTTATACGGCAATAGCTTCTGTGCTAGGGGGGATAATTGGTTATGGTTTGGGTTATTATGCGGTTGATTTTGTGCAACACTATGTGCAGCAATTTGGTTACCAACACCATTGGAATACGGCGATTGCGTGGTTTGAGAAATGGGGAATTCTGGTGGTGTTTGTGGCAGGTTTTTCACCGATTCCTTATAAGGTGTTCACTATTTGCGCGGGCGTGATGCAAATGGCGTTTTTCCCCTTTGTCCTCACCGCCTTTGTTTCGCGAGCAGCTCGTTTCGTTTTAGTCGCAAAACTGGCGGCTTGGGGCGGAGAAAAATTTGCCGATAAATTACGTCGTTCTATTGAGGTGATTGGCTGGTCTGTGGTGGTAATGGCCATTGTTGCATATTTAATTTTAAGATAGGTTAAATCGAGAATGAATAAATTACTTTTCTTGTTGTCTATGCTTTTAGTGTTAACTGGCTGTACAACAACTATTCCAGATGAAAATACACTAAGCCCGGGGATCATGGAACCGGTTTCTGGTACCGGTGCAGTGGCCGGTGGCAGTTGGTTGCCGGAAATTAAAAAACATTAATTTAAGTATTCAGAGATAAGAAAGAGGAAACTAGCAAATGAAAAAGTCGTTTTTACTTTTGCCAATCAGTGTTGCACTATTGGCTGCTTGTAGTTCAAATGCCCCTGCACCAGTAGAGAGTGCAGATGGGAGTTTATCACCCGGCATGATGCAACCTGTTGATGCATCAAGTGGTGGCACTTGGGAGCCACAAATTCAACAACACAATACGATGCCGACAGGAATGAACCAACCTGTTTATACCCCACCTACTACGCAATCGAGTTTACCGGTCAGCAGTCAGCCAACGCAACCAATCGCTTCCTCTTTTGATATTCCTCGCAAGCCCGGAACTGGCGAGCCAGATTATAGCAAAATTGCTCGTGGGTCTTATCAAGGCGAAAGCTATACTGTGCGTAAAGGCGACAGTATGTATCTGATTTCTTATATTTCTGGCTTAAGTATCAAAGAGATCGCAACCTTAAATAACTTATCAGAGCCTTACACATTATCGGCGGGCCAAGTGTTAAAACTGTCGAATAAAGCGTCAACCCACTCGACTATGTCACCTTCAAGCGCAGTAGGAGAGGTAGGTACAAGTGTAAAGCCGGTAACACAACATTTTGAGATCCCGCGTAATCCCGCAGATAACCGCCCAGATTACAGCAAGATCGATAAAGGTTTTTATAAAGGGGAAACCTATACGGTGCGCAAAGGCGATACGATGTATTTAATTGCCTATATTTCAGGGTTAGACGTGAAAGAACTGGCATCACTCAATAATATGTCAGAACCTTATCGTTTAAGTGTTGGGCAAACCTTACGAGTATCAAATGGACGGACAGCTTCACAACCAGTCACACAACCTGTTACGACCACCGTATCACAACCCGCGAAGAGCAATGAAGTGACCTATACCCCAGGTCCACATGGCACACAATATGGTTCAGATGGTACTATTATTGGGCCGATCAAATCGGGGGTCAGTTCTGCACCTGCTCCGATGCAACCTGAACCCGTTATTAAGCCAGTTGAAAGCACCTCTGTCCCTGTGCCAAGCACTAGCAGTAAACATATGATATCGAATGTGGTTTGGCAATGGCCAACAAAAGGCAATATTGTACAAGGTTTTTCAACCGCAGACGGTGGGAATAAAGGAATTGATATCGCAGGTTCTCGCGGTCAAGCGGTGAATGCCGCAGCAGCGGGGCGAGTGGTGTATGCCGGAAATGCCTTACGTGGTTATGGTAATTTAATTATCATTAAACACAATGATGATTATTTGAGTGCTTACGCACACAATGAAAGTATCTTAGTGAAAGATCAGCAAGAAGTCCGTGCGGGTCAACAAATCGCTAAAATGGGCAGTTCTGGAACAAACAGTGTTAAACTTCACTTTGAAATTCGCTATAAAGGCAAATCAGTTGATCCAACCCGTTATTTGCCAAAACGTTAATTCTCTGACGTTTTGACATCACAATAGTTAAACACTGCATCGGGGATCCGATGCAGTGTTTTTATCACACTTCTAACCAAAAAGTGACCGGACCATCATTGGTCAGGCTGACTTGCATATCTGCGGCAAATTGCCCTGCAAAAGTCGGTATTTTCTCACCGCACTTTTTCACCACATAGTCATACAACGCTTCTGCCATATCAGGGCTAGCACCACGTGAGAAACTGGGGCGTAAGCCTTTTTGCGTATCGGCTGCAAGCGTAAATTGCGACACCACTAACACTTGTCCATTCACTTGTTGCACATTTAAATTCATTTTGCCTTCCGCATCGCTAAACACGCGATAATTCAGCACTTTTTCAATCAAGCGGTCAGCTTTGGCGTGGTCATCGTCTTTTTGTACACCCAATAACACCAATAAGCCATGTCCAATTTCGCTGACTGTTTGATTATCCACATCCACTTTGGCTTGGCTGACACGTTGGATTAATGCAATCATCCCTGTTTCTCCAATACTTGTTTTCGCTGTGCAATCTCTGCTTTGAGCGTGTGTTCTGTTTCTTCCATTTTTTGTTGTAAAGCCGGTTCGTGGGGCTCTGCTTCGACCAGTTCATTAACACTGATTTTACCTTGCTGACATAAGGCGTAATCGGCTAAGACAGAAGCTAATTGTGCCCCAATTAAAATCACCACCCAACTTAACTGAATCCACAATAACATGATAGGTAAGGTTGCCATTGCACCATAAATCAGTTGATACGATGGGAAGGTGGTCACATACCAAAGAAAAGCTTGTTTCCCTAGTGTGAAGAACACGGCAGCCACTAAAGCACCAATGGCAGAATGCATAATCTTGACTTTCTTATTCGGTACAACCGTGTAAATTAAAGTGAAAATTAACCAAGTTAAAAAGAACGGTATAACACTCAATATCTTGAAACCGAAAGGTAAGGAAATATTTTCATTTAGCATGGTCGCAAGGTAAGAGCTGACACCAATACTGGCTCCAATTAATAATGGTCCTAACGTCAAAATGAGCCAATAAATCGCAAAGGAAAAGACGAGGGGACGAATCGTGGTATCATGCCAGATTGAGTTGAGGGTACGATCAATAGAGTTAATTAACATTAAGGCGACCACCACCAAACTGATTACCCCAATAGCGCTCATTTGTTTAGAGTTACTGACAAATTGGTCAATGTATTGACCCACCATATCACTGGCTTGTGGCGCGAAGTTATTAAAAATAAAGCCTTTTAATTGTTCGGTGACTTCATTAAACACGGGGAAGGCGGAAAAGACTGAAAACACCACCATCACTAATGGCACAAGAGCGAGCATGGTACTATAAGTTAGGTAACCAGCCGCTTGGCTTAATTTATTTTGTTGAAAACGAAGCCAAAACAATCTGAGAAAAAGGCTAGCATTTTTTAAAATATTGTTCACAGTAAACCTCCACAACAATGTTTAAACTTTTTATTTGAACCACAAAGACAGGGTTGTTTCATATTGGGTAATGCCACCGTAGGATCGACAAAATACCAGCGCTGTGCAATATTCACAAATAATGAGATTTCATGATGCACTTGAGTGCGATCTTGCTGAGCAAAAAACGCTTTAAATTCCACTTGGCTGTGGGTTTTAGAGCGTGTTAAATGTTGCAAAATGGTTAAACCAACCCATGTGGTATTGTCAGCCCAAGCTTGTAATTCATCGACTTGAAGTAAGGTTTGCTGACTAGGCACAGTGGTTTGCACAATATAATCAATCTTTTTTAATGCATAGGCGGCATAACGAGAACGCATTAATAACATTGCATTAGCGGGAAAGTGTTGCTGTTGATGATAAGGCTGACAACAGCTTTGATAAGGTTGTCCCGATTGACAGGGACAAAGTGCGGTTAAATTTTCAGTCATTTTCACAGAGTCGTCATTGTTTCAGTGTCAAATTGTAACAAAGAGCTTCTTGTTTGAACAATGTTTTACTTTAAACCCATTTTTTGCGCGTCAAACCGTGGGCAATAAAGTGGTGCCATAATGGATCAAGCTAATCGCAATGGCCCACATAATTACGCCAATCACTAAATCGAGAATGCGCCAAGTGACTGGGCGTTGGAAAAATCGGCTTAATAGCCTTGCCCCATAACCTAAACTAAAAAACCAAAGGGCAGATACCAACAAGGCACCTGCTAGAAAAAACAGTTTCTCGTTAAAGTCAAGTGTGCCTGCAATGCCACCAATAATGACCACGGTGTCTAAATAAACATGTGGATTTAATAGCGTGATCAATAGGGTGGCAATGATCGCATGCCAAGTCGTTTGTGGTTGTGTATCCGCCTTTTCTAATTGTAATGAGGCGTTGCCTTGATAAGCTGATAAAAAGGCTTTTAAACCATAAATCAATAAAAAACCGCCTCCGACAAAGGCTAAAGCGACGGTGGCAAGCGTGCTTTGGCTAATTAAGGAGCCTAAGCCTAATACCCCTAAGGAAATTAATACAATATCGCAGAGAAAACAGGTTAAAATGACGGCCAGAGTATTCTGTTTCAGTAAGCCCTGTTTTAATACAAACGCATTTTGCGCCCCGATGGCGATAATCAACCCCGAGGTGACTAAAAATCCTTGTACGAGGTGTTCCATAAAGAATTTCCTTAATAATTCAAACATAAAGTAGTACACTAAACGCAATATTTTCTCTTTGCAAGTGTTTAATTTAACAACTTGTTTACTTGTGAGGTCAATGATGAAACCTTATTTAATTGCCCCCTCTATCTTGTCTGCGGATTTAGCTCGCTTAGGCGAAGATGTGGAGCAGGTCTTAAAATGCGGTGCCGATGTGATTCACTTTGATGTAATGGATAACCATTATGTGCCGAACTTAACTTTTGGGCCCGCAATTTGCAAAGCATTGCGCGATTATGGTATTACGGCACCGATTGATGTGCATTTAATGGTCAAGCCAGTGGATCGCCTTATTCCTGATTTTGCGAAAGCCGGTGCTAACTATATTACTTTTCATCCTGAAGCCACCGAGCATATTGATCGTTCTTTACAACTGATTCGTGATTGTGGTTGTCAATCGGGTTTAGTTTTCAATCCAGCCACGCCATTAAGTTACTTAGATTATGTGATGGATAAAGTGGATGTTATTTTATTAATGTCGGTCAATCCTGGGTTTGGTGGGCAATCCTTTATTCCAAGCACTTTAGATAAGTTGCGTGAAGCTCGTCAGCGGATTAATGAAAGTGGCTTTGACATTCGTTTAGAAGTGGATGGAGGGGTGAAAGTGAACAATATTGCCGACATTGCGAAAGCTGGAGCAGATATGTTTGTGGCAGGTTCAGCCATTTTTGATCAACCTGATTACCAAAAAGTGATCGATGACATGCGTCAACAATTGGCGACAGTATAATAACTAACTTAATAAAAAGTACGGTAGAAAAATGACACAATTTAAACTCATTGGTTTTGACCTTGATGGCACCTTAGTCAACAGCTTGCCGGATTTAGCGCTTTCAGTGAATTCCGCTTTCGCGGAGTTTGATTTACCCCAAGCGCCTGCAGATCTCGTGTTGACTTGGATTGGTAACGGGGCAGATATTTTAATTGCTCGCGCCTTAGAGTGGGCAAAAACTGAAACAGGGAAAAGCCTAAACGATCAACAAATTCAAGCGCTTAAACGCCGCTTTGGCTTTTATTATGGCGAAAATCTGTGTAACTTGAGTGTGCTTTATCCGAATGTGAAAGCCACTTTAGAAACGTTGAAACAACAAGGTTATCTTCTCGCGGTGGTGACCAACAAGCCAACTCAACATGTACAACCTGTACTACAAGCTTTTGGGATTGATCACTTATTTAGTGAACTATTAGGGGGACAATCCTTGCCCGCAATTAAACCACACCCTGCACCGCTTTATTATTTATGCGGTAAATTTGGTTTATATCCAAAACAAATGCTCTTTGTCGGTGACTCAAGAAATGATATTTTAGCGGCGCACGCTGCCGGTTGTGCGGTGGTGGGACTCACTTACGGTTATAACTATAATATTCCGATTGCAGAATCCAAGCCAGATTGGGTGTTTGATGATTTTGCACAGATTTTGACCATTTTGAAATAAGGAACGATGATGAGCAAACCTGTTGTATTAAGTGGCGTACAGCCTTCTGGGGAACTGACTATTGGTAATTATCTTGGTGCATTACGTCAATGGGTCAAGATGCAAGATGATTATGAATGCTTATTTTGCATTGTGGATTTGCATGCTATTACTGTCCGTCAAGATCCAGAAAGTTTGCGCAAAGCCACATTAGATGTTTTGGCCTTATATCTCGCTTGTGGTATTGATCCTGAAAAAAGCACGATTTTCATTCAATCGCACGTACCAGAACACACGCAACTGGCCTGGGTGCTTAACTGCTATACCTATTTTGGTGAAATGGGCCGCATGACCCAATTTAAAGATAAATCAGCGCGTCATGCAGAAAACATTAATGTGGGGCTGTTCACTTACCCCGTTCTCATGGCAGCGGATATTTTGTTATATCAAGCCAACCAAGTGCCTGTGGGTGAAGATCAAAAGCAACATTTGGAAATTACCCGTGATATCGCTAATCGTTTTAATGCGTTATATGGCGACTTATTTGCCGTGCCAGAACCCTTCATTCCTAAAGCAGGGGCGCGCGTGATGTCCTTGCTTGAGCCGGAAAAGAAAATGTCGAAATCAGATGAAAACCGCAATAACGTGATCGGCTTATTAGAAGATCCTAAAGCCGTGGCGAAAAAAATCAAACGTGCGGTGACCGATTCTGACGAGCCACCAGTAGTCCGTTATGATCTGCAAAATAAAGCGGGCGTGTCTAACTTATTAGATATTCTCTCTGGTGTGACTGGCAAATCGATCGCTGACTTAGAAGCGGAGTTTGAAGGCAAAATGTATGGTCACTTGAAAGGTGCCGTGGCAGACGAAGTCTCCGCGATGCTCACCACCTTACAAGAACGTTTCCACCACTTCCGTAGCAACGAAGCACTACTCAATAACATCGCGCGTGAAGGCGCGCAAAAAGCACGTGAACGTGCCAAAGCCACGTTAGATGCGGTTTATCAAGCAGTCGGCTTTGTGTCTTTATAATGACTTATTCAACATGAAATGAACCGCACTGATGTGCGGTTTTTTTATGAATAAAATAAATAGCATATTATTTATTCAGCTATTGCATTTCTCGTTAAATATGATTAGATCGATAATGATTTTTATTATCATTTATATGTTATTTCATGGAGAACTTATGCAAAAGAAACAGCAATGTTATCCCATTCATATTGGGATTTTTTTGATGTTGGGTTTGCCAACATGGGCGTTTAGCCAGACACATCTAGAGAAGTCAACAAATAATAAGTTAGAAACGATCTTGGTCAATGAAAGTGAAGATAAAAATAAATTTGATGAGAGTTTGATCAAAACTTATCTGTCTTCGGGTTCTTATTCTTATCTCTCGCAATCAGATATCACAACGTTCAGGGGGAGCTCGGTAGGTGATTTTCTCTCGGGTGTGCCAGGCGTTATCGTCGGGAATAAGCGTAATAGTGGCGGTTTATCCGTTAATATTCGAGGAATTGCGAATGAAAATCGTGTGCCTGTTTGGATCGATAAAGGGCTTCAGTCAGTTCCTTCTTACCAAGGATATGCGGGGTCTTCAACTCGAACCTATTTAGATCCCGATTTAATTAGTCAAGTAGAGATTGAAAAAGGCCCTTCTTTACAAATGGATGCGACAGGAGCGACCGGTGGCGTGGTGAGAATTGATACGTTGCGTTGGCAAGACATTATTCCGGAAGGGAAACATTGGGGAGTCCGTTTGAAGTTAGGGACAATGACGAACACGGTATCTCCTCCTGCTTATTACACGAAGGGGGGATATCAAGCGAAATATATCAGCAAGTGCATTTCTAATACTACAGGTTTATGTCAGGTGCAAACTTATGCTCCAAACGCACGCTATTCTTCTCATGGCTTTGATTTGAATGCATACAATTATAGCCTTGCTTTTGCCAATAAATGGCAAAATGCTGATCTTGTGCTTGCGTATGCAAAACGTAAACAGGGCAACTATTTTGTTGGACGTCATGGACAAGCCCCCATTATTGAATCAATCGAATTTGAAGACGATTATGTTGAAGTCAAAGAACCTCGTGTTCATGAAGAGGTTGAAATTGGTACACTAATGTTTAAAGAAAACCATAGCACCTTATATCGACCAGGTGAGGAAGCACTGAATACCTCACAAGATAATACCTCTTATCTTGCTAAAATAAATGTCTACAATGATGTTCATCGTTTAGGGTTAGCGTATCGCCATTATCATAGCCGTTTTGGTGAGATTATGAGCTCAATTTTGAATTTCAGAGCGTATGGCGCATTGCAAGGTGAAGGGACAGAAGTCAAAGTCCATAGCTATCATGCAAATTATAACTATAACCCAACGACACCTTATGTGAATTTGAATGTTAATGCATATTTTACTGACAGTGATTCATCTAATTTTACCCCATTTATTGAAGAATATGGTTACTCTTTATCCAGTCGTCATGCTCATTTTTTGGTTTCTAAGCAGAAAGGGTTAAGTATTGAAAATACTAGTGTTTTCCAGCTTAATGACAAACTGTTTACTTTAAAATATGGTCTTGCACATAGTTATGAACGGATTTATCAACCACGCAATGCTCAAGCACGGGTGCGAGCCAAAGGGTATCCAGAGGATGCGATTGGTCCGCTTTATATTCGAGATGGAAAACGTAAAGAGTGGAGCGCTTTTCTTGCTGCGAACTATCCGCTCACTTCGTGGTTAAAAGCTGACATCGGGCTACGTTATCTGCAATCTACTATTTATGACTATATTGTGAGAACGGAAAGAGTGAATATTGGAGGGGCGCTTGTGCCTAATCCAAATGGATCCGGTAATATTTGGGTGGAAAAATATAAAGATGTTGTACATAAACAGGCACCAGTGAAAAATAAAGGCATGTCGCCGATTGTGATGCTCACATTTGAACCTATTAACGGAGTACAAATTTATACGAAATATGCAGAAGCATTGCGTTCGCCAAGTTTATTCCAAGCAACTAAAGGCTGGTCCATGAGTGCGACAGCAGATAATCTAGAACAATTGAGACCTGAACGTGCCAAAAATTGGGAGGCCGGTATTAACTTGTTTTATGAAAATCTAGGTGGTCAGGACAATATTCTTGGCTTTAAGCTAGCTTATTTTAATAACAAGATAAAAGATTATTTGACTCGTAGCTATTCACCTCGAGATAAGGTTACCCAAACTATCAATATACAAAGTGCACAATTTAAAGGGCTTGAGTTGTCAGGGTATTATGATATGGGCAGGTTTTACGCAAAATTAGCGGGTACCTATTACACAAAAACAAAATTTTGTTTAACTCAGGAACAAGCAGGCAAAGGTGAACAATGTAATTCTGGTTATGTACATCGTAGTAATTTAAATAATGCGGTTCCCCCTAGTTTAAATGTACATGTAACGTTAGGAACCCGTTTATTTGAACAAAAACTGGACATTGGCGCACGCTATAGTTATTACAGTAAACGCTTAGTGCCGGTATTGTCCTCTGAACGTTTTGTGAATACCTCAAGTATCGAATGGGCGCCTTATTCTTTAGTGGATTTGTATGCAAATTATACTGTATCTAACAACTTGAAACTCACTATGACGATGGATAATGTGTTTAACCGTTATTATCTCGATATTAATAATATGGGATTAAATACAGCACCAGGTAGAACATTGCATTTAGGGCTCGAGTATCGTTTCTAGTTTACTGAATATTCAAGAAATGTGACCGCACTTTCCATACATTAAAGTGCGGTTCTTTTTTTAGTTATGTTGAAACTAAGCTATTATTGGGGTTATCTGAATTATTCGGTAGATTTGCTGTCAAAAACACGAAATAGGTCTCACTTTAAATTCCATATCATGAGATTTAAGTGCAGTTGTCCGTTTTATTGTTTTAAGTGAAAAGGAAAGTACGGTGAAATTGTTAAAGCTTTTGTTATGTTCTGTGTTGTGTTATTTGCCTACGGCTTGGGCGAATGTGGATTTGAATATTAAATACAGTTCAAATTATCTGATGCCCGCTTATGTGCATTTTAAGGCGGATGGTGCGCAATATGCGGTGGATGCGAAGATCAATGTGCCACTTTATAATATTGAGTTTCTGGCGAAAGGTACGCAAAATAGCAAGCAATTTAATATGTTAGATTATCAGGATATTCGTAATGGTAAGCCTTATGCACGATCAAAAATTCAAGCCGATAGCATTGAATATGGCAAAGTTAAAAATGGTTTAACGAAAAAAGCATTGGAATTGCCGACCTTTGATTTGTTTACTATGGCATTTCAGCTAAGCTATTACGATAAATTGCCGATTAATTTTCAAATTACCAATGGTAAAAAGCTTTACCCCATGCACAATGTGTTTGTGAAGAAAAGTGAGGCAAAGGTTAAAGTAGGTAAGCAAGAAGCGGTACAGATTACTTACCAATTTAAAACCGGCGATAAAGACATTATGGTCAAAAAATTTGCCGGCGAACAATTCCCGCGTTTTATTTCTTACAACCGCGATGGCGATAACTATGAGTTAGAGTTTAGTGGGTTTGTGCAGTAAGCAAAACAAAAAGTGCGGTAAAAAAACCGCACTTTTGCGTTAAGCTAGACTAAGAAATAACGATAGGCTGGGCTTTCGGTGACATCTTGATAGACGTAGCCCAGTTTTTCCAAGTGCTGATTGAACGCATCAAGATCTTGATCATTTAATTGGAAACCCGCGAGTACGTTACCATAGTCCGCACCGTGCGCACGATAATGGAAGACGGAAATATTCCAATGGGTTTGCCCCAAGGTTTGTAAGAATTTTAATAACGCCCCTTTTTGCTCAGGGAATTCAAAACTGTATAAACGCTCTTTGAGATGGCTATTTGAACGTCCACCGATCATGTAACGCACGTGTGTTTTGGCAATATCGTCGTTAGACAAATCAATCAAATCATACCCATGTTGTTGTAACTGGTTAATGATAGTCTGCTTTTCTTGTTCCCCCGTAATGCGTACCCCAACGAAAATGCACGCTTGTTTATCGTCCGCATAACGGTATTTAAACTCAGTGACGGGCACATGACCTAAAATATGACAGAATTTTAAGAAACTACCCGGTTGCTCAGGAATAGTGACCGCCAACAGAGCTTCATGCTGTTCACCAATTTCGCACCGTTCTGACACATAGCGTAGGGTATGAAAATTCAAGTTTGCCCCAGAAAGCACATTAACCAAGGTTTCCCCTTGAATATTGTGTTCTTTCACATATTTTTTCAAACCAGCAAGTGATAATGCCCCCGACGGTTCAGCAATGGCACGCACATTTTCAAAAATATCTTTGACTGCGGCACAAATTTCATCGCCATCCACCAAAACCACATCATCAATATATTGCTGGCACACGCGGAAAGTTTCATCGCCAATACGTTTCACTGCGACACCATCAGCAAATAAGCCAACACGCTCTAAATCAATGGGCTTACCTGCTTTGAGTGCACGATACAAGCACGCAGAATCTTTCGATTCCACCCCAATTACTTTGATTTCAGGAATTAATTGTTTAATTAATACAGCAATCCCAGCCACTAATCCACCGCCACCAACGGGCACGAAAATGCGATCAATTTGGCTGTTTTGTTGCAATAATTCCATCGCCAATGAGCCTTGACCCGCGATGACCGCAGGGTGATCAAAGGGGGGAATGAAGGTCATATTTTTGCTTTCAGCCAGTTCAATGGCTTTGGCTTTGGCTTCATCAAAATTAGCACCGTATAACAACACTTCGCCACCGAATCCACGCACCGCATCCACTTTAATACTGGGGGTGTTTTGTGGCATTACGATTAAGGCACGCAAGCCAAGATGTTTAGCTGACAGTGCGACACCTTGCGCATGGTTTCCCGCCGAGGCGGCAATCACGCCTGAGGCCTTTTGTTCCGCACTTAAACCGGCGATCATGGCATACGCACCACGTAATTTGAAACTGTGTACGGGTTGGCGATCTTCGCGTTTAATAAAGACTTTATTGCCTAAACGTTCAGATAATTTTGGCATGTCTTGAAGTGGTGTCACTTGCGCCACGTCATAGACTTTAGAACTCAACACGGCTTTGAGGTATTCTGCACCTGTTGGGTGAGCTGAATGGAGGTTATTGACCATAGAGGTTGTCCGTTATTTTTTTAAATTTTCTTGTTTCAGCAAGAAAAAATGGTAATCAATTTATCAATGAGAAAATGGTGGGCAAGCTTACCCACCCGACTTAAAGATTTAAATTTTGGTTTTATCTCTCACCGCGCCTTTGTCTGCGGATGTGGCAAAATGTCCATATACTTTCAAGGCAAAGGATACTTCACGTTGACGGTTTGCCGGTTGCCAACCCAGTTTATCTTGTTCTACACGGCGTTGGGCAAGTTCCTCTTCTGCGACACAAAGCTGAATGGAACGGTTTGGAATATCAATTTCAATTTTATCGCCGTCTTTCACTAAGCCAATTACTCCCCCTGCGGCGGCTTCTGGTGAGCAATGCCCAATGGATAGTCCCGATGTGCCACCAGAGAAACGCCCATCCGTTAATAAAGCACAGGCTTTGCCTAAGCCCATGGATTTTAAATAGCTAGTCGGATAAAGCATTTCTTGCATACCCGGTCCGCCTTTTGGTCCTTCATAGCGAATGACTACCACATGACCGGCTTGCACTTTGCCCCCTAAAATACCGGCAACAGCATCTTCTTGGCTTTCAAAGACAATCGCATTGCCGGTGAATTTTAAAATGCTTTCATCCACCCCTGCCGTTTTGACAATACAACCGTCCATTGCCAAGTTACCCGATAACATGGCAAGTCCACCATCTTGGCTATAGGCAAATTGTTTGCTCCGAATACAGCCATTTTCACGATCATCATCCACCGTATCCCAGCGACAATCTTGTGAAAAGGCTTCGGTAGTACGAATGCCTGCAGGACCTGCGCGGAAGAAGTTATGTACTGCTTCATCTTTGGTGAGCACGATGTCGTATTTGGCAATTTGTTCGGCAAGGCTCATGCCGAGGACAGTGCGGGTATTGTTATGCAATAACTGGGCACGATCTAATTCCCCTAAAATCGCCATAATGCCCCCCGCACGGTGTACGTCCTCCATGTGGTATTTTTGCGTGTTCGGTGCGACTTTACTTAAACAAGGCACTTTACGCGATAAGCGGTCAATATCTGCCATGGTAAAATCCACTTCGGCTTCTTGTGCCGCGGCTAATAAATGCAAGACGGTATTGGTTGACCCGCCCATGGCAATATCTAAGCTCATGGCATTTTCAAAGGCTTTTTTATTGGCGATCGAACGTGGTAAGACGCTGTCATCCTCTTGTTCATAGTAGCGTTTGCACAGTTCGACCACTTGTTTACCTGCATCAAGGAACAGGCGTTTACGATCTGCATGGGTCGCTAGGCAAGAACCGTTACCCGGCAAACTTAAGCCAAGCGCTTCGGTTAAGCAGTTCATGGAGTTAGCGGTAAACATCCCCGAGCAAGAGCCACAGGTTGGACAAGCGGAGCGTTCGATTTGTGCGCTGTCTTCGTCTGACACATTCGGGTTGGCGCCTTGGATCATGGCATCCACTAAATCCAGTTTGATGATTTTATCAGACAGTTTGGTTTTACCCGCTTCCATTGGCCCGCCAGAAACGAACACACAAGGAATATTCAAGCGTAACGCCGCCATCAGCATCCCCGGTGTGATTTTGTCGCAGTTAGAAATACACACCATCGCATCGGCACAGTGTGCATTGACCATATATTCCACACTATCGGCAATTAAATCACGACTTGGTAAAGAATAGAGCATCCCACCATGCCCCATCGCAATTCCATCATCCACCGCAATGGTATTAAACTCTTTCGCCACCCCACCGGCTTTTTCAATTTCACGGGCGACAAGTTGCCCCATATCTTTTAAATGCACATGACCAGGGACAAATTGCGTAAAGGAATTGACCACGGCAATAATCGGTTTACCAAAGTCATTTTCTTTCATTCCCGTCGCACGCCATAAGGCTCGTGCTCCCGCCATATTGCGACCTTGTGTACTGGTCGCGGAACGTAATTTAGGCATAATCTCTCCAAGTACAGTAAGTAGTTATAATGACTCATCTTTCTGTCACAATGAGCCAATTTGTCTGTTGTATGTGAATGGTTATCTTTAAGCGTTTTTATGCACTTAATAACCTCTAATAAAGGGCTAAATCGTTAAATCCTCAAAAGCACGAACAAAATCAATATCCCACCAATATTGACGAAGTATGATAGAAACTGTGTATCATTTTCTCTATAGGCGCGACGATGTGTCCTCTTTGCTAGGTTGATCAGAAATTACTCCGTCAGAATAAATTCAGCTGCCGCCTGTGCATGTAATGTTGTTGTATCGAAAAATGGCAGTGTTGCATCTTGTTGATTAATCAATAAGCCAATTTCGGTACAACCTAAAATCACACCTTGGGCACCTTGTTTGGCTAAGTCATTAATGACATCAAGATAAAATTGTTTCGATTCAGGTTTGATTTGCCCGACACAAAGTTCTGTAAAAATAATACGATGAATTTCTTGCTGTTGTTTCTGGCTTGGCACAAGAGGCGTAATACCATGATGCAGTAAAAAATCACGATAAAACGGATCTTGCATGGTAAATTGCGTGCCTAATAACGCGACTTGTGTCAAATTTTTTACTTTAATGGCTTTTGCTGTGGCATCAATAATATGGAGAAAAGGCACATCAATTACGTCAATAATTTGTGGTGCAACTTTGTGCATAGTATTGGTGGCTAATAAAATCCCCTCGGCACCTATTTGCGTCAATTTTTTTGCCGCAGTAGCTAATATTTCTCCCGCCTTATGCCATTCGCCTTGTTTCTGTAAACATACAATTTGTCCAAATTCCACATTAACCATCACTAATGGTGCACTGTGATTTCCACTTTTGGCTTGGTTAATTAACTGGTTGATTAAGCGGTAATAAGTTACTGTGCTTTCAGGCGACATACCGCCGATAATACCGAGAGTTTTCATGCTCGTCCTCTTATATTTTTATGCACGTACTTGATGAATAGCTAACACATCGTACACTTTACTTAATTGATTCGTCAGTAAAGCTAAAGCGCGGTCACTTTTCACGGTAAAATCAATGTTAGCTTGTTCACCTTGTGAAGTCATATTCATGGTGAGCACATAAAAACCACGGTGGCGAATAACACGTAAAATGCGTTCTAGGGTTTCAGGACGTTGATTTACATCGAGGGTGAATTGATAAGTTTGCATAATTTTTCCTTAAAATTTCGTCAAAACAGACCGCACTTTACATTTGTTCAACCATATCAAGGTTACAAGCATTCGGTGGCACAAGTGGCCATACGTTCTCATTACTGGAAATACACACATGTAAGAAATACGCCTCTTTACTGGCTAATAAGCGATCGAGAGCGCCTTCCACTTCTTCACCTTTGGTGATGCGTTCACCTTGAATACCGAATGCAGCGGCAAGCATCACAAAATCGGGGTTATCATCTAAAATCGTGTGACTGAATCTGGCGTTGAAGAACAGTTCCTGCCATTGACGCACCATGCCTAAACGTTGATTGTCTAACAACACGATTTTCACCGGTGTTTTTCCCCGTTTGAAGGTGCCTAATTCTTGAATGTTCATCATGATCGACCCGTCGCCAGAAATTAAGATCACGTCATCGTCAGGACGGGCTTTTTTCGCACCGATCGCAGCTGGCAAACCAAAGCCCATGGTGCCGTAGCCTGCTGAAGTGATATAGTTTTCCGGTGCATAATGCCGCATATGCTGTGCTGACCACATTTGGTGTTGCCCCACGTCCGTGGTAATGACCGCACTTTGTGGCTTTTTCTTTGATAAGGAATGTAATAACCATAATGGATTGATAAAGGTATCCCCTTGGTTTTCGGCATAGCAAAAATCATGTGCTTGTTTGAGTTGCTTGACCCGGGATTGCCATTCGCTAATGTCCAGCGGGACGCTCAACGCACGGAAAACTTGTGCAATATCCCCACACAATGCCACATCTGGACGACGCAATTTACCGATTTCAGCAATATCAATATCCGCATGGATCACTTTGGCAGAGGGTGCGAAAGTATCTAATTTACCTGTCACACGATCATCGAAACGGGCACCAAAAGCCAGTAATAAATCACACTCATGTACAGCATAGTTGGCGGCTTTGGTGCCGTGCATACCAATCATGCCCATGTAATAAGGGTTCTCTGGATGAACTGAACCTAAGCCTTTTAAAGTGGAGACGCTTGGCATTTGGGTAGTGGCAAGAAACTCACGCAAGGCAGACACCGCTTTTGCCATCCCCACACCACCGCCCACATACATCACGGGACGCTTGGCTTGTTTGAGTAATTCCAGTGCTTTTGCCAGATTATCTTGTGAAAGTGCGGTGGGGTTTGCCACAGAATAGGTAAAAGGTGTGATATCTGTTGGAGCAAGTTGGATATCTTTGGGAATATCAATTAATACTGGACCTGGGCGACCACTGGCTGCAATTTCAAACGCTTTAGCAATCACTTCTGGCAATTCTTCGATACTTTGCACTAAAAAGCTGTGCTTGGTACAAGCAAGGGATAAACCAAGCACATCGGCCTCTTGGAATGCGTCTGTGCCGATCAACGGAGAAGCAACTTGCCCAGTAATCGCGACCACTGGAATGGAATCCATTAAGGCATCGCCTAATCCTGTGATTAAATTAGCGGCTCCGGGGCCAGAAGTGGCGATACACACGCCCACTTTGCCACTTGAGCGCGCATAGCCAATGGCTGCCATCGCTGCACCTTGTTCATTACGGCACAATAAATGTTCAATGCCCGCATCATACAGCGCATCATAAACTGGCATAATCGCCCCACCGGGATAGCCAAAAACGGTAGTTACGCCATGTGTTTTCAAACTCTCGGTTACTAATCTTGCCCCATTCATTTTTATCACCCTTGCATAATTGGTCAGTAAAAAAAACCCTCATCTGCTATCAGACGAGGGTTAAATTTGATCTTCTTTGCTTATTGACAGTCAAACATTAACGCACTCGCCCCGCAGTGATAATAATCACCACGAGGTTAATAATAATGCTCAGTACAGGGCGTAATGCCATAACGTCAATTCCAACTCGTTGAGTATGTTGTTGTATGTTTTATATTCATATCATATTTTTTTTTCAGCGCAAACTATTTTTTTATAAAATATAAAAAAAGATGAAAACGTTTTCGTTATGTGTTTTTTTCAGAATGCGAAGTGAGGTTATGTTATGATAAGCAAAACGATGAGACCGTAGGATTGTATATGTCACTTTTTCCTTTCCGTGCCATTGTGTCTGATTTAGATGGCACTTTATTAAATGCTCACCACATGATTGGTGAGTTTACTATTCAAACACTACAAAAGCTAGCTGCCAAAGGGGTCGATATTATGTTGGCAACCGGACGTAACCACACCGATTTGTTACCGATCTTAAAAAAAGTCAACATTGAAAATGCAGTGATGATCACCTCTAATGGGGCAAGAGCACAGGATTTACAAGGCAATTTGTTGGTGCGCGATTATTTACCTGAGAAAATCGCTTTTGACATCATGAATCTGGATTTTGATCGCCAGCGCGTATGTGTCAATGCGTATCAAGGGGATGACTGGTTTATTAATATTGATGTACCACAATTGCGCAAATATCATCAAGATTCAGGCTTTATGTATGAGGTGGTGGATTTTACCCAGCACCATGGTCGCGAAACGGAAAAAGTCTTTTTTATCGGACGTGAGCCCAACGATCTTGTGGCATTAGAATATCACTTGCAGTCCACCTATGGTGAGACCACCAGCGTGACTTATTCCACGCCTGTTTGTTTGGAAGTGATGAATCGAAATGTTTCGAAAGCAAGTGCACTGGAGAAAGTGCTAGCCAATCGGGATTATGACTTGCAACATTGTCTTGCTTTTGGCGATGGGATGAATGATGTGCAGATGCTCAGTCGTGTTGGCAAAGGTTGTGTGATGGGCAATGCCGATCCTCGATTAAAAGAGGCGTGCCCACATCTCGAAGTGATTGGCATGAATGCACAAGAATCGGTAGCCAATTACCTTCGCCAGACATTTGATATTGCGTAAGGGTACGCGTCTTTTCACTCACAGAAGGCAATAGTGCTGTGTTAAGTATTGGACAACAAATGCTATTCATCAGCCTCGGTGCGGCATTGGGTGCGCTGTCACGTTGGGGACTTGGTTGGTTTCTCAATCCACTGTTTGCCGGCTTCGCGTTAGGGACACTGGTGGCAAATTATCTTGGCTGTTTGCTCATGGGCATATGCTTAGCCGTTTTTTGGCAATACCCACAATTTTCTGCACAATGGCGTTTATTTTTGGTGACGGGCTTTTTAGGCAGTTTCACTACCTTTTCTACTTTTTCGGCGGAAGTAATTGAACACCTTGTGCACCAAAAATGGCTTACTGGCCTTACACTGGCCTCGTTACACCTGTTTGGTTGCTTATTGTGTACTGCGTTAGGCGTGTTTATTTGGCGCTATTGGTCGTAAAAAATTGGCTAATTTTATTGAGTGCATTGTTTCGGATTGCATCACGTTCAAATAAAATTTCATGCTTGCTATGTGCAATCTGTGTGAGTTCACCGCGTGGTAAAAGTGCGGTCAGTTTTTGTAGATGTTTATTATCGACAATCTTTTCTTTCTCGGATTGTAAAATCAGCACTGGTATTTCAATCCGGGGCAAAATAGTTGGTAATTTTTTAATCGCACTAAAGCATAAATGCACCCAACGGAAAGTTGGTCCGCCTAAATGAATATGCGGATAACGGCGATTAATACGATTCATCCAACGCATACGCGTACGACAACAGCTTAAATCATTGTTATCGAGATCCGCTGCGTGATAACGTCCCTTACCAAATACATAACGTGTGCCCTGACCCAATAGCATCATCAGATTAATAATGAGTTCATCTCGTAAAGCATGTTGCAATGGAATGCCGTAAAAGGGGGCAGAAAAGACCGCACTTTTGACTTGATGATCATAATTAGCGAGGTAGTAAGTACTGATTAAGGCACCGAGCGAATGAGCCAGAATATGTTGGTTTTGGTATGGGTAAAGACTGGTGATTTTTTCGAGCAAAATGGCCATATCATCCGCATAAAAACGAAACTCATCAATATAACCTTTCTCGTGGTCGTTTAATAAACGCTGTGAATAGCCCTGCCCACGATGATCAAACACCAAGACATCATAGCCTTGCTGATAAAAATCATACGCCAGCTCAGTCCATTTCAGTAGGTTTTCTGCCCGTCCATTGACTAAAATCACTAAATTACGCTGTACAGGATTGTCTTGAACAAAATGGCGATAGGTAATGCGCACCCCTTTTTTCCCTTGTACGTCTTGCAACGGAAATTGGGCAGCAAATGGATGTAATTCAGCTAAGGCAAAGTGGGTAAAATGAGGTTCACGGATCATAGCACGTCCCAATCATTTAATCTGGCGAGGTTAGCATATTAGCACAAAATCGGTTTGCCGACTATGTGGCAGTCATTGCGGATATGGTGCAGAAAGCAAAAGAGCAGGGGACCTGCTCTTTATTGTAGGGGAAACGACTAGGCAACAAGTTGTTTTAAAATACGACGAAGTGGCTCAGCGGCACCCCAGAGTAATTGGTCACCCACTGTGAAGGCAGCTAAATATTCAGGACCCATTTTGAGTTTACGTAAACGACCGACAGGCACAGACAAGGTTCCGGTGACTTTGGTCGGAGTGAGTTCACGTAATGTCACCTCTTTTTCGTTTGGAATCACTTTCACCCACTCATTGTGGCTTGCAAGAATTTGCTCAATGTCTTCAAGTGGTAACGCTTTTTTCATTTTGATGGTGAAGGCTTGACTGTGGCAACGCAATGCACCGATACGCACACATAGCCCATCAACAGGAATTGGGCTGTCATCTAAGCCAAGAATTTTATTGGTTTCTGCATAGCCTTTCCATTCTTCTTTGGTTTGACCCTCTTCCCAGAGTTTATCAATCCACGGGATTAAACTTCCTGCTAATGGCGCGCCAAAGTTTTCTGTTGGTAAATCGCCACGCATTTTAGCGGTGACTTTACGCTCAATATCTAAAATGGAGGAGGCTGGATTGTCGAGATCCACTTTCACGCAGTCCTCAAGTTGCCCCATTTGAACGAGCAACTCGCGCATATTTTTTGCGCCAGCCCCACTTGCTGCTTGATAGGTTGCCACAGATACCCATTCCACTAAATCACGCTCAAATAAACCACCTAACGCCATTAACATTAAACTCACAGTACAGTTACCGCCAACGTAGGTTTTAATGCCATTTTTTAAGCCTTCGCTGATGACATTTTGGTTCACCGGGTCAAGCACGATGATCGCGTCTTTTTCCATACGCAATGCAGAAGCCGCATCAATCCAGTAACCGTTCCAACCAGCTGCACGTAACTTCGGATATACTTCGTTAGTATAGTCACCACCTTGGCAGGTCACAATAATGTCTAATTTTTGTAATTCAGCGATGTCAAAAGCATCTTTCAATGCTCCTGCTTGTTTGCCACCAAATACCGGTGCTTTTTGCCCCGCTTGTGATGTGGTAAAAAATACAGGGTTGATGTTGGCAAAGTCATTTTCTTCTTGCATACGATCCATCAAGACAGATCCCACCATCCCACGCCAACCGATAAAACCAACGTTTTGCATAAAATTTTCCTTATCTAAAAATATGAATGATATTGTGTTTGTATAAAGCTAATTAATTACAAGATCGTTTCAATAAATGCAAGCCTTTTTATCGTGAAAATAATTAAAGTTATGGATTTTTTTTCTGTTTATGAATGGTGAGTTGGTTTTTTTGAATCATATTTAGTAAAAAGCGAGTAAATATCGTATTACATACAATAACATTCTTTTACTTGCATAGTATAGTTTAGGTAGCTATGACGATTGGACTTAGCAAGATAAACGTGCGGTCAATTTTGAAAAAGTTTTACGCTTTGAGGAATTGACCGTTTTTTTGTGTAAGATGATGTTATATCGTCGATGGAGCTTGCGCTCGTGTCCACACGAGTGCATTGTTCATTTAGTTGTTAAAGCACTCGTCAGAGACGAGCGCTATCAAAGGGTAAAGATAAATTTGAACTGAAATTTCAATAAAGTAAGGAGGTGAACATGTTAGAAAAAATATCAGAAGCGCAATATAAACGCATTGTTGAAAATAATAGAGGACTTACATTAATTGGTATGTTTTCCAGTTTTCAGGTGTGTTATGGAGATATAAGAGATAAACCCGAAATCAAAGAAATGTTTTTAGAATTGATGGCAGATTTAATGAAAACAGGGGAACTCAAGTTAGCGACTAACGGTAAATTCCTCGAAGGGTCGATTGAAGAACAGATAGATGTATTTCGCCAAGCTTGGCCAGATCATTATGATGAAAATGAAATGGAATATGATATTGATAATACATGGTGGATTACTTATGCCCCAGCAGGTGCAGTGTGGATTTGCGAAGATGGCTATGAAGAATGGACTTAGCGAGATAAAAGAGCGGTCAATTTTGAAAAAGTTTTACACTTTGAGGAATTGACCGTTTTTTTGTGTAAGATGATGTTATACCGTCGATGGAGCTTGCGCTCGTGTCCACACGAGTGCATTTTTCATTGTGTTGTTAAAGCACTCGTCAGAGACGAGTACTATCTTTAGTTGGATACATATAAAAAAATCTGCACATTAAACTATGTTAATGTGCAGATTGTGTGTTGGGCTAAAAGACAGATTAGAGAATTTCTTTGGCTTTGGCGACCACGTTTTCAACGGTGAAACCAAAGAGTTTGAACAATTGGTCAGCCGGTGCGGATTCACCAAAACTGTTCATCCCCACAACACGTCCCTCAAAGCCTACATATTTGTACCAGAAGTCCGCAATACCCGCTTCAATCGCAACACGTTTCGTCACCTTGCTTGGTAACACGCTTTCACGGTAAGCCACATCTTGTTTATCAAACACATTGGTGCTCGGCATAGAGACAACACGCACTTTTACACCTTCTGCATCTAAAACATCCGCCGCTTTCATCGCCAATTCCACCTCAGAACCGGTCGCAATCAAGATTAAATCTGGGCAAGTTTGGTTTTCGCAGCAATGACGTAATACATAACCACCACGTGCCACATTGGCTAACTGCTCAGCAGTGCGGTCCATTTGCGCAAGATTTTGACGAGTAAAAATTAACGCACTAGGTCCCTCTTTACGTTCCACTGCCGCTTTCCACGCCACCGCCGATTCAACTTGGTCACATGGACGCCATGTTTCTAAATTTGGAATTAAACGTAAAGCAGACGTTTGTTCAACTGGTTGGTGGGTTGGTCCGTCTTCACCAAGCCCAATAGAGTCGTGAGTATAAACAAACAATGAGCGTTGCTTCATTAATGCCGCCATACGCACCGCATTGTGTGCATATTCCATAAACATCAAGAAAGTGGCACCATAAGGAATGAAACCACCATGTAACGCGATACCGTTCATAATCGCTGACATACCAAACTCACGCACACCGTAATTGATGTAGTTACCATCGGCATTTTCTACCGCACGGATTGGTTTGGAACCTGACCATAGGGTTAAATTTGAGCTGGCTAAGTCTGCTGAGCCGCCTAAAAACTCTGGTAATAATTTGGCATAGGCTTCAATTGCATTTTGTGATGCTTTACGGCTGGCAATGCTTGCCGGATTTGCTTGTAATTGTTCAATAAAGGCTTGCGATTCTGCCGCCCAATTTGCCGGTAATTGAGCATTCACACGACGAGTAAATTCCGCCGCTAATTCAGGGTAAGCTTTGGCATAAGCTGCAAATTTCTCATCCCAGGCTTTTTCAGCAACTTGACCTTTTTCTTTCGCATCCCACTGTGCATAAATCTCCGCAGGAATCTCAAACGGGGCATGTTCCCATTTTAAGAATTCACGTGCTGCTGCAATTTCTGCATCGCCTAATGGGGCACCATGACAATCGTGTGAGTTGGCTTTATTCGGTGAACCATAACCGATAATGGTTTTACAAATAATTAAGGTCGGTTTGGTTGTTTCCGCTTGGGCTTGTTTTACCGCCTCAAGAATCTGCTCTGAGTTATGACCATCCACCGCAGGAATCACATGCCAACCATAAGCCTCAAACCGTTTTTGCGTATCATCAGTGAACCAACCGTCCACGTGACCATCAATTGAGATATTATTGTCATCATAGAACGCAATCAGTTTGCCTAACCCAAGAGTACCCGCTAAAGAACAGGCTTCATGAGAAATCCCTTCCATTAAACAGCCATCCCCTAAGAACACATAGGTGTGGTGGTCAACAATCTCATGACCTGGACGGTTAAATTGATGCGCAAGGGTTTTCTCCGCAATCGCAAAACCTACTGCGTTAGTAATCCCTTGGCCTAATGGTCCTGTTGTGGTTTCGACACCGGGCGCATAACCATATTCTGGGTGCCCCGGAGTTTTAGAATGTAATTGACGGAATTGTTTTAAATCTTCAATAGAAAGGTCATAACCACTTAAATGTAATAGGCTATAAATTAGCATTGAACCATGACCATTGGATAAAATGAAACGGTCGCGATCGGCCCAGTGTGGATTGGTTGGATTATGTTTTAAAAAGTCACGCCATAGGACTTCTGCAATATCCGCCATCCCCATTGGTGCACCAGGGTGACCAGATTTTGCTTTTTGCACTGCATCCATACTTAAAAAACGGATAGCATTTGCCAGTTCTTTACGTGTTGCCATAGTGATTACTCCTAAGTAATTAAAACTCAAATTTGAGCGGTATTTTACGCTATTTTGCTTATAAAGGATAATGAATTTCTTGCTTACCGATGGGCATTGAAGATTCATTTTCTTTTTTTATTAAACACTCTATACTGTATTAAATGGGTTATACTCAATACAGGAAAAAAGATGAAATATCAAGTTATTGCATTTGATCTTGATGGCACCTTATTAAATAGCCAAGGTCAAATTCTCCCTGCCAGTAAAGAAATCATTCAGCATTGCATAGATAAAGGGCTGAAAGTCATTCTCGTGACAGGGAGGCACCATACTGCAGCCTATCCTTACTATCACGAGCTGAATTTAACCACGCCAATGATTTGTTGTAATGGTACGTATTTGTATCAACCGCAGACCGATCAGGTACTCAGTGCGAATCCACTGTCTTTATTACAAGCGAAAACGGTAGTTAAGCTTGCTGAAAAGTATGGACTTCATTTGCTGATGTACTCTCGCGATGCAATGAATTACGCGGTATTAAATGAACACATGAGAAAGTTTTCTCAATGGGTACAACATTGTCCTCCAGCGGTACGTCCACATTTATGTCAGGTTTCAGATTTCCATGCCTTGCTTGATGATAACGAAACTATCTGGAAATTTGTGATTAGTCATCCAGAACGCGACACGATGCTCAAGGCTGTACAAGCACTTCCACCACATGAGTTTAGTTGTGAATGGTCTTGGGTTGATCGTGTTGATATCGCCAATGCAGGTAATACAAAAGGCGCTAGACTATTAGAATTACTGAACGCATGGCATATTGCACCTCAACAGGTGATTGCCTTTGGCGATAATCATAATGATACCTCAATGCTAACTGCGGTCGGCCTTGGTGTCGCGATGGGCAATGCCGAAAACGAAGTGAAACAACAGGCGGATTTGATCACGCTGACAAACGATGAAAATGGCATCGCTTCTGTTCTGTCTACGGTTCTCGACGAATCACCTTGTAATAATCAAGAGCTAAAGTCAGCCCTTTAGCTCTTCTGCTTAGAGGGGTTTATTGCCCGTAATACGCGTTTTTCCCATGTTTACGTAAGTAATGTTTATCTAACAATTCTTGTTGCATTGACGATAAATTTGGACGTAGCTGACGACTAAATAAATTCATATAGCCAACCTCTTCAAGGACGACTGCATTGTGTACGGCATTATCTGGATCAGTGCCCCAAGCAAAAGGACCGTGGGAATGCACTAATACGGCTGGTACATCTTTGGGATCAATCTCTCTCTCGCGGAATGTTTCTACAATCACTTTGCCTGTTTCGAGTTCATATTCGCCTTGAATTTCTGCTGGCGTCATTTTACGTGTACAAGGAATTGAACCATAGAAATAGTCAGCATGGGTCGTTCCAGCTGCAATCAAATCTTCACCGGCTTGCGCCCAAATGGTGGCGTGGCGTGAATGGGTATGCACAATTCCACCTAAGCTCGGAAAGTGGCGATAGAGTTCTAAATGGGTGGCAGTATCGGAAGACGGTTTCTTGTTACCTTCCACTACTTGGCCTGTAAAGAGATCAACCACCACCATATCCTCAACTGTCATGCTGTCATATTCTACGCCGGAGGGCTTAATTACCACTAGATTTTTCTCTCTATCGATGCCACTCACATTGCCCCAAGTGAATGTAACCAACTTGTATTTTGGTAAGGCCAAATTGGCTGCAAATACTTTTTGTTTTAATTCTTCTAACATTGGAAACCACCTTCTTTCATTTTTTGTTCGATCCAACGACGTGCGTTGATAATTTCTGCAATAGGTTCTTCGGCCTTTTCAGTCCACATTTCAATCAAAAAGGCACCACGGTAATTTAACTCTGCTAATGTTTTAAAACACTGTACAAAATCAACACAGCCCTCACCAAATGGTACATCACGGAATTGTCCTTGACAGGTTTCTGTGACTTTATAAGTGTCTTTTAAATGAATGGCGGAAATTTTGTCTATTCCTAATTTCAATTCCTCTGAAACATTATCATTCCAAGCCGATAAATTGCCTAAATCCGGGTAAACAGTAAACCACGGTGAGCGAATCAGTTCGTCCCATTTTTTCCAACGACTAATAGAGCTCATGAATTTTGTATCCATAATTTCGACAGCGAGGGTAACTTGATTGCTTGCTGCAAGCTCGACAGCCCATTCTAAACCTTGTTGGAAACGTGCAATAGTTTGATCATCTTGTTCTTCATAATACACATCATAACCCGCAAGCTGAATGGTACGAATACCTAAATCAACAGCAAGTTGAATCGCTTTTTCCATAATTTCATAGGCTTTCTGACGCGTCGCTACATCACGACTACCAAATGGAAAACGACGGTGTGCAGATAAGCACATGGAGGGAATCGTTGTACCGGTTGAAATAATGGCTTTTACTAATTTAATGCGTTCTTTTTGGGTCCAGTCTAAGCGCGCAAGGCGTTCGTCTGTTTCATCAATCGAGATTTCGACAAAGTCAAAGCCACAGGCTTTGGCAATGGATAGTCGGTCTTGCCAACTAATATGTTTAGGCAATGCTTTTTCATAAATGCCAATTTTATGTTTTCTCACTTATATACTCCATAATTTATATAGTTTATTATGACCAAAATTTATTAATTTCAGACCGCACTTTTTCTGCGGTTAATTTGCCTTGTTCACCAGTAAATGCTCTCCCTGCAATAAAAGCTTTTGCATTAATACCTTTAAATAAATGAATATCTTCAGGCACAATGCCGCCAGTAATGGAAAGTGCAAGTCCAATATCAGATAGTTTTTTCATTGTAGTAAGGTCTTCTTCACTCCAACCTTTACCGGCAGCTTCTGCATCACGAGAACGATGATAAATGGCTTGCGTGATACCTAAATCAACCCAAGCTTTCGCATCATCAAATGTCCAGTTGCCATAGATTTCAATTTGAATTTCTTTGTTGTAACGATCCGCTATTTTCTTACAGCTCGCAATGGTTGCAATATGTGCTGCTGCAGATACGGTGAGCCAATCCGCACCAGCGCTAAATGCCATTTCAGCGAGAATTGCCCCCGCATCAGTTGTTTTCATGTCACACACTAAAATATGATTAGGATGCAAGGCACGTAGTATCCGAACGGCTCGCATACCTTCTGCAAACGCAAGGATGGTACCCACTTCAATAATATCGACAGAATCCGCGGCATTTTGTGCAGTGATAACAGCGTTTTCTAAATCAAGTGAATCTAATGCGAGTTGAATAAGTGGTTTTGTCATATTTGTTCCTTCCTCATTATCCCTGAATTACAGCATCGCTTTCAGTGCTTCAGTCAGTTGTTTATAGCGTTGATACTTTGTTTGATAAGCCTCAAAATAGATAGGGTTAGGCTCCACATACAACATGGATTGACCGTTAAAGATATCTGCAGACTCATTCACGCCTTGCATTGCCATGAATGCCGCCCCTAAGCAACCTGTTTCTTCCACTTGTGGAATTTCTAAGCGCATTCCAGTAAAGTCTGCGAGCATTTGTCGCCAAATTGGGGATTTTGTTGGCCCACCAGTGACACGCAATATCTTGGCCTGTGGGAACCGTTTTTGCATGCGCTCTAAATGATTCATTAGCGCGAAGAGCACGCCTTCGTAAATAGCTTGGAGTAAATGAGCTTGAGTATGATGGGCTTGCATACCATAAAAACTGGCTTGCATGCCTAGTCCAGCATTGGAACCATATAAGAATGGCACAAACAAGACTGAGCTGGAAGCGGGTTCAAGCGTTGCAATCATCTGATTAATGTGTTCATAATCTAAATGCCATTGCTTGACGAACCATTCTAAGTTTCCAGCAGAAGTCGGGCTGGCTTCATGCACGAGAAATTTCCCTGATTCGGCATAACAGCCATAGACAAATGGGATAGTTTGTTGTTGGTCAATGTTTGCTGTAACACCACTTACAACAGACCATGTGCCTAATACGGCATTAAGTTTGGTTTCGTCATCAAGATTGGCACAAAGTGCGGTAGAGACGACATCAAATAGGCCACCAACCACCGCAGTTCCGACAGTTAAACCCGTTAATTCAGCCGCTTCTTTCGTCACATATCCTGCAATCTGATTTGCCGGGATAATAGGGGGAAGTTTATCAATGATCCCATCTAAGCCTAATAAGGTTGCAAGGTGAGCATCATAGTTTCCCGTATTCATATTATATAAATTAGACTCAGAGATATTGGTTTCTTCACAATAAAGCTCACCAGTCAAACAAAAGCGTAAATAGTCATGCGACATTAACACTGCACCAATTTTCTGATACCGTTCAGGTTCATGCTCTTTTATCCAACGCAGAATAGAAACGGGATGCCCCGTCCACAGTGTTTGTCGAGTGATTGGATATAATCGCTCGGGAATGCCTTGATTTTGCCATTGCTTAACAATCGCTAAGGCGCGTTGATCGGAAGATAAAATGGCACGACCTAAGGGATTGTTGTGTTGATCTAACAAAAATGCACCTTTCCCTTGGGCTGAAATTCCAATACCTTTGATCTGTGTTGCATTGATTTGACTCGTTTCGATTGTTTTACGGATCACTTTGGCACAAATTTGCCATAATTCATCCATATCTCGTTCAGCATAGCCCGCTTGTTCACTGATAACTTGTACATTCTCACGAACACAGCTAAACATTTTGCCTGATTTATCAAAGAGAGCTGCTTTGATAAAGGTTCCGCCACAGTCTATACCTAAATAATAATTCACAATCCATCCTTAATGACAAGTTAAACGATAAAGACTATTTGTTGCTGTAATAAACAACGTTTTTTGGTCTGCACCAAATGTACAATTTGAGGTGGTTTTATCAAGAAGAATCCGTCCTAACATTGTGCCATCCATTAATAAAATCACTAATCCCGTTGCACAGCTACAATAAATCACATTATGGTGATCAATACAAAAACCATCGGGAATGCCCGGTGAGATTTCTGCAATAACGCGCCTATTTTCGAGTTGCTTACCCCTGACATCAAAAGCAACGAGATGACGTAACCCCGATTTCGCAAACTCCACCACAGACATGTCCGCAACAATTAACTGAGACTCATCCGCAGAAAAGGCTAGGCCATTGGGACGCATAACATGAAATGTTGCAACGTTAAGTTCGTCTATTTGAGGGTCGTAGCAATAAACATAACAACCGATGATTTCACTCGCTGCTTTTTTCCCTTCCGCATCACTTAAGATGCCATAAGGCGGATCAGTAAACCAAATCGTGCCGTCTGATTTAACGATCACATCATTGGGTGAGTTAAGTTGTTTATGATCGAGTTTGTCCACTAATAAACGTCTCTTACCTTGTTTATTGGTGAGGCTAATCCCTCGCATGCCATGTTCACAGGTAATTAAGTGTCCAGCAGAATCAGTTGCATTACCATTCGCAAAGTAAGAGGGAGAACGAAATACCTTAGTCCCAGTTTTTTGTGTCCAACGATACATGGTATTGCCCTTAACATCACTAAATATGACGGCCTTTTCTTCTGTTAGCCAAACTGGACCTTCAGCCCAGATTGCTTGATCAAACAGTTCCTCAATTTGTAAATTTGACCCCACTAGTTGATAGAAACGCTGATCATAAATTTCAATTTTTGCGGGTAACATACGCTCTCCTTATCAGGAAAGTGCGGTCGCTCTGCGGGGAAGTCGACCGCGATTTACTTTATTACTTCACCTTCCAAATAGCTTTATATGCCTCTTTGTAGCCATTTTGAGGGTCATAAAGGTTTTTATCCCCACCGTCAAACGCCACATTATCTTTAATGACGAGGTGGGCTGGCGTGATATAACCTGATGGTTTTTCTTTAGCAAAGGCTCGATTTAATTCATCGACAAGTTGCCAACCATGTAAATTTAATGGTTCGGGTACCGTCGCAAATTGGTGGCTATTTGTACGAATACGTTGATAAGCAGTAACAGAACCATCACCCGCAGAAATGTTATAAGGCATCTCGCCTTTATTGGCTGAGCGTAATGATGGTGCCATGAAATCAAAATATAGGTCATTGATGGCTAAAGTGTATTGCAGATTATCGCCATATTTTTGCAATAAACTAAAGGTCAAACTCGGCATACGGCTCGAGGTGTCAGCAAGTGGCGTATCAATAAATTCGAGGACTTTACAATCTTTGCATTGCTCAATGACTTCTTTCATGACATTCGCTTTACGTAGTGCGATTTCATATAACGAGTCAGTGAGAATCACAACGTTGGCTTTTCCATCCGAATGGGCCACGGCAAGTTGCGCGGAGAGTTTAGCAATTTGGTCTGAATCTGAAGTCACGTTGTAAAAAATGTTGTATTTATCGATGGGGCCAGATTCTGGTGTTGCATGCCAAGCAACAAGGGTAATTCCATTTTTATTGGCTTTGCCTAAAGGGATTTTTGCTACATTAGGATTCCAACCGCCAATGACAATCGCATCCGGTTTACGTGCGATCGCTTGGTTTAAGGCGGAGAGTTGGTTGCTGACTGAACCTGCGCCATCAAGCACATCAAACTTCCAACCTGCAACTGCGGTGGCTTCTTTCATGCCATCAATCACACCCAGTACCCCTCCATTTTTCATATCGGAAGCCACAAAAATAATATTTTTACCTTGTTGTAATGTAGGGCCCGTTGTTGGTCCATCCCATACAGTTTGTTGAGCAGTTGCAGTGGCAATGTTTTGTTTTGCTTCTGCCACAAAAGGATCGTTAGCCATCGTCTGGGTCGCAAAAGAGAGTGTGACTAACGTAGCGATTGTGGTTAGACGACGATGAAGTTGCTTTTTCATAAAGTTCTCCTCGATATTAAATGAGTCTCGTCAACAACAATTATTTTGTTGTTCTTTTGTGTACTGCCTTTTGATTTAATAAACGCTTGCGTTGTGCATAGCCTGCAATTGTAATTGAAAGTAAGAGGGTTGCGCCGTTGAATAATGGTTCTACCCAGAATGCCCCCCCGAATTGTTGAATACCAGAAATACCAATCGCGAGGATGGCAATGCCTACCACGGTTCCCCATACATTGATCCGTCCCGGTTTGATGGTGGTACTGCCTAAAAATGCCCCCACTAAGGCTGGCAATAAATAGTCCATCCCGACGCTAGCTTGACCCACACCTTGTTGGGCGGCAATCAAGACACCCGTAAAACCGGTAATTAAACTGGAGACAATGAACGGTACGATAGTGTATTTTTTAATCGAAATGCCATTGAGATGGGCGGCTGTGGGATTTCCCCCTACCGCGTACATGCAACGTCCTGTGGGGGTGTGTTCAGTGACTAACCACATCACAATCGCAATAATCAGGACATAAAAAGCAGAAATTGGCACACCGAAGATGTCTGTACTGTTAATCGCAATGAAGCCATCTGGTAAATCACCTACAATTTGACGTCCGCCAGAATGCCATAAGGCAATGGCATAAAGTACAGTACCAGAGCCTAACGTCGCAACGAAACTATCAATATCGGCTAATGCCACTAAAATTCCATTCAGTAATCCATAAATTGCGGCAACAATCAGTACGGTAATGGTTGCCATTTGCCAAGAAAAACCAAACTGTACTTGTAGGGTAATCGCTAAAATATGCCACAAGACAATACCGAAACCGACATTTAAATCGATTTTACCGACGATCATTGTTGTGGTTGCGGCGAG
Organism: Bisgaard Taxon 45; assembly: GCA_030783905.1. Lineage (GTDB taxonomy): Bacteria > Pseudomonadota > Gammaproteobacteria > Enterobacterales > Pasteurellaceae > Pasteurella. Next base: position 139,644 of record JAQAHH010000004.1, on the reverse strand, counting down.
GGCGAGTAATGCGATTTTGGATTTACTTTCTAAAATTGCATTTAATGTGAGCATTGAGGCAAAGGAGTCTGTGGTTAACGAAAAAATGATCACAAGTAAAAAGCACAACCATAATAATCCATATCTGGTGAGCATTTGGGAAAACCAAGCTGCAAATCCATCACGCGCAATAGAGACGGGATGCTCTAATGCAGTTGATTTGATATTTGTTTGAGCCATAGTGCTCTCCTATTAAGTTCTACTGTTTAATTCATGCTTGATTTGGAATCTGACGCGAGGGCTAACAAATTGGCGAAAGTCACTTGCTCATTAAACAACTCACCTGCAATATCGCCACGGTTAAAGACTAATGCACGATTGCATAAGTGTGCGATTTCTTCAAAGTCATTTGATATGACAATGATAGCGATGCCTTTTTTCAAGGCTTGATTTAAAAGATCATAAATTTCTGCTCTTGCGCCAACATCTACGCCAGCTGTTGGATCTTCTAAAATCAACACGGGGGTATCGAGGTGTAGCCAACGAGCAAGGACAATTTTTTGTTGGTTTCCACCTGATAGCGCGCTGACATCAATAAATAAATTTTTAGGGCGAATGTCAAATAACTGGAACTTGTACCAACTTTCCGCCCATTCTTGTTTACGCGTATAGTTTTCCAGTGGCGAATGACCACTTAAGATAGGATTAATAAATAAATTCTCCGCAGTCGTCATTGACATGACAAGACTTTCTTTTACTCTATCTCCTGCAACTAAAGCAATGCCTTTTTGAATGGCTTCTTTTGGTGATCCAGCAGAATAGGCTTGGTTATTTAAAACGATATTGCCGCTTTCTAATTCACGCATACCAAAGAGAAGACGCCCGATTTCTTCTTGACCTGCGCCACGTAAACCGGCGAGTGCAATCATTTCTCCTTTATGTAAGGTAAACGATACAGGCCCCGTATCACCCACAACAATATTATTCAACTGCAATACTTCAGGTGTCCCCTGTGGCAACGCTTCTCGCTGTTTTCCTCGTGTTTCTTCGCCCACAATCGCTTTCACTAACGCTTTAACATCATAATGTTTTGTGTCTCCCTCCGCGACAGGATAGCCGTCACGCATGACTAATATGCGATCAGAAAGCGTAATCACTTCATCAAGGCGATGCGTGACATAAATCATCCCTACCCCTTGTGAACGTAGCCGATTTAACACGACAAACAGGTGTTCCACATCACTGGCGGGTAACGAGGCGGTAGGTTCATCTAAGACTAAAATTTCTGCATTGACCGCGATCGCACGGGCAATCGCCAGTAAAGCTTTTTCTGTTCGACTCAGATCAAATACACGTGTTTCGGCCGAAAGTTGAATGCCGACAAAATCCAATGCATCTTGTGCTTGTTGATTGATTTTTTTCCAATCTATCAGCCCAAACCGACGAGGGAATCCCATAACAAATGCCATGTTTTCAGCAATTGTCATCCATTCAATCAAGCCAAGATCTTGATGGATAAACGCAATGGGCTGTTTATTGGTATGGGAAAGCGATTGAGCTGATTGGATTTTTTGTTCATGGAAAGTGATTTCGCCTTCATCTCGCGCATAAATACCCGCGAGAATTTTGATAAGTGTGGATTTTCCCGCACCATTCTCACCAAGTAGAGCAACGATTTCACCCCGATAAATATCAAGGCTCACTTTGTTTACTGCAGTATGGCTACCGAATCGTTTGACGATGTTTTGTAGTCTAAGAATTGGAGATTGTTCAGTTATCACCATGTTTCCTCCTGAGGTATGAGGAAGGCGAAAAAGTGCGGTCGATTTGTATCACATGTTAAATCGACCGCGAATTTCGCTTATTTAGCTAGTGCATCAATTTGTTTAACAAGGTTATCTCCATTTTTCTCAATGAAGGCTTTACGTACTTCAGTTTCGATTGCGGCCTTAAATGGTTTGGTATCAACCTTTTCAATCACTTGGATGCCCGCTTTTTGCATTTTTTCAATAATGCCTTTTTCATTATCCAAATTGAGTTTTCGTTGATATGCACCTGCTTCTTTTGCGGCTTCAAGAATAGCGCTTTGCAGTTCTGGTGACAAGCCATCAAATTTTGCTTTGTTCATGACAACAATCAGAGGTGTATAACCATGGTTTGTTAAGCTTAAGAATTTTTGTACTTCATATAATTTAGCAGACCACACAATACCGACAGGATGTTCTTGGGCATCAACCGCGCGTGTTTCTAGCGCCGTGTAAAGCTCTGAAAGTGGCATCGGTACAGGGTTTGCACCTAAAATAGAGAATGCTTGAATATACATTGGGTTTTGGTTAGTACGAACCTTTAATCCTTTAATGTCATCTGGTGTTTTAACGGGATGTTTTGAGTTAGTAAATGAACGGAAACCGACTTCCCAAAAGGCTAATCCTTTGAGACCTTGTGCTTCTAATTCTTTTAATAAACCCTGTCCAATTTCACCATCTAATACTGCATAGGCATGCTCACGGTTCTGGAAAATAAAAGGAATATCAATTACATTCAGTTTTGGCACTAAACCAGAAAAATTTGGTGAGCCTGACATTTCTAAATCAATTGTGCCACCACGTACTGCACTGATCATCGTTTGTGCATTACCCAATGTACTGTCAGGGAACAGGCTAAGTTTGATTTCCCCTTTGGTTTTTTCTTTTAAAAGCTCATTGAATTTCTTCGCTGCTTCATGCTGTGTATCGCTACGTGGTGCTTCATAACCAAAACGTAAAGTCGTGGTTGAAGCATTTGCGGAACCTGTTATTACTGCTATCCCTGCCACTAAAGCTGCGAGTGTTTTAAGATTGAATAGTTTCATAATATTCTCCTATAGAGTTTAAGGTTGTAGCCAGCTAAGTGGCGTTAAAATTAATGATGGGAAGAAAATGAAAGTGAACAGCAAAATAATCATCATAACCAAATAAGGTAATATGCCTTTGGCGGCTTGATCAAATGGTAGTTTAGATACACCAGTAATGACATTTAATACATTACCAACCGGTGGGGTAATGAGCCCAATGGACGTATTGAGAATAAATAATACACCAAAATAGACAGGGTCAATGCCAGCTTCTTCCACTAATGGCATTAATACCGGTGTCAAGATCAGCACTGTTGGTGTTAAGTCCATGACCATCCCGATGACGAACACAGAAAGCATAATGACAATTAATAAGAGAGTAGGCGTGTCAATCAAAGGTTCCAGTAATTCGGTCATCATTTGTGGTAATTCAGCAATCGTGATGAGCCAACCTGTCACTTGGGCAGCCGCAACTAAGAACATCACCACTGCAGTTGTTTTGCCGGCCGCGAGGATAACTCTGTATAGTTGTTTGAACTTCAACTCTTTGTAGATAAATAAAGAAACGATAAGTGCATAGAATGCGGCGACCGCCCCCGCTTCTGTTGGCGTAAAAATACCTGAACGGAAACCTCCGATAATAATGACAGGTAGTAATAACGCCCAAATACTGTTTTTAAAGGAAATACAAAGTTCTTGCTTGCTGGCTTTGGAAAATGTCATTAAATTTAAGCGTTTTGCTTGCCACCACCAGAGTACGCCCAGACAAATTCCCATGAAAATACCCGGCGCGATACCTGCTAAAAACAGTTTTGTAATTGACACACCACTTGCCACACCAAAAATAATAAACGGAATTGATGGTGGAATGATCGGTGCAATAATACCTGCGGTACCAATTAAGCCAGCCGAGCGATGGAGTGGATAGCCGGTGGTTTTCATCATCGGTAACAACATGGCAGCTACTGCTGCGGTATCCGCAACAGCTGAACCGGACAAACTTGCCATGATCATTGCCGCAAGGATCGCAACAAAACCTAAGCCACCGCGTTTATGCCCCACTAATTTCATTGGCAGATCGATAATGCGTTTGGATAATCCTCCTTCATTCATTATTTCACCTGCTAAGATGAAGAAAGGGATCGCCATGAGAGAGAAACTATCAGCTCCACTAACAAGTTGTTGTGCGAGAATTTGTGCATCAAATAAATCGAGATGTAACATTAAAGCTACACCACATAATAGCAGTGCGAAAGCGACAGGTATGCCAAGTAAAATTGCACCTAATAATACAGAAAGAAAAATTACGACTGTCATTTCCGTTCTCCTTTAATCAATCTATTGGCATTGGAAAAAAGTCGGATGACAAGTAGTAGCGCAATAGCACAGCCTGCAATGAAACTGGCTAAATAGGTGATGCCCATCGGTATCCCTGAGATAGGCGCCATATTATTGAGATTTAATTGGAACTGAACCCAACTTCCTTGAATGAGCAGATAGCAACAAAATAACATAAGACTATCTGTGACTAAATGCAGTATTTTTTGTTTAGCTAAAGATAAACGAGAAGTAAAAATCGTGACATTAACATGACGATTTTCATTAAAGGCCAAAATTGCACCAAGAAAAGCAAGCCAGACAAATAAATAACGAGAGACTTCTTCAGTTATATTAATGCTGCTATTAAACCCGTAACGCAGAACAACATTGAGAAATACGAGACAAGACATGGTTGTCAAGATAATCACAACGAGTCCTTCTAAAAGCTTAGTGATGAATGAACCGAGTGTTTCCATTTTTATACCTCTAATTCACTGACTGCGATTTTGACCACTACTTTACGAATAGTGGTGGAATAAGTATCAATGCAAGCGGGACGATGAACGTCACTTGGGAAAAAGACTGCGAAATTTCCAGGACGCATAATCAGTTCTATTTCATTCTCTATTTCTTTGTAAAAGAGAATATCTCGCTCAACATCATAACCTTTCTCAATAGTATTGTGACCTAAATCGATAGCGACACCGATACGTTCAACCCCTGAATGTAAATACTGTACGTCAATATAATGGCGATGTACTTCTGGGTAGAGTGTTGTTTTTTCTTGTGTCTCTAAATCTAAGACTTGGGCGTAAATGCGATCGCCACGTATGGGATAACGCCCCGCGTCTAAGTGGTTAAAGTCTGTGTTTGACAAATAATCTAGGGCAATATTGATTGCTTCTGGATACTGCTTTTTGTCAATCTGAGAGAGATGACCAAAAAACATAATATTTCCTTATAGAGATTTGATTTTTTCCCACACGGATTCATCAACTGGGATACCGTTCGCTTTGTTTTCAGCCCGAATTGCGGTGAATTCGTGACCAGGTAATCGAATAGCCACGTCAGGATCAGCACGTTCAGCCGTTTTGACATAATCCATAATTTTATTCAGTTTTTCATCTTTCGTTTTGCCATCAATAAGACGATCAACTTCAATGGCAATAAAGATTTGTGATACACAATACTCATCATCTTTCTCTTCAGTGACTTCTGCAACAGATAAGCCATTAGAAAGTAAGGTGGCAATCATATCTAATACAATGGATAAACCAGAACCTTTCCAAAAGCCCATCGGCAATAAGCGACGATTTTTTTCTACTGTACCTGGATCGCGTGTTAAATGACCTTCATCATCAAACCCTGCATCAACAAAGGTTTGACGACCTGCTAAACGATGTACTTCTAGCATGCCATAGGAATACATAGAACAAGACATATCCACCATGGTGATAGGTGAAGTAGGTACCGCAATGATGAGTGGATTTGTCCCAATTCGGCATTCTTTTGCCCCCCAAGGTGGCATAACCGCAATGGAGTTGGTCCAACAAATGCCGATATAGCCTTTTTCTGCCGCTTGCCAGCCATAGCCACCACCGCGCATCCAGTGGTTTGCGTTTTTCAGGGCGACCACACCAATACCAAATTGATCGGCAATTTCCATTGCACGATCCATCATTTTTTTTGCCGTCAAGTTACCAATCGCTTGATGTGCATCCCATTGTTCAATCGCACCTAGTGAAAGCACTTTGGTCGGTTCTGCCTCAGGGACAATATCACCTTTTTCAAGTTGAGAAATAAAACGAGGGAAGCGGTTTACACCATGAGAATACACACCAGATTCGGTCGTATCTGCAAACATCGTCGCACATTCTTCCGCAATATCTTCACGTACATTTCTGGCGAGTAATACACGTTTAAATTCTTGTTTAAGTGCTTCGTAACTGACTTTCATATTATCCTCACAATTTAGTACATATTTCACATATTGAAACGTCGTTTTAAAAAAATTATAATCGGATTCATCATGGTTAGCAAACAAAAAGAAATAATAAAACTATTTATAAATCAATAAGATATAAATTTTGTTGTCGTTTTGTGATCAAGATCCCATTTTTATTTCTGGGATATGTCTTTAGAATAGTGTGGGGGGAAAATTTGAATATTTTTGGGATGGATAAGATGAAGGAAGAGGATAAAAGTAAAAAAGCAGGGAGTAATCAGAGCCTAATTAAAGGCTTACTCCTGATTGATATTTTGAGTAATTTCCCGAACGGATGCCCATTAGCGAAGTTATCGGAATTATCAAATCTGAATAAAAGTACTACACACCGTATGTTGCAAACCTTACAATCTTGTGGTTATGTGAAACCCGCAAATACGATAGGTACATATCGCTTAACGACAAAATGTTTAACCCTTGGACAAAAGACACTTAGCTCATTAAATATTTTGAATATTACTGCTCCTTATTTGGAACAGCTTAATTTAGAAACGGGTGAAACTGTCAATTTATCGACTCGTGATCACCACCATGCTGTCATGATTTACAAGTTAGAACCGACGACAGGTATGCTACGTACACGCGCCTATATTGGGCAACGTTTAGAACTATACTGTTCTGCCATGGGGAAAATTTTTATGGCGTATGAAAAAGGACATGCTTTAGACGATTATTGGGAGAAAAATCAATCGACAATTCAGCCACTGACTGTGAATACGATTGTGACACAAGAGGCGATGGCGTTGGAACTGGCGAAAATTCGTGAATTAGGCTATGCCATGGATAATGAAGAGAATGAACGTGGCGTGACTTGCTTAGCGTGCCCAATATTCGATATTCATGACAATGTTCCCTATTCGGTGTCTATTTCTTTATCCACCGTACGTTTGAAACAAATTGGTCAAGAAAATTTACTGCGCCATTTAAAACAAACGACCCAAGCGATTTCGCAAGAACTTGGTGCGGTTTTGCCCACGTAATCGTATGAAAACTAGAAAACCTGTCAACATAAGCTATATTGACAGGTTTTTTTACGTTTAATGCGTTCAGTTGTTGATTAATGCCCCTTATGGCTAGTGCTATACAGGATTTTATCCGTATAAGCCATCGCGACGGCGGAAATTAAGAAACCTAAATGTAAGAATAATTGCCACATCATGGTTTTTTCATCCATATTTGCGGCGTTCACAAAGGTTTGTAGCAAATGGATCGACGAAATGCTAATAATCGACATTGACAGTTTCACCTTCAGCACAGAGGCATTGACATGACTGAGCCATTCAGGTTCATCGGGGTGATCTTTAGTACGTAATTTTGAGACAAAAATTTCATAACCCCCCACGATAACCATCACTAATAGGTTAGCAATCATGACGACATCGATTAAGTTAAGTACTGCTAACATAATCATATTCGCATCCATACTTTGTAAATTAGTCATTAATTCCCATAAGGATTTCATAAATTTATAAGCATAAATCCCTTGTACAACGATTAAGCCTAAATAAATTGGTAATTGTAACCAACGGCTGGCAAAGATGATTTGACTAATCATATTTGGCGCAGCTTGGCGTTGGCGTGATTTATGGCGTCTTTGTTTGTTATGGTGTGGTGACGCTGAATGTTGAGTATGTTGTTGTTCCATGTGAATTTAAAATAGAGTAAGAAAAGTCAAAAGAGCGGTGAAATTACCTGTTTTTTAGTAAAAATTCAATTTATTTTTGATAAAAGCGGAAAAGAAAAAAGTGGTGAGGCGGAGATCGCACTTACCACACTTTTATTCTCTAGATCGTTTGTAGATCGCGATGTTGAGTTTCTTTCATGTTGAGTAAAGCAAGGAAAGAAATCAGGGCATTGAAAGCTAAATAGATCCCAACACCACTCACCCCAAAATAGGCATTGATCTTCATCGCGATAATCGTGGCGACACTGGCGCCTAAAATACCCGCCAAGTTGTATGCCAAAGAGGCGCCAGAATAGCGGACTTCGGTTGGGAAAAGTTCTGGCAATAAGACCGCCATCGGGCCAAAAGACAGACCCATTAAGATAAACCCTAATGCAAGGAACATAAACACGCTCGTTGCACTGCCATGGCTTAAGAAAAGCGGCATACTCAAACCCAATAGTGCGGTGGCAACGCTAACCCATAACATTAAACGTCGACGTCCTATTTTATCTGCGTATATCCCTGACAGTGCAATCGCAATAGCGAAAATGACGGAGGTTATGAGCAAGAATACCGTGAAAAGACTCGGCGATAAGCCAAGCCCCATTGGATGACCTTGTGGAGATAAGGTGGTGGGACTTTTGGCATAAATTTGGGCAAATGCGGCTAAAATATAGAACAGTACATAGCCAGCGGTAGATAAAAAGACGCCAATAATGAAGGGGTGATAATGCTGTGTGAACACGGCTTTTATTGGGAAACGATGGACTTTGCCTTGTTTTTCTGCGACAGAAAAGACCGCACTTTCGTGGATTTTTGCACGAACATACCAGCCGACCGCAATTAGGACTGCCGAAGCAATAAATGGAATGCGCCACGCCCACTCAATCAGTGCGTCTTGTCCAAACAGATAGCCAACCAGAAAGAAGGCGCCATTCGCTAATAGAAGGCCAATGGGCGCACCCAGTTGCGGAAAAATCCCGTATCTTGCCCGTTTTTCTGCTGGTGCATTTTCAATCGCGACTAAGGCCGCACCGCCCCATTCGCCACCTAGTCCAATCCCTTGCCCAACTCGACATAGGCAAAGTAATACGGTTGACCATACGCCTATACTGGCATAATTCGGCAATAAACCAATTGCCACCGTAGACATCCCCATTAACAATAAGGAGGCAATTAAGGTTTTTTTACGACCAATGCGATCGCCAAAATGCCCAAATAAAATGGCACCAATCGGGCGTGCGAAGAAAGCGAGTGCTAAGGTAGAAAGGGCGGCGAGCTGGTTAGAAAGCGGGTCATCACTTTGAAAAAATTGATGGTTAAACACTAATACCGCCGCCATGGCGTAAATATAATTATCAAAATACTCAATTGCCGTCCCCACCATTGTCGCGACTGCAACATTACGTGGATTATTCCGCATGATCAAGCAGCTCCTTTACGGTTTTGGCGATATTGGTAGACTGCGTAATCGCGGAAATCACCGCGACACCATTTGCCCCCCGTTGGCGTAATGCTTGTGCACTTTGTGCAGTGACCCCCCCAATTGCTACGATCGGTTTATCAATCCCATTGGCTCGAATGGTCGAAACAAACGCCATCCCCACCACGGGTTTAGGATCTTCTTTAGATTGAGTGGGAAAAATAGGTCCTGTACCAAAGTAATCAATTAATGGGTTAGCTTGTGCAGCGAGGCCTTGCTCAAGGGTGTTGACGGAGGTGCCAATAAAACATTGGCTGTGACAAAGTGCGGCGACATCTGCTACAGCCATATCCGTTTGCCCCACATGAATGCCATCTGCGCCAATTTCAATGGCCAATTGCACATCATCATTGACCACAAACGGCACCTGATATTGGCGACAAAGATCTCGACATTGCATGGCTAATGCCTTGATCTTATTGGGATCGTGCAAGGCGTTTTTCCCTTTTTCGCGGAATTGATAACAGGTAATCCCACTTTGAAGGGCCTGTTCTAAAATCGCGAGTAAGTTTTGGGCAGGGTCACCTGCAAGATGCAAGCAATCCTGTGTACCTGCGATAAAATAAAGCTGCATGGCGCCCTTAACATCATAATGGTGTGGCATGTTCATTTCTCCTCAGCCGCAAGGCTTATCGTGATAATTGTGAATACGCCCAATGATTGGTTGGACCGTGTCCATGACCAATATTCAACGGATGACTAATTGCTGCGGTAATAAAGGCTTTGGCGGTTCTCACTGCCTCCACCACTTCCGCTCCTTTTGCCAGTTCAGCGGCGATACAGGCGGAGAAGGTACAGCCTGTGCCGTGGGTGTGGCGGGTGTTAAAACGAGGACTGTCGAAATGCAAGATTTCCGTCGGTGTGAATAGCCAATCACGGCAAATGTCGCTTTGGGAATTAGCGCTGTGTCCGCCTTTGATCACCGCATTACGCACGCCCATAGCACGCAGTTTCTCTGCTGCTTCGCAAGCCGTTTTATCATCCACGATTTTGATACCGGTGAGCGCTTCCGCCTCTGGTAAATTGGGGGTAATCACTTCAGCTTTTGGCACCAGTAAAGTGCGTAAGGCGTCCACTGCATCGGGTTCTAATAATGCCGCACCGCCTTTGGCGTACATCACTGGATCAAGCACCATGCGACCAAAATCATATTTTTTTAAGGCGTTAGCGATACAGTCGATAATTTCTGTATTTCCTAACATACCGATTTTAAAGGCGTTGACTTGGTAATCATCAGCGATCGCTTTTAACTGACCTTCAATAATATTGAGGGGGACGGGATGAATATCGTACACACCCAGACTATTTTGCACGGGAATAGCCGTAATAGTGGTCATGCCAAAAACTTGTTGCATTTGGAACGTTTTTAAATCCGCTTGAAAACCTGCGCCACCGCAGTTATCTGACCCTGCAATGGTTAAGGCGATAGGAATGTTACGCATAAGAAATCCTTGCATATTGCTTAATTTTTTCAGGAGAAAGGCTCGCCAGCTGATCAAGCAAGCCCAGATAAAATTGGCCATGTTGTGTGTCGCTTAATGGTTGTGCAGCAAGCTCACCAGCAATGGCATAGGCGGTACAGGCTTCTAACATGGCATCAAAATATTGTGCTGGTTCCGCCACCGCTAAAAATGCCCCGCAAAGGGCACTTAATAAACACCCTGACGCAGTAATTTTGGGGAATAATGGCGTGCCATTATGAATTTGTACTTGACGTTTACCGTCACTTAAATAATCTGTTGCACCGCTTATCATGGCGATACATTGGTATTGTTCTGCGACGTTACGGGCAATCTCTGCTAAATCTGCGTCACCTGATCCCACATCCACCCCTTTCGCTTGCCAATCTACTTGGGCAAGCGTTGCCAGCTCGCCAGCATTACCTCGAATAGCCGCAAATTTCACCTCTTTTAACAAGGTTTGCACCGTTTGTTTACGGAAACGGGTCGCCCCCACCCCAACGGGATCAAGTACCACCGGAATGCCCACTTGATTAGCGGTTTTGCCGGCTAATACCATGGCAGAGACTTCCTTGCCCATTAACGTGCCGATATTAATCACTAGGGCTTGGCTAATACGAGGTACTTCGTCCATTTCTTCAATCGCCGCAGACATCAACGGCGATGCTCCAATCGCCAATAGACCATTGGCTGAAAAGTTGGCTGCCACAACGTTAGTGATGTTGTGGACCAGCGGATTTTGGGCTTTGATTTGTTGTAGGTATGTTGGTTTTAGCATTGCATTTTTTATTTTTGGTTTATGTTGGTGTTATCGGTATTAGTATCGGTTTTCGCTCGATGGGCGACCTGCTTTGTTTTGCTTGCCCAAAAGACAGAAGGCAAAGAAAAAGGGCCCCGATTAAATTGCTAGTCCTCATTTCACCCTAATTTTATTCATAGAATGTGAGCAGACTATGTACTACTACATTGGTGCCTTTTTCCTAACAGTCATGCTACCGTATAGGCAACGTACAGGTGGAAAGTGCCTTGTTACGTGCTTAATCAGAAACTTTCCAAAAATGCACCGCACTTTTGATTATTTTTGGGTGAACCACTTCCCCGTGTAAGTTGCCCGAAGGGAAAAGACATTTTTAAGAAAATAACGTTGCGCAACGAAGTGAAGACAACTTATTTTCTGTTAAAAAAATGGCTTTGACATGAGGACCAGCAACTTAGTCGGGTCGCCTTTCTTTGCTTACTTTCTTTGGCGAAGCAAAGAAAGTAAGAAATCATTTAATCTCTACCGCATAATCCGATAAGGATTTTGCCACTTTCGTCAACCCGTTAGTTTTCAGAAATTCTGCCATGCGCTCATAACGGTGGCTATCTAACGCTCTTGGGCGTAAAGCTAAACGGGGTAAGGTATCTGTCCATGCTAAGCGGTTAAGCTCATTGTCTAGTTCTTTCGGTTTGTAAGCTACAAAGGCTTTCCATGCGGCTAGGGGGTGGTTTAAGGTATAAACAGTAGCTTGTTCAAGTGCGGTTAGGAATTTGCTAATTTTCTCTTTTGGCATATTGTTTTTATTTGCCACTAAAATGAGCTCATCGTACACAGGCACACCATGTTCTTCCGGATAGAATGCGCGACCAGGGTGTTTTTCTAGTTTCATTTGGTTTAATTCAAAGTTACGAAATCCCCCGATGACGGCATCCACTTGCCTGCTAATCACTGAAGGTGAAAGCGACCAATTCACATTGACCATTTGTACATCTTTCTCCGTTAAATTGGCAGAACCTAACATCGCTTTTAATAAAGAATCTTCAAAGCCACTGACGGAATAACCAATTTTTTTGCCTTTTAAATCAGCTAGGCTTTTAATCTCGCTGTGTTCTAATACGATTAAGCTGTTCAGTGGGGTTGCCACCAAGGTTCCTACACGGATTAACGGTAAATCTTCAGCCACTTGAATTTGTAATTGTGGTTGATAATCCACCGCTAGATCTGCTTTTCCCGCGGCGACTAATTTTGGTGGAAGGGAAGGATCGGCAGGTTCTACAATCTCGACCTCTAGACCATGTTGTGCAAAATAACCTTTTTGTTGTGCCACGATAATTGCTGCGTGGTCAGGGTTAACAAACCAATCCAGTAATAAAGTCAGTTTTTCTTTAGCCGACACACTAAGACTCACGCCCATAGCCAGTGTGAGAGCGAGCGTATTTTTGATGAGTTTTTGCATTTTTTGTTTCCTTTTTGTTGTTTAACTTAAGTCCAATCCCATTTGCCAAAACGCGGATTCCATGCGTGTGGCGGTATTAAAAATCGATTGTAATTTGGTGAGCTGTGCTTCTGAGAGATCGGCACAAAGTGCATCTAAAGTCGCAATGGCATGTTGTGCGGCGGTTTGAAATTCCTCGCCCGCATAGGTATCAATCCACGCTTGGTAGGGATTAGTCGCTGGGCTTACGTCACCTTCAACGATATGTTTAGCAATCACTGCATAACCAATCGCACAAGGGGCAAGGGCGGTGTAAAGTTCAGCTAACCCCCCCGTCATACCCGCATCTAATACATAGCGGGTGTAGGCCACACACGCGGCAGATTCTTCAGTGCTAAATAAGGTTTGTTCATCAATCCCCCAGCTTTCACAAAATTGAATATGTAGCTGAATTTCATGCAACAACGCACTGATAGCCTCATGGGCGGCTTTCATCTGGGCAAAGTTTTCGGCTTTATAAAGGCCTAGCGATAACGCACGGTTGTATTGAAATAAAAATAAATAGTCTTGTTTTAAATAGTGCTGAAAACAGGCTTTTGGCAAGGTGCCGTTGGCAAGCTGTTGTACAAAAGAGTGGTGGATATAGTCCTGCCAGTAGGTGCCTGCGTTGTGGATAAGTTGTTGTGTGATGGACATCGTTGTTTCCTTTTTTTGATAAAACTTGTCTAAAATTGACCGCACTTTTACCTTGCGCATATAAATCGCGGCTTACTTTAAGTGTTTCACCCAAGGGATCCATTTCTTGAGCAAATAATCCACGGTAAAATACAAGAGCAAACTGATGCTCATTAAAAGTAATAAGGCGGAAAACATTAAATCCACCCGCATTCTGGCGTTAGCGTGCAGCATTAAATAACCTAATCCCTGTGATGAACCCACCCATTCCCCCACAATCGCCCCAATGGGGGCGACAGACACCGCAATGCGTAAACCCGAAGCCAAGGACGGCAAGGCGGCAGGCAATCGCACTTTAAATAACATCGCACTTGCAGACACTTGCATAGTTTTTGCTAATTCCAACCATTGCATAGGCGTATTACGTAAGCCGTCGTAGCAGGCCGCAGTAACAGGGAAATAAATAATTAAAATCGTCATCACAATTTTGGACGCTAAACCATAACCAAACCACAGCACCAGTAACGGCGCAATCGCAAACACGGGAATAGCTTGTGAGATCACCAATAAAGGCAATAAGAATTTGGATAAATAATCAGACAGGCTGAGTAACAGCGCGGAGAGTAGCCCCAGCGATACGCCAAGTAAGAGACCGAGCCCTATTTCTAACAGGGTGATTTGGCTATGTTGCCATAATAAATCATACCGGCTGTGTAACTGTGTAAATACCTCGCTTGGTGGAGGAAACATATAACGCGGAATCTCAAAAAACGACACCGCACTTTGCCACAAAAGGAGCAACATCAGACTTAATAGCACAACATGGAGAAGGGGCTTAATTTTCATGTTGCCCCTCAATGAGTTGTGCTAATAACTGTTCTTGTAATTGCCACAGATCTTGTTGACCAAGCTGGCGGGGCGTATCACCACTTAATGAAATTTGCTCGGATAAACGGGCAGGCTGATTTTTCAGCACATAAATGGCATCGCTTAAACGAATAGCTTCTTGCGGATCGTGGGTGATCATTAACACCGTTTTATGTTTGAGCAGATCACAAGCGAGATCCTGTAATTGAATACGGGTGATGGCGTCCAATGCCGAAAAAGGTTCATCCATTAAAATGGTATTGGCGTCTTGCATTAACGTGCGAGCCAGTGCGACACGTTGACGTTGACCGCCAGAAAGCTGATAACAGGCTTTATGCCAATGATTAGCCATGTTGACGGCAGCGAGTAATGACTTCGCTTTTTCTTCACTTTGTTGAGTCTTTTTGCCTTGTAAGTGTAAATGCAACTGGACATTATCAATCACGGATAACCAAGGATAAAGGGCATCCTGTTGCGCCATATAACTGATGGTTTGATCGGGTGAAATGATAATCTGACCCGCTGTCATCGCTTGGTTTTCTAAGCCTGCAATGGCGCGTACAAGGGTCGATTTGCCAATCCCAGAGGCGCCCAGTAGTGTGGTCCACTTGCCTTTGGGTAAAACAAAGTTAAAACCAGCAAAGAGTGCTTGCTGATTATAGCTTAGGCGTAGATCACGGATCTCAACGGCAAACATAAGCAGAAACCAAGAGACGAGCGCTTAGCGTTGAAAGAATGAAATGAGATCGGAATGAAGAATGAAAAAATATGATCGGATTATTGGCATAATTAGTTTCCTACGTCAGTGTTAGCTGTATCAGGTTCACGGGTATCATCTCAGCCATGTCGATTTTCGCGACAAGGCACCCCGACTAAAGTGCGATAAGACTACATGAGTGAGTTAAAAAGAGAAGAGCTTTGTTAAAGAAATGTGATCTTTGTCACGGAATTTATTTCTCTTTCCTCGCTTCTCTTATTTTTCTGGGGATTCTTTTTTGGGCTGCTCCACTTCTGATTCTACTTTCACCACCTCCAACCGTTCCACTTCTACTGCATTATGCAACAATTCCACACTTGGCATGGTTTTATTGGCTTTGGCGGAGAGGTCTTTGAAACGTTCAACTTTGCCCACTAAACCTTGCTGACCCACTAATGCGGTGACGGTGCTGTTGTAGTGGCTGCTGGCGGAAGATAGCGTGTTGCCCAGTTTGCCTAAGCGTTCGGCGATGACGCAGATTTGATTGTAAATGTCGCCTGCACGGGCGCTGATTTCTTTGGCTTCGGCATTACCACGTTCAATTCGCCACAAGTTCGCTACCGTGCGTAAAATTGGCATTAAAGTGGTGTGGGAAACCAGAATCACATTTTTCTCATAGCCATAATTAAACAGACTCGGATCCATTTTCATGGCTTCGATGTAGGCAGGTTCTACCGCAACAAACATCAACACAAAATTGGGACTACGCATGCCAATTAAATTGCTGTAATCTTTGCGGGACAGATCGTCAATGTGGTTTTTAATCGCTTTGAGATGTTCACGTAATTTATTTTGGCGTTTAAGCTCATCTTCCGCATTGACCGCACTTTCATAGGCGACCAACGACATTTTGCTGTCAATGATTAAATGTTTATTATCTGGCAAGTTCAACACAAAATCGGGATAATTGTGCTTGCCTTCGCCGTCTTTAAAATGGGCTTGTGCCTCATAATGCTCGCCTTTAATCAAGCCGGCTAATTGTAAAGCACGCTCCAATTGCATTTCACCCCAGTTGCCTAAGGTTTTCTTTTCACCTTTTAAGGCAGAGGTGAGGTTATCCGCTTGTTGCGACATATTTAAGCCAATTTCAAGCACTTTTTTGATTTCTGCTTCTAAACCCGCATTCCCTTTCACCGATTCGGAATGGATTTCATTGACGCGTTTTTGGAAGCCTTCGATTTGTTCACGGAACGGTTTAAGCAGGCTATCGAGCGCATTTTGGTTGCTTTGGCTAAAGCTGCGGCTTTTTTCTTCTAAAATGCGGTTAGCGAGGTTTTGAAATTCGGTACTGAGTTGTTGCTTACTTTGTTCGATATGCTGTTGTTGTTCGGCAAAGTGTTTTTCTTTTTCACTCAGTGTGGTTTTCAGCTCCGTTAATTCTTGTGAAAGTGCGGTCAATTGTGTCACTAATTCGCGATTTTCTTGTTCTTTACGGGTGAAATTGGCTTGGCTATG
Organism: Bisgaard Taxon 45; assembly: GCA_030783905.1. Classification (GTDB taxonomy): domain Bacteria; phylum Pseudomonadota; class Gammaproteobacteria; order Enterobacterales; family Pasteurellaceae; genus Pasteurella. The sequence continues at coordinate 122,949 of JAQAHH010000004.1, read as the reverse complement.
TTCAAGTTGCTTTTCCAAGCTTTCCGCTTGGGCAGAAGCAATCCCAAAGCGCTCTTTAAGTGCGGTGATTTTTTCCGAAATGTCGTGATGACGGGCTTGTTCTTCGTCGAGCTCTTTTTGTAAATAGGTTAATTTGTCATCACGCTCAATTAAACGCACTTGTAAGCCTTCTGCCGTAGTTTGATATTTCACCACATTTTGTTCGAGCTGATTTTTAGCCTGTTGAACGGCTTCAAATTTGGCTAATAATTGATTGAAATCCTCAATGGTTTTATTCAGGTCTTGTTGCAGTTCTTGGCTATCACGTTTTCGACGGGTGCTGATAAAAAGCAACACCACGCAGAGGATGATAAGTACAGCGATAATCAGCAAATATTGGGATGCAGTGAGTTCAGACATTGTATTGACCGTTTTTCTCTAATCTAAAATTAATTTGGGGTTAAAGTATAAAGGAATCTAGCAGATTTATCCTAACGGGTTATAATCTTTTTTATTTATTAGGTTACCTCATGACAGATTTTCAATTTTATCTCGCCTCTAATAGCCCACGCCGTGCACAGATTTTACAGAATTTAGGTTTTCACTTTGATGTGTTTTGTGGTGAGATTGATGAAACCCCTTTGCCGAATGAAAAAGGCGCAGAGTATGTGTTACGAATGGCAATCGAGAAAAATAAGGCTGCTCGCCAATACTGGCAACAGGCAACACTTTCGCAAAATGTACGGCATGGTGTGCCAAGTTTGCCTTTTCTTTCTGCGGATACTTCGGTGATCCTCGATGACAAGATTTTAGGCAAACCCAAAAATGAAGCCGATGCGGCAGCCATGCTGCGGGCGTTATCGGGCAGAACTCATCAGGTGATGACGGCAGTTTGCGTGGCAGATGACAAGCAAATGCAAACGGCAGTACAACTTAGCCAAGTTCGCTTTAAACCGCTCTCGGAAAAAGAAATTCAAGGCTATATTGCTACTGGCGAACCGATGGATAAGGCAGGTGCCTATGGTATTCAGCAACTTGGCGGAGCCTTTGTTGAACATATCGAGGGTAGTTTTAGCGGTGTGATGGGACTCCCTGTGTTTGAAACGGTGGCATTATTGAAAGTCTTTGGGGTAGAATTGTTTTAATTTCACAGAGGAACACCGATGAGCGAACGCCTTTTTCAACATAAAAAACAACAAGAACATTGCCCGCTTTGCAACGCCGTTTTACAGGTAAAGCAGGGCAAAAAGGGCTTGTTTTTAGGTTGTTCGGCGTATCCCGCTTGCGATTACATTAAGCCACTGTCTTTTCAATCAGAAAGTAAAATTATTAAAGTATTAACAGAACAATGCCCAGCGTGTCAGCACCCATTGGTGTTGAAACAAGGGCATTTTGGTATGTTTATTGGCTGTAGTCACTATCCAGCATGCCACTTTGTGGTGCATGACCAACCTGAGGAACGCGCCGAGGAGCGGATCCCTTGTCCTGATTGTCAGCAAGGCGAATTAGTGACACGACGTGGGCGACAAGGCAAAGTGTTTTACGGTTGTAACGGTTATCCACATTGCAAATTTACCTTAGCCAGTAAGCCTTATTTGGTGAGCTGTCCGGAGTGCGGGAGTTCGGTTTGTACATTAAAAAAAGAAACGCAAACCTACCGCACTTTTCAATGTGCCAACAAACGTTGTCGCCATATTTTTAACTCGGAAAAAGCATTTTAATGAATATTCAACACATTGTAGAACAACTTAAACAAAATGAGGTGGTGGCGTATCCGACCGAAGCGGTCTTTGGTTTAGGCTGTAATCCTTATAGTGAAAGTGCGGTACAAAAATTATTAGTTTTGAAGCAACGCCCAATCGAAAAAGGGCTGATTTTAGTGGCACCAAATGTGGATTATTTATTGCCATTTATTGAAACCTCAACATTTACTCAAGCACATTGGGATCGTTTGCAAGCAAAATATGATCGCCCCACGACTTGGGTGGTACCCGCGAAAAGCACGACGCCCCGATTTTTAACCGGACAATTTGACAGCATTGCGGTACGTTTATGTGATCACCCTGCGGTAAAACAACTGTGTGAACAAGCTGGTTTTGCGTTGACGTCAACCAGTGCCAATTTGACTACTTTGCCACCTTGTCGTACGGCGGGTGAGGTCAAAACTCAATTCGGGGCGGATTTTCCCGTATTGGATTTGCCGGTGGGAGAGGCAACCAATCCTTCTGAAATCCGTGATCTTTTTACTCATCAACTGTTTAGACAAGGTTAAACCATGGATAAATACGCGGTATGGGGCAATCCAATCGCCCAAAGTCAGTCACCACAAATTCATAAAATGTTTGCGAACCAAACTCAGCAAGAGATGGACTATATGGCCATGCTGGGTGATGAACAAGATTTTGAACAACAACTGCGTGTCTTTTTCGACAAAGGGGCAAAAGGTTGTAACATTACCGCCCCGTTTAAAGAACGGGCGTTTCAGTTAGCGGATATTCACAGTGAACGTTGTTTGACGGCGGAAGCTTGTAATACCTTGAAAAAATTAGATGACGGGCGTCTCTATGCCGATAACACTGATGGAGCAGGTTTAGTCAGTGATTTACAACGTCTAGGCTGGCTTAAGCCAGAACAAACCATTTTGATTTTGGGTGCAGGTGGGGCGACAAAAGGCGTGTTGTTGCCGTTATTACAAGCCAAACAACGTATTGTGCTCGCAAATCGCACCTTAAGTAAGGCCGAAGATCTAGCACAAAAATTTGTGCAATATGGGCAAATCCAAGCGGTTGAATTGGATAATATCCCCGTGCAATCCTTCGATTTAATCATCAACGCCACCTCATCAGGCTTACAGGGTCAAACGGTGCATATCAATCCTGAAATTTTGCAAAACGCCACCGCACTTTACGATATGCAATACGCCAAACAAGCCGATACGCCGTTTGTGGCGTTATGCAAACAATTAGGCAAACAAAACGTCAGCGATGGTTTCGGCATGCTCGTGGCACAAGCCGCTCACGCGTTTCATTTATGGCGAGGGGTGATGCCAGAATTTGACGTCTTGTTAACACAAGAGTAGAGTTAAAAATCGTTAAAAAACCACCGCACTTTTTCAAAAAGGCGGTGGTTTTTTGTTGTAAATAATATATTACAGACCTGGCGCTTTCCACAATGAAGTAGTTAATCCACTATCAACGAGCTGTAGCTGTTTAGCATAGACATCTGCCCATTTCGCTTTATGTTTCTGATACAGTTGATAATTCTCGGGATTTGGATGGTGTTGGCGCTCAAATTTAACTAATTTTTTACCGGCTTCGCTGAGTGACGAATAGAGTCCGACACCAACACCCGCTGCAATCGCACACCCCAATGCGGTGGCTTCTTTGACCACTGGGATATTTACTACCAATCCCGTCACATCAGCGAGAATTTGGCTCCAAAGTTTGCCTTTTGATCCACCGCCAGCGAAGACGATGGAAGTGAGGTTGACCCCCGAGAATTTTTCTACTTGATCTAAATTGTAAGAGGACACAATGGCTGCATTTTCTTCTAATGCTCGAAATAGGACTGATTTATTGCATTTTTCTGGATCAATGGAAAGATTTACAAAAGACGGTGCCGCATGATACCAAGATTTAAAATGCATCGCATCGGAGAAAATTGGGATGACATCGTTCGCGCCAACAGGCACACGTTCCGCCATTTGCTCTAATAGCGTATACGTATCGATACCTAAGCGTTCAGCAAGGATTTTCTCTTCTTGGCAAAATGCATCTCTAAACCAACGCATAGTTAAACCAGTAAAGAAACTAATGGATTCTGCTTGTACTAAAGGTGCGACAACATGAGGGTTAATCCGGACATTCATCTCAGGATCCGTGACGGGTTCAGGTAAATTGACAACTTGTTGCCAGAATGTTCCACCAATGACCGCTGCTTGCGAGGGTTCCGTAATCCCTAATCCAATGCAGCCTAATTGCACATCCCCCCCCCCTACTACGACAGGGGTACCAGCATGTAAACCGGTTTGTTGGGCGACAATTGTGCTGACGTTGCCGAGGAGCTCACCGGTTTCTTTGACTGGGGTTAAAATATCGCTATTGAGCCCTACCATCGCCAGTAGTTCAGGAGCCCATTGACGTGTTTTGAGATTGAGTAGACCTGTAGTACCAGCATTCGATGGCTCGACGGCAAGTTCACCGCTTAGCATAAAGCCAAGCCAGTCACTGATCATGGTCATGGCTTTTGTTTGTTGATAAATATCAGGGCGATGGTGGGCGAGCCACAATAAACGAGGGACTGCACTCAGGGCTAGAGTTTGCCCTGAAATGGCATACAATTTTTCTTCAAAGCGGCGATTACAACGTGCTTTTAATTCATTGACTTCTTCTGTAGCACGGGCATCCACATTACCACAAGCCCAAATCGGTTGTTTATTTTCATCATATAACACAATGCCTTCACGCATGGAACAGGTTGAGATGGCGGCAATCTGTTGTGCTGGAATCTGGGATTTTTGGAGTGCTTGTTGGATGCAGTCACAAGCAAGTTGCCAGTTCGTGTTGAGATCAAATTCCATTGATCCGGGAATATTGGGATCAGCGAGGTGCGTCCATTCCCGTTGGGCGGCGACAATTTGATTCCCGTCTAAGTCAAAAATGACCGCACGTACACTCCCGGTTCCTGCATCAAGTGCCATAAGATATTGATTGCTCATTGATTTCTCCTTTCGCTGTAAGGAAGTAAAAGGAGCTCTTATCGCATCACACTAAGGCGGCTAACATCATTCGAGCTGTTTTTTCTTCCGTTACTAATGAATTAATATGTTGTCCATATAATGCACTTAAGATGGCTTCGACTTTTTCTTCACCACCCGCAATACCAATCACATTTGGGATTTTTTTCAAATTATCGAGCGTGACGCTAATCAGTTCTTCGTGTAAAGGCATATCTGGCTGGAGCTGTCCGTCTTTTTGCATAAAGTAGCCGAGAATATCACCTACCGCACCTTGTTCACGTATTAAACGTTGTTTTTCTTCGGTAATGTAGCCAGTGCGCAGTAATGTGGCTTGCCCTTTCTGGCGTGTCGCACCAATCCCGACAATGGCTGCATCGGCATGACAGGCTGCAAGCATAATATCTCTGACGCACGCTTCTCGTTTAAAGAGCTTTGCTGCTTCAATGGAAGAGGCACGTAAAGGTGCAGGAATAATACTGACGGAGCAAGAACCGTCCAACTGACCTATCCCTTTCATATAAGGTCCCACACCACCAGATAATGTAATCAATTTCAGATGGTTGTGAGTAATAAATTCATTACTGTGCTTAATGGTTTGCATAATGGTTTCACCAAAGCCAATTGCTAAGCGCTGATTAGGCTTCAGCAACGACATCAGCATTTGTGATGCACCAATGCCTAAACGTTGATTGATTTCGTTTTTTTCTAATGCTGGCAAAATACGTATATGTTTTAACTGAAAATGTTCTTGCAGTGTTTCTTCTAATTCAAGGCAACCGGTAAAACGCGAATTGATTTGCACTTTGATAATGCCTTGTTGACGTCCTTTCTCTAATAAACGTGATACTTTTAAACGAGGTAAACCCAATTTATCACCAATTTCTCCTTGCGTAAGATTATCGTGGTAGTAGAACCAAGCAATCCGTGCTAGTAATTCCTCTTCGCTCATTGTTTGGCTAGCATCAAGTGTCTCAAATTTATTCTCTGCCATAGTTATGTTCTCAATAGCTTTATGCATTATTCATTTGTTTTATTTTGTTATCAACTGTTCATTTTACTTTTTTATCTAATTGTGAGGAAGATCACTTTTTTAGAAAAAATAAGCAAATTTTCGTTATTTTATCATACCTATTGATCTGTTTTTGTGATCTCGATCGCGGAAATATTGTTGTTTTGTAATTAAGATGATTAACAAATGATATTTCATAAAATCATTTGTTCAATTTGTAGGGAAGAGAATATTATGCAATCCGACAATTTAGAAACCAAATGTTTATTAGACGCGCGTCATATCAGCAAGTCTTTTTCTGGCGTGGAGGTATTAAAAGCGATTGATTTTTCCTTGTATGCTAGTGAAGTGCATGCCTTATTAGGCGGTAATGGTGCAGGTAAGTCTACTTTAATGAAAATTATTGCAGGGATTCAGCCACCAGATAGTGGCGAGTTGCTCATTAAAGGTAAGCGACAAACAGGGCTTTCACCAAATAAAGCACATCAGCTTGGTATTTATTTAGTACCACAGGAACCGCTCCTGTTTCCGAATTTAAGTGTGAAAGAAAACATCTTATTTGGTCTCGCTAATACGACAGAAAATCAAAAAAAACTGAGTGCACTTTTATCTGAATTGAATTCGCACTTGAGATTGGATATGCAAGCTGGATTGCTTGAAGTCGCTGATCAGCAAATTGTTGAAATCATGCGTGGCTTAATGCGTAATGCCGAGATTTTGATTTTGGATGAGCCTACTGCATCACTAACGCCTGCTGAAACAGATAACTTTTTTAGAAAAATTAACTCACTACTGATTAAAGGGGTGGGGATTGTGTTTATTTCTCATAAGTTACCTGAAGTCTGGCAAATTTCGCATCGTATTAGTGTGATGCGAGATGGCTATATTGCCTTAGCAGGAAAAACAAATGAACTTAATCGTGAGGACGTGATCAGTGCGATTACACCAAAAACCAAATCGACTCGCTTAACTGAAGCACAAAAATTATGGTTGGAATTACCGGGGCATAATCGGATTAAATCAAAAGATCAACCGATTCTGAGTGTTGAAAACCTGACAGGCGAAGGATTTAAGCATGTCACTTTCTCGATTTATCCCGGTGAAATTTTAGGCTTAGCCGGTGTTGTGGGAGCCGGGCGTACTGAATTGGCTGAAACATTGTATGGTTTGCGTCAAAAAAAATCGGGGGAAATAGTTTTCAATAAGCAAGAAATTAGCCAAATGAGTATTAAGCAACGATTGGCACAAGGGATCGTTTATTTACCAGAGGATAGACAAGCATCTGGACTCTATTTAGATGCGCCACTGACGTGGAATGCTTGTGCGTTAACCTATAACAATATGGGATTTTGGATTAATAATGCGCGAGAAAGTGCAATTCTGGAACGTTATCACCGTGCGATAGGGATTAAGTTTAGTGATGAACAACAGGCCGTGAGAACCTTATCAGGTGGTAACCAACAGAAAGTGTTAATTGCAAAATGTTTAGAAGCAGATCCAGCCTTATTAATTATCGATGAACCAACACGAGGTGTCGATGTGGGAGCGCGAGCCGATATTTATCAATTAATTCAAAGTGTAGCGAAACAAAATGTTGCGATCCTCTTTATTTCTTCCGATCTCGAAGAAATTGAAAAAATGTCTGATCGCGTACTAGTGATGCATGATGGGCAGCTTAGTGAATCGCTTGTTGGTACCGCGATCAACACAACAAATATTATGAATATGGCATTTGGTGGGACAAAGGCATAAGGGGATTAAGCTATGTGGAAATTTATACAAGATAATCGTGAATTAACCATTGTCTTTGCAATAGGGCTGTTATTTACCTTACTTAGCCTTGGTGGCAGTGGTTTTCATTTACAAACGCTCGCAATGATTTTTAACTCAGCACAAATTGTCATTTTACTTGCGATTGGTGCAACGTTTGTCATTTTAACTCGCAATATTGATGTCTCGGTGGGATCAACCATGGGGTTATGTGCTGTTATTGTCGGTAGCTTACTCAATGCCGGATTTGGTACAAGTGCTTTTGTGATGACTTTATGTTGTGGTCTGTTGGCAGGCTTATTTAATGGCATTTTAGTCACACTACTACGTATCCCTGCCATTGTGGCGACGTTAGGGACACTTGGCTTATATAAAGGCATTATGTTGCTGATTACAGGTGGTAAATGGATTGAAGGCTTACCACAGGATTTAAAAACCTTGTCTGCGCCGGCATTTTTACACATTTCGCCGATCGGTTGGCTACTTTTAGGCTTGATTGGCTTAACGTATTTCTTTTTAACCAGAATGAAACTCGGTCGAGATTTTTATGCCGTCGGTGACAATTTACAGGGCGCATTACAACTAGGTGTGCGTGTGAATCAGGTACGAATTGCCGCCTTTGCCATTAACGGTACGATGGCTGCATTAGCTGGTATTGTGTTTGCATCGCAGATTGGTTTTGTCCCCAATTCTACTGGGAATGGGTTGGAAATGAAAGCGGTTGCCGCTTGTGTATTAGGGGGAATTAGCTTACTTGGTGGTGCCGGAAATATTATTGGTGCTGTTTTAGGGGCGTATTTCCTAATTCAAATTGATTCTATTTTAGTGTTGTTAAAAGTGCCTGCCTATTGGAATAACTTTGTCGCAGGATTAGTGCTGTTAGCGGTCTTAGTTTTTGATGGGCGTATTCGCGTGATGATTAACAATAATATTAAACTTCAGCGTTATGCTCGTTTCTTAAAAGACGCTCAAGATACCGTGAAATAAGGGGACGTAAAGGATGTTGAATATGAAAAAATATAGTTGGGAAATCGCCCTATTTTGCTTAGTGATTATTGAAATTTTAGGCTTTGGTATCTTTAACCCGAGAATGCTCGATCTCAATGTCTTACTCTATAGTACCAGTGATTTTATTTATATCGGTATGCTTGCTTTACCGTTGACTATGATTATTGTCTCGGGGGGAATAGATATTTCGTTTGGTTCAACGGTAGGGCTATGTGCAATCTTTTTAGGTGTATTATTTAAATCAGATGTGCCACTCAGCTTAGCCATTCCATTCACTTTTCTCGTAGGTATTTTATGTGGCTTAATTAATGCAAGTCTCATTCTTTATACCAAAGTCAATCCATTAGTGATTACTTTAGGCACAATGTATTTATTTGGTGGTGGGGCCTTATTGTTGTCTGGATTTGCTGGTGCAACGGGTTATGAAGGTATAGGTGGCTTCCCTGAGAGCTTACTAGAATTTGCCAATCAAACTCTCTATGGAATTCCAACCCCGATTATCTACTTTTTACTGATGACCCTTGTCTTTTGGTTATTGATGCATAAAACCATTATTGGACGTAGCATTTTCTTGATTGGACAAAGTGAACGGACTTCGCGTTATAGTGCAGTACCGATCACGCGTGTCCTATATATTATTTATTCAGCGATCGGTGTTGTGGCTGCGTTCGTGGGGATTTTGTTAGTGTCCTATTTTGGCTCTGCACGTTCTGATCTTGGCAGTTCTCTCTTAATGCCCGTCTTGACAGCGGTTGTTCTTGGCGGTGCGAATATTTATGGTGGATCAGGTTCTATCATTGGCACAGCAATTGCCGCACTTCTGATAGGATATTTGCAACAAGGATTACAAATGGTCGGTGTTTCAAATGAAATATCCAGTGCGTTATCAGGTGCATTACTCATTATTGTTTTAATCGGAAAATCTATTAGTTTGCACTACGGTGCCATTGTGCAATGGATTCATCGAAAAACGAAAAGCGAGTCAACTCATTAATGTTTCTATCCGGAGAAGGAGAATTAACTATGAAAAATCAATTAAAAGCGACCGCACTTGCCATTGCTGTTGGATTATCTGCTTTGTCAGCTCAAGCGGCTGATCGTATTGCCTTTATTCCAAAGCTCGTTGGGGTAGGATTTTTTACAAGTGGTGGGCAAGGTGCGACTGAAATGGGCAAAACATTAGGCGTAGATGTCACTTATGATGGCCCAACAGAACCGAGTGTGTCCAACCAAGTACAATTAATTAATAACTTTGTTAACCAAGGTTATAACGCCATTGTCGTTTCTGCAGTCTCGCCAGATGGTTTGTGTTCTACCTTACAGCGCGCCATGAAACGTGGTGTGAAAGTGTTAACGTGGGATTCCGATACGAAGCCAGAATGTCGTAGTCACTATATTAACCAAGGTACACCAGAACAATTAGGTTCCATGTTGGTTGAAATGGCATCAAGTCAAATTAGCAAACCAAAAGCAAAAATCGCGTTCTTCTACTCGAGTCCAACGGTGACAGACCAAAATCAGTGGGTAAAAGAAGCCAAAGCGAAAATTGCTAAAGATCATCCAGAGTGGGAAATTGTGGCAACCCAATTTGGTTATAACGATGCGATTAAATCCTTACAAACGGCAGAAGGTCTTTTAAAAGCCTATCCCGATTTAGATGCCATTATTGCCCCTGATGCCAATGCATTGCCAGCAGCCGCGCAAGCAGCGGAAAACTTAAAAGTGAATAATGTGGTGATCGTAGGCTTCAGTACACCAAATGTGATGCGCCCCTATGTGAAACGTGGCACCGTGAAACAATTCGGTTTATGGGATGTGGTCCAACAAGGCAAAATTTCCATTGCAGTGGCGAATGAGTTATTAAAAGGCAAGGCATTGAATGTGGGTGAAAAAGTTGATGTACAAGGTATTGGCACAGTCGAAGTAGCACCAAATAAAGTACAAGGTTATGAATATGAAGCGAAAGGTAATGGCATTATTCTTTTACCGGAACGTGTCGTATTTACTAAAGAGAATATCGATAATTACAATTTCTAGTTGAGGAGAAATCAATGGCTGATTTAGATGATATTAAAGATGGTAAAGATTTTGGATTAGATCGCCCGCAACAACACAAGGCTTTCTATTTAAAAGGATCGGGGGCACTTGATTGGGGCATGCAATCACGTTTAGCTGATATTTTTAACCCAAAAACCGGTAAAACCATCATGTTGGCATTTGATCATGGTTATTTCCAAGGTCCGACGACCGGATTAGAACGTATTGATTTACATATTGCCCCACTGTTTGAATATACTGATGTGTTAATGTGTACACGCGGTATTTTGCGTAGTGTTGTGCCACCAGAAACCCGCAAGCCTGTTGTTTTGAGAGCCTCTGGTGCAAATTCAATTTTGACGGAGTTATCGAATGAAGCGGTTGCGGTATCCGTCGAAGATGCACTACGTCTGAATGTCTCAGCAATGGCAGCGCAGGTGTATATTGGGTCTGAATATGAGCATCAATCCATTAAAAATATTATTCAATTAGTGGATCAAGGTACGCGTTATGGTATGCCAACCATGGCGGTGACCGGTGTAGGTAAAGATATGGCGCGTGATCAACGTTATTTTTCGTTGGCAACACGGATTGCTGCCGAAATGGGCGCACATATCATTAAAACTTACTATGTTGATAAAGGTTTTGAACGTGTCACGGCGGGTTGTCCAGTGCCAATTGTGATTGCTGGCGGTAAAAAACTACCAGAGCGAGATGCTCTTGAGATGTGTTATCAAGCCATTGATCAGGGGGCACTAGGTGTGGATATGGGCCGTAACATTTTCCAATCTGATGCACCAATTGCGATGTTAAAAGCGGTTCATGCGGTAGTACATGGCGGTGAAACAGCAGAAAAAGCTTATCAACTTTATCTTGATGAAAAATAACGCGTGAATAAGCCTATCAAAGAGCGGTTGAAATGTGGTGAAAACCAACCGCTCTTTTTATACTATTTTTCGTTATGTGAGGGAGTCGACTATGTTTGCAATGTTAGTGGAAATCAATATTAAAGAAGGTAAAGAGCAGGAGTTCTTAGAGGTTTTTGCACGAAACCATATTGGCACAAGACAAGAACCTGGTAACTTGCGCTTTGATGTATTACGCGATCCTGAAATCAAAACACGTTTTTATGCTTATGAAGTGTATGTCAATGAACAAGCCTTAGAAGCGCATCGTCAAACTGCACATTATCATCGTTGTGTCGCAGAGCTAGAACCTTTGATGACGGGGGCTAGAAGTAAAAAACTGTTTGATTGGGTCATGCCAGAGAACTTAAGTCATGAATGTGAATAAAACTCAGTTAATGCAGCAATTAAAAAAACAACCGATAAGCGTAGGGATTTTAGCATCTGATTGGTTGACATTCCGTGATTCACTTGCAACCTTATCGCAACATCATTTACAGTTGTTGCATTTTGATATTGGAGATGGGCAATTTTCTCCTTTCTTTACTGTAGGGGCTCTTGCAGTGAAACAATTTCCTGCTCCTTGGATTAAGGATGTGCATTTGATGGTAAATGATCCGTTTAATATAGCAAAAGCCTGCGCAGATGCAGGGGCTGATATCATTACACTACAAGTGGAACAGCCAGCGATGCTAGCAGACACTGTCGTTTACCTCCAAGAAAATTATCCTCATTTACTTATCGGAGTGACACTTTGTCCTGATACAGAGCTAGATTTACTCGTACCCTATTTAGATAAAATCGATCTTATTCAGGTACTGACACTGGATCCGAGAACAGGCATCAAGGCAACAACCGATGAGGTGATTAAACGTATTGTGCGGTTAAAGAGTATGATAGAAAATCGCGATCAAAAATTCATCTCAGTTGATGGCTCAATGAATTTAACACTCGCAAGCGAACTCTATCCGTTGGGGATTGATTGGGTAGTATCAGGTAGTGCATTGTTTAACCAAGCAGATCTAGATTCTACACTATCTGAGTGGAAAGCCCTCTTGCGTCGTTAATTGATGTTTTTTCATTTGTTTCTGCACCTATTTCTCTCTTAGGTGCAGATTATTTATACCGCCGTTTCAAACGCACTAATCCCTCACTCATAAATAAAAGCATCGAGATCATTAAGCAGATAAAGAGCGGAATGGTTTCGCTGTCGAGTTGTTCGCCAATGAGGAAAGACACGAACAACATCATGATGGGTTCAGCATAACCCAATAAGCCGAGGACGTTAATTGGTAATAAACTGCTGGCGAGAATATAAGTATTCAACGCCACGCCACTAATTAAGCCGAGTAAAACGAGTAACCATAAAATATGCTCATTAGCTTGTTGTACCGTATTGAGATCCACTTGCCACGCGAAGTAAATACAGACCGGCAATAATAATGACATTTCTAGACAGAAACCTGCTAAATCGTTAATTTTGAGTATCTTACGAGTAGCGAAATAGGTGCTGTAACCGAAACTGACTAAAAGCGCTTCCCAAGACAGTCCCCCTTTTAACAGAATATTGGAAAAGACCCCTATTGCGGCAATGACTACAGCAAAAAATTTCACTCGAGAAATATGTTCTTTAAAGATCACGCGACCAACAAGCACCATCACTAACGGTAATAACAGATAGCCAAACGAGACACTTAACGCACTGCCGTTATTGGGCGCCCACAAAAATAACCAAATTTGAATGCCCATCATGGCGGAATTAAACAAAAAACCTAAGATTAAGAGCGGTTGTTGTTTAATGCGGACAAAATATTCCATCACGGCATGTTTTTGCTTGAACAGAAAAACCGCCGCAATCACAAACGGCAAGGTAAAGATTATGCGAAAGCCAAAGATGTCTTCGCCACCAAGTGGTTGTAAAAGGGTAGAAAAATAATATAAATAGCCGAATAACACGGAGGCTGATAACGATAAAATTATCCCTTTTAACATAGACTTATCCTGATGGCATATAAACAATTAACCTTGTGTTAACAACTTTACTCCAAGGCTTGCCAAAATGCACGCACTAATGGCTGGGTTAAGCTTTTTTTCTGCACACAAATTCCGAGCTCAAATGGCGTAATCGGCGTGTTTAAATGCAAGAGGGAAACTTGACTATTCATTGGACTATTTTTAATCACTACATCGGGTAACATGGCTACCCCACAACCTAGCGCCACCATAGGCATAATGGCTTCATGACCCGCAACCGTGGCATAAATTCTAGGATGTTTAATTTTTTGTTGTTTAAACCAATGGTCAATACGTTGGCGAGCAGGACCTTCTACCGGCAAAATAAAAGGGATGTGTTGCCAGTCTATGGGCGCCTGTTGCAGTAATTGTGTGGCAGGACAAGCAATACGGGGCGCAATTAAAGACAGACTGATGTCATCAATATAATGAAAGGCAATGCTGTTCGGTAAGTTTTTTGGTCGTCCTGCCAGCGAAAGATCGACTTGTTGGCTAGCCACTTGTTGTAAGGCGAGGGCAGGATCCCCTGTGGTGAGTTGAATTTCCACTTTCGGATAACGACTACGAAAGCGTTCTAAAATTGTCGGTAAATGGCTGTAAGCGGCAGTGACAGAGCAAAATAGTTTAAGTTCACCGCTGAGCGATTGGTTTAGGTTATCGCGTAATTGTTGTTTGACTTGTTGCCATTGTGTCCAGCTTTGTTGGGCAAAGGGAATGAATTTTTCACCGGCTGCGGTCAATTCTACTTGTCGGTTATTGCGTAGAAAGAGCGCCTGTCCAAGTTCCTCTTCCATGCGTTGAATTTGGCGTGAAAGGGTGGAAGGTGACATATGATTTTGTGTGGCCGTTTTGGCGAAGTTTTTCGTTTCGCATAGGTGGAGAAACAGTTTGAGATCACTGAAGTTCAACGTGATTTTCCTCTTTTTCAATTTTTGGGCGCTGTGTTGCCCTTATGCCTGTTGCCTTATTTTTAATCCAAGTGCGGTCAATTTTTAAAAGATTTTATTTTTCAAGCGGATGAAGGCGGAAAAGTATGATTGCATTAATTGCAATATAAAATGCCAATAATATCAATTTACGCAATAATAAAAAGGGTTATAATCAGAGCAAAGTACAAATAATGTGCAAACACAACCTCATCTCAATACACAATAGAAATATTAAGGACACAGTCATGGCTAACTATTTCAATACATTAAATTTACGCCAACAATTAGATCAATTAGGGCGTTGTCGTTTTATGGATCGCAATGAATTTTCGAATGAAGCGGATTATTTAAAAGGTAAAAAAATCGTTATCGTGGGTTGCGGTGCGCAAGGGCTTAATCAAGGTTTGAATATGCGTGATTCTGGCTTGGATATTAGCTATGCATTGCGTCCAGAAGCGATTGCGGAGAAACGTGCCTCTTTCCAACGTGCGACGGAAAATGGCTTTAAAGTGGGTACTTATGATGAGCTGATTCCAAGTGCAGATTTAGTGGTGAACTTAACCCCAGACAAACAGCACTCGAAAGTAGTGGCTGATGTGATGCCGTTAATGAAACAGGGTTCAGCACTCGGTTATTCACACGGTTTAAATATCGTGGAAGTGGGTGAACAAATCCGTAAAGATATTACCGTGGTGATGGTGGCGCCGAAATGTCCGGGCACGGAAGTGCGTGAAGAATACAAACGTGGCTTTGGTGTACCGACCTTGATCGCGGTGCACCCTGAAAATGATCCGAATGGTGATGGCTTGGAAATTGCCAAAGCTTGGGCTGCGGCAACCGGTGGTCATCGTGCGGGTGTGCTTGAATCGTCTTTTGTGGCGGAAGTAAAATCAGACTTAATGGGTGAGCAGACTATTCTTTGTGGCATGTTACAAGCAGGTTCAATTGTTTGTTATGACAAGCTCGTAGCGGATGGCAAAGATCCTGCCTATGCCGGTAAATTAATCCAGTATGGTTGGGAAACTATTACCGAAGCCTTAAAACAAGGTGGGATTACCTTGATGATGGATCGTTTATCTAATTCAGCGAAATTACGTGCTTTTGAACTTTCTGAGCAAATCAAAGAAAAATTAGCCTTCTTATTTGAAAAACATATGGATGATATCATCAGTGGTGAGTTTTCTGCCACCATGATGGCGGATTGGGCCAATGGTGATGCAAATCTTCTCAAATGGCGTGAAGAAACGGGCAAGACGGCGTTTGAAAATGCACCAAAATATGAAGGTAAAATCAGTGAGCAAGAGTATTTTGATCACGGTGTATTGATGGTGGCAATGGTGAAAGCAGGGGTTGAGCTTGCGTTTGATACCATGGTTGCGAGCGGGATTTATGAAGAATCTGCCTACTATGAGTCATTGCATGAATTGCCATTAATTGCGAATACCATTGCACGTAAGCGTTTATATGAAATGAACGTGGTGATTTCCGATACGGCAGAATACGGTAACTACTTATTTGCGAATGTGGCGACGCCAATTTTAGCAAAAGAAATTATCCCAACCTTGCAGAAAGGGGATTTAGGTGAACCAACGCCAACAGTGGAAATTGACAATATTACCCTTCGTGATGTGAATGAGGCGATTCGCAATCATCCAATTGAATTGATTGGACAAGAATTACGTGGTTATATGACCGATATGAAACGTATTTCCTCCAATTAATGTAAAAACGTCTGTCAAAATAAGGTGCTTTGGGCACCTTATTTTTTTTCTTCTCGTTTGACTTCATCCCATAATATGTCCATTTCTATCAATGAACTTTGTTCAATGGTTTTATGTTGTGCTTTTAATTTGCTCTCGACCGCGCGGAATCGTTGTTCAAATTTATGGTTAGCTTTACGTAAACTTTCTTCGGGTTGGCATTTTAAGTGGCGACACAAATTGACCACGGCAAACAATAAGTCACCGACTTCTTCTTCAATTTTCGCTTGTTGTTTGACCGCTTTTGCCATTTCTTGTTGTACTTCGCTTAACTCTTCTTTGATCTTGTCGATGACTTGGTTCGTATCATCCCAATCAAACCCTACTTTAGCACAACGTTTTTGCAATTTTTCTGCACGCATCAAAGCAGGAAAAGCCTGTGGTACATTATCCAAAATAGATCCTTCACCTTTCTCTTTATGTTCTTGTGCCTTGATTTCATTCCAATTTTGTAATGCTTCTTGTTCGTTATTCGCGATCTTTTCACCAAAAACATGAGGATGGCGGCGGATAATTTTTTCCGCAATCGCGTTGACCACATCGTTAAAAGTAAAATGCTGATCCTCGCTAGCTAGTTGGCTGAAGAAAATGACTTGTAATAATAGATCGCCTAATTCTTCTTTCAGATTAGGGATATTGTGTTGTTGAATGGCTTCAATGACTTCGTAGGTTTCTTCGGTTAAACAGGGGATCATGCTGTGATAGGTTTGTTTGAGATCCCAAGGGCATCCTCCATTTGGATTGCGTAACTGGGCAATAAGATGAACAAAATCGTCGATTGAATACGCCATATTGATGGTTCCTACAGAAAAAATAATGAGATTTATCATAGCATAATTTTCGGTCTCTCAAGGGAAATGTCTTTGAGTACCGAAAACTTTTTTAAAACGTGATCTAAGGCATATTTTTTTTTATGGAGTGGTGCTATGATAAATTCAACGTATTATCAACCCCCCTGATCGGATAAGGAGTTTATTATGTATAAACACGTATTAGTAGCGGTAGATCTTTCTGATGAAAGCCAATTTTTGTTGGAAAAAGCAGCTGGCGTAGCGAGACGGAATGAAGCGAAGTTGTCAATTATTCACGTTGATGTAAACTTCTCTGATCTATATACAGGGTTAATTGATGTGAATATGGCGTCAATGCAAGATCGTATTTCCACAGAAACACAGCAATCGTTGGTGCAATTAGCCGAGAATTCAAGCTATCCAGTCACTGAAAAATTAAGTGGTAGCGGTGATTTAGGTCAAGTATTAGCCGATGCAATCGAAAAATACGATGTTGATTTGCTTGTGACTGGTCATCATCAAGATTTTTGGAGTAAACTAATGTCATCGACTCGTCAAGTAATGAATAACATTGCCGTTGATATGTTGGTCGTGCCATTACGCGATGAATAAGTGGCCTGTTATTGATAGTTAAACTTTTGTAAAAGGTTTGTAAAGCTTGAACCGCACTTTGATTATCCCATTGAAGTGCGGTTGGTTTTTTTGTACGCTTTAAGTGAAACAAGCGAAAATCTTGGCTATGAAAGAGAAAAAGCTTTTTTATAAATATTGAAAATATGCAAAAATAAGTAGACTAACTTTTAATCGTATTATTAGTGCACTAAAAAGATGAAAGCAAGGCTTATATAAATGAAAACAACAGCAGAAATTAGACAATCTTTTCTTGATTTTTTCCATACTAAGGGACATCAAATTGTCGCAAGTAGTGGTTTAGTTCCTGAGAATGACCCGACTTTATTATTTACTAACGCAGGGATGAACCAATTTAAAGACGTTTTTTTAGGTATGGATAAACGCCCTTACTCCCGGGCAACGACGGCACAGCGTTGTGTGCGTGCAGGGGGAAAACATAATGACCTAGAAAATGTCGGTTATACCGCGCGTCATCATACTTTTTTTGAAATGTTAGGTAATTTTAGTTTTGGTGATTATTTCAAAAAAGACGCCATTCATTTTGGTTGGGAATATTTAACCTCGCCAAGATGGTTAGGGTTACCGGCAGAAAAACTATGGGTCACCGTGTATGAAACCGATGATGAAGCCTATGATATTTGGAACAAAGAAATCGGTGTACCCGCAGAGCGAATTATTCGTATCGGTGATAATAAGGGGGCGCCTTATGCCTCTGATAATTTCTGGGCGATGGGCGATACTGGTCCCTGTGGTCCTTGCACTGAAATTTTCTATGATCATGGTGAGCATATTTGGGGTGGACCACCGGGTTCACCTGAAGAAGATGGCGATCGTTATATTGAGATCTGGAATATTGTTTTCATGCAATTTAATCGTCACGCCGATGGTACTATGGTGCCATTACCAAAACCGTCTGTGGATACGGGGATGGGGCTAGAGCGTATCAGCGCGGTACTGCAGCATGTGAACTCTAACTATGAAATTGATATTTTTCAGAAATTAATTGCAAAAGTCGCAGAGTTAACAGGTGAGAAAGATCTCAGCAATAAATCATTACGCGTGATTGCAGACCACATTCGTTCATGTGCTTATCTGATTGCAGATGGTGTAATTCCCTCTAATGAAGGACGTGGTTATGTTTTACGCCGAATTATCCGCAGAGCAGTACGTCATGGCAACTTATTAGGTGCCAAAGAAGCCTTTTTCTATAAGTTAGTGCCGACACTTATTGACGTTATGGCAGAAGCGGGCGTTGAAGTGAAAGACAAGCAAGCGACCGTTGAGAAACTTTTACGTTTAGAAGAAGAGCAATTCGCGCGTACCTTGGAACGTGGTTTAGCCTTATTAGATGAGGCATTAGCCAATGTGAAAAACGGTGAATTATCGGGTGAAGTGGCGTTTAAACTCTACGATACTTATGGTTTTCCATTGGATTTAACCGCAGATGTGTGTCGTGAACGCCATATTACGATCGATGAAGTGGGCTTTGATCGTGAAATGGAGGCCCAACGTTTACGTGCCCAATCGGCTAGCCAGTTTGGTATGGATTACAATAATGTGATTCGTGTTGAGGGGTGTACACGCTTTGAAGGCTATACGACTTCCGAAGCACTGGCAAAAATTACCGCACTATTTGCTGATGGCAAACCGGTTGAGCGTATCGAAGCAGGGCAAAGTGCAGTGGTGATTTTAGACAATACGCCATTTTATGCGGAATCAGGTGGTCAAATCGGCGATAGTGGCCATTTAAATGGGCCAGGTTTTGTCTTTGATGTCAAAGACACGCAGAAATATGGTCAAGTCTTCGGGCATATTGGCGAAGTAGTCAGCGGTAGTTTGACCGTAGGACAATCAGTAAATGCGGTGGTGGATGTTGAACGTCGTCATCAGACGTCATTGAACCATTCTGCAACCCATTTATTGCATGCAGCACTTCGTCAAGTATTAGGGACGCATGTCGTACAAAAAGGTTCTTTGGTTTCAGATGTGGCATTACGTTTTGATTTTGCTCACCCTGAAGCGATCACGAAAGAACAATTAGTTGAAATTGAACGTCTTGTGAATCAAAAAATCCGTGCGAATTACCCTATTCAAACCGAGTTAATGGCGCTAGACGCGGCGAAAGCGAAAGGCGCAATGGCATTATTTGGCGAGAAATATGCAGACCAAGTTCGTGTACTAACAATGGGGGATTTCTCGATTGAATTGTGTGGCGGTATTCATGCCAAACGTACTGGTGATATTGGGCTGTGTAAAATCACAACGGAAACAGCGATTGCGGCGGGCATTCGTCGTATTGAAGCGATCACGGGTGAAAATGCGATTACTTGGTTGCATCAACAACAAGCGCTTTTAGCGCAAAGTGCTGATTTATTGAAATCTGATGTGAATTCACTCGTTGAGAAGATTCAACAGTTACAAGATAAAGCGAAAAAAGCTGAGAAAGCGTTGCAGGCCTTGAAGGAAAAAAGCGCGATGCAAACTGGCTCCGATTTGGCAAAAAGCGCGGTGAAAATCAATGATGTGTCTGTCATTGTGCAAAAACTCGATGGTGTTGATACAAAATCACTGCGTGTTGTTGTCGATGATTTAAAAAATCAACTGAGTTCTGCGGTGATTGTATTTGCCTCTGTTGTAGAGGAAAAAGTGAATTTAATTGTGGGTGTAACAAGTGATTTAACGAACAACGTGAAAGCTGGTGAGTTAGTCAATTTGTTAGCACAGCAAGTTGGTGGTAAAGGTGGTGGTCGTCCAGACATGGCAATGGCTGGCGGTACACAAATTGAGAATGTTGATCATGCCTTATCTTTTGCCACAACGTGGTTAAAAGAAAACTTGTAATATCACATATTCATGGCATCACACTATTGTCTGGAGTGCGAGAGTGTGAAGTGGATAATTTCAAATTTGAGATAGGGATGTTGTAGGGGAATAGGGACGTTCTGCATAAACGATAAAAAAGGTGAGGAGTTCATATGCTAATCTTAACCCGTAAAGTTGGCGAAAGCTTACTCATCGGTGATGATATTTCTATCACGATTCTAAATATACGTGGAAATCAGGTAAAAATTGGAATCAAAGCCCCTAAAGACGTTTCTGTACATAGAGAGGAAATTTATCAACGTATTAAACAAGCATTAGAAGCTCCTCATGTGGGTGAATGAGTGAATGTTTAGCTAATATGTTGAAAAGATGATTCGTCGTTATTCGTATTTAGGTGAGCCGTTAGCGGAAAGGCATACCCTATAGGTATGAGATTATTGCCAAAACCTATTGACAGTAATTAAATGCCCCATGTGGGATTACCGTTTTAAACTGATTATTCTATGTTGTTCTAAATGAATTGATATAATTCAAAACCGATGAGAGACAGAATAGTCTTGAGCGCATTTTCTCATGGATAGAAAATGTATTTGTTGGCTAGACTAAAGAAGGAAAAAAAATGAAAGCAATTATCCCCGTCGCTGGTTTAGGTACACGTATGCTACCTGCGACAAAGGCGATTCCGAAAGAGATGTTAACGCTGGTGGATAAGCCGTTGATTCAATATGTTGTGAATGAATGCGTGGCCGCTGGTATGAAGGAAATTGTCTTGGTGACACATTCTTCGAAAAATGCCATTGAAAACCATTTTGATACCTCATTTGAATTGGAAACAATGCTAGAAAAACGTGTTAAACGTCAACTTTTAGATGAGGTTCGCTCGATTTGTCCAAAAAATGTGACAATTATGCATGTCCGTCAAGGTAATGCGAAAGGTTTAGGGCATGCCGTTTTATGTGGTAGACCATTAGTGGGTAATGAGCCGTTTGCGGTGGTTTTACCTGATGTATTACTCGCTGATTTTTCAGCCGATCAAAAACGTGAGAATTTGGCCGCAATGGTCAAACGTTTTCAAGAAACACAAACGAGCCAGATTATGGTTGCGCCTGTTGCTAAAAAAGAGGTCAGTAGCTATGGGATCGTAGATTGTGGCGGAGCTGATTTAAAAGGTGGTGAGAGTACAAAGATTCATAGTATTGTTGAGAAACCGAGCTTAGACAAAGCACCTTCGAATTTGGCAGTTGTTGGACGTTATATTTTCTCGGCAGCCATTTGGGATTTGTTAGAAAAAACCCCGATTGGTGTAGGCGATGAAATTCAATTAACCGATGCGATTGATATGCTGATTGAAAAAGAAACAGTTGAAGCGTTCCATATGACAGGAAAATCTTTCGATTGTGGTGATAAAATTGGGTATATGCAAGCGTTTGTCGAGTATGGATTGCAACACGATAAATTAGGTCCACAATTCAAAGCGTATTTGCAACAACTGGTCAAAGGTTTTTAATCATTCTACTTATTTAAAAAGGCATCACAGTCGTGATGCTTTTTTTCTGTTTATAAATTGTGATGGATATCTAGCAATCTTAACGTCTAGATTGTCATTCCACTGATTTTTCATTAAAATGCCTTATCATTATTATGTCTATTTATTAACAGGATAACAAAATGGCAAATTGGGACGGTAAATATATTAGCCCTTACGCAGAACATGGTAAGAAGAGTGAGCAAGTCAAGAAAATTACGGTATCGATTCCGATTAAAGTATTGGAAATTTTAACTAATGAACGGACACGCAGACAAATCCGTAATTTACGTCATGCAACGAACAGTGAATTGCTATGTGAAGCGTTTTTACATGCTTTTACGGGTCAGCCATTACCAACCGATGAAGATTTATTGAAAGAACGTCATGATGAAATTCCTGAGCATGCAAAACAAGTGATGCGTGAATTGGGTATTGATCCAGAAAAATGGGAATATTAAGTTAAAAATATAACAAGGCGCGGTGAGAATAATGAATATTCTGACCGCGCCTTGTTATGTGGTTGAGAGTGAAAATCAGGCTTGATCACCGATTAATACAGATTCTAACGCAAGTTCAATCATATCATTGAATGTTAATTGACGTTCTTCTGGTGACGTTTGTTCGTGTGTACGAATATGATCAGACACCGTACAAATAGTTAAGGCTTTTGCACCAAATTCTGCTGCCACACCATAGATCCCTGCGGCTTCCATTTCGACACCTAAAATGCCGTATTTTTCCATTACATCAAACATTTCCACATCTGGTGTGTAGAATAAGTCGGCTGAGAATAAGTTACCCACATGGACATTTAAGCCTTTTGCTTTTGCTGCTTGTACCGCCGCCATCGTCATATCAAAGTCTGCAATTGCTGCAAAGTCATGATTTTTAAAACGGATACGGTTAACTTTTGAATCGGTACAGGCACCAACGCCAATGACTACATCACGTAATTTGACATCCATACGAACCGCACCACAAGAACCTACACGGATAATTTTCTTCACACCGTATTCAGTAATTAATTCTTTTGTATAAATCGAACAAGATGGGATACCCATACCGTGTCCCATAACGGAAATTTTGCGTCCTTTATAAGTACCCGTAAACCCTAGCATATTACGGACATTAGTGACTTCTTTCACATCTTGTAAGAAGGTTTCTGCGATGTATTTAGCGCGTAGTGGGTCACCCGGCATTAAAACAACATCGGCAAATGCACCAGCTGGTGCGTTAATATGTGGAGTCATAGTGAATTCCTCTTTGTTAATAGTGAAATGATGATACAAGACATGATACCTTGTATCTGTAATTTGTCTTTTGGGTTTACTTTCACGATGTTGATGAAAGTGAAAAGCAAACGTTTACTTGCGCCTAATATGACAACACCACGAACAAGTCGTGGTGTTGGCGAAAGTGATTAAAGGAATGATGGTATCGGTTCCATTATAAGACCACACCACCTAGACCAATAAATAAGCCTGCAATGGTTGCACTCATTAAGTTGGCTAATGAGCCTGCGATAACCGCTTTAATCCCTAAGCGAGCAATATCTCCGCGACGATTTGGTGCTAAGGCGCCTAAGCCCCCTATTAAGATTGCGATTGAGCTGAAGTTAGCAAAGCCGCAGAGTGCGAAGGTAATGATCGCTTGCGTTTTATCAGTTAATTGAACCATATTGGCATCAGCTGCTGCCGCTTTTAAGTAGGCGGTAAAGTCCAAGTAACCAACGAATTCATTCACGGCCAGTTTAGTACCAATCATACGACCCGCAATTTCAGCTTCATTCCAATCTACACCAATTACCCAAGCAAGTGGTTTGAAGATCCAACCTAAAATTAAACCTAGTGATAATTCTGGCATATCGAACCAACCACCAATTCCACCTAAGATACCGTTGATTAATGCAATTAAGGCCACGAAAGCAATTAACATTGCCCCTACGTTAAGTGCTAGGTTCATACCTGATGATGCACCGCCTGCAGCAGCATCTAAGATATTAGAGGGTTTTTCTAAATCTACTTTTTCTAAATTATCATTGAATTTTTCAGTTTGTGGATAAAGGATTTTTGCAAATAATAATCCCGCTGGTGCTGCCATAAACGAAGCTGCGATTAAGTAGGGTAATGGTACGCCCATACCTGCATAGCCAGCCATAACCGAACCTGCAATTGAGGCTAAACCACCACACATAATCGCGAAAAGTTCAGATTCCGTCATTTTACTGATGTAAGGTTTAACGATGAGTGGTGCTTCAGTTTGACCCACAAAAATATTCGCCGCAGCTGACATTGATTCTGCTTTTGATGTCCCTAATAATTTTTGCAAGCCACCACCGATAATTTTGATGATCCACTGCATGATACCGATGTAGTATAAAACGGAGATTAAAGCAGAGAAGAAAACGATGATTGGTAACACGCGTAAAGCAAAAACAAAGCCACCGCCGCCAAATACTTCAAACATTTTATCGCTGACTAAACCACCGAATAAGAAACTGATCCCCTCATTGCCGTAAGCGATGACTTTACTGATTCCCTCAGACAGCCAAAGTAAGGCCTCACGACCAACAGGTACATATAAAATTAACGCACCAATACCAATTTGAATAGCAAGTGCACCTAAAACAGTGCGGAAGTTAATGGCTTTGTGATTGTTGGATAATAAGAAAGCAATCCCTAACAATACGACAATACCAAGAATACTGATGAGTGTACTCATAATTGTAAAGTCCTTTACATAAGTTAGAATGAAATGATGTCTGCTGATTCTACTGTGTTTTAGCGCAAAAATCTTGTTTTATTGGAGCATAAATAAGCAAATTGTATTAAATTTTGGCTAAAATGTGATATGGCTCTCAATTTGGCTAAAAATAGAACATTGCCCGATATTGTTGGGGTGAATGTATTTTTTTATTATGATAGGTAATGTGATACACAGAATCGTTTTCTTTTTATGCAAAAAAAATTTAATGTTTTACCGAAAACTTCTTGGAGCGCGTCATCCATTTGGGCACTAGAAAGCAAACCATTTGGGGTGCTTGTTATTTCACTTGCTATCTTGGGTATAGGAGAAGGGCTGATTTTATTGTCTGACTTAGGATCAGCCCCGTGGACGGTGCTTTCACAAGGGGTCTCCATTCAAGGTGGTTTTAGTGTCGGTTGGGCGTCGTTTATGATTAGCTGTCTAGTCATGTTATTGTGGCTACCGTTGAAATTACGTGTAGGGCTAGGCACGCTATTAAATATACTGGTCATCGCACTCTTTTTAGGCTTAACAGCCGCATTTATGCCAAAACCGACCGCACTTTTGAGTCGTTATTTGTATTTGATTGTAGGGATTTTATTATTCGGTATTGGCTCGGCGTTTTATTTGACCTGTCATCAAGGTGCAGGCCCAAGAGATGGATTAATGGTGGGATTATGCCAACGTTTCCGGCTGAAAGTTGGCATGGTCCGTACGACGATGGAAGTCAGCGTCTGTGTATTGGGTTTTCTACTCGGTGGCAAACTGGGGATTGGCACCCTGCTTTTTGCGATATCGATTGGTTGGGTAGTACAAGGTACGTTATTGTTACTGCTCAATTGGCCACATTCTTTGCACAAAAGGAATCGCTTGTACTAATACTTTATCAATATCAATCAGACTCAGATCCATTTGTTTCTCTTTATCTGGTGTTTGTGGAGAAAAGGCGAGATGTTTATTTGGGGCATTAATTGGTTGCCAACGTAAAGGGGTCGCCGAACGGCGGCTTGGATAAAATCCAATGGTTGGGATATTTAAGGCCGCGCTTAAATGTAATGGTCCTGTGGAACCGGCAATAAATAGATCGGCGCAAGCTAACGAGTGAGCAAAATCCACCAGTCCCGCATTTTTATCATAGATCACGACATTGTTATGATTGACTAATGAGGCGAGTTGGTGCGCTTTTTCACTTTCATTAGGACCTGCTGTCAGCACGATTTGGCAATCAAATTGACTTAATAAACCCGAAATGAGTTGTGCATATTGATCTAACGATAAATTCGTTGCTGACCCCCCTGAGCCACTATGGACAAAAATCCATTTTTTTTCTAACGCTAAGCCAAGCGTTTGGCTGAGCGTTTCGCGTTGATGTTGTACCGCACTTTGCTCAAAGGTTAAATACGGCGGTGTTGGTTCCACGATTGGGCAGTGCGTTTTTTGTAAAAATGCACGCGCAAGATCCAAATTATATTCGAATTCAGGCTTTAACGATTTTGAACGGCGTTGCGTGATGCGATGATTGTATAAAAATTGAACCAACTTAGTGGCGGGTGCTAAACGGAAAGGAATCCCCGCTTTCCAGACTAAAAAAGCATTATATTTATCCGAAAAGAAGTTAATCGAGGCATCAAATTGCGCGGCTTTAATGGTTTGTAAGGTCGCGAGTTGAGCAGCTTTATCTGCTTTTTTCCCCGCATCAATAATCACATCATCTAAATAAGGACAAAGGCGCGCCAGATCAGCGGTATAGTTTGGCACAAGTGCGGTCAGTTTTAAGTCTGGATTTGATTGCTTAAGCATCGCAAATGCTGGCCAGGCTAACATAAAATCGCCTAATTTATCGTTGCGAACCACTAACAATTTTTGCATTTTTTTATTCTCAACTGATAGGATAATGTTGCGCTATTTTACTCTTTTTCTGTATAAAGTTTAATGTAAAAATCTAGGTTGCATTTGCCTTTATTAACACATCGATATTTTAGGCAGAAATCCGCTTATTTCTTGCTTTTTTATCAAAAAAGAGTATGATCCACAGGCTTTTTGTCTATATATACAGAGAAAAAAGTAAGTTTAACTCTCAAGATTTCTTCGATAATTGAGGGTTTTCTTTTTGTAATCAAACATTTAGAGGAAGGTTATGGTAACCATTCGTTTATCTCGTGGCGGAGCTAAAAAACGCCCATTCTACCAAATCGTTGTCGCAGATAGCCGTTCACCACGTGACGGTCGTTTTATTGAGCGTGTCGGTTTTTTCAACCCATTAGCAACAGGTAAGGCAGAGCGTTTACGTTTAGACTTAGACCGTGTTAATGCTTGGGTCGAAAAAGGCGCATCTTTATCAGATCGTGTTTCTACTTTAGTGAAAGAAGCACAAAAAGCGGCGTAATTTGCGCTAATTTTTATTAGCAGTAGTCAAATGAGATAGGTGGTAAATATGGAACAACAAAGAATTGAAGTAGTTGGCAAATTAGGTTCAACTTATGGTATTCGCGGTTGGTTACGTATTTATTCATCGACAGAATATGCTGAAAGTATTTTTGATTACCAACCTTGGTTTTTAAAAATTAAAGGGCAATGGCAGCCTACAGAGTTAGAGAGTTGGCGTTACCACAATAACGATTTAATCGTTAAATTGAAACATGTGGACGACCGAGAAACTGCACAAACCTTAGCTAATATTGAAATTGGCGTTGATTTGGCGGTTTTCCCTGAGTTAGAAGAAGGGGATTATTACTGGCATGATTTAATCGGCTGTAATGTTGTGAACCTTGAAAACTATGCGATGGGCACTGTGACCGAAATGATGGAAACAGGATCTAATGACGTGTTGGTTGTGCGTGCAAAAAGCAAAGATGCTTTTGGAAAACAAGAACGGTTAATTCCGTTTTTGTATGAACAAGTAGTTAAAAGAGTGGATCTCAACACGAAGACAATTGTCGTGGATTGGGACGCTGGTTTCTAACCTCAGGTATGTCGTTTCGCTTTGGTTGTAGCATTTTGCGATATAAGGGTCACTTATGTTAGTTGGGATTATTAGTTTGTTCCCCGAAATGTTCAAAGCAATTACGGAATTTGGGGTCACAGGAAGAGCCGTAAAACAGGATCTCTTACAAGTGCGGTGCTGGAATCCGCGTGATTTTACGCACGATAAGCACAAAACGGTGGACGATAGACCTTATGGTGGTGGTCCGGGTATGCTGATGATGGTGCAACCTTTACGGGATGCCATTTTAGCGGCTAAAGCCGAAGTAGGAGAGGAGGCGAAGGTGATTTATCTTTCGCCACAAGGACGAAAACTCGATCAAGCTGGTGTAAAAGCCTTAGCACAGAATCAAAAATTGATTTTGTTATGTGGGCGTTATGAAGGCATTGACGAGCGACTGATCGAAACGGAAGTCGATGAAGAATGGTCAGTTGGTGATTATGTACTGACTGGAGGTGAATTGCCCGCTATGACATTAATTGATGCCGTGGCACGATTTATCCCAGGCGTACTTGGCAAGCAAGCTTCTGCAGAGGAAGATTCTTTCGCAGATGGATTACTTGATTGCCCACATTATACCCGTCCTGAAAATTTAGATGGCTTGACTGTGCCACCTGTGCTGATGTCAGGTAATCATGAAGAAATTCGTAAATGGCGATTAAAACAATCCCTTGCGCGTACATGGTTAAGACGCCCTGAGCTATTAGAAAGCCTAGCTCTGACTGACGAACAACGTAAACTGTTGACGCAAATTAAAGCAGAACACAGTTAATATCAGTTCAATCTAGGATTAGAAAGGTTAATTATTATGAGTAACATCATTAAACAACTTGAACAAGAACAGTTAAAACAAAATTTACCAAGCTTCCGCCCTGGTGACACCTTAGAAGTGAAAGTATGGGTAGTAGAAGGAAGCAAACGTCGTTTGCAAGCATTCGAAGGCGTGGTTATTGCAATTCGTAACCGTGGCTTGCATTCAGCATTCACACTACGTAAAGTGTCTAACGGTGTTGGTGTTGAGCGTGTATTCCAAACTCACTCACCAATCGTTGATAGCATTACCGTGAAACGTAAAGGTGCTGTACGTCAAGCGAAACTTTACTACTTACGTGAGCGTTCAGGTAAATCTGCTCGTATTAAAGAGCGTTTGGGCGATTAATTCCCAAAAGAAAGGCTTGGTTATCCAAGCCTTTTTCTTACCACCTACACATAAAAGTGCGGTTTATTTTCATAAAATTTTATTGTCTAGCGCTATTGCCTTAATGTCTTGTTCTAGGCTGTGGCGATTTGCACTAAACCTTGCTTATCCCTTCATTCCACGTTCTTTGTGTTCACTTTCCTTTGCTTAAGATCCTTTTCTCATTTTATTTCGTGATCCCTATCAATAAAATATGATTTTTACATTCCTAAATCACTTTTAACCACGCATACTGAGAGCTAGATTTTTTGATAATAACGCATTATGTTTATTAAAAATATCTTGTTTTGGGGAGTGGTTGAATTATCAAACGTTGAGGAGCAGATTATGGTGGCACTGAAAGCAATTATTGCGCTTATTGGCATTATTGTAGCAGTCTATTTATTAATAAAGAAATATGAAACGCGTACAGTATTAATTGGTGTGGGGTTGTTAATGTCGATTGCCACACTTAACCCAATGGGGGCACTGGATGCGTTTGCGAAAAGCATGACATCGGCAGGACTGATTATGGCGATTTGTTCGAGTATGGGGTTTGCTTATGTGATGAAATATACCCAGTGCGACACGCATTTAGTCCACTTATTAACCAAGCCATTAAGTGGCTTGAAGTTTTTTTTAATTCCTATCGCAACAATCATTACCTTCTTTATTAACATTGCGATTCCTTCTGCAGCGGGATGTGCCGCAGCGGTAGGCGCCACCTTAATTCCCGTATTAAAAAGTTCAGGTGTACGCCCCGCCACAGCAGGCGCAGCGATTTTAGCCGGGACATTCGGATCCATGATGAGTCCGGGATCGTCTCATTCTGCCATGTTAAGTGAAATGTCAGGTTTAACCGTGACACAAGTTAACTTATCTCATGCACCTTATACGATGATTGCAGGCGCAATTGGTGCGGTGATGTTAACGATCTTAGCGATTGCGTTTAAAGATTATGGTGAGGAACATCGTCAAGCTTATTTAGTGGAAAATAAAGAAAGCGAGCAAAATGCAGAAAACATGAAAGTGAATCTCTTTTATGCATTAGCGCCATTGGTGCCTTTGGTGATTTTAGTCATTGGGGGAACCTCTTTACAAAAAATGCCGGGTTTAGAATGGACGAAGATGGGCGTACCACAAGCGATGTTGATTGGTTCATTATATGCTGTTGCAGTAACACGCATCTCACCAGTGAAAATTACCAATGAGTTCTTTAATGGCATGGGTAATTCTTATGCCAATGTGTTAGGTATCATCATTGCAGCCAGTGTATTTGTTGCAGGTTTAAAATCAACTGGTGCCATTGATAGCGCGATTGAGTTCCTTAAACATTCTAATGAATTTGTCCGCTGGGGAGCGACAATTGGACCATTCTTAATGGGCATTGTGACGGGATCGGGTGATGCGGCTGCTATTGCTTTCAATACCGCGGTGACGCCTCATGCAGTGGAATTAGGTTATACCCATGTTAATTTGGGGATGGCAGCTGCGATTGCTGGGGCAATTGGACGTACCGCGTCGCCGATTGCTGGCGTGACGATTGTCTGTGCGGGGTTAGCTATGGTGAGTCCAGTTGAAATGGTCAAACGCACTGCACCAGGCATGATTCTCGCGATCTTATTTTTAGCATTGTTTATGTTGTAATCATAAAGAGGAGCGATTTAATGAGTATAGCACTTGAACAACTTATCCAATGGCGTCGTGAATTTCATCGTTTTCCTGAGATTGGTTGGGCGGAGTTTTGGACAACTAGCCGTATTGCAGATTATCTTGAGGAAATGGGATTTGACATTTTAATGGGTGATAAAATTATTAATCCTGAATTTGTACGGGGTCGCCAACAAGCGGTTGTCGAAACAGGATTAGCTAAGGCAATAGCCTATGGTGCAAAAGCAAAATGGCTTGAGCAAATGAAGGGGTATACGGGGTGTGTAGCAGTATTCGATACAGGCAAACCGGGTAAAACAGTCGCATTACGTTTTGATATTGACTGTGTCAATGTGAGCGAAACCACGCATCCTGAGCATATTCCCAATCAGTGTGATTTTGCTTCGTTGAATGATGGTTTTATGCATGCTTGTGGACATGACGCACATATTACCATTGGATTAGGCACAGCTAAATGGCTAGCCGAAAACAAAGATAAACTCCGCGGTAAAATTAAGCTTGTTTTTCAGCCGGCGGAAGAAGGGGTGAGAGGGGCTGCCGCGATTGCCGCGAGTGGCATCATTGATGATGCGGATTATTTTGCTAGCTCACATATTAGTTTTTGTGCAGATACAGGAACGGTCATCTCGAATCCTAAAAATTTCTTATCGACGACCAAAATTGACATTCGCTATCAAGGTAAACCTGCTCATGCAGGTGCTGCGCCACATTTAGGGCGTAATGCGCTACTTGCAGCCGCACATACAGTCACTCAACTTCATGCTATTGCACGTCATGGTGATGGAATGACACGGATCAATGTCGGTGTGCTTAATGCGGGTGAAGGGCGTAATGTTATTCCTGCAACAGCGCAGCTCCAGTTAGAAGTGCGGGGCGAAAATAAAGCGATTAATGAATACATGGTGGCGCAAGTCATGCAAATAGCGAAAGGGATAGCGATTGGTTTTGAGGTTAACTATGAAACGGAAATCATGGGTGAAGCTGTCGATATGGTGAATGATGAAGAACTTGTTCAACTGGTCGAAAAAATTGCATTACAGCAAGCGGATATTAAACAGGTTAATGCAGATTATGCCTTTAATGCCAGTGAAGATGCGACGATTTTAGGACGCCGTGTACAAGAGCAGGGGGGCAAAGCCATTTATTTTATTCTTGGTGCTGATCGTACTGCTGGACATCATCAAGCCGAATTTGATTTCGATGAAACACAGTTATTAACGGGTGTAAATATCTATACTGCATTACTTCAGCATTTACTGGTTTAATATTGATTGGGCGTATTATCTGTTTTAACGCTCGGGCTGTATAAAAATAGCTGTGTTTTACACAGCTATTTTTATGTTGATTCTAGAATGTGATATTGAGTCCAATACTGCCACCCCAATATGTATTTGCTAACAATCCGCGACTGACATAAGGTGTGAGGTCAATACTGCTTTTGGTGTTAATGTTGTAGCGCAGTGTACTGCTAATATCGCCACGTAACCGTTTAAAATCACCTTGCATTTTCACATCCCCCATGCCATCAGCTTTAGCGTGATAGTGTGGATTTTTTAATGAAAGCGCATATTCGATTTCTCAGTTTTAGGTGCCCAAAACCGTGGGCTTGTTAAGAAAATCGCCCTTGCCATAGCCAACCTTGTAGCGTTATGGCAGATTTAAATTTGGCGATGTCTCTAGAACAAGTTAGAACATATATTTGATATTAGCAAAGTACACGCGACCTTCTTCTGGCATACCATAAGTGTAGTAATAGTTTTTATCAAAGATATTATTGATTCCCACATCAAGAACAAAGTTGGATGTGGCATGATATGTCAATTTAGTATGGGTTACCCCAAAGCCAGCCACTTTGGTCGTGTTAGCTTTGATTTTTCTATTCGAGATACGGTCAAAGCTATAACGTCCTGTTTCAGCTTCTTGACTGACATAGAGCGCGAGGTTTGGTAAAACTTTCCAATCAGCATACATAAAGATCTTATGTCTCGGAACATGGTGAATAATCATCTCGTTATAAGTCCGGTTTTTCGCACGTAAATAGGTATAGTTAGCCCCTAACGTCAAGTTATCCGTGACAAAGGCTGTGGCGGCAAATTCAATTCCTTTGCGAATTTCTTTACCATAATTCTGATTTTGTTTTCGATGATCTGGATGATTTGGGATAGTGACTTCTTCAATGGCATCATGAATATCGCTATAGAATAGTGCACCTTCTAAACGCAGCCAATCATTGAAGGTACGCAAATAACTTAATTCATAGTGATAGGCTGTTTCAGGTCCAAGGAATGGATTAGGTTCTACAGTACCAAATCGACGAGAATAGCGCTCTTTCATGGTTGGTAAGTGCGTCTTTTTGGCAAAGCTCGCAGCAAATTCATCATTTTTATCAAAGCGATGGCTTAGTTTGATTTGATAATTTAGGGCATGCTGAGTCCCCAATCGGAATGGATTAATCGACTTAGGTGGATTTTTTCCGCCTGATTGAGCATCAAATTTCTCTGCACGTTTGGCTTGGCGGTAGTCATAACTTATCCCTGATATCCATTGCGTATTGCTTGCTAATTGATAAGTATGTTCTA
The DNA here is from genome assembly GCA_030783905.1 of Bisgaard Taxon 45. Lineage (GTDB taxonomy): Bacteria > Pseudomonadota > Gammaproteobacteria > Enterobacterales > Pasteurellaceae > Pasteurella. The sequence continues at coordinate 89,871 of JAQAHH010000004.1, read as the reverse complement.
ATCCTACACTGTAAGTGTGATCTTTGTTTTTGGTCACAGGATCATGGTTGTCATGCTCTCGGTGTATATCGGCTTTATAATTCAGGGCGAGTTTTAAGCGGTGTTGTGCGGTTAAGTCTGCGCCTAATTCAATACCCGCACCATAGGTATAATCGCGGTAGTAACTGATGTCAGACGTCGTAAAGGTCGCATCTTTAAATATTTCTAAGTCATTTTTAAAGGTGTCATAAAATACTTTGCCATTAATGTAGGCATTGTGTGGCGCAAATTGAGTATGTGATAAGAAATAGAGACTGTCTTTATCCCATGCATTCCAACGCCAAAAGCGACTCGCGCTTTCATGTTTTCCCGCATAGAAAGGTTGTTCTTTTTTCGCCTTTTGTGTACTGAGCACGAAAGCATATTCGTCAGTATTATTTGGTGTATAAGCCAGTTTTACACTTAATTTTTTATCACGATGAACCGATTGTTCAGCTCGTCCACCGTCTTCCAAGCTTTTACCTTGTTGTTTATAGCGATGAGAAAGCTGTAACCCTTGTCGTTCAACAAAGCTACCGTTGATCTGAGCATAAAACTGTTCTTGCTTGCTACCTAGGCTGAAATAAGTTTGGTTGGTAGTGGTTTTCGCATCACGTCCTTTTTGAAAGCCATAACCGAGTGTCCCTTCGAGTGATTTGGTCGGTTTACGGCTGATTAAATTGATCGCCCCACCCATCGTATTTGCCCCATATAGCACAGAGCTTGAACCTTTAGAAATATCAATACGTGATAAATCAAAGGTGGTGAAGCGACCTAAGTCCATATTGCCATCATAGGGTACATAGACAGGGATACCATCAATGTATACAGGTACGCGACGAGCATCAAAACCACGTACATTTATGTTTTGTTCACTGCGTGCACCAATACGTTCAAAGCTTACTCCTGGGGTGATTTTCGCCACTTTAGCAACATTCGTAATAGTGTTTTTGTCGAGATCTTGGTATTCAAGGCGTGTCGTGCTGAGATCGCTACTGTTTTCTGCAATGACTTCGATTTGACCAAGTTGAAAAACTTGTGCATTACTCGATGCACAAGTGAGTGCGATTGCACTATAAAGAAACGTTTTTTGCATAGAAGATCCTTTAAGTGTTAGGGGGAAATTTAAGCCGCATAGCAATATCAATAGATAAAAAGATTTTTTCGTCATTGTTATGGCACGCTTGGCGTAAGGTTTGACGGGTACTGAGTACTTGAATCCGTGCTTGGCGTAATGCGTCTAAAAAATTCGCTTCAGATAATTGGAGGGCCTCAATAAGCTGTTGTACTGTCAGATGTTCAACAGTTTGAATTAAGCGTTCTAACGTGCAATAACTAGGGTATTTGCTGTGATAAAGCCAATCAAAAAATTGGGTATTGATTTTCTTTAATTTACGCCGTCGATTAATCACATGCAGTGCGATACTACATATAAGAAGGAGGGCAAAAAGCAGATGAAACTCAAGTGCGAGGGCAAAATTGATGCCTAGGTAGAGAAACAGACCAGAAAAAATCATGGCCAGAAAGCTTAACAGCATCAGGGTGATCAAACTAAATTTATAAATAACACTCAATTTTTGCATTAGGTTTATCAGTCATGTGGATAAATGTAACGCAGATTATAGAGTATCATTATATAAAAATAAATATAGCGATATGCGTTTTTAAAGTGCGGTCAATTTTCTTCAAATTTTGACCGCACTTAATGATTTAGGGCGAGACAGAAAATTTAGCCGTCTGTATCCGTTAAGAAGCCCCCACTTTGGTGTGCCCACAGTTTGGCATATAAACCATTTTGGGCAAGCAGCTCATGATGTGTGCCTTGTTCGACAATTTGGCCTTTATCTAACACCACTAAGCGATCCATGGCGGCAATGGTGGATAAGCGATGGGCAATAGCAATCACCGTTTTATTTTCCATCATTTTGTCTAAACTTTCTTGAATTGCGGCTTCAACCTCAGAATCCAGGGCACTAGTGGCTTCATCCAGTAATAAAATGGGTGCATCTTTTAACATTACGCGTGCGATAGCAATACGTTGGCGTTGTCCACCAGAGAGTTTTACCCCACGTTCACCCACATGGGCATCATAGCCGGTGCGACCTTTGGCATCACTGAGTTGAGGAATGAAATGAGCGGCTTCAGCACGTTGTGCCGCATTGTACATTTCTTCTTCTGTGGCATGAGGACGACCATACACAATATTTTCACGCACAGAACGATGAAGGAGCGAGGTGTCTTGTGTGACCAGTCCAATTTGGCTACGTAAACTTTCTTGCAAAACGTGACAGACATTTTGTCCATCAATGGTAATTTCACCTTGTTGTGGTTCATAAAAACGCAGTAATAAATTAACAATAGTGGATTTGCCTGCGCCAGAACGTCCAATGAGACCGACTTTTTCACCTGGTTTAATGGTTAAATTAAAGTCGGTGAGCAGCGGTTTATCCGGTGAATAGGCAAAATGCACGTTGTGAAAGCGAATCTCACCTTGACTAATTTGAATCGGTTTGGCATTAGGTTTATCCACAATAGTATGTGGTTTGGTGAGGGTTTGCATCCCATCATTGACTGTCCCAATGTTTTCAAATAGCCGTGCCGCTTCCCACATAATCCAATGTGATAACCCATTGACGCGGAGCGCTAACGCCACAGCAGTAGCAATGGCACCGACCCCAATACTGCCTTGTTGCCATAAGACAATACCGAGTATCGCACTTCCTAAGATTAAGGTTATATTGGCGGCATAAGTCAGACTGTCTAAACTGGTGCCTAAGCGCATCTGTGCGTGTACGGTGAGCATAAATTCTTCCATGGAGCGTTTGGCGTAGGCGGCTTCTCGCGTACCATGAGAGAAAAGTTTAACCGTAGTAATGTTAGCGTAAGCATCGGTGATACGTCCCGTCATCAGGGAGCGCGCATCTGCTTGACGTTCTGCTGTTTTAGCCAGTTTCGGGATCAAAATACGTAAAATTGTGCCGAAAGTGATTAACCAAAGTACAAAGGGGAGCAGTAACCAACCATCTAGGCTAGCTAATACCACTCCAGAGGTAATAAAATACACTGATACATATACCATCATATCGGCAAGGGTTAATACCGTATCACGTACAGCCAGAGCCGTTTGCATCACTTTAGCGGATACCCTACCAGCAAACTCATCTTGATAAAAAGATAAACTTTGACCGAGCATCAGGCGATGGAAATTCCAACGTAAGCGCATTGGAAAGACCCCTTGTAGGGTTTGTAGGCGTACTGCAGATGCAACAAATGCCCATACAATACTAAACAGTAGCAAGCCTGCCATAGCTAAGAGTTGTGGTCCTTTTTCCTGCCAAAGCGTGAGTGGAGAGTATTGTGTTAACCAATCCACCAACATCCCCATAAAACGAAAGAGTAGCCCTTCAACAATACCGATACCAACAATGAGAAATGCCAGTAAAAAGATCCAACCGCGCATCCCCTCCAGGTTCGTCCAAATAAAACGGATCAGTGTTTTCGGTGCCGTTTTGGGGGCTTCAGGTGGATAAGGATTAACCCGATTTTCAAACCATGCAAAAATCTTATCTAACATAAGCATTCCTTTATCAGATTGTAACCATCATCATGAATTGTCAAAAACTTGGTGAACATTGACCGCACGTTAAAACAGCTTGAGGGCTCTCATTTGGGCAACGACATCCGCTACTTCAATGCCGGCCATCAGATTTTTCCCTTTTAATTTGGTTGCCCAAGGTAATTGGTTAGACGGCTTACCGAATTCTTTTTGTACATTTTGTTCATAGACCGATACGACATTGGCTAGATTGTTGTAAGGGCCTGTACGCAATGGATTATGATAAGCATACAAGCCAATGACATCGGTTCCCTGAGTAGTGGCGAGGTGAGCGGGCCCTGAGTCTGGCGATAAGACCACGTCAACCATACCAATTAGTGCGGTCAGTTGTTTGAGATTGGTTTTGCCAGATAGATCGGTGGGCGTAGATTCACATAGAGCAAGGATTTTCTGTATCATTTCCATTTCACGTTTTGCCGGTGAAGCACAGAAAATAACATGAATATTATGCTGATGTGCAATATTGGTCACTTCAGCATAGCGTTCCACTAACCAATCTTTTTCGGATTTACTTGAGCAAGGCGAAATCAGTAAGTTTTTTCGTGTAGGATCGACATATTTAGCCACATCTTTACGGTCAGTATCGCGAATATGAAGTTGCCATTGCGGTGCCGTGATCGGCACACCGAGGTAGGCTACAAATGCCATAAACCCATCTAGCACATGTGGGCTTTGGGGCTCATGGATTTTCCGATTGGTAAACAACCATTGTCCTTCTCTTGCCCGCTTTTGGCCAAAGCCGACTTTATACGTTGCCTTGATCCCGAGCGAAATCATTGAGGCTCGCAAGGCGGTTTGCATATTCAACAAGGCATCAAAATGACGTCCTTTTAGGCTTTTCCAAAGTGAGAAAATCCCTTTCCAACCGGTTTTTTTATCGTAACTGATTAACTCGACATCAGGGATACCCGCCAGTAACTGTGCTTCTGTTTTGCCAACAATCCAAGTGATCTTGGTGCTTGGCCAGTGACGTTGAATCTGCTGTACGGCAGCCAAGGCATGACAAACATCACCAATGGCAGATAAACGCAGAATACAAAGCGAGTCGGGTGGCGTGTTAAAAAGCGACATAATTTGTTCATCCAATAAATTTTGTGTGAATTCTGATTATTTTAAAGTAGAATGTGCCCATTCGCTATCTCTGATTTAACTTGATAAAAATATGCTTGAATTTAAACACAAAAATACGTTTTTCTTGTTTAATTTTAAACAACCTAAAGCACAACAGGTGTGTTTTTTTCAATCTACTTTTTGGAAAAAACAAGCGCGTATTCTCGGCTCGGCTCGAGGAAGAGGTGTGACATGGTTTTTACAAACAGAAGATATGTTTGGCGTAAATGCGACATTAAAACATTATTATCGAGGCGGGGTGTGGGGAAAAATAAATCGCGATTGTTATCGTTTTTCGACTTTGTCCACTACACGTAGTTTTGCCGAATTTTCGCTGTTAAAACAACTGCATGAAGCGGGATTGGCTGTGCCGAAACCGCTTGGTGCTTGTGTTGAAAAAGTGGCGTTTGGTTTTTACCGTGCTGATTTGCTAACAGAAAAAATTGAACAGGCGCAAGATCTGACCGTCTATTTACAACAAGCGATGCTGACTGAGCAAGATTGGCACAAGGTAGGACAACTTATTCGCCAATTACACAGCATGCAAGTCTGTCATACAGATTTAAATGCGCATAATATTTTAGTACAACAACGCCAGAATGAGCGTAAATTCTGGTTAATTGATTTTGATAAATGCGCACATCAACTCGGTGAACGTTGGAAGCGGGAAAATTTAAACCGATTACACCGCTCTTTTATGAAAGAAGTGGCGCGCATGAATATCCAATTTAGGCAATCCGATTGGCAAGCCTTGTTAGGTGGCTATCAAGCATAAGGGGAAAACATTTTCCCCCTTTTTCATTGTGGTAACCTATTTTTTTAAGTTTTGTAAGGCGTGAAAGACCACTTCAGGGACCAATTTACTGACATCACCATGGTGTAAATGAATTTCACGGATCATGGTAGAAGAGACATAAGACCAACGTTCAGAAGGTGGAAAGAATAAACTTTCTACTCCATCAGTTAATAAGCGGTTTAAATGGGCTAGCTGTAATTCATAATCAAAATCACTGGCGCTACGCACTCCACGAATAATGGCGGTAATATTCCGTTCTTTTACCACATCAGCCAACAAATCTAAAAAACCGACCACGGATACGTTAGGTAAGTGTGCAACGGATTGTTTGACGAGTTCTACGCGCGTCGCCAAATCAAATAAAGGTTTTTTATTGGGATTGGATGCGACTGCGACTAACACATTGGGGAATAAACGTGCGGTACGTTGAATAATATCGAGATGCCCATTGGTGATGGGATCAAAGGTGCCTGGATAAATAACCGTAATCATTGCTGTTTTACTTAAAATAAGGATCTAATAAATCTAACAAACGTTGTAAGGCGCCACGATTTTCAATGAGGACTTCATGACCTGCATTCCCATAACGTTCACGTAATTCTGGCGAATCTAAAAATTTTTCTATCGCACTTGTAAGGGCTTTGGTGTTCCCGTTGATTTCTAATGCACCTTGTACTTGTGTCAGTTTGGTAAATACCTCAGGAAAATTAAAGGTGTATTTGCCACTGATAACAGGTAATTTAAAGGCAAGGGGTTCTAGCGGGTTGTGACCGCCATGTTTCACTAAACTGCCTCCTACAAACGCAATATCTGAAATGCCATACATCAACATTAGCTCTCCCATGGTGTCTCCGAGTACTACTTGAGTTGAGGCATTGGGCACAATCTTGTCACTACGACGAATGTAGGTCAATTTGTGTTTTTTAATTAAATCTGCGACCAGATTAAAGCGTTCAGGATGACGTGGAACCAGTATTAACAATAGGTCAGGGTATTTGTGCAGTAAGAGACGGTGAGATTCTAAAATCAGATCTTCCTCGCCTTCGTGTGTACTTGCTGCGATCCAGACAGGGCGTTGCTCAACCCAAGCTTGTTTGAGAGTGGTAACTTGTTGCATTAGTGCATCATTGAGAACGAGATCATATTTGATATTGCCGGTTAATTTTAAACGTTGTTCGTCGTAACCAAGTGATAAATAACGTTGGGCGCTGACATCATCTTGTGGTGCGATTAAACTGATATCATCAAAAATGTGATGTAATGCCCCTTTCAATTTTTGATAACGCTGTGTTGAACGCGCGGATAAACGCGCATTAGCAATAATAAAAGGAATACGTTGTTTTTTGAGCTGAACAATTAAATTTGGCCAAATTTCGGTTTCAATGACAATACAGACTTTAGGCTGGACAAAGGCAATAAAACGGTTGACTGCATCGGGTAAGTCGTAAGGCAAGTAAAAGTGGGTAACACTGTTGCCAAAGGCTGCGTTTACCCGATCTGAACCGGTTGGCGTGACGGTAGTGACGGTGATAGGTAAATTTGGATAAAGCGCTTGAATGCGTTTAACCAAAGGGGTTGCCGCAATCACTTCACCCACAGAAGCCGCATGGATCACCACACCATCGGCCTTGGGTCTTACCGCACCACAATAAAACCCATAACGTTCATTAAGGCGCTTGCGGTAGTTTGGTGCTTTAATGCTACGTCCTAGCATAAATAAGACAACCAAAGGTTGAATCAAATACATTAAGACGGTATAGAAAAAACGTAACATAGCATAAATATTGGGTTATGTTAAAATGAAGGTATTATTCTTAGTATAAACTTTTGCACTCAAGACATAAAGGATTAAAGTATGCCAACACTCAGCGTCGCGATGATTGTTAAAAATGAAGCCGAGCATTTGGCCCAATGTTTAGATACGGTTAAAGATTGGGTTGATGAAATTGTGATTTTAGATTCTGGCAGCACGGATAACACAAAAGAGATTGCCCTAAGCTATGGTGCAAAATTTTATGAAAACACTGAATGGCCAGGCTTTGGTCGTCAGCGCCAAATCGCCCAACACTATGTGACCACCGATTATGTTTTATGGCTAGATGCCGACGAACGCGTTACGCCAGAATTGCGTGAGTCTGTTCAACGTGCGGTCGCAAAAAATGAAAACAATGTGGTGTATAAAATTTCACGTTTGAGTGAAGTCTTTGGGCGTAAAATTCGCCACTCTAATTGGTATCCCGATTTTGTGTTACGTTTATATCCAACCGCATTAACACAATATAATGATGAACCGGTGCATGAAAAAGTGATGTTACCGAGCCATGCGAAAGTGGAAAAATTAGCGGGTGATTTAGAACACTACACCTATAAAGATATGCACCACTACTTAGTGAAATCCGCTGGTTATGCCAAAGCGTGGGCGGAAAAACGCGAAAAAGCAGGTAAAAAAGGCAGTCTTTTGGCCGCGTTCACTCATGCGATTGGCTGTTTTGCCAAAATGTATATTTTCAATGCGGGTTTCCTTGACGGTAAACAAGGCTTACTTCTCGCCATCCTTTCTGCCCACTCGACTTTTGTCAAATATGCTGACTTGTGGGTACGCACACAGACGAAAAAGTAGCGTGATGCTCATGCAATAGGTGAGGGTATTTCCTCATCTCTTTTTTGTATTAGATGATGGGTCTATCGTTTTAGCTTCACTTCATAAAAAGAAAAGCGAGAATATCGCTAAAATTATGTAAATTACTATCGCAAGACGCACAAGCCAACCAATTATCCCCAAGCATCTGGCAATGACTAATTTTAGTGTTTGATATTTACCTTTTGGTTCATAATTAAAGCATAGATAAGATGCAATTGCTGCCACAACATAGACAATAACAAAAAATAGTAATGGATTTCTCATCTTGATTCCCTTTTTAATGACGTGTATGGGAATCATATTTCAACACTATGCAAGGTAGCTTCATAGAAATGGTAATCTGTTTTTTTATTTTCAATTAAAGGTCAGCAATCGAAACCTTTTAAGATTCCCAAACTATGTTTCCACTTCTCGAGGAGAGTTAATGGGCGAAAGCAGGTTTTTCCACCGCATCTTGGACAATGTTTAATCATAGATGACGGTATACAACAACCCGATAGTGCAGGGAGAACCAGATTATTTGTCCAACCGCACTTTGGACAATGTGGAATTAAATCTTCTGTTGTTGGCATGACCATCATACCCTCCTAATCTTATTAGTTTTCCTTAATATACGGATAAAAAGGCTTTCCCCAATCAATTTCTGCGTGATTCTCCATCATTATTTGTAACATTGTAGGAATGAGTAATGCCAAAATATTGCAACCATCACGTAATTGCTCACGATTGGCTTTACTGTTATAGGTTGACCCGCCATGAATAATTTGATTACGCAACGTGTAAAGACGAGAGAACATCACCGCTAAAATACGTTCTGTTTTTTGTTTTTCTAAAGCAGAAAAAAATTGCTCACGTTCAAGCATTTCAGCACGTAAATAGTTTTTTTCTGACATTTTCCCATTATGGAATTCCCAAAATGGTTGGAATACAAATTTATTGTCTAAGAGTAAACGTATAGATTGAGAAAATGTCTTCCAAACTAAATTATAAATTTGCTTTTCATTATCAAAAGCACAAATACGTAATAGAAATTCATTGAATGTCGCTTTATCTCTTATATCACCTAACTCTTTTGCATAGGCGGCATTAAATGCGATCCACAGTGAAATAAATTTTGTGTCATGATCATCTTCCGCTAGTTGTGCTCTCTTTAACCAACTCATTGCACGGTGAATACGTAAACGGAAATCATCGCTAAAATTATTTCTTTGAGATGTAAACTGTTTTTCAATATTTTCAACCATGCGTTTCCCCAATTTTTATAACTACTATAATGTAGTTTGTTTTTTAATTAATATAGTTATGCTTACCAATTTAAATTGATAAAAAAGTGGGCTAGTGCCCACCACTTAAAGAGAATTAAATATCTTGCTCAGAATAATTAAAATCCACAGTAACTTTTCTATGTTCATCAATTTTTAAGACAAGTTTTCTCCAATCACTATTTGATTCAGCTTTCATTATAGTATGTAGTTTGTCTAATAAGGGCTCTAACTCATTTTGAAGTTTAGTGAAGTTCTCTGGTGGTGTTTTCTTCCCTTCGATGATAAAAGTAGCAGAAAATGAGGTCCATTTATTTTCATCAATAATGATCTTATAAATTAATTCAGCACTTTCATAATTGGATGGTGCAGATAAGTGTAATTTTTGGGTTATAGTATTAAGTATTTCTTGTTGTTTAAGCATCTTGTTCTCCTTTTGGTGAGTTTTGTTTAGTGACAGATGTTATTTCTACGTTGCCATTGGAATCAGTCACTATTTTAGTGACTCTTACTCTATCTGGTCTTGAGGAGTTGGGGTCATCATAAATTAACTCTACTGTAACTTGAACATCTTTTCCTTCTTTTAGATCGTTTTTTATACTGTTCTCAATTTTTTTGTATTCTCCTCGATTAAAATTCGCATCTTGAGGAAATAAATTGATTTTTTCAGAGGAGCCTCCTAATGAATGGGCCTGTATATGGCCTCCTTCATCTCCTTCTTTGCCAGTTTTTCCTACTTCTCGAGTTTTTGCATTATCTTCTGGTGTTCTTTTATCTTCTACTAAGATGGGAGTGAAAGTTGATTTGATAACTCTACCCTTATCGTCAGTTTCGACTCTATCACCATTTTCAAACTCGTAAATAGTATTTGGTTGAAGATTATTCATTTTTTCCTGATTTTCTTGTTGATCTCCACTATTACGATCAATTTTAATTATATTTACATCATCTCTTACTTGTTTTTGATCATAATTCTGAGTTTTTTGAGTATCATCATTCTGAGTTTCCTGTTTAGCATTATGATTCTCATTCTCCCTATTGTATTTTTCATCTTCCGGTAAAAATTTAAAAGAGAATGTTTCTATTTGGCGTAATTCATTATTTTCTGTAATCTGTCTAGCATTATCAGAAATAAATATTGTAGTTTTCTCTGGCTTAGGAAATGGAGACTCTTTTGTATCAGGATGCGAGGTTTCATCTAATTTAGGAAATGGAAACTCTTTTATATCATGGGGCGAGGTTTCGTCTAATTTAGGAAATGGAAACTCTTTTATATTATAGGGCGAGGTTTTATCTAATTCAGAAAATGAAAACTCTTTTATATCTGAATGCGAGATTTTATCTAATTCAGGAAAGTGGAACTCTTTTTTATCTGAATGCGAGATTTTATCTAATTCAGGCAATGGAAACTCTTTTGTATCAGGATGCGGGATTTCATCTAATTTAGGAAATGGGAATTTCTCAAATTTATCAGAGAAAGAATTCCTTTCTTCTTTTTTATCTAGACTGCTGATAGAATATTGTAAATTCATATTTTTTTCTAACATAGAGCATCCTTATCTTATTTTGATAAATAAGTTCTTAATTCATCGGAAAGTTCGGGTTTAATTTCTGATAAATTTTCTTGAGCTAGCCATTGATATAAGTTTGTCAAATACTCATCAGATTGTTTTTTTAAATTATTCTGTTCTAAATTTGTTATTTCATTAAATAAATAAACCTTCTTTTCTATTGGTAGTAATGATTGCTCGATATTCTTTTTAAACTTTTCTAGGTTTAATTTCTTCCTTGTATGAAGTTTCGGATGAAATACAAATTCAGCTAATTGTTTATTGAATGCTTTGTAATCTATTTTTTGTCTTACTTCAGGTTGAACAAACAACTTTTCCTCAGCATCGCATTTATGAATTTGACATAACACAGGCTCTAGCCAGTCGTTTTGATAAATAACAGCAACACCTTTTGGAAGTTTTGCAAGTTCTTCTAATTGTTCTTCTGTAACACCAGAGGCTTTGCCAGCTAAGCGTCTATCTGCGTCATCTGGTAAACGCATGATAATTTTTGTATTGGTATTACGAATTGCAGAAATATCCACCGCACTTGGAGATTGATCCGCAATGATAAAACCCTCACCGTACGTTCGCATTTCAGCAATCGCATTTGATAACATTTCGACAGATTTTCCTGCAACATTGGAACCTTCACTACTTTGCTCTGTTGAAGTACGTTTGAGGATATTATGAGCTTCCTCTAATACAGTAACGTGCTTGAGAGGTTCATTCATTCCTGTGCTTTCACTCATTCGGTATTCATTTAAACGCATGATTAATATGCCCATGATAAGGGATTTTGTTTCCTGTGAACCTATGCGACTTAAATCAACTATGATGTTTTCATCAAACAAAATGTGGTTATCAATCTCATCACTTGAGAAAATTTGTCCGTTTAAACCATTGGTTAATGATTTAACACGTGTAACGAGTGAGCCTTCATAGTTGCTTTTGACTTCTTGAGAGAAAGCTGAGCTATCAATGACATGTTTTAATTGAGTCAGTAAATCAGAAAAGCTAGGGAATAAATTTGGATGACGATTGTAAGAATGCTCTAAATCCCAACCACTTGCTTTATAAGCTTCGAGCATTGCATCTTTTAATACCGCAGGCATTGCGGCATACATTGGCCAACAGACATTAAAAATCTCAATTAAACGATCAATATGCTCTAATACATGGATATCATCAGGGAATTTAAATGGATTAATTCTAAGTAATGCTGTTTTCTTTGGATTTGTACCAAATACCTTGACATCATCACGATGGCCAAACACATTTTTATATTCACCTTTTGCGGGTTCAATCACCATAAATTTTACTTTATTGCGATTAAGTTCATTTAAAATTTGGTAAACCGTATTACTTTTTCCTGATCCTGTTGAGCCTGTTACAAAAATATGGCTAGCCAATTTTTGTACATCTAATTCCACACTTTGTGGCAAGGTTTGCCATAAATGACGGATCTTTCCTAAATTAACTATTTTGTCAGTACGTTCTAATGTGCCATTCACACTTTGAATTTGACGACCAAAGGCTTGTGCTTCAACAACGGAAACCGTTGAAGTAGAACGACGAGGCAAGCTGAGCTGAATTGCCATTTCTTTACCTGAAACGAGTGTTGCTGGGGTTAAATAAGCTAAATTTAAATTCTTAGATAAGTATGAATCTAATTGTGGATGAGAAAAATTATTTAACCAAGTTAGTATTTTTTTTGCTTTATCATGGCTCCAAGTAGAAATAGATGAGTTTTCACTATATGAGTTTTCACCGCGAGTTAGTCCCAAGAAAATGCTGGCGAGTGATTGCGTGACGTGTCTTTTTTCCGCAATAAAGTAGGCGGCTGTCTGCCAACCACCGTAGCTACGAGCCTCTTTGATCCTTTCCAAATGGCAGTCGATCTGTTGTATAATTTGTTCAATATTTTTACTGATGCAATCAAAAGAAATCGTTTGAGATTGACTATCGATTTCCTGGGTATTTTCTGCATCAGTAATAGTCTCACCTCGTCCCTTAGCAGCAGCGCTTGAATTATTTTGACTAGTGGTATGGGTTTTCCCTTGAGATAACGCTTTACTCGTACTAAATGATTGGTTTATACCATAACTATAATTTATAGATTGACTTACTGATACCCCCCCACTACTAACTCCAGGTATGCCTATGTTAGTATTGGTGCTAACAGTCGTGCTACCGCCTACATTTTTAGTCGTTCCATTCGTTTCAGTGTTAGTTACGGATTGCGTTTCAGATTCTGCAAGACTTGTACTTGTTCCAGTTGTTTCGGTTTGAGTGAAACTTTCAGTAATACTTTTGCTGATACTTTGTCCAACACTTTGTGAAGAGGTTTTATTAAACGAAATATTTTGTTTAAGGAGAGGAGACAATTGAGTCGCAATATTCTCATAATATGTTTGTGCATAATTTAAATCTTGGCCAGAGATAGGGTCTGCCAAAATTAATGCCTGAAAATCATTATTTTCAGCAGCATCAATAAATCGTTCTAATCCTTGCATAAAGTATTCTCTTTCCTCTAATGAAAGCGAGGGAATACAAGTTAAAGCAGAAACAGAGCAATTTGGTGTGGAATTAGGGGATAAGCAAGCTAATATCTCTTGTTGTTTTTGACGGGGAAATTGGCTACCTGCGAAATGTCCATTAAATGCAGATACTAATAATTCTCCGCCTGTTTCTCCTTTAGCCCCTAAACCTTTAACTCCTAAATAAACGTCGGTTTTTTTGTTTTGGCAGTTCAGGAACAGAAAAACAGTACAACCAAAAGTACCTAAAGCCTGATACATCGCTGTTAAACTTTCTAGCATGGATTGCTTATTTTCGAGCGATAAACGCTCTATTTTATACAAGCGAACATCAGAGTAAATATTTAACATCTGATTTTTTGGTAATATTTGAATTTCAAATTGTTCTAATTCTGCTAAATAGCTTTTATTGAGCCAAGATTTCCCGAGTTCTATCGTTTTAAATGCATCAGGAACAAAATTAACTAATTGTGCTTCTACATTATCTGGTAAGACAGTATTTTGTGGTTGAACTGATGTATTCATATTTATCCCTTTACAGTAATAAGAAAAGAGCAACTAAAGCAATCACTACAATTGCACAAATTAAAGAATTTTCTTTGACAAATTCAATGACATTTAGCTTGCTATTTTTGGCCTCTTCAAAATCTTTATTAAATGTTTCAGGTTTGTATTGTTGTCGATTAACCACAACAGGGGAATTTGTTAAATTATTATTAACCTTCTTATTCATTAATTCTTGTTTGACATGAACTAAATGAATAAAACGCTCTAATGCAAAATTAAGAGTAAGATAGCTTTGATGGGTTAAAAAATAGTCCTCATCCCATAAATGGGAATCTGTTTCAAGCCCTTTATGCAATTTTGACAGTTCAAATTTTTCAAAGATAAGTTTAGCTTGCTCTGGAAAGTGTTCAGTAATATAGAGAGTTTTAATCATTAACTCTTCGAAATTTATGGCACTATCATTTAAATCTAATTTTAAAATAGCTCTCACCATATTAGAATTTTGATTATTTAAAGCTTCTTTTAAACGTTTGTCTGGATTCTTTGCATATTCTGAGACTTTTTCAGCAAATTTTGCTGACATTTCTGGGCTGAGTTCTGTCATTTTAATGTCCTTTAACTTGTACTTTAGAAATGGAGGTTAATGTTTGTTCTATTTCATCTAAGATTGCTAATTTTTCATCTGCTTCATTAATTCTTTTCTCAAGATCAGATGCCTCAGTTTCTCTGAGTAAAGTAGACAAAATCTCATTTACTTTTTCCTGGAAGCAATGGTTTAGTTCTGAACAATAATCATGGGTAAGGTTTATTGCATTTTGTTTGATTTCCTCACTTAATTGATTTAGAGTCTCGCTTAGCTCCGATTCTATTTTTGGGCGGTTATCCTTCCAAAAGGAGTCTAAATCTACAAGATCTTGTTCTTCTATAATGTCTCGATATTTTTCACTAAAATCGAATTCCAAAAGTTTTCTCCAGAAACTTCTTTCAATTTTTTCTTGACCTATACGTACATTCTCTTTTTGAATATAATTCTCACTTATATTCAAATATTGATTAATATTAATCGTAGATGTTTTTAGATTTTCTTTCGTTTTTACATCTATTTTATCAAGTAAACCTTCGAAGGTATTTCCAATAAATTTACAATACGCATCGTTTAATTTTTCCAGTTGATAGTTCTGTTGCGCCTTGTTTAGCCCTGTTAGAGCAGCTGAAAATTCATTTAACATATCAGATAACGAGGATTTTAGACTTTGTATTTTTTTTTCTGCTATTTCTTTTTTAATTTTTTTGTTGCTACTGAAGTATTTTTCTGTTGAGGCAATAAGTGGCATGAATTGTTTTGTATTTGTTTGATGAAAAAAATTAGCTACCTCATCGCTTAAGCCAACCTCTGTAGACTTTAGTGTATCGATGAACTCGTTGAACTCTTCAGATTTATTTAATTTAACTTTGGCGTCTTCTAAAATTTTACGTAAGGAATCAAGTTCTTCTTGAGTTTTATTTCTCAATGAAGAAATGTTTTCTAATTGAGGTCTAGCATTTTCTAATAGCAAATTAATTGCTTTAGTTAGTCTAATAATGCGATAGGGTTCATTATATTTTTCAATATAATCGGAAATATAAGCTTCTAATGCAGGTAAACCAGTTCTTTTTAATGTTTTGTTAGAGACCTTTTTTAATCGTTCTTCAATTCTGGAGTTGAGAACCATGTATTGCTGAAGATCGTTTTCGTTACAGTAATTAATTATTTGATTATAGTACGTTAAAGATAACTTATCTGGTTCTTCTAGCAATTCAGGGGTTGTTTCTTCAATACGGAATAATTTTGCCATTGAAGCAGAAATAGGGAAAACTCTAGGGTTTATAATTCCATGTTTTTCTAAATATTTCTTAGTATTTTCAATCCCTTGTGGAATATTTTCCTTGCAAAAATATCCATCCATTTTATTTAAAACAAAAATAAAACGATCCTGAGCTAGCTTACCTTGTTCTTCTACCATCTTAGCAAGCTTAGATAATAAATTATCATCATCATCAATCGCAATGTTGGCACTATTCAATATATAAATAATTAATGGATTTAAGGCAGTGTCTTTGATTTTTTCTAAAGTGATTATTCCATGGTTTTTATTTTGTGAATTATTTGTGCCAGGAGTATCACTCAATCTCAGTTTCACATTGTTATTTTTTAGTTTAATACCTGTTAAATTCCCCTCAATTTGTATTTTGCCCGTTCTATTCTTATCATCTTGTTGCGTATCAATATCGGAGTTCCAAGTAGATAATAAACTAGGATTGATATTTTCTTTTTGGGTTAAATCTAATTTTTGTTGCTCATTAATAATTTCTCCGTTGATATTTGTGCGAGAAACTAAATATTTTCCTTGAGGTAAGGATTTGTTATCAATAATTTCTGCGATCGTGGCGGTGGTGGCTTGATTTGCACTAGGGAGTAAATCACCGCCAAGCATTGCATTAATAAAGGTTGATTTTCCTGATGACATTGTAGCAACAACAAAAATATCAAAAGCATTATCAATCAATTCTGCGAATGTTTGATTGCCTTCAATGATTGGTGCAAAAACAGGGTGTTTTTGAACATCATCTAATAATTGTTCAAGTTCAGATAAGCGCTCTGTAGCATTTTTCTTCACTACATTGTCTGTATAAGAAAAGTTAATTCCTTTTTCTTGTGCGGCTTCTGCTGCTTCTCGCATATCTTCACAATCTACTGCAAGTCCAGTAAATTCTAAGTGATAGTCTTCAAAACAAGTCTCTTTCAACTCATCAAAAATGGCGTTACACCACGATTGTAAATTTAAATTTTTATAGTCAGAGTACTTACTGTCTGGATCTGCTTCGTGGCCATTTAGTAAGATTTTTGTTTTTTCATTTTCAGAAAATGGATTATGAATAATTTCAACGTGTGCTTTAGTGGATGTCATTTTATTTTCCTGAGTAATATTTTGTTTAATTAATTTTTTATGAAAGATGAGTTAAATATTCCTTTAACCTCTCCACCAACTTCCCCTGTAATCCCTCAGGGCTAATCACTGTTAAATGAGGGATCCAATATTGGACGAGGGGGAGGATTTCCATTTCGTTGATCTGCTTGCATTGCAGTAAGAGACTACCGTCATCAAGTTTTTTCAATATTTCTTGATTCGGGAGCAAATTACGTCGTTGGAAATAAGGTGTGGCTTTGGCTGAAACCTTAATGATGACTTCACTGATTTGGTTACCATGAGAAATGCTGTCGCTATTTTGGATTTTTTGTAAAAAGGTTGGGTTTGTTTCAAAACGGTCATTTTTTACGAGCAGTGTTTTGATTTGTGTAAAGCAAAAGGTTTTTTCTTTGTTATTGTCTAAGCCGATAACATACCAAATACCATTTTTATTGATCAAAGAATAAGGTTCTAATTGGTACGTTTTACCCATTTTTTCATTGGCTTTAGTATAGAAAAATTGAATTTTCCTTTGTTGTTCAATGGCTTGTTGAATGGTTTTGAAATTGTGTTCATAAGGCTTGATATTTTCGTATTGAAAGCCTTTTACTTGTACACTTTGGAGTAAGTTTTCTTGGTAAAAACTGCGGTCGATATTCGGAAATAATTCTTGCACGCTAGCAAAACGAGCAAAGCGTTGAATGTCGGTTTTGGTGAGAATACCTAATTGGCTGAGATCAATACTGTAATAGCCGTTGCTGTTTTCTTTCCATTCTAGAAAAGCAAGGCGTTCATTCAGATCTTTTTGAATGGTGCGTTTGCTGATTTGAAATTCTTCAGCAAGGTCATCTATTTTTAATCTTCTGCCTTCAATGAGGTATTGCAAGATAATTGCAAGGCGCAACGCAACCCTTTCGTGTTTCGTTTTAGACATAAATTCAATTTCCTTGTCTCTTTATTAGAATTATCGAAACTATAGCGTTGTATATTGCAAGGTTACTTCGCGACTAGTTAAAAAAATAAAAAATTCATGAAATGAAATATAACAAAAGTTGTACGGAATAATACCTATTTTAGGGTAAAAGTAAAACAAAAATTGTTTAATTTTTATAATGTATTTCTTTTTTTCATTATAGTTAATATTATATAGCGTGTTCTTAACCTAAAAGGAGTGGCTATGTTAGCTAAACTTATTCAAAAATCGACCGCACTTTTAGTGCTTTCTTTATTTGCAAGTGTCGTCAGTGCGCAAGGGGAATCTTCGTTGGTGGCGGGGAAATATGGTGAGGTGGAAGGGCAAAACGTCCAAAAAGTGTTAAGTGCGGGTAAAGTGGCAGATGTATTGTTGATTGCGTTAGCGCCTGAAAAATTATTAGGTGTATCCAGTGAATTACCGAAGAAAGGGATGCCTTATTTTTCTGAGCAAGTCCAGAAATTCGAGGTGACAGGGCGCTTAGCAGGACGAGGTTCTACCGCACCATTGGAAAAACTGGTGGCGTTGAAACCGGATATTATTGTGGATGTAGGCAGTGTGAGTAAAAGTTATCTGGCGACGGCGGAACGGGTTAATCAACAAACCCAGCTACCTTTTGTGTTAGTGGACGGTAAGTTCTCACAAACGGCACAACAAATTCGTGAAGTCGCCAACTTGATTGGCAGTAAGGAAAAAGGTGAAAAACTCGCTACTTATGCGGAGAAA
This sequence comes from Bisgaard Taxon 45, assembly GCA_030783905.1. Lineage (GTDB taxonomy): Bacteria > Pseudomonadota > Gammaproteobacteria > Enterobacterales > Pasteurellaceae > Pasteurella. Next base: position 71,184 of record JAQAHH010000004.1, on the reverse strand, counting down.
GTGCTAAAACTCAGTGAAAATAGTGTGCGCAATGAAAAACAGCCTATGACAGTTTATTTTGGTCGGGGTGCAGACGGACTGGAGACTGGTTTAGCGGGTTCTATTCATAGTGAGGTATTGGATTGGGTCGGCTTAAAAAATGTTGCAGATGTGGCAGGTGAGAAAAAAATCGCCCGGGTGTCGATGGAGCAACTTCTACAATGGCAACCCAGTATTATTTTAACCCATGATAAAAACTTCTATGAGGTGTTGAAAACGTCGGTAGTATGGCAACAATTAAGTGCGGTGAAAAATAACCAATTTTATTTAGTGCCTGCTGAACCCTTTGGTTGGTTAGATCAACCACCAAGCGTGAACCGTTTGTTAGGGGTGGTTTGGTTAGCCCATCATTTTGCTACCGAGAAAGTAGATGCCAAACAATATGCACAGCTCATTAATGAGTATTTTGCGTTGTTCTATGGTCATCAATTAGATCAAAAAGCACAGGCAAAATTTGGCATCAAATAAATCGGCATGAAGTTGACCTTTCGTTTCTGGCTTCCTCCCGTGTTATTGCTAGGGGTCGCCATGTCTGCTTGCCTAATTGGGCAATATCACATCGCCTTCCATGATTTCTGGCAGGCGCTGTTTTGTCTTTCCTCCGATACCCCGCGTTCGGAGGTGGAAACGGTTTTGTGGCATATTCGTTTGCCACGTATTTTTACCGCCATTATTGTGGGTGCCGCCCTGTCTGTCGCGGGCGCGACTTACCAAGGGATGTTTAAAAATCCATTGGTTTCGCCGGATATTTTAGGCGTAACTGCGGGGGCAGGCCTCGGGGCTGTCACTGCTATTTATTTTGGTGGGTCGTTATTGACCATTCAGATTGTGGCTTTTTTAGGGGGATTACTCGCTGTCGCGTTGGTGTATTTGATCTCACGCACCGCACCCCATCATTCGCCAACATTAGCGTTAGTATTAGCGGGTATCGCAATTGCCTCGCTATTAAGTGCAGGGATTTCGTTATTAAAAATCTTATCAGATCCTTATAGCCAATTAACCACTATTACGTTTTGGTTAATGGGCGGATTAAATATGGCAACCTTAAATGACCTTGCTTTAGTCTCCCCCTTAATTTGTGCGAGCCTGATCCCCTTAATTTTATTGCGTTGGCGTATGAATTTACTCAGTTTAGATGATGAAGAAGCCGAAACATTGGGTATTAATACGAAACGCACACGGCTTATTTTTATCTTATCTGCAACACTCATGACTTCAGCTGCGGTGTCTATTACGGGGATTATTGGTTGGGTGGGCTTGATCATTCCGCATATTGCGCGTTTATGGATTGGTGCGGATTTCCAGCGTTTATTGCCAACCAGTTTATTTATTGGTGCGACCTTTTTATTACTCACTGATACTATTGCGCGTTCTATTTTTACCATTGAAGTCCCTTTAGGTATTATTACCTCCCTTGTCGGTGCGCCTTTCTTTTTAAGTTTATTAATTCAAGGAGGAAAACGATGAGTTTGGTCACCTTGAAACAACTGAGCATAGGTTATAAAAAACAGGTATTAGCCTCGGATCTTAATTTGCAGCTCGACACTAATCAGGTGGTGTGCTTATTGGGGGCAAATGGCTGCGGGAAAACAACATTATTGAAAACTATTTTAGGTTTATTACCGCCCCTTTCTGGCGAAATTTTGTTACAAAACCGACCGCACTTTACCTGGACACAAAAAGAATTGGCACAATTTATTGGTTACGTGCCACAAGTACATCATTTATTCCATTTTACCGTACAAGAAGTGGTGCTGATGGGCAGGACTGCCCACCTTGCTTGGTACAGTTCACCTAAACAAAAGGATATTGCGATTGCAGAGCAGTGTCTTGCGATGCTCGGTATTGCGCATTTGAGTCAGCGTTTTTATCACCAAATCAGTGGGGGCGAACGGCAACTTGTCCTGATCGCACGCGCCTTAGCACAACAGCCAGCCTTTCTGATTATGGATGAACCGATGTCGAATTTGGATTTTGGTAATCAAATTCGCGTATTAGAAAAAATCACGGCATTAAAACAAAGGGGGTTGTCGATTCTAATGACCACTCATCAACCCGAACATAGCTTCCAAGTGGCGGATTGTGCCATTTTATTTCATCAAGGTCGGATTATTGCAAGCGGGACACCAAAACAAACACTGACTACACAGAATTTAGCGACGATTTATCAATTAGACGAAAATGTATTACGCAAAAATTTAAGGACAACTTATGAATAAGTACCAAACTTTACGCGATGTGGATTTTGCCGAACTCTACCGTAATCATTATCAGATGGCAGCAAGAGAGCCCAAAACTGCCCAAGATTGGGATCGTAAAGCGGAGAAAATGCAACATTCAGCATTTGATTTGAACAATCAATATGTGCAGGCCTTTGTCAGTCGGATGGATCTCAACCAGGTAGAAAGTTTATTGGATGTGGGCTGTGGAGGTGGCGCAATTTGTCTTGCGATTGCACCGCACTTTAAACAGGTTTATGGCTTAGATTACAGCGAAGGCATGTTATCTGTTTTACAACAACGGGCGAGCAAATTAGGTTTGGCGCATGTTCAGCCTGTACGAAAATCATGGGACGATGACTGGACCGAGGTGCCAGTGTGTGACATTTGTGTATCTTCCCGTTCTTCGATGGTGGCGGATTTAGATGAAGCGATTGATAAATTGAATGCTAAAGCCAAGAAAGCGGTGTATATGACCATGATTGTAGAAAAAGATTTCATTGCACGTGATATTTTACAGTATATCGGTCGGGATTCTGTGGGTTTCCCAAATTATATGTATGCACTCAATTTACTTCATCAAAAAGGTTATCACGCGAGTGTCGATTTTATTACCTCGGCATGTGGTTTAGTTGAGCCGGAGAACATGACAGAAGTAAGCTTTATTCAATCTGTTCAGTGGTCAATTGGTCAATTAACTGAGCAAGAAATCAATAAATTGAAAGCATACTATGCCACCCATCCAAGTCTGACTTCAGCACGAGGTGATATGAAAACGTGGGCGTTTTTGAGTTGGAAAAAATAGTCAAACGTACCGCACTTTAATCATAAAAAAAGCAGATCATCGATCTGCTTTTTTATGTTGATGAATCAATTAGTTTTTCGCTTTTGCTGCTGCTTTGACGATCACGGCAAAGGCTGGGGCTTTTAATGAGGCACCACCCACTAATGCACCGTCGATATCAGGTTGGGTAAATAATTCAGCGGCATTCGCATCATTGACTGAACCACCGTATTGGATGATGACTTGTTCTGCCACCGCTTTGTCTTGCTTCGCAATATGGCCACGGATAAAGGCGTGAACCGCTTGTGCTTGAGCAGGGGTTGCTGATTTACCAGTACCGATTGCCCAAATTGGTTCGTAAGCGATAACTGCACCATTAAAAGCTTCAGCACCTAATGTATTTAATACCGCATCAATTTGGCGTGCACACACTTCTTCTGTTTTGCCGGCTTCATTTTCGGCCTCACTTTCACCAATACACAATACTGGCACTAAGCCTGCTTGTTTTAATGCAGCAAATTTTTTCGCGATGAATTCATCGCTTTCTTTGTGATAAGTACGACGCTCAGAGTGACCGATAATGATATATTTTGCACCAAAGTCTTTTAACATGTCTGTTGAAATATCACCAGTAAAGGCACCTTGAACATTCACATCCACGTTTTGTGCGCCTAACGCAATATCACTGCCTACAAGTGCGGCTTCCGCTTCGGCTAAATACATCACAGGTGGGGCAATTGCCACATCACAGCCTTCAACGCCTGCTAATTCTGTTTTTAAGTCTTGGATTAATGTGTTGGTAAATGCTTTGCTACCGTTTAATTTCCAGTTACCCATAACTAAAGGACGACGAGCCATAATTTTCTCCGTATTAAAGTAATAAAAAATAACCGCTCTACTATAGCAAATTTTTTCGGCTGTTCTGTTGATTTTAGGCAAATTTAAAAAATTTTTTTGTGAAAAGATGATTATTTTGTTTTAAAAAGCTACAATCCACTGTATGGATTAGACAAAAAATGCGCGCTTGTGAAAAAATGAAAATATTTAAAGCTGAACAATGGAATTTAGAGAGTCTATTACCGCTCTTTGAGCAATATCGTCTTTCGCATGGCATGTCGGAAAATCCAGACCGCACTTTAGCTTTTTTGACGAATCGAATTCGTTTTAGTGAAAGTATTTTTTTCATCGCTATCGATGAAACGCACCAAGCGTTAGGTTTTATTCAACTCTACCCACGTCTATCCTCCCTTCAATTACAGCGTTATTGGCAACTCACCGATATTTTTGTGCGAGAGTGTCCTTATAAAACAGAGATCTATGCAGCATTAATCGCGAAAGCCAAAGAATTTGTGCGTTATACGCAATCGACCCGTTTAGTGATAGAACAAGCTCCACAGCAACAGGCAATGCTTGAAGCAGAAGGCTTTAAAATGAATCCAAAGAAAAGTATTTTTGAGTTGAGTTTATAACCTTTTCAACTTATTGCTTTCGTAAAAGGAGAAAACATGCCTTCAAGCAAGACTTATCTTCATTTTATTTTAGATCAGCTAGCTGACTTAGAAGATATTCAATATCGGGCAATGATGGGCAAGTTTATTATTTACTATCGCCAAAAAGTGATTGGCGGGATTTATGACAACCGTTTTTTGATTAAACCAGTGGAATCCGCGCTTTCTATGATATCCAATCCTATTTATACTTTGCCTTATGAGGGGGGAAAAGCCATGCTTTTAGTTGAGGAAGTGGATAATAAAGCCATTCAACAAGTCTATCAATTCGCAAGTCAGTTGATTAGGAATTAGACGATTGTTATTATTGGAATGAGTAGACTATTTTTTAAAAACTAAGAATTTTAAATATATAAATCCTAAAAATAGGCTTGTTAGTGAGAATAAAATGATTGTGTAGAGTGGATTTATTTTATGTATATCCGAGATATAGCCAAATAAAATGCTCAAACTTCCCATAAATCCCATAAATAAAATATAACGTCTGGTTGTTTTTTGGGCATTGAATGTGAATTTTGCATTAGCAAAGAATGAGAAAGTTGCAGCACATAGAAAGCTAATTAAGTTTGCATATGTTTGGTTTATATTTAAAGTATAAATAGAGAGTATAAATACAAACCAATGAATAATAGTATTAATTACTCCTACTGTCGAGTATTTTAGAAATAATGGAATCGTATTCATTAAATATTTTAACATGATAAGTTACTATTTTTTATTAAATGTATGGATTCTATTTTTATGAGGTCTTAAAAGTGTTTAAAACGTTAAAAAATATTTTTTTAGAACAATCTGAATTAAAAAAACTAACAATGATTGCTTTTATTATTTGGTTTTTATGTTCAGTTTATCTCATTGTAACACATTGGGATACGGTACTTAATCTTAATCTGAGTGATAATGATGATTATATGCGCTTTTATCAGTATCGTGAATGGATTCAGAATGGGAATTGGTATCTAGAGCCTATACCGCAATTTAGTCCAGATGGCATATTAGTAATGCACTGGTCTCGCCTTGCAGATATCCCCCTCGCAATGTTGGCTTATTTTTTATCATCGTTTTTTGATGTATCTGCTGCTTTTGCAATTTCTAATACATTTATTCCTCTTATTTATTTATTGATTTTTCTACTGGTTATTTCATTGATATCTTATCGACTATTTGGCTTTGAAACAGCTAAGATTGCAATGCTTATAACATTGTTTTCACCACTAAGTACACGTTTTATACCGGGTGCCTTAGATCATCATAATCTTCAATTTATTTTTCTTGCGTTATTCATCTTATTTTCACCATTAGTGATGGAAAATAGGAATATGAAGCATGATTTTATTTGTGCATTGTGTATGGTTTTATCATTATGGGTTGGTTTAGAAAATATTTATAGTTTTGTGATTATTTTATTTTTACTTACGTTGTATGGATATTTTTCTTACTTTCCTTTTCTTACATTCTGTCGTTCAGTATGTTCTACTTCCGTCATAATTATTCCTCTTTTTTTAATTCTAAATAGACCAATAGGTGAGTTCTTCGAAGCAAAATACGATGCTTTGTCTTTTCCTTTTTTTCTCTGTTTTACTTCTGCATTAATATTCTGTTGGATATTGACTTTTTTCACTGAGTTGACTTTTTATAAGAAAGTATTTTTGTATGTTACCCTTGGTATAGTTGTATTATTGCCAATAGTTATATCATATCCAGAATTGCTAAAGGGGGGATATGCTAATTACCCTGAGAAATTAAAGTTGTTATGGTTGGATAACGTATCAGAGGCCATTTCTATCTTTGGATATGTGAAAGAGGATATAGCAAATATTTCATATTTCTTTGCAGTGTTTATGTCATTTATTTCACTTTTTTTCTTTAGAAAAATAGAGACAAGATTTTTTATTTTATATATTTCTTTTCTCGTTAACTTTACCCTGGCTTTTTTTTGGCAAATTAGAATGTTTCCAACAGCGTTGGTTTGTTGTATTCCTTTGCAAGCTTACACATGCGTAATTTTAAGAGATAAAATTACATTTTCTCTCACTAAGACTGTTATTCTTCTTTTGTCCTTTCCGTTTCTAATATTATTCGTTTTTGTGCTTTTATTTGCTAATGATAATAAACAATCTACTAAATATGGAAGATTTACACGTTCCTCAGTAATTAGCTTGTTAAATAAACATGAAATAACTCAAAAAAATATATTGGCTACCATCGATCTAGGTGCACCTATTCTCGTTGGAACTGAGAATGCTATTATTTCTGCACCTTATCACCGAAACATACAAGGGAATTTAGATGCATTTGATTTTTTCTTATTTAGTAATGATCAAAATGCAAAAGGAATTTTAGAGAAATATGATATTGATTATGTATTAATTGATGGAAACTTTTTCGATCATTTTAATGAAGCTAATTACGATAGCGCACTGTTGATTAAGTTATTTAAAAATGAAAAAGTGCCAAGTTATCTAGAATATATTGATTCTAATGGATTGATAAAAATGTATAAATATAAAGGCAGTAAATATGAGTAAAAAAATTGCAATTCTGATTCCTTGCTACAATGAGGAACATTCTATAGAGGATACCGTGTTATCGTTTAGTAAAGCACTACCAGAAGCTAAGATCTATGTATATGATAATAATTCTACCGATAGAACACTGGAGATTGCTAAAACACTTAGCTGCGAGGTGAGAACTGAAACACAACAAGGTAAAGGGGCTGTAGTAAGGAGAATGTTTGCGGATATTGAAGCGGATATTTATGTTTTGGTAGATGGTGATAATACTTATGATGCTTCAATTGCGCCTCAATTAATTGATAAACTACTTTCTGATAATCTTGATATGGTTGTGGGGGCAAGAACACGTTCATCTGAAACCTATCCAAGAGGACATATTTTAGGAAATAAAGTCTTTTCTAAAATTGTGAGTGTTTTCTTTAATTCGTCAATCAACGATGTTTTTTCCGGTTACCGAATCATGACTAGACGTTTTGTGAAATCTCTACCAGTCATGAGTAATGGTTTTGAGATTGAAACTGAAATGACAGTCCATGCTTTGCAATTATGTTTACCAATTAAAGAAATTGAAACGAATTATTTTATGAGAAAAGAAAATAGTAAAAGTAAATTAAATACTTATCGTGATGGTTTTAAGATCCTGCGTTTTATTTTCTTTTTGATTCGTGAGCAAAAACCAATGTTATTTTTTTCTTTTTTATCATTATGTTGTGTTTTTTTATCTTTGTGGTTTGGTGGTGTAGTTATTTGGGATTTTTGGTTGACGGGTCAAGTGAGCAAATTACCAACAGCAGTTTTATCATCTGGTATCGGTATTCTTGCAATTCTTTTTTTTGCAATGGCATTAATTCTCGATTCTATTTCTAATGGAAGAAAAGAAGTTAAGAAACTACATTATTTAAATTTGAAATAGCGTATCTGTTGTTAAATGTGATTTTTAAAAAATAGGGTAGAAATCGACATGAGTAGGTAATTATATTTGTCTATTTCCTTTACTTTATCAGGTTGGAAATAACATCTGGTACGATTTTCGGGTTGGGGATGAGAATCTGCTTATGTCTATTCAATTCGCCTTTTTCTAATACGATACTACTTTTCGCTACTTTAAAGGTCTTGCTTAAGAACTTGAGTAAATGGGCGTTGGCTTGTCCGTCAATCGGTGGCGCAGTGATCGTGATTTTGAGTTCATTGTCATGTAAACCGACGATCTGATCTTTACTGGCTTTCGGTTGCAGAAAAATCCGCAACCGTAGGCTGTTTTCTTGTTTTTCGACTGCTGGTAATGGGGTCACAACGCCAATTTCCTAAAAATTCACCGCACTTTTAGTAACTGGCTAATGCCCAATACACGCCAAACAGATCACCGAATACGCTATTGACGAGGAAAAGGGCGATGGCTAAGACCATTGGGGAAAAATCGATCATGCCTGTATTAGGTAAGATACGCTGAATGGGGCGAAGTAGTGGTTCACTTAATTGGGCTAGGACAAATTGAAGTGGGGTTGCACCACGGTTGAACCAGCTCATCACCGCACCAATTAATAAAACGTAAAAGATCGCTTTGCCGATAGTACGTATTAAGGTGAGAGCCCCCACAATGGCGTAATCTAGGACATCGGCATTGGCGATAAATAAGTTCCCCACGACATGTGCCAGTGGAAATTTGATACTAAAAAGTAAGAAAGCGAGGACCAACGCCGCAAGGTTGATATTTTTAATAGTCGGAATAAAAGTGGTGAGCGGGCCTAGTGCGGGTTGAGTAATCTTGACAATACTTTGTGAAATCGGGTTGTAAAAATCCACGCGACTGAATTGGAACCAGGCACGTAACACTAAAATAAGACCATAAAGATCAATCAAGATAAAAACTAATAATTGTAATGTATTCATATCACGTCCTGTAACTTATAACCAACCTTTACGTTTGAAATACCAATAAGGTGCAAATGCGGCCAGTGCCATTAAACCTAATGCCATAGGATAACCAAATTTAAGACCTAATTCTGGCATAATCTCAAAGTTCATACCATAGTTAGAGGCCACTAATGTTGGCGGTAGGAAAATCACTGACACAACTGAGAAGATCTTGATAATACGGTTTTGTTCGATACTGATGAAACCCATTGCTGCCTGCATCAAAAAGTTGACACGTTGGAACAAGGATTCGTTGTGCGGTTGGAGTGATTCAATATCGCGTAAGATTTCACGTGCTTGTTCTAACTGATTAGTTGGTAAGCGTGTTTTACGCACCAGGAAACTGAGCGCACGTTGGGTATCCATTAAGCATAACCGCACTTTGGAACTGGTATCTTCTTGTTCGGTTAAGGTAGAGAGCGCTTGGTCAAAGGCTTCACCTTGTGTGCCATCTAAAATGACACGGCTTAATTTTTCTAAATCAGCATACACGGTTTCAATCACATCGGCTAATTGCTCGATTTTGGTTTCAAATAAATCAAGCAAAACCTCATAAGCATTACATTCAATCAAACGTTGACTACGGGAGCGCATGCGGTATAAACGGAAAGCCGGTAATTCACGATCACGCAAGGTGAAAAGACGACCATCACGGATAGTAAAGGCGACGCTTGCGAGGTCTGCGTAATCTTCTTCATCTTCGCAGTAAAAGAACGAGTGGAGATGTAAACCGTCCTCATCTTCGAAGAACCGCGCCGATGCCTCGATATCTTCTAATTCAAGGAAGGTTGCCAGGCTTTGACCTAATCCTTCTTGTAAAATTTCACGTTCTTCGCTACTTGGTTCAATGAGATCGAGCCAAATGGCCGTGTTTAATTCTGCATTGGTATTTTCATCAATGCGGACAAGGCGTGCATCTTCGAGAGCGAAAGCATTAATCATTTTGTCATACTCCTCAATTGGATTATGAACAACGCTATGAACAAAAGGAATCAAACGAAATCTTGCTTAAAAGAATTCAACGATAAAAGTGCGGTAAGTGTTTAATTCGTTTGACTAATGGTGATTGATATTTCAATGACCGAAAAAAGATGCCGAATAAAGCAGTGGTAGAAAAGATCTCTCAGCGAACCCTCGCCGATGTTAAGGAAGTGGCGAAAGTTACAGTAAAAACTCAATTCGGTATCGACTGTGACTGTCCAAAGTGTGTGTCCTCATATTACTAAATCGGGGCGAATGTTACGCTTGAATGCTAGCTTCGTCAAGATTTTATGCACACTAATGTAGAATTATTGCTCATTATAAAATGAAAAAGGCGAACCACAATGTTCGCCTCGTATAAAGAGATTATACTTCTTTGGTAGGGTATTCCCACCAGATATCAAATAATTGACTGATTTCAATTTGTTGTAAGCCGTTTTGTTCTAACCATGCTTTAACTAAAGTACGATGACTTTCATCACATTTGCCTAAGGCTTCTAAGCAAACTAAACCTTCCCAATGTAAGTAACCACTGCCTTCATAAGCAAGCCCATTTGGCTGGATGACTTCACGAATAAAGCGATCAACCACTTCATCAATTTTCTCGATGGCCGTACCTTCTGCAAATTGCCAATTCACTAAGAAACCTAATTCTTGGAATTCAGCAAGATGCATTTTTTTACGTTGTCTTCTGTTACGTTTAATCGCCATGTTCGATTCTCCTCTCTGTTGGCTGATAAAATTCGTTTCACATTATGCCAGACTTTGCTAACAAAAGTGCGCTCTGTTTTTTTATTTTTTCGTGTAGTAAAGATCCCACACACCATGACCCAAACGATGTCCACGTTGTTCAAATTTGGTTAATGGACGAAAATCAGGGCGTGGAATGTAATCATGGGTTGCAGAAGTATTTTGTAAGCCTTCCGCTTGTTGTAGCACCGCTAACATATGTTCAGCATAATTTTCCCAGTCGGTTGCCATGTGGATAAACCCACCCTTGATGAGTTTTTGGGTAATGGTATTCACAAATTGTGGTTGCACAATACGGCGTTTGTGGTGTTTTGCTTTGTGCCATGGATCAGGGAAAAATAACTGCAAACCGCCTAAACTCTCATCAGCAATACAGTCACGCAAAATTTCTGTTGCATCATGGCAAATGATACGTAAATTTTTCACCCCTTTTTCGACTGCATAGGCAATACATGCCCCAACACCTGGCGTATGCACTTCAATGCCTAAATAGTTGCGATCAGGATTTTGCACTGCCATATCCACTAAAGAATGCCCCATTCCAAAGCCAATTTCGAGTACCACAGGATGCTCATTTCCATAAATAGCAGGGAAATCAAAAGCTTGGTTTTGATGTTCTAAACCATAGAATCCCCAATGTTGATTCATGGCATTTTTTTGAAATTCACTCAAACGCCCAGTACGTAACACAAAGCTCCGCACTTTGCGTTTATAGCGCCCCTCTGCGGTAAATTCGGCAACTTCCACGGTTTTACGCTTTTGATCGGCAAAGCTAGCTAAATTCTCTGATTCTTGATTATTAAATGACATATTTTTGTTTATAATGAGCCTAATTTGGCGCGAATTATACGTTTTTTGTGGGAAAACACCAAGCTTGTCGATCAGGCGTGCGTGTTTATTTGTTTTTTATATTGGATTAGAAGGGAAGCAGTGATGGCGCAAAAATACCCGAAACCGATGATCTTTCTTCATTGGCTCACCTTATTACTCGTGTTAACGGCTTATTTTAGCGGGGATTATCCTCCTGCAGATGGGATAGTGGGCGAAATTCATGTGGCAAGTGGGATTTGTCTTGTCTTTTTGCTGTTATTACGCATCGGTTTACGGGTGTATTATCGTGAGCAATTACCGAAACACCTACTCACTCGCTGGCAACATATTGTGGCACACTCGGTGCAAATGTTGCTTTATTTAGCTATGTTGCTAACGCCTATTATCGGTTATTTGACCCTGACAGCAGATGTTGATGATTTTCGCTTATTTGGGATCACGTTACCTTATTTTAGTCTGAACCTTTCTTTGGGTAAGGCGCATGAAATATTCGCTAATGGCTTTATTGCACTAGCTGGTTTGCACGCGGTAGCCGCCCTGTTTCACCATCTTGTACTAAAAGACAATGTATTAAAAAGTATGTCGCCCCATTAAGGTAGACGAAACTTGTTTAAAAGTGCGGTCGTTTTTTAAAATATTTTGCAGAACATGGGTCGCACCTATTTTTGGATGTTTTATTGATGATACTTGCTCAATCTTCTCCTCATGCGCCTTTTGCTTATGCCATGTTAACGTGGTATGACAAATTTGGACGTAAACATTTACCTTGGCAACAGAATAAAAGTTTATACGGTGTTTGGTTGTCTGAAGTGATGTTGCAACAAACCCAAGTTGCCACGGTCATTCCTTATTTTGAACGCTTTGTGGAAACCTTTCCTCATATCAATGCACTGGCGAATGCCCCCTTAGATGCAGTCCTACATTTGTGGACGGGACTGGGTTACTATGCACGTGCGCGAAATTTACATAAAGCCGCACAGACAATTCGTGATCAGCACGATGGGAAATTTCCCACAGCGTTTGAACAGGTCCGGGCGTTGACTGGGATAGGGCAAAGTACCGCGGGGGCGATTCTCTCTTCTTGTTTAGATGCTCCCTATCCAATTTTAGATGGTAATGTGAAACGCGTGTTAGCTCGTTATTTTGCTGTGTCTGGGTGGCCGGGCGAGAAAAAAGTGGAATCACAGTTATGGCAATATAGTGGCCAAGTCACGCCGACTGAACAGGTGGCCAATTTTAATCAAGCGATGATGGATCTCGGGGCCATGGTCTGCACCCGAACGAAACCTAAGTGTACACTTTGTCCTTTGCAACGAGACTGCCAAGCCAATTTACAGCAATCTTGGCAAGATTATCCGGGCAAAAAACCGAAAAAAACATTACCGGAACGCGAAAGTTATTTTTTAATTTTAAATGCCCAAGGCAAAATTGCATTGGAGCAACGTGAGAACAACGGAATTTGGGGCGGCTTATATTGTTTTCCACAGTTTGAAAGCAAATCAGCCTTGTTGGCATTTTTAGCGACACAAGGGATTGGCTATTATCAGGAGTGGAACACGTTTCGTCATACCTTTAGTCATTTCCATTTAGATATTTACCCCATTTATGCGCAGTTAGACACACCACAACAAGTCTCCAATCGCACAGATTGGAAAAAAGTGGCTGAAAAGACAGAACAGAGTGAATCAACTGTATTCAGTGCGGTCAAATATTGGTATGATCCGCAAAATCCAGAACAAATTGGACTGGCCACGCCCGTCAAAAATTTATTAACACAATTTATAAGGAATTATTATGGCGAGAACCGTATTCTGTGAATACCTTAAACAAGAGTCTGATGGCTTGGACTTTCAGTTGTATCCAGGCGAATTGGGGAAGCGTATTTTTGATTCAATCAGTAAACAAGCATGGAGTGAATGGATGAAAAAACAAACCATGCTAGTGAATGAGAAAAAATTAAACATGATGAATGCGGATCATCGAAAATTGCTCGAGCAAGAAATGATCAACTTCTTGTTCGAAGGTAAAGATGTACATATTGAAGGTTATGTTCCCCCAACGGAATAAGTGAAAATGAAGAAGTATATAATTTACGCACTCATCCCTTTTTTATTTGCTTGTGGTGGGACGAAAACACACCGCAGTTCCCAATTTGATGAAGCATTCGCGAAAGATACCCGTGGATTAGATATTTTAACAGGGCAATTTTCCCATAATATCGATCGTATTTGGGGTGTGAATGAGTTATTAGTTGCTAGCCGTAAAGACTATGTAAAATACACTGATCGTTTTTATACCCGCAGTCACGTCAGCTTTGATGAAGGGACGATCACGGTAGAAACACAAAGTGATTTACGTCACTTACATAATGCCATTGTGCATATTTTGTTAATGGGCTCAGATGCGAATGGTATTGATTTGTTTGCTTCTGGCGATGTGCCGATCAGTTCACGTCCTTTCTTAGTGGGACAAGTTATTGATCATTTAGGCGGTTCCATTACGAACACCACAATCGCAGGTAATTTCGCCAATTATTTATTACAGAATAAATTACAAAGCCGTCGTTTAAGTAATGGACATACTGTACAGTATGTGGTGATCCCGATGATTGCCAACCACGTTGCTGTGCGTGCACAAAAATATTTACCATTGGTACGCAAAATGGCACGCCGTTACAATATGGATGAGAGCTTGATTTTAGGCATTATGCAAACTGAATCGAGCTTTAACCCTTATGCGATTAGTTACGCAAATGCGATTGGTTTAATGCAAGTTGTACCGACAACTGCTGGGCGTGATATTTTCAAAATGAAAGGGCAGGGCGGACAACCGTCAAAATCCTATTTATTTGATCCTGAAAAAAATATCGATGCTGGCACATCTTACTTGTGGTTATTGCAAAATAAATATTTAGATGGCATTACCAATCCAACCTCTAAACGTTTTGCGATGATTTCTGCTTATAATAGTGGTGCGGGGGCGGTGTTACGTGTCTTTGACCAAGATCGTGATGCGGCCATTGCCAAGATCAATAGCTTGTATCCTGAACAAGTCTATCGAATTTTGACTACACAGCATCCTTCGGCACAAGCTAGAAATTATTTACTGAAAGTGGATCAAGCACAAAAAAGTTATCGTGTAAGACGATAATTGCGATTGAAGGTAAAAAAATGCCCGCTTCATTGTCAAAGATAGTGGGCATTTTGTTATTTATTTTTAATAAAAAAACATAAAAAACGGGGCGGATTGTGTTATTTTTACGCTTTTCGTTTGTTAAATATCCAACCAAATAAAAAAAATACGTTTTTTTCAATTTAGGTGTTGACTTAAACCGGAAAAAAACGTTTAATACGCACCACTGATGAGTTGCCTCGATAGCTCAGTCGGTAGAGCAGGGGATTGAAAATCCCCGTGTCGGTGGTTCGATTCCGCCTCGAGGCACCACGATTCCTCCTTAGTTCAGTCGGTAGAACGGCGGACTGTTAATCCGTATGTCGCTGGTTCAAGTCCAGCAGGAGGAGCCAAATTCTTAAAACCCGCTAATTAATCAGCGGGTTTTTTCATTTCTGCATGTATATACTTACTTTTAACTTGTTACTGTGTTGTCACAGAAAAGCGGTTACTGTTTATGATTGATAGAATCATAGCATGTCCCATCCCCTCATTTTTTGCTAGATGGCGTACTCAGTGGGCGAATGAGTGCCTTTTGCTTGTTAGGCGACAAAGCTTATTGTGACGATACGCATATCTAAATTATGTTTTCCCCAACGTGTTGCGTAGAGTAACCTGATCCACCAAGGATAATGCGATTGACAAGTGTCACTTAAATAATGAACTGAGTCTAATTTCACAGAGGGATGCCAGGTTTCAAATTCTTGGCTATTCTGCACAGTCCAAGTAAATTCTGGACGGGCTTGGTTGTCGATTTTCTTGAGTGCGTCGTGGTATTGACCACGACCGACTGCCATCGGTGGAACAATATCGAAAATCATCGTACTGTTGGGTAAGTTTTCTGCTACTGTTACAATAAAATGTTTGACCTCATCTTTAGGAAAAAACATCAATACCCCTTCAAGAATTAATAAGATGGGTTTGTTGTGCTGACGGACAGTGTTCATCCAATCTGTATTGAAAAGTGAATCGGCCAAATACTGGTTGTCCGTTTCCGGCAAAAGTTGACGACGTATAGCGATGACTTCGGGTAAGTCCAAATCATACCAAGCAGTGACTTTCGGTCTGTTTAAGCGCTCAAAGCGTGCATCTAAGCCAGCACCCAGTTGGACAATAACTGCATCTGGATGCTGTGAAAGAAATGTGAGGATTTGTTGATCAAATAATTTTGCCCGTCCACAGCATCCCACTTGTGATAAACGCGCAGAGTTAAACTTTTGAAAATCATAATCAATCTGTTTTTTTAGCCTTGCGGCTTCTGGATCTTTCAGCAAGGGATTAGGTTTATCGTATTCTACTGCTTTTGCCCAAAGCGTAATTAATAACGTGGAGGAAAGCCCTGATATTTTATCAGGAGAGATTTTATCAGACATAATATCACCTCTTTTAATGATAATTATTCTCAAATGAAAAATATCATAAAGGAAGGTGAACTATTATTCAATGCGTTGAGTAAAGCGAGAGGCAAGATTCAGTATGAAAAAATCGATTCTCGTCACTAATGACCAGAATCGATTTTAACAAAATGAGACAAATTTATGGGGTGGCGAGGGAGGTAATGGCATTTGCCACTTCACGGTCATTATAGATCGAGCTCACCACTTCGTTAAAGGTTTCCCCTAGCACTTTCTGTATTTCGGGATTTTTCGCGGAAAAAGCGCCTGAATAAGTGCGACTCGCATTAATATTTTTACTAAAATGCCCTTTTGCGCTTTGCGCATGCACCGTTACTTGTACTTTGCTGTCTAGATTATAACGTAAGTTCCCTTGTTCGACATTGGCGTAAAACTGGTTCACATCCACAGTGACAGACACATTCGCATGTTGTGCATGACCAATACGGAAACCTTTACTTACTAAATCTTGCTGTTGAACTTGTTGAAATAACTCAGTTACGCTCGGTTGTGCAGCGAGTTTGACTAATCGACCATCAGCCACATAACTCGATACTTCACTTTGTGGACGCTTATCGCGTACCGAGACAAACACGACTGCATGTTGATTGACCGCCATAGAGGCAACGGGTGCTGGTGGTGTAAATGTTAAGGTGGAAGGCTGGGTTTGACAACCTGCGAATAGCAGGCTTCCTGCGATAACGGCAAGGAGTGAAAGCGTGTGACGTCGTTTCATAATGTCCTCATAAAATAAATGGTCGCTGACCTTTTATGGCAGCAAAGGAGAAAAATGGGGAGATATTATTCTTGCAAAGTTAATGAGGAATGTATAGCCTTTACGCCTTAAATTTATTGAAAGGGTGAGGAAACACAATATGTCAAAACAGCAAGAACTGATCGCACGCTTAACTGCCGCATTTAAACCACATTTTTTAGTTGTGGAAAATGAAAGTCATATGCATAGTTCAGGACGTGGTGCCAATTCGCATTTTAAGATTGTGTTAGTCAGTGAGCATTTCGATGGATTAAGCAAGGTAGCTCGCCACCGTAAACTTTATCAATTTTTGGCAGAGGATTTAGCACAAGGTATTCATGCATTGGCATTACACCTTTATACCAAAGAGGAATGGCTTCAACGAGAAGAAACTACGCCAAAATCCACCAATTGTGTGGGTGTGGGGCATTAATTTAAGAGACTAAAAACCGCACGCTCATCTGTAGTGAACGTGCGGTGTGTATTGTAGAACAAACCTGAATATTCTTGAGCTTTCTGTTTATCTACTACTACAGGATCAACATAATAAAAATCAGGCAGTTCCTGTTTTTTAGGATTCTTTCGATGGCAACAGTAATTTGTTTTTGAGGCTGAGTGTAAGTGGCATGTTATCTTTCACCCATCAAAGAAAGAGCATGTCTTTTGTTAAAATGTCCACTGAGATAACAAAATGAATCTAAACACGCCTTTTTTCTTATCTAACCCTTTATAAGTAAATTACTCGTGCTCATTATGAGTAAAATTTGACCTTCTTCAAAAAAAAAGATTTTTTTTACTAAAAATTCAGAAAAATCGGGTGCGAAAGTGGCACCAAGGTTATTATTTAGTTAAAATAAGACGTTTTATTTTATCAAAATTTTAACGTCTGTATTTTGAACAATTTTCTCTGATTAACCCAGTTCAAAATAGGGACGACATACAGAATTTGAGTTTTAATTTATGTGAGATTAAGTGGGTGATTGTAGGTGCTTTGATGGCGTTTGCATGAGCTTGCTGAAATCATTACTCAAGACGAGGTTACCGTGTTAGGCACTGTAACTATATTTTTAATCTGACTAAAAGTAGTGCAAACAATATGATTACGATTAAAAAAGGCTTGAATCTTCCGATTTCTGGAAGCCCAGAGCAGGTAATCCGTGATGGCAATGCTATCACTGAAGTTGCTTTGCTTGGTGAAGAGTATGTGGGAATGCGCCCTTCAATGAAGGTGCGCGAGGGTGATGTGGTGAAAAAAGGTCAAGTTCTTTTTGAAGACAAAAAGAATCCTGGCGTGGTTTTCACTGCCCCTGCAAGTGGTACTGTAACTGCGATTAACCGTGGTGCTAAGCGAGTTTTACAATCTGTAGTGATTCAGGTCGAAGGCAATGAGCAAGTGACCTTTGAAAAATATACAACAGAACAATTAAAACAACTTACTTCAGAGCAAGTTCGTCGAAATTTACAAACGTCTGGATTATGGACCGCACTTCGTACGCGTCCTTTCAGTAAAATACCTGCTGTAGATGCGATCCCGGTGTCACTTTTCGTGAATGCGATGGATACCAATCCATTGGCAGCGGATCCGCAAGTAATCTTAAAACAATCAGCACAAGATTTTGAAGCCGGTCTCACAGTACTCAGTCGTTTACTTGACGGTAAAGTGTACTTGTGTAAAGCAGCGAATGCGAGCATTCCAAGCCCAAGTCTGGCGAATCTTGAAGTGAAAGAATTTGCTGGTCCACATCCTGCTGGGTTAAGTGGGACCCATATTCACTTTATTGATCCAGTGAGTGCCACCAAATTTGTGTGGTATATCAATTACCAAGATGTGATTGCCGTCGGTAAACTATTTACCACTGGCGAATTGGATGTTTCTCGCGTCGTGTCGCTAGCCGGTCCACAAGTGAACAACCCAAGACTGGTGCGTACCGTTGTCGGTGCAAACCTTTCTCAATTAACCGCGAATGAGTTGAAAGAGGGTGAAAACCGTGTGATTTCAGGTTCTGTTTTAAGCGGTGCGACAGCAAGCGGTCCAGTAGATTATTTAGGCCGTTATGCATTGCAAGTCTCTGTTTTAGAAGAAGGGCGTGAGAAAGAGTTTTTAGGTTGGATTATGCCGGGTACGAATAAATATTCACTTTCTCGTACCGTACTAGGACATTTCTCGAAAAAATTATTTAATTTTACCACCGCACTTAATGGTGGCGAGCGTGCGATGGTACCAATCGGTGCTTATGAACGTGTGATGCCTTTGGATATTATTCCAACATTATTACTGCGTGATTTGGCGGCAGGTGATACCGATTCTGCACAGGCATTAGGTTGTTTAGAGCTAGATGAAGAAGATTTAGCCCTTTGTACCTTTGTTTGCCCAGGTAAAAATGAATATGGTCCGCTCTTACGTCAAGCATTAGACAAGATCGAGAAGGAAGGTTAAAAATGGGTTTAAAACATTTTATTGAAAAAATTGAACCTGCGTTTTTACCGGGTGGTAAGTATGAGAAATGGTATGCGTTATTTGAAGCAACCGCGACATTCTTATATACCCCAGGTACGGTAACGCATAAAGCTTCTCATGTGCGTGATGCGTTAGATTCTAAACGTATGATGGTGTTGGTGTGGTTATCTTTATTCCCTGCGATGTTTTACGGGATGTATAACGTCGGTGCCCAAGCGATTTTAGCAACGGACGCATTAGGCACATTACAACACGCTATTTCAGCCCATTGGCAATATGCGTTAAGTCATGCATTAGGTGCAGATTTGACCCTGTCAGCCGGTTGGGGGAGTAAGATGTTGTTAGGTGCAACTTACTTCTTACCGATTTACTTAACCATTTTCTTAGTCGGTGGTTTCTGGGAAGTGCTATTTGCGATGGTGCGTAAGCATGAGATTAATGAAGGGTTCTTCGTTACCTCTATCCTGTTAGCATTGATCGTGCCACCAACATTACCATTATGGCAAGCCGCCTTAGCGACGACCTTTGGTGTGGTTGTGGCAAAAGAAATTTTTGGTGGGGTTGGTAAAAACTTCATGAACCCAGCATTAGCGGCACGTGCGTTTTTGTTCTTTGCTTATCCTGCTCAAATTTCAGGTGATACGGTATGGGTGGCTGCAGATGGTTTCTCCGGTGCAACCGCACTTTCACAGTGGGCTGTAGGTGGCGAAGCTGGCTTAAAACATGTGGTAACTGGTCAACCTATCACTTGGATGGATGCCTTTATTGGTAATATTCCAGGCTCTATCGGTGAAGTCTCTACCCTTGCATTGATTATTGGTGCCGCGATTATTGTGTTTGCCCGTATCGCTTCTTGGCGCATCATTGCAGGTGTGATGATCGGTATGATTGCCACCTCTGCGTTATTTAATTTCATTGGCTCAAGCACAAATCCATTATTTGCTATGCCTTGGTATTGGCACTTTGTGTTAGGTGGTTTCGCATTAGGGATGTTCTTTATGGCGACAGACCCTGTTTCTGCCGCATTCACTAACAAAGGGAAATGGTGGTACGGTATCTTAATTGGTGCGATGGCGGTGTTAATCCGCGTGGTAAACCCAGCGTATCCAGAAGGTATGATGCTTGCTATTTTATTTGCTAACTTGTTTGCGCCAGTATTCGATTATTTAGTGGTACAAGCAAATATCAAACGTCGGAGAGCTCGCAATGTTTAAGAATAAAGATAGCGTTGGCGGAACACTTCTCGTCATTATCCTGTTAAGCTTAGCTTGTTCTATTATTGTGGCGGGTTCAGCTGTTTTGCTTAAACCAACACAAATCGAACAAAAAGAACTTGATAAGCAAAAAAATATTTTAAGTGTTGCCGGTTTATTACAACCAACAACTAAAAATAGCGAAATCAAAACGATTTATGCAAAAAATATTGAAGCCCGTTTAGTGGATTTAAACACGGGTGATTTTGCCCCAGCACAACCAGGGTTTGATGCTGCGAAAGCCGTGAAAAATCCTGCACAAAGCACCGCACTTTCAGCAGAGGACGATGTGGCGGGTATCCGTGTACGCGCAAATTTTGCTGAAGTGTATTTGGTTAAAAATGATGCAGGTGAAGTCACGCAAGTGGTTTTACCGTTCTACGGTAAAGGCTTGTGGTCCATGATGTATGGTTTTATGTCTGTTCAACCTGATGGTAACACGGTGAATGGCATCACTTACTACGATCAAGGTGAAACACCAGGATTGGGTGGTGAAATCGAAAACCCGAAATGGCAAGCGCAATTCCCTGGTAAAAAACTTTACACTGCAGACAACCAAATTGGTTTGTATGTGGGTAAAGGGGCATCAGCAAACGCTGAACACGGGATTGATGCAATTTCAGGTTCGACATTAACCAGTAATGGGGTCAACAATTCATTTAAATTCTGGTTAGGTCAAAAAGGCTTTGGGCCGTTCTTAGCAAAACTTAAAGCAGGAGTGTTGAACAATGGCTGATACTAAAAAGTTAAAAGGCTTGTTGCTATCGCCAGTGATGGATAACAACCCGATTGCGTTACAAATTTTAGGGATTTGTTCTGCCTTAGCGGTCACCACAAAATTAGAAACAGCAATCGTGATGACGCTAGCAGTCACCTTCGTAACGGCATTTTCGAACTTATTTATTTCGTTGATTCGTAACTATATTCCAAATAGCGTACGTATTATCGTGCAAATGGCGATCATTGCCTCATTGGTTATCTTAGTGGACCAGATTTTACGTGCTTATGCATACGGTTTATCAAAACAACTTTCGGTTTTCGTGGGGTTGATTATTACTAACTGTATCGTGATGGGACGTGCAGAAGCCTTTGCGATGAAATCACAACCACTTGAAAGCTTGGTTGATGGGATTGGTAACGGTTTAGGGTATGGTGCCATTTTGATTTCTGTTGCCTTTATCCGTGAATTAATTGGTTCAGGTAAATTATTTGGCATGACAGTATTCCAAACTATCCAAGATGGTGGTTGGTATCAAACCAATGGCTTATTCCTCCTTGCCCCAAGCGCGTTCTTTATTATTGGTTTTATTATTTGGGGTATTCGTACCTTAAAACCAAATCAGGTGGAGAAGTAGTTTATGGAACATTATATTAGCCTTTTCGTTAAATCCGTATTTATCGAAAACATGGCACTTTCTTTCTTCTTGGGGATGTGTACCTTCCTTGCAGTTTCGAAAAAAGTGTCAACTGCATTTGGTTTAGGTATTGCGGTTATCGTGGTATTAGGTATTGCGGTGCCAGTGAACCAATTAGTGTATAGTTTTATCTTAAAAGACAGTGCATTGGTTGAAGGGATTGATCTCAGTTTCTTAAACTTCATTACCTTTATCGGTGTGATTGCGGCCTTGGTTCAAATCCTTGAGATGGTACTGGATAAGTATTTCCCAGCACTTTATAACGCGTTGGGGATTTTCTTACCTTTAATTACGGTAAACTGTGCGATCTTCGGTGGGGTATCTTTCATGGTACAACGTGATTATACCTTCGCAGAGTCGGTGGTTTATGGTATTGGTGCAGGTACGGGGTGGATGTTAGCGATTGTTGCGCTTGCCGGCATCACTGAAAAAATGAAATATTCTGATGTACCAACAGGGTTGCGTGGTTTAGGCATTACCTTTATCACGGTCGGTCTGATGGCACTTGGTTTTATGTCATTTTCCGGTATTCAGTTGTAAGAAAGGGGATACAGAATGGAAATTACTCTTGGTATTGCAATGTTCACCGTTATCGTTTTGGCTTTGGCAGTCATTATTTTGTTTGCTAAATCTAAATTGGTGAATTCGGGTGACATTACAATTGAAATTAATGACGATCCAAGCAAAGCAATCCATTTGCCTGCAGGGGGAAAATTATTAGGTGCGCTAGCGAGTCAAGGCATCTTTGTTTCTTCCGCCTGTGGCGGTGGTGGTTCTTGCGGTCAGTGTATCGTTAAAGTCACCGAAGGTGGCGGGGATATTCTTCCTACTGAACTTTCACATATTTCAAAACGTGAAGCAAAAGAAGGTTACCGCCTTTCTTGCCAAGTGAATGTGAAAAACAGCATGAAGATTGAATTGCCAGAAGAAGTATTTGGTGTGAAAAAATGGGAATGTACGGTTATTTCGAATGATAACAAAGCCACTTTCATCAAAGAACTAAAATTGGCAATTCCTGAAGGGGAAGAAGTCCCATTCCGTGCAGGCGGCTATATTCAGATTGAAGCCGAGCCACACACGGTAGCCTATAAAGACTTTGATATCCCAGAAGAATATCATGAAGATTGGGATAAATATAACTTATGGCGTTATGTGTCTAAAGTGGATGAGCATATTATCCGTGCTTACTCCATGGCTTCTTATCCAGAAGAGAAAGGCATTATCATGCTGAACGTGCGTATTGCAACACCTCCACCAAATAACCCAGATGCCCCTCCAGGTCAAATGTCTTCTTACATTTGGTCATTAAAGGCTGGTGATAAGGTGACTATTTCGGGCCCATTCGGTGAGTTCTTTGCAAAAGACACGGATGCCGAGATGGTGTTTGTTGGTGGTGGTGCGGGTATGGCACCAATGCGTTCACACATTTTTGACCAATTAAAACGGTTGAAATCCAAACGTAAAATGTCGTTCTGGTATGGTGCACGTTCTAAACGCGAAATGTTCTATGTGGAAGATTTTGATACCTTACAAGCAGAAAATGATAACTTCGTTTGGCATGTAGCACTTTCCGATCCTCAGCCAGGGGATAATTGGGACGGCTATACAGGCTTTATTCATAATGTGCTGTATGAAAACTATCTCAAAGATCATGAGGCACCAGAAGATTGTGAATACTATATGTGTGGACCACCGATCATGAATGCTTCTGTGATTAAGATGTTAAAAGATCTTGGCGTGGAAGATGAAAACATCTTATTAGATGATTTTGGTGGTTAAGCTACCTTGATCTTAACATAATTAAAGTGCGGTCGGATTTTACGAGGTTTGGTAAAGGTTGACCGCACTGCCGTTTCAGAAAATTTGAAAATTTGGTTTTTATCTTGCAATCCATATTGGAGAATCCAAACTTGCAAACTTTTTAAACTAGAAAGGATTTACAGTGAAAATAAAACACATTCTTAGCGGTCTCATCATTGGCTTTTGTTCACTTTTCCTCTTAGCTTGTCATCAATCTCCTGAAGTGGTGACGATTACAGGCAAAACCATGGGGACGACCTATAGTGTAAAATATATTGATGATGGGCAGCTCAAAATTAAACCGATTGATATGCATACACAAATTGAAGAGATATTGAGGGATGTGAATGATAAAATGTCCACCTATATTTCGACTTCAGAATTAAGTCAGTTTAATCAAACGACACAAACAGATACACCCATTGAAATTTCGGCTGATTTGGCTTTAGTGCTAAAAGAGGCGATTCGTTTGCATAGCATGACGGAAGGGGCGTTAGATGTGACGATTGGACCGATTGTCAATTTATGGGGCTTTGGACCAGAAAAACGCCAAACCAATGAAACCTTAGATGAACAAGTTGAAAAGCGCCGAGCTTGGGTCGGCATTGAAAAAATGAAATTAACCGAACAAGAGGGTAAATTCTATTTGGCTAAAACCGTCCCCCAGTTATATATTGACCTTTCTTCTATTGCCAAAGGTTTCGGTGTAGATAAGGTGGCAGGCCATTTAGCCCAGCAAGGCATCGCGAATTATTTAGTAGAAATTGGTGGTGAGATTAGCGCAAAAGGGAAAAACATTGAAGGCAAAGATTGGCAAATCGCGATTGAAAAACCTAACTTTGATGGTAGCCGTGCCGTGTCACAGATTATTGGTTTAAAAGATTTTTCGATGGCAACCTCCGGCAATTATCGTAACTATTTTGAAGAAAATGGTCGCCGTTTCTCTCATGAAATTGACCCTAAAACGGGTTACCCGATTGAACATCGATTGGCGTCGATTACCGTATTAGCGGACTCCACCATGACTGCAGATGGCCTTTCTACTGGACTTTATGTGCTAGGGGAGGAAAAAGCGTTAGAAGTGGCGGAAAAATACAATTTATACGTGTATCTCATTAGCAAGACCGAAAAAGGCTTTGAGGCCAAAATGTCCTCTGCATTTGAGAAATTACTAAATGAACAACATTAGGATAACCTCATGCAACTTTTTTTAATTACGTTCGGCCTCTTTTTATTGATCATTGCGGGAATGGCAATTGGCTATATTATCCAACGCAAAACCATTGCTGGAAGTTGTGGTGGCATTTCAGCCTTAGGCTTGAAAAAAGTCTGTGACTGTGAAGAGCCTTGTGATAATCTGCAAGCAAAGCTTGATGCGGGCGATCAATCAGCACAAGCGGAATATGAGCAGAAATTTGCCAAAAAAGCACCGCACTTTTATGAAGTAAAATAACACTTTCAAGCCTGAAACAAGTCGTATTGGGGGCTTTGTATCAGCACGTAGATACAAAGCCCTTAGTTCCTCAATGTCGTGTGATAGCACGCATACAACCTGAATTAAAGTAATATGAAATCAAACACTTATGCAACGCATTTTCCGCCACTCAGTGCAGGACAATTGGCGGAAAATAGCAAGAAAAAAGTTATCTGTGGTATGTCTGGAGGGGTAGATTCCTCCGTGTCTGCATTTATTCTTCAACAACAAGGCTATCAAGTGGAAGGCTTGTTTATGAAGAACTGGGAAGAAGACGATGACACCGACTATTGTACGGCGGCCGCTGATCTTGCCGATGCACAAGCCGTTTGCGATAAACTCGGTATCAAACTACATAAAATCAATTTTGCTGCCGAATATTGGGATAATGTTTTCGAACATTTTTTACAAGAATATAAAGCAGGGCGTACCCCTAATCCCGATATTTTGTGTAATAAAGAAATTAAATTCAAAGCCTTTTTAGACTATGCGGCAGAAGATCTTGGTGCGGATTATATTGCCACGGGGCATTATGTTCGCCGTGGTGAGAAAGACGGACAATGCCAACTTTTGCGAGGTTTAGACAATAATAAAGACCAAAGCTATTTCTTATATACGTTAAGCCAAGATCAAGTGGCACAAAGTTTATTCCCTGTAGGGGAAATTGAGAAACCCATTGTACGTGCTATTGCGGAAGATTTAGGTTTAGCCACAGCGAAGAAAAAAGATTCCACCGGGATTTGTTTTATTGGTGAACGTAAATTTAAAGATTTCTTGGCGCGTTATTTACCCGCACAGCCGGGGGAAATTAAAACCGTTGACGGTAAAGTGGTCGGTCGCCATGATGGTTTGATGTATCATACCCTTGGACAGCGTAAAGGGCTCGGCATTGGTGGTGTAAAAGGTATGAGTGAAGATCCGTTCTATGTGGTAGAAAAAGATTTGCTCAATAATGTGTTAATCGTAGCACAAGGGCATGATAATTCTGCCTTATTGTCTTCAGGCTTAATCGCCAGTCAACTACATTGGGTGGATCGCCAACCGATTCGTCAGCCACTCCGTTGCACCGTCAAAACTCGTTATCGTCAAGAAGATATTCCTTGTGAAATTCAACCGATTGACGATCAAACCATTCGCGTGCTGTTTGATGAACCACAAATTGCGGTTACCCCGGGGCAATCTGCCGTATTTTATCAAGGTGAAGTTTGCCTTGGTGGCGGGGTGATTGAAACACAAATCAAATAGCCTGACAGGTCAAGAAAAGAGCGGTTAAAATAGCCAAAATTTTAACCGCTCTTTTATGTGAGCGGCTTTATTGCGCCGTGCCGGTCTCCGATACCGTTCGCTTTGCCATCTCTATGCTTTCCACTGACTTGCTGTTATGATGGATGAGATAATTCACCCGTTGTGCAGTTGCGTTTGATCAACGCAATAACATCATACTATCCCCTTTGATGAAAAGGACAGGCTATGGCACATCAACATTCTCATCCACATCGTCACCACGCCCATACCCGTAATCGTAAGGTGTTAGCCATCAGCTTTACGCTGATTAGTATTTTTATGATGGTGGAGTTGTTAGGCGGGTATTATTTTAAAAGTTTAGCACTCATCGCAGATGCAGGGCATATGGCAAATGACAGTTTCGCTTTATTGATTGCTTTGATTGCGTTGTATTTAAGTCCCCAAAATCAAAGTCGTATTGCTGTATTGAATGGGATTTCTTTAATAGTGGTCGCGTTGTGTATTATTGGGGAGGCGATTGAGCGTTGGCAATATCCGCAAACGATCCAATCGTTGCCAATGTTAATTGTGGCGATATTAGGATTAGGCGTAAATGCGTTAGTGGCATGGTTGATGCTGAAAGGTGATTTGCATAATTTAAATCTGCGAGCCGCATATTTGCATGTATTAGCCGATTTACTTGGCTCCATTGTGGCGATTATCGCAGGATTGAGCATTGTCTTTTTGGGATGGCTGTGGGTCGATATTGTTGCCAGTTTGATCCTCAGTTTATTTATTTTGCGAAGTGGTTATGCCGTGACAAAAGAGGCGGTGTTGAGTTTGCAATAATCAATATATGGTCAATCTCATGCATTTGGGGCGCGTACTTTTTGATTTAATAGGACGATTGATTCGGCTGCACCGTCAAAAACGGTAAGAGCAGTAACGCAATGGCAAACGCGCAGCAGGAAATGACAATGAAAAAGCCTGTCCAATGAAAGGTTTGTGTAATCAGAGCAAGGGGATAGCCAGCGAGGGCTGCACCGAGATAGGCAAAGAGTCCAACAAACCCTGTGGCCGTGCCAGCGGTTTGTTTATGTGAACATTCCGCCGCCGCCATGCCGATTAACATTTGTGGACCAAACACAAAAAAGCCAACGCAGAAAAATAAGCCAGATTGGAGTAGCACGTTTTCTTTTGGCATCAGCCAGAGTGCGGTAATAGAGAAGAAAATACCAATAGCGAAGATCAATGCCATCGGTCCTCGATTACTAGAAAACAGTTTGTCTGAACCCCAGCCAGCAGCGAGCGAACCCACAAAACCGCCAATTTCGAATAAAGAAAGTGCACTGTTCGCAGTAACTAAGTCATAGTGATAGCGCTCGCTGAGATAGATATTGCCCCAGTCATTAATCGCCGTACGGACCAAATACACTAAGGCATAACTCATCGCCAGTAACCAAATATATTTATTGTAGAACACATAGTCCCGCAAGATTTGGCGCCAGGTTAAATCGCGCCCTTCAGCTTCTTGCGCCAGTTCTAAGGGATCATTACGCCATTGTCCAATACTCGGTAAACCCAATGCACGCGGGGTACTAGGCAAACGCCACAGTAAAAAGACAGCGATCAGAATGACTAATCCACCAGCTACAATAAATCCATGTCGCCAGCTATAATGTAAGGTGAGATAGCCCACAAGTAACGGAATTAATGCACCGCCTACATGATGTGCGGTGTTCCAAATTGACCACCATAAGCCACGCTCACTACGGGAATACCAAGTGGTGAGGAATTTAGAACAAGCTGGCCAACCCCAGCCCTGAAACCAAGCATTGATGATCCAAAGCGACGTCAGCATCAATACGGAACTGGATAAGCCGAATAAAATATTGGTGATCCCGGTCATCAGCAAGCCGATTGCCATAATGTAGCGTGGATTGGCTTGGTCGGAAAAAAGCCCAGAGACAAATTTGGATAAGCCATAGGTGAGATAAAATAAAGTTGCCATCAGTCCAATCGCATTTTTATCAATGCCTAAATCGTCCATTAAGGCGGGCATGGCATAATTCAGGCTTTTCCGCGTGAGATAAAAACCCGCATAGCCGACATACATCGCTATCATCAGATGAAGTCGCCAATAACGATAAGTGCGGTCGATTTGAGAAACGTGTTGTATTGACATAATTAAAATCGCGGTAACGTGATCACAAGGGAGGTGCCTTGTGGTGAGGATGAAACAGAATCTGTCGATGCTTGCGCCATTTGGGAGCGGAGCTGAAATGTTCCACCAATGAGTGCCACGCGCTCCTGCATACCACGTAAGCCTAAGCCTGCGACTGGTTGATTGATGTCAAAGCCTTTGCCGTTATCTTGAATGGAGAGGATTATCTGTTGACCAATCTGGACGCTAATATGAATTTCAGTTGCTTGGGCGTGTTTGATGATATTATTTAATGCTTCTTGATAGAGGCGATAAAGCGTGATGTCTAATAGCGGATCGAGAGCAAGTTGTTGTGGATTATGCCACTCAAACTGGCAGTGTATCTGCTGTTGAGCGAAACCTAATTCATCTAACACATTTTGTAGCACCTGTTGGAGTGGCAAATCGTCCAAAACACGTGGACGCAAGCGATTGAGTAAGCCTCTGACACTATCATAAATATTCAAGGATAATTGTTCGATCCTATTCGCACTTTGTTGTTCTTGTGCGGCTGGATTGAGCCGTTTCAAAATACTCGCTTGTGTGCGAATGGCTGTGATGTTTTGTCCGATCTGATCGTGTAATTCGCGGGCTAATTCTTTGCGAATCGTTTCTTCACTGCTGATGAGTTGATGGGTTAAGGCACGGTTACGCGTGAGCTCCATGCCTAAATGTTGATTGAGTTCCCGTTGATGCTGAATGGCGAGCCCAAGAAAGATCCCAGTAATGGTTTGTGCACAAAGGGATAGGAGTAAGTCCGACAGCGCTAAATGGGAAAAATGCTGTGTGGAGGCCATTAATGCCACACTATTGATTAATGAGCCGAGTAATGCACCCTGCCAGCCGTAATAATAGGCTAATAAAATAATGGGAATCGCTAAAAAGAACAGGCTAAAACGGTTAAATTGATGAGGTAAATAGGTTTGGATCAGAATATTTAAAATGAGTAATAGGGTATAGACCACAATATGTTTGCTACGTAAGGCGATCGGGTGGTGAATAAAACGGGCGGTGAGCGGGATCCATTGCCGTGCAAATAAAAAATCTTGCAGTAAATAGCACATCGGTAGCAGCAATAATGCACCGGTAAAACTGACTAATATACTGTAAGCAAAAGGCGCATCTAAACAGAACAGCACTAATGCATTGAGTAGGCTCAAACTGAGTGCCAAGATACCTTGTAATAGTAACTTAAACCCTTGTTTGCCTTGATAATAAGGTTGGAGTAATAAAACGACTGGAAAACTGACCGCACTTAATAGCAGCAAAGGCAAATAATCGTGAGTTTGCTCTGCCAAGGAGACAAACAGGACTACGCTTATTTCGGCTAATAGCGGAGCGAACCAGAGAGAAGGACGAAGATGTAAACAAAGCCCTAGCCGTAAGGCAAAAGGCAAAAACAAAAAGGCTAAGCGAGCATCGTGCAACAGATAATCTGACACACCCCATAAGCAGAAATAGGTGCAAGTAATCAGAAACCAGCTATAAATTAACGTAAACAGATTACTCATAAGCGTTCAGCATCGTGAAAAAAATTGGCGAGTTCCACATTATTTTTTACATTGAGTTTACTCATCGCATTGGCTCGATGGACATGTACGGTTTTGAAACTCAAATTCAGTTGTTCGGCAATTTCTTTGGCATTAAAACCCGCGGTTAATAATTCACAGACTTCGAGTTCTCGTTTGGTGAGCTGTTGGGTGCCAGAGGAGACAGGATTGACGAGCTTTGACGTGAGTTCGGGCATTAAATACAGTCCGCCAGCAAACACAGCATGTACTGCCTGAATCAGTTCATCAGGGTGACAACGTTTACTTAAATAACCCTTCGCACCCAATTCTAACGCTTTACGCACCATAATATCGGAGTCATTGACGCTGAGCATAATACAGTGAATGCCAGAGGGGATCGCTTTCAGTAATTCTAAACCCGTTTCATCGGGCATCGAAATATCAATAATGCATACATCTGGGCGGACACAAGGCAATTGTTGACGCGCTTCTTTGGCAGAACCAAATTCGCCTACCACTTGAATATCCTTTTCTAAGGCGAGTAATTGGGCAAAGCCTGAGCGTACAATGACGTGATCATCAATTAAAGCCACCTTAATCATTTCTCTTCTCCTCAACATGAAAAAAGTGCGGTCAAATTAACCGCACTTTTATGTGATACGAGTTCGCGTTATTTGGATTGCGCTTTTATTTTACGGATTTTCTTCTCTTCTGCAATGGCAACAAAGACAAGTAGTACCATGCAAACGATTGCAGAAATATTTAGTGCAGCAAAGGTGCCTGCCCAACCCGTTAAACCGAAAATAGGCGTACCATCCGCAATCATACCTAGGCCTAGTTTAGCAAAGCTATCACCAATTAAGTAAGCAAAGGTACCTTTTACGCCATCTGCCACACTAATCGCTTTTTTCGGGACAAAGCCCACAGCGGCAACCCCGATGAGTAATTGTGGACCAAAGACCAAGAAGCCTAACACAAACAATGCACACAGATACATCACTTCGTTGGTAGCGAATTGATAAAATTCCAAGGTAAAGACAATCAGAATCAATGCCACGCAAGCAGTTAACCCACGGCGACCATTGGCTAAGTCGGACAAATAGCCCCATAAGAATGTGCCGACTAACGCCCCTACTTCAAATAAGGCAAAGCCTGAAATGGCTGCATCTTTGGAAAACCCTAATTCTTGATAGGCATAGACTGGTGACCATTGATCGATACCAATACGCACGATGTACAAGAAAATATTGGCAAAACATAACAACCAAATCACCTTGTTTTTCAAAATATATTGTACGAAGGTTTGCCATTTGGTTAATTGGTTTTGCTCAGTGGCTAAATCTTCTTCACTTAACGGCTCACCAAATAACTCTTCAGCTTTACCTAAACCATAGGATTCTGGTGAGTCACTGCCATAGCGTAAGCCAAAAAAACCAACAATTAAGGCAATGATTGAAGGAAAAATAAACATGCCTATGACATGACCATCAAAGAACACATTCGCACCAAACAATGCAACAGCGGCGGCCGCGGCCCCACCGACGTTGTGAGAAAGATTCCAAAAACCTAAGTAGGTTCCCCGTTTATTACGTGGTGTCCATTTGGTGATGGTGGAATAGCTTGAAGGGCCACCTGTACTTTGAAAGAAACCACTTAGTGCGTAAAAGGCGATCATTAAAAATAAACTCACACTGCCCGAACCCATACTGGCACTAAAACCTAGCATACAAATAGCGGATAAAATCAGCATAAAAGGCACGAATTGTTTGGTATTTTTGCCATCAGCATAATAAGACACGATGGTTTTGCCTATCCCATAAGTAATGGAAAAGCCTAAGCCGATCATACCGAGTTGGGTTTTGGTTAAACCATAGGTTTCGATTAAATCATTTTGTGCAATATTGAAATTTTTGCGAATTAAATACATCGCCATATAACCAATAAAGACCACCAAATAAGACTGCATAAAGGGTTTAAACCACATTTTACGACGCTCTTCGACGGGTAGATCCAGCGTAGGTTTTCTGATTTCTTGTAAAAAGCTAAGCATGTTTTGCCTCTCATTAAATGAAAAATATTGGCATCACTATAAGAAAATCAGTGCGAGCTGGCGTGAGAAGATACTTTACCTACATTAGGAATAATTCCTAATTTTAACAGGGGGAGGACTTTTTTGTGAGATAGATCACAAAAGTGCGGTGTGTTTTAACGATTTTTCATGACAAAAAAGAGCGCCCCATTTGGGACGCCACATACTGGAAAGCGAATACGATTACTTGCGGTTTAACCACGCCATATATTCTGCCACACCTTGTGCGACGGTTTTAAACGGCTTGTCATAACCAGCAGCACGCAATTTGTCTAAATTGGCTTGAGTGTATTCTTGGTAACGGCTTTTTAAATGCTCTGGGAATGGAATGGTCTCTATATCCGCTTCCGTTTTACCATGGAAGGTCACCACCGCTTTAGCGACTTCAAGGAACGACTCTGCATTGCCTGTACCCAAGTTATAAATGCCCGAAACCTTGTTTTGCCAACACCAAATATTCACCGCGGCCACATCGCCCACATACACAAAATCACGGCGGAAGTGTTCGCTACCCGCGAATAATTTTGGATTGTCTCCTTTTAAAATTTGGTTATTTAAATGGAATGCGACGCTTGCCATTGATCCTTTATGGTTTTCACGCGGTCCATACACATTGAAATAACGGAAGCCACAAACTGGTGAGTTCGCTTCTGGCAAAATAGCACGCACATATTGATCAAATAAGAATTTGGAGTAACCGTACACATTTAATGGTGCTTCAAATTCACGTTCTTCACGGAATTCAGTTTTATCGCCATAGGTTGCCGCAGAAGAGGCATAGAAAAATGGAATCTCACGATCTAAACAATAATGCAGTAACTCTTTTGAATATTCATAGTTGTTTTGCATCATATACTTGCCATCCCACTCGGTGGTGGCTGAACAGGCACCTTCATGGAAAATGACCTCGATATCACCTAAGTCATCGCCAGCGATGATCGAGGCAATAAAATCTTCTTTATCACAATAATCAGCAATATCCAAATCCACTAAATTGGCGAATTTTGTACCATCTTTTAAATTATCTACCACTAAAATATCTGTCCGGCCTAATTCGTTTAGAGCCTTCACAATGTTACTTCCAATAAAACCTGCACCGCCAGTTACGATAATCATAAAGCTTGTCCTCTGTTGGTTAATACTCACCGTATTGTAATGGATTTTCATCGAGTTGTGTTTAAGTATTTTTGACTTTATTCGAAAATGTACCGTGTATTTTTACTGTTTTTGCAGGATAAATGCCCTATGTTTAAGCCTTTTTGATGCTTATTCTTAGAAAGAATAACGTGTTGTGCCAGAGGGGGGGCGAGATCATATTTGAGGTAACAAGAGCAGACGCTAGTTTTATTGTTATTTTAATCACAAAAAAATAATTTTTTGTTAACTTTGTCACATTTTCTGTTTTATTTTCGTGTATAATATGCGCATATCATTTAGGTATGACTAAATTGTCAATAAGGAAAGACGTATGGAAGCAAAGAACATTGCACAGTTTATCGATCATACTGCGTTAACAGCAGAAAAAACGGAACAAGATATTATTCAATTATGCGATGAGGCGATCACACATCAATTTTGGTCCGTCTGCATTAATTCAGCCTATATTCCGTTAGCGAAACAACAGTTAGCGGGTACGTCAGTAAAAATCTGTACCGTGGTGGGGTTTCCATTAGGTGCGAATTTAAGCGCGGTGAAAGCTTTTGAAACGACAGAGGCGATCAAAGCGGGCGCGGATGAAATTGATATGGTCATTAACGTAGGTTGGATCAAATCAAATAAATGGGATGCTGTGGAAAAAGATATTGCAACCGTGTTAACGGCTTGTGCAGGCAAACCGTTAAAAGTGATTTTAGAAACATGCTTATTAACAAAAGAAGAAATTGTCAAAGCATGTGAAATTTGTAAAGCGCTTAATGTAGCGTTTGTCAAAACCTCAACAGGTTTCAATCGTGGTGGTGCAACAACGGAAGATGTTGCTCTGATGAAACAAACCGTAGGCGATATTGGAGTAAAAGCGTCTGGCGGGGTGCGTGATACGGAAACAGCCATTGCAATGATTAATGCAGGTGCTACTCGTATTGGCGCAAGTGCAGGGATTGCGATTATTCATGGTTTACAGGATGTAAGTAGTACCTATTAATAAATCCCTGAGCTTGCTATGGAAAAAATGACTTCTCGCATTCAGAAATTGGAACTTCTACTTAAGCAAATGGATAAACTTCATCTGCGAGATGCGGCAGAGATGTTGAATGTCTCTGAAATGACCATTCGACGTGATCTGGTTTCTTGTGCAAGCTCAGTGATTTTATTAGGCGGTTATATTGTTAAAGATCCCAAAATGCATGGGCATAGAGGTTATCGGATCTTTGAGCAACAAGAAAAACATACCGCTGAAAAAATGTATTTAGGTAAATTAGCCGCGTCCCTGATTGAAGAGGGTGACGTGGTTTTTTTTGATTGTGGTTCAACGAT
This sequence comes from Bisgaard Taxon 45, assembly GCA_030783905.1. Lineage (GTDB taxonomy): Bacteria > Pseudomonadota > Gammaproteobacteria > Enterobacterales > Pasteurellaceae > Pasteurella. The sequence goes on along the minus strand of JAQAHH010000004.1, from coordinate 36,424 downwards.
TCCTTTTATTGCAACACACATTGATGATGGGTTGAAATTTACTGCGCTGTGTTGCTCAATTAATGCCTTTTTAGCGTTACAGGACAAGCCAAATTGTGAGTTGATTTTGTGTGGCGGTCACTATTCTCGTCATAATGCATTCTTAAATAACATTCAACGTCATAGTGAGTTAGAGATGATTTGCACGAACAAAGCTTTTATCTCCGCAGCGGGTGTTGATATCAAGCAAGGGGTAACTTGTTTTAATTTTGATGAGGCTAAAGCGAAGCAAAAGGCGATGGCGAAAACACAACAAGCCTTTTTGCTGGTGGATCACAGTAAATTTAATCAAGTTGAACAAGCCTATATTGCCGAGCTTTCTGCCTTTGATACGGTGATTTGTGATCAACCCGCACCCAGTCTCTTTCTCGATAAGCTACCTAAATTAATGTGTAATACATTAACTCGGTAATATTTCGTGCTATCCCGATGTGACGCTTAGTCGCTTGCTTTATGATGGGTATATTCTGCACCTTTAGCGAGCATACGTAATTGTAAGATCACTCTTTGTTTAAGCTGCTCACGTTCTGTTTTTTCCATATCTAAGGCATTCGCGCCAGCGGTAAATACAATGGTGACCATCCCTTCTGCTTGAACTTGTGCCACATATTGTGAATGGCGATTGCGTTGTGCGATATATTCGCTTAATTCATCAACAAAATGTTTGATTTCTCGCGCCGTGGCGGTGCGGAAAGCTTGTGAGGTGCCGGAACTTTCGCGCAGTAATAGACGAAACATATTGGGATTATTGGCGATAAACTCAAAAAAAGTTTCGACGGAGATCACGATCACACTCCCGCCTTTTTCTAAGCGTTTACGTGCTTGACGCATTAACTGACGTAATACCAAGCCGGCCTCATCAACCATCGTTAGGCCGAGCTCATCCATATCTCTAAAATGCCGATAAAACGAGGTGGCTGCAATGCCGGCTTCACGAGCGACCTCACGCAGACTTAATTGAGAAAAACTTTTATCGGCAGTCAACTGATTAAACGCCGCGTCAATTAGTGCACGACGAGTTTTTTCTTTTTGTAATGCTCTCACACCCATGTTGATTTTTCTTCACTCTGTATCAGGCCAATACATTTTGTACTGAATGGCTAATGGTCTGAGCAATTTTCTCATAGCGATTTCGTAATGGTGAACCTGGTCGGTACACTAACGTAATGGCACGAGAAGGCTCGGGCGAGTGACAAGGAATGTATTTGACGCCAGTTCGATTTCCTTCATTGATCACCGCTAATTGAGGCATGAGCGTGATGCCAGTATTTGAGGCCACCATGTTGCGTAATGTTTCTAAACTGGTGGCTTGGAAATGTGCGTTTTCTTTTGCCCCCGCACTGAAGCAGTAACCAATCGTTTGATCGCGTAAGCAATGTCCATCATCAAGCATTAACATTTCACAGCCATTTAATTTGTTCATCGCGATAGTGCTTTCATTCGCCCAAGGATGGGTTTCACTGACCGCTAAGAACATGGCTTCATTAAAGATTGGCACTTCAATAAACATTTCGGTTTCCCGTACAGAAGCCACAATCGCGCAATCCAGGTGGCCTGTTTCTAATTGTTCTAATAATTGATTAGTTTGGGCTTCATACAGGAACAGCTCTAAATCAGGAAAACTCTCTTGTAAGACTGGCATAATATAAGGCAGTAGGTAAGGTCCCACGGTAGGAATGACACCAATATGTATTGGTCCAGTCATATCTTTACCTTGATTACTGGCCATTTCTTTGAGTAGTTTAACTTCTTTTAAGACATTTTTGGCTTGAGTGACAAGGAGTAAGCCTGATTGGGTAAAAAGGACTTTACGGCTAGTGCGTTCTAATAAAATAATACCTAATTCATCTTCTAATTTACGGATTTGACCGCTTAACGTTGGCTGGCTGACATGACAGGCATCTGCAGCACGGCGAAAATGTTTGTGTTCCGCAAGTGCCACGAGATATTCTAAGTCGCGGATGTTCATTTTGACCTCGTTATTGATAGAAACAATTAAAATTTTTAAATCAATTGTTGAGAACTATATCATAAATTTGACTAGAATTCATAAAGGAGTAAGATAGATCGTATTGTTTACTAATTAGTCTAAAGGAGATGTTTTATGACATTAATGGAAGGAAAAAAAGTTCCTCAAGTGACATTCCACACTCGCCAAGGAGATCAATGGGTCGATGTGACCAGTGCGGAATTATTTGATAATAAAACCGTCGTGCTTTTCTCATTACCAGGTGCATTCACGCCAACGTGCTCTTCCACCCATTTACCACGCTACAATGAATTAGCTTGTGAATTCAAGGCATTAGGCGTGGATAGTATCATTTGCATGTCAGTCAATGATACCTTTGTGATGAATGCGTGGAAAGCCGATCAAGAGTGCGAAAACGTGATTGTGATTCCCGATGGTAATGGTGAATTTACTGAAGGCATGGGTATGCTTGTCGGGAAAGAAGAGTTAGGATTTGGTAAACGTTCTTGGCGTTATTCAATGCTTGTACGCAATGGCATTGTGGAGAAGATGTTTGTTGAACCACAAGAACCCGGCGATCCATTTAAGGTTTCTGATGCAGACACCATGATCAAATACCTGAAACCAGACTGGCAAGCGAAACCTTCTGTTGCAGTGATCACTAAACCTGGTTGTCCATACTGTGCTAAAGCGAAAGCGTTATTAAAAGCGAAGGACTACACTTTTGAAGAAATTGTGTTAGGACGTGATGCCAGTACAATTTCTGTGCGTGCGATTACGGGCAAAACCAGTGTACCTCAGGTCTTTATTGGTGGAAAATACATTGGTGGTAGTGAAGAGTTGGAAAAATATTTCGCCTAAATTCCCTTTCATCAGAAAAAGTGCGGTGATATTACCGCACTTTTTTCATGTTTTTTAATAATGGGGTGGGGGTGTTTCTTCCGCTTGGCTAGCAATGTTGGAAGGTTGCATATCTTTGAACTTATTGACGAGATAGCGTAGCTGTATCTGGATTTTGTCTATCGCAAATTGTTGTTCAATGATCACTTGATTTAACTCATCTAGGAGTTTCTCTTGAAACGTTGTTTTCATTTCTAATTCAGCGATCCGCTGTTCAAGTGTATGCTCATTCGGCATGATTTACTCCTAAAAATAAATGTTGTGAAATTACCTATTCCGTTTTAACCTATCACAATTCGTTTTTGTATTATAAAGGATTCAGTCTTATGTTTAAAATTCAAAAGTTTTCCGCAATGAGCTTAATGCTAAGTGCGCTTATTTCTGGCAATGTATTGGCTAATACGGAAGCTAAATTTAATGATGACGCATCTTATGCGGTGGGGGTGTTATTAGGATCAAATGCAAAACAAATTGTAGACTCGCAAAAAGGCATAATTGAATACGACAATACGCGTTTATTGGCGGGTGTGCAAGATGTATTAAATGGTAAGGTCGATCTTGATTCGAATAAACACATTACACAAACCTTACAACGTGTACAAGAAAAAGTGCAACAAGCGCAAACTGAGTTCTTAGCTGAGATGGCAAAGAAAGCGAAAGAAGAGGGCGATAAGTATCGCCAAGCATTTGAGAAAGAGTCGGGTGTGAAGAAAACTCAATCAGGTTTGTTATATCGTATTGAACAGGCGGGGACAGGAGAGGTGATTCGCCCAACTGATATGGTCACCGTTCATTATACTGGCAAACTCCCAAATGGTGAGGTGTTTGATAGCTCGCGTGGTAAACCGGTGTCCTTCAAGTTAAATCAAGTCGTGCCAGGCTGGACTGAAGGTTTACAGTTGGTCAAAAAAGGGGGCAAAATTGAATTAGTTATCCCACCTGAATTAGCCTATGGGGAACAGGGGGCTGGACGCATTCCACCAAATGCAACATTACATTTTAATGTTGAGGTCGTTGACGTGAAAGCGGATACACAAAAATAATTCAAAATCGACCGCACTTTTCAGTCATCATCAAGTGCGGTCATTGCTTTTTAAAGAAATGAGAATAAGGCAATGTTAACGGATAAACACCCTTTCACAGAGGAAGACCACACCATTTTACACTCTTATCAAGCAGTGGTAGATGGGGTGAGCGCGTTAATTGGACGTCATTGTGAAATTGTATTGCACTCTTTAGAAGATTTAGAACGTTCCACGATCTGTATTGCAAATGGACATAATACCAATCGAAAAATTGGCTCGCCACTCACTGATCTTGCACTGAAGTCCCTACATAATATGCAGACGGACAGTGTATCAAAACCTTATTTTACACGCGCCAAAAATCAAGGATTAATGAAATCGGTGACGATTGCTATCCGAAATAAACACCAACGCATTATTGGTTTGTTATGCATTAATATTAATTTGGATGTCCCCGTAGCTGAATTTATGCAAGCCTTTTTACCGACACCCACGCAATCAGAAGCCTCACATGTAAATTTCGCCAGTTCTGTCGAAGAGTTAGTAGCACAAACTGTGGAAAAAACGATTGAAGAAGTGACGGCCGATCGTTTAGTGGCAAATAATAATAAAAATCGGCAAATTGTGATCTCATTGTATGAAAAAGGGATTTTTGATATTAAAGACGCGATCAATTTGGTGGCAGAGCGGTTAGATATTTCTCGTCATACGGTGTATTTATACATTCGGCAGTTAAAACAAGATTCGGACGAAACAAAATAATGCGTTACGTACTGTGTGTAAAACAACCTGCCTATGGTAAACAAGGGGCATTTTTAGCTTATCAGTTTGCGAAAGCCCTGTTGACAAAAGGGCACCAGATTACACAAGTGTTCTTTTTCCAAGATGGTGTCACGCATGGTAATGCCTTCCTTTATCCTGCGACAGATGAGTTTAACTTACAACATGCTTGGCAAGTATTGGCACAAGACGAACAAGTGCCTCTTCATTTATGCGTGGCGGCCGCACAGCGTCGTGGTGTGGTGGCACCGTTGACTTCCTCAACCATGCAACAAGATAATCTTGCCCCTTGTTTCGTATTGGCAGGATTAGGCGAATTCATTAAAGCCAGTCTTGAGGCAGATAGGGTGGTGTGCTTCTGATGAAATTAGCCTTTGTTTTTCGTTCAACTCCTTTTGCTAGCGCGAGTACGCGTGAAGGACTCGATGCTTTATTGGCCGCAACCGCTTTTTGTGATGAACAAGACATTGCGGTCTTTTTTCTTGATGATGGCGTTTTTTCATTGCTCACCCAGCAGCATTCCGCCCAAATTTTGCAAAAAGACGTGGTCAGTATGTTCAAACTACTGGATTTATATGAGATCGATCAACGCTATATTTGTGCAGACTCACTAGCGAGATCCAACATGAGCGAGTCAGACTGCATAATTACTTGCCAACAAATGCAACGTACTGATTTACTGACCTTATTAGGTAAAGCAGAACGAGTACTCACATTTTAGGAAGGGATTATGTTATATACGTTTGCCGAAGCATCTTATCCTGAACGGTTGCTCGTTGACTATCTTCAACGCGCTACACCACAAGATGCGATTGTGTTGTGGCAAGATGGGGTCTATCTTTGTCTAAAATATCCTGATCTTTTTCTATCACTTGAAGCGCCTTGCTATGCGTTAGACATTGATATGATGGCACGCAATATGCAGTCTTTGATTAACGTGAATGAGATCATTAAGCCCATTTCTGTCACGCAATTGGTTGAGCTGAGTGAAAAACATTTTCCCCAATTTGCCCTTTAATCGCATGGAGGGGAAGGGATTTGCCTACAATCTGTTCGTCAGTTGTACTCATCTTGAGCGATTTATCCCAATGGCTGGACTGAAATTAGATTTGTCTAATTCTTGACATTATTTGGCTGTCTTCATTATAATAGCGCGTCTATTTCTGTGTGAAATAGAATTCGTATAAAACATTCTTTTATGAATAATTGTTAAAACTGGAGCTTTTTTAATGGCAACTATCAACCAGCTAGTACGCAAACCGCGTGTGAAAAAGGTTGTAAAAAGTAACGTTCCTGCATTAGAGGCTTGCCCGCAGAAACGTGGTGTGTGCACCCGTGTATACACAACTACACCTAAAAAACCGAACTCAGCATTACGTAAAGTATGCCGTATTCGTTTAACTAACGGTTACGAAGTAACCTCTTACATCGGCGGTGAAGGTCATAACCTTCAAGAGCACAGTGTTGTGCTTATCCGTGGCGGTCGTGTTAAAGACTTACCAGGTGTGCGTTATCACACTGTACGCGGTGCATTAGACTGTGCTGGCGTGAAAGATCGTAAACAAGGTCGTTCTAAATACGGCGTTAAACGTCCTAAATCTTAATGGTTCTCCGTTGAGTAAGGCCAAACGTCTAAATTAGTAAAACTATTTAAACCATAAACTCCAGTCAAAAGGCGATATTTATCGCAAAATGTAGAGTTTTGGGAAATCCTGAAGATTAATTACGGAGAAATTCGCAATGCCACGTCGTCGTAGTATTGAACCACGCAAGATTCTTCCAGATCCAAAATTCGGATCAGAATTACTTGCTAAATTTATTAATGTTTTAATGGTAGATGGTAAAAAATCTATCGCAGAAAAAATCGTTTATAGTGCATTAGACACATTAGCACAACGTACTGGTAAAGAAGCGTTAGAAGCTTTCGAAGCTGCACTTGATAATGTTCGTCCAACCGTTGAGGTAAAATCTCGTCGTGTGGGTGGCTCTACTTATCAAGTTCCTGTCGAAGTTCGTCCAGTGCGTCGTAACGCATTAGGTATGCGTTGGATTGTTGACGCAGCACGTAAACGTGGTGATAAGTCAATGGCTTTACGTTTAGCAAACGAATTATCTGATGCATCAGAAAACAAAGGTGCAGCAGTGAAAAAACGTGAAGATGTTCACCGTATGGCTGAAGCTAACAAAGCGTTTGCACATTACCGTTGGTAAGTTTTTAGCAACTACGTTTTCAGGCTTCATCTCATTTAATTATGTGGTGAAGCCTTATACATATTTAAAATTTCATATTTAATTCCAGCAAGGAAATAATAATGGCACGTACAACCCCTATTGAAAGATACCGTAACATTGGTATCAGTGCTCACATTGACGCAGGTAAAACAACCACTTCTGAGCGTATCCTGTTCTATACCGGTGTGAGTCACAAACTTGGTGAGGTGCACGATGGTGCAGCTACCATGGACTGGATGGAACAAGAGCAAGAGCGTGGTATCACAATCACCTCAGCAGCCACAACGGCATTCTGGTCTGGTATGTCTAAACAATATCCACAACACCGTATCAACGTGATTGATACCCCAGGACACGTGGACTTCACAATCGAAGTAGAACGTTCAATGCGTGTTCTTGACGGTGCAGTGATGGTTTACTGTGCGGTGGGTGGTGTGCAACCACAATCAGAAACCGTATGGCGTCAAGCGAACAAATACCAAGTTCCTCGTGTCGCATTCGTTAACAAAATGGACCGTACTGGTGCTAACTTCTTACGTGTTGTTGAACAAATCAAAACTCGCTTAGGTGGTAATTCTGTTCCTTTACAATTACCAATCGGTTCAGAAGATAATTTCAAAGGTGTTGTTGATCTTATCAAAATGAAAGCGATCAACTGGAACGAAGCAGATCAAGGTATGACCTTTACCTATGAAGAGATTCCAGCTGAAATGTTAGATGCTTGTGAAGAATGGCGTCAAAATTTAGTTGAATCTGCTGCAGAAGCATCAGAAGAATTAATGGAAAAATACCTTGGCGGTGAAGAATTAACAGAAGAAGAAATCAAAACTGGTTTACGTCAACGCGTATTAGCGGGTGAAATCATTCCGGTATGCTGTGGTTCTGCCTTCAAAAATAAAGGTGTTCAAGCGATGCTTGATGCGGTAATCGATTATTTACCAGCACCAACGGATATCCCTGCAATTAAAGGTATCAATCCAGATGAAACTGAAGGTGAGCGTCATGCAAGTGATGATGAGCCGTTCTCTGCACTTGCGTTTAAAATCGCAACTGACCCATTTGTAGGTAACTTAACGTTCTTCCGTGTTTATTCTGGTGTCATTAATTCAGGTGATACAGTATTAAACTCTGTAAAAGATAAACGTGAACGTTTCGGTCGTATCGTACAGATGCACGCAAACAAACGTGAAGAAATTAAAGAAGTCCGTGCGGGCGATATCGCTGCAGCAATTGGTTTGAAAGATGTGGGTACTGGTGATACATTATGTGCACAGGATGCGCCAATCATCCTTGAGCGTATGGAATTCCCAGAGCCAGTAATTTCTGTTGCTGTGGAGCCAAAAACGAAAGCAGACCAAGAAAAAATGGGTCTTGCATTAGGTCGTTTAGCACAAGAAGACCCTTCATTCCGTGTACATACTGATGAAGAGTCTGGCGAAACTATTATCTCTGGTATGGGTGAGTTACACTTAGATATTATCGTTGACCGTATGCGTCGTGAATTCAAAGTTGAAGCGAACATCGGTAAACCACAAGTATCTTACCGTGAAACTATCCGTACTCGCGTTAATGATGTGGAAGGTAAACACGCAAAACAATCTGGTGGTCGCGGTCAATATGGTCACGTTGTTATCGACTTATATCCGTTAGATCCAGAAGGTCCGGGTTATGAGTTCGTGAACGAAATCAAAGGTGGTGTAATCCCTGGTGAATACATCCCAGCAGTAGATAAAGGTATTCAAGAACAACTTAAATCTGGTCCATTAGCGGGTTATCCAGTAGTGGATTTAGGTGTACGTTTACACTTCGGTTCATACCATGATGTTGACTCATCTGAGCTTGCGTTTAAATTAGCTGCATCTTTAGCATTTAAAGCTGCATTTAATAAAGCAAACCCAGTGCTTCTTGAGCCAATCATGAAAGTAGAAGTTGAAACACCACCAGACTACGTAGGTGATGTAATTGGTGACTTAAGCCGTCGTCGTGCGATGGTTAACGGCCAAGAAGCAAATGAATTTGTTGTGAAGATCAATGCAGAAGTACCACTTTCAGAGATGTTTGGTTATGCAACTGACCTTCGTTCACAAACTCAAGGTCGTGCTTCATACTCAATGGAACCATTGAAGTACGCAGAAGCACCGAAAAACGTTGCTGATGCAATCATTGAAGCTCGCAAAAAATAATTTTGTTTAACAAACCACAAGCTGTTATGGCTTGTGGTCTCTACTGAGGAAACTTAATCGTGTCTAAAGAAAAATTTGAACGTACAAAACCGCACGTAAACGTGGGTACAATCGGCCACGTTGACCATGGTAAAACAACTTTAACCGCAGCAATCACAACCGTATTAGCAAAACACTACGGTGGTGCAGCGCGTGCATTCGACCAAATTGACAACGCGCCAGAAGAAAAAGCGCGTGGTATCACCATCAACACGTCACACGTAGAATACGATACACCAACTCGTCACTACGCACACGTTGACTGTCCAGGACACGCGGACTATGTGAAAAACATGATTACCGGTGCGGCACAAATGGACGGCGCTATCTTAGTAGTAGCAGCAACTGACGGTCCGATGCCACAAACTCGTGAGCACATTCTTTTAGGTCGTCAAGTAGGTGTGCCATACATCATCGTATTCTTAAACAAATGCGACATGGTGGATGATGAAGAATTATTAGAATTAGTTGAAATGGAAGTGCGTGAACTTCTTTCTCAATATGATTTCCCAGGTGATGACACACCAATCGTACGTGGTTCAGCGTTACAAGCGTTAAACGGTGTGGCAGAGTGGGAAGAGAAAATTCTTGAGTTAGCAAACCACTTAGATACTTACATTCCAGAGCCACAACGTGCAATCGACCAACCGTTCCTTCTTCCAATTGAAGACGTGTTCTCAATTTCTGGTCGTGGTACTGTAGTAACTGGTCGTGTTGAGCGTGGTATCATCCGTACAGGTGAAGAAGTGGAAATCGTGGGTATCAAACCGACAACGAAAACCACTGTAACAGGTGTTGAGATGTTCCGTAAATTATTAGACGAAGGTCGTGCGGGTGAAAACGTTGGTGCGTTATTACGTGGTACAAAACGTGAAGAAATCGAGCGTGGTCAAGTATTAGCGAAACCAGGTTCAATCACACCACACACAGACTTTGAATCAGAAGTTTACGTGTTATCAAAAGAAGAAGGTGGTCGTCATACGCCATTCTTCAAAGGTTACCGTCCACAGTTCTACTTCCGTACAACTGACGTAACAGGTACAATCGAATTACCAGAAGGCGTAGAGATGGTGATGCCTGGTGATAACATCAAGATGACTGTCAGCTTGATTCACCCAATCGCGATGGACCAAGGTTTACGCTTTGCGATTCGTGAAGGTGGTCGTACAGTTGGTGCGGGTGTGGTAGCGAAAATTATCAAATAATTGAGCTTCACTTGCTTAAGAAGGCGTATCGAAAGATGCGCCTTTTTGTTTTTTTACTGATTTTGAAGTCACTGTTGAGTGAACAAAAAAACACGCATAAAATAGACCGCACTTTTCTGCGTTGTTAGCAAGTATTGCGGGCTAAGAACAGTGAAAAATTTAGGGTTCAGTCGTAATTTTAATATGCATTTTTTAAATAAAGTGCTACAATCACGCGTTCAGAAACGAATCCCCTATTTAAGTTAAGTAATGGATTAAATTATGGCGTTAGAAATTGAGAAAAAGAAAAATGCGCATGAAGTCGAGAACCAAAAGTCAAAAGGCTTGAATCGCTTTTTATGGTTGCTCGTGATTGTGGTGATTGCAACGGCAGCATTGGGTAATATTTATTTTGTAGAACAATTTTCTACTCCGATTCGTGTGGTTGGAGTCGTGGTTTTATTGTTGATTGCGTTAGGTCTTGCTGCATTAACAAACCAAGGTGTGAAAGCACGTCATTTCTTTAGTGAATCAAGAATTGAATTAAGAAAAATTGTCTGGCCAACGCGTCCAGAAGCGATGCAAACGACATTAATTGTGGCAGGTGTAACGATTGTTGTGTCTTTAATCCTGTGGGGATTAGATTCAGTGATTGTGGCGTTAATTACTTTCTTAACAGATTTGAGGTTCTAAAATGACAGAAACAGCAACCAAAAAACGTTGGTATGTGTTACAGGCTTTTTCTGGTTTTGAAGGTCGTGTTGCAGCAACTTTGCGTGAATATATTAAATTACACCAAATGGAAGAGCAATTTGGTGAAGTACTTGTCCCAACGGAAGAAGTCGTAGAAAACGTAGCAGGAAAAAGACGCAAAAGTGAACGTAAGTTTTTTCCAGGTTATGTGTTGGTCCAAATGGAAATGAACGATGAAACCTGGCATTTGGTGCGCAGTGTGCCTCGTGTGATGGGATTCATTGGTGGTACGGCTGATAAGCCCGCGCCAATTTCACAACGTGAAGCAGATCGTATTTTGAACCGCTTACAAGAAAGTTCAGAAAAACCACGTCACAGAAAAGAGTTCCAACCTGGTGAAGAAGTGCGCGTAACGGAAGGACCATTTGCTGACTTTAATGGTACAGTGGAAGAAGTGGATTATGAAAAAGGTCGCTTAAAAGTGTCTGTTTCAATCTTTGGTCGTGCTACACCGGTTGAACTTGAATTCAGCCAAGTTGAAAAAACAAATTAATTTTTAACCGCACTTATCATTCATACTGATAGATAGGTGCGGTGAGCTTTTGAGTAATTTTTACTTGAAGTTTGGGTTGTGTTTAATTAAAATACAGCCTTTTCGTAAACAGGGGAGCTAGCAATAGCGCGATAACCCATTCTAGAGGAAGCTAAAAATGGCAAAAAAAGTACAAGCCTATGTTAAGTTGCAAGTTGCAGCTGGTATGGCTAACCCTTCACCACCAGTTGGTCCGGCATTAGGTCAACAAGGTGTGAACATTATGGAATTCTGTAAAGCATTCAATGCTCGTACTGAGAGTTTAGAAAAAGGTTTACCAATTCCAGTTGTTATCACGGTGTATGCAGACCGTTCATTCACGTTTATTACTAAAACCCCTCCTGCAGCTGTATTATTGAAAAAAGCAGCAGGTATCAAGTCTGGTTCAGGTAAACCAAACAAAGATAAAGTAGGTAAAGTGACATTAGAACAAGTTCGTCAAATCGCTGAAACTAAAGCAGCGGATATGACAGGTGCATCTATCGAAACGAAAATGAAATCAATCGCTGGTACAGCTCGCTCAATGGGCTTAGTGGTGGAGGAATAAGACGATGGCTAAATTGACAAAAAAAATGAAAGCAATCAAGGCGGCAGTCGACTCTACAAAAGCCTATGAAATCAATGAAGCAATCGCAGTATTAAAAGAATTTGCGACAGCTAAATTCGTTGAGAGTGTTGATGTAGCGGTTAACTTAGGTATCGATCCGCGTAAATCTGACCAAAACGTGCGTGGTGCAACTGTATTACCACACGGTACAGGTCGTTCTGTGCGTGTTGCTGTGTTTACACAAGGTGCAAATGCAGAAGCAGCTAAAGAAGCAGGTGCAGATTTAGTCGGTATGGAAGATTTAGCTGAATTAGTGAAAAAAGGTGAAATGAACTTCGACGTTGTGATCGCTTCTCCAGATGCGATGCGTGTTGTAGGTCAATTAGGTCAAATTTTAGGTCCACGTGGTTTAATGCCAAACCCTAAAGTAGGTACTGTTACACCAAACGTTGCTGATGCAGTGAAAAATGCAAAATCTGGTCAGGTTCGTTACCGTAATGATAAAAACGGTATCATCCACACTACAATCGGTAAAGTTAACTTTAGCGAAGAACAATTAAAAGAAAACTTACAAGCCTTATTAGCAGCGTTAGCGAAAGCAAAACCAACGACGTCTAAAGGTGTGTTCATCAAGAAAGTCAGTCTTTCTACCACAATGGGTGCGGGTGTAGCGGTTGATCAAGCTTCACTTTAATCGATTGATTTAAAAAGAAAAAGTGCAATGAAATATTGCACTTTTTTTATCTCTTTTTGTTGGCTTAGCTTGGTATATGTTTGGCAATTAAATACAAGCGGGCAATATTTTGTGCTGCAGAAATTAAGTTTTCTCGACCGCACGCTAAGGTGGCTTCCAGGCTGTTAACTTGGCGTATAATAGGGAAGACAGCATCAATCCCAACCGGATAAACCACTTCATAATCTTCTCTTAGACTCCCCACAATGGCAATCACGGGTTTCTGAAATTGTTTCGCCACTTTGGCTACACCACTTGGGGTTTTTCCTTGTGCAGTTTGACTGTCCATTCTACCTTCACCGGTGATCACCAAATCCGCATTTTCGATCATTTGATCTAATTTCACTGCGTTAATGACAATATCGACTCCCGCACTCAAAGAAACATGAGGAAGTAATAATAACCCTCCGCCCATTCCACCTGCCGCACCAGCGCCAGCATGATCACGGATATTACGTTGATATTGTTGTTCTACAATATGAGAGAAATGAAGTAAGGCGTGATCGAGCTGTGTGACCATTTCAGTTGTGGCGCCTTTTTGAGGACCAAAAATAGCAGCCGCACCACGCGGTCCACACAATGGATTATTGACATCGCATGCCACTTCCACCTCAACGGAAGATAAACGGGGATCTAATTGAGATAAATCGATACGTATAATATCTTGTAGTTGTTCACCACCGTAACCAATTTGTTGGTTATCTTGATTTAGAAACCTTGCTCCAAGAGCCTGCAACATACCGACGCCACCATCATTCGTGGCGCTACCACCGATTCCAAGTATGATTTTTTTTACCCCAAGTTCCAAGGCCGCTTTTATCAATTGCCCCGTGCCAAAACTGGTTGTTTTTAAAGGGTTACGTTGTGCGAGAGGCACTAAATGCAAGCCAGAAGCAGAGGCCATTTCGATAATAGCCGTACGCTTATCTCCAGATAGCCCAAAAAATGCTTGGGTTTGATTACCTAATGGGGCGATTACATCGGTATAAATAAGCTCACCTTGTGTGGCATCCACTAAAGATTGCACGGTGCCTTCGCCACCATCTGCCATGGGGACAAGCACATACTCTGCATCAGGTAAGATTTTTTGAAACCCGATTTTAATTGCCTCTGCGACTTCAAGCGCGGTTAAACTTTCTTTGAAAGAATCAGGTGCAATCACAATTCGCATAAGCTTATCCTTTTACAATAAAATCAGTGAAAGTAGGTAAACCGTGATAATTCCCACTATCCCCATAATTAGCGTCAATGCAGTTTGAGTACGGTAACCTTGTTGTGGCGTCATTTTAGTAAAGTTAGTGACCACCCAATAATAGCTATCGTTAGCATGAGAAACACACATCGCCCCTGCCGCAATGGCCATGACGGTTAATGCTGCCGCTATTTCAGAGGTTAAGCCTAAGGCGCTCATTAAAGAATCTTGCGCACTAAACATGCCCATAATGGAAGCCGTGGTGATAATGGCAACCGTTGAACTGCCTTGTGCTGTTTTTAAAATAGCAGAAATTAAGAATGGGAAGAAAATTCCCGCGGTGCTGATGATATGGGCGTTTTGTTTAATGTACTCCACAAAACCTGCTTGGGTGATGACCTTACCGAGCACGCCACCCGCTGCCGTAATAAATAAGATCGGACCAACAATTTTTAAGGTGTCATTAGTGAGTTGATCAAAGCCGCTGATTTTTCCCGTTTTGATTAATAATATGACTGCACAAATGACCCCAATAGCCAAGGCAATAATTGGGTGACCTAAAAATTGTAACAAAATACCAATATTTCCTTCTAACCCAAGAATTTTACTCATTGAGCCTAATGCCATAAGTAAGATCGGTACACAAATTGGTGCTAGACTTAAACGACCACTTGGTAATGTTCCGTATTGTTTTAATAAAGCCTCATAGCTTTTTTCAATTAGTGGATCACTCTCATCTGCGTTCAGGGTTATATGACGACTGACCCATTTAGCAAACAGATAACTGGCGAGAAGAACTGGAATAGACACGACTACCCCCATGCCGATCACTAATAATAAGTTATGGCTTAACCCGATAGCCCCAGCTGCTGCGATCGGACCCGGTGTAGGGGGAATAAATACATGGGAGGCATAAAGACCAGCACTGAGCGCCACCGCCATACTAACAGGATTCGCCGCAATTTTTTTACCTAACGCTTCTCTGATCGGATTGAGTACCACAAAACCACTGTCGCAGAAAACGGGGATACCCACCACCCAACCCATCATTAACATGGCAAGCTCAGGTCTTTTCTGCCCAACATACTTGACCACCATGTCAGCTAATTTGAGCGCTGCACCCGTTTTTTCCAGTACCATACCAATAATGGCACCGAAAATAATCACAATCCCAATGCTTTTGAAGGTGCCACTGAACCCATCACCAATCATGGCGGGGATTTTGGCAAGCGGAATACCCGCAATAAAAGCGAGTGCAAGGGAAATAGACATCAACGCGAGGAAAGGATGGACTTTGACTTTTGCAATAAGCCAGATCATGATAATGATGGCAATGACAAAAACACAGATTAATGCAATACCACTCATAGTGACCTCCTAATGTTGTAGAAGAACAAAGCGGATTGATTCTAGATGAGTCACTTATTTTATATCGACCCATCAATACAAGAATACTCGTCCGAGGGTTAATGAAATAGGTGTATTCCTGAAAACACAAATACGGTTCAAGTCATCTCTTATATATCATATTTATCCCTGTAGGTAAGTAAATATTTCACTAAAAACCAGTTTGTTTTGCCCTTAATCTCTTTCTGGTGAGAAAAAACAGACTATGACAGATTATTTATATAAATGACTTTACAAGACAGGGGATTTCTATTACAATTCCGCTCCTGAATTTTGTCATTTTAGGTGGCAAAATTGTTGATGGTGCTTGACCACATTCAAGCCCCGTCCGAGACCGTAGGTGAAATGATGGATATCATCTCTTAATTTGCCCTACGTAGATGGTGAACAGACAGAATTTTCTGCTTCTGGACACCTTAGCCTCACAAAATAGTCGTACCAAAGTGCGGTCATTTTTTGAGATTTTTTGTAAATTCCGCTTAGGCGGAGTGTATTCAGGAGCTAAAAGCCAATGGCATTAAATCTTCAAGACAAACAAGCAATTGTTGCTGAAGTAAACGAAGCAGCCAAAGGTGCCCTATCAGCTGTGATCGCGGATTCTCGTGGTGTAACAGTAGATAAAATGACTGAATTACGTAAAGTAGCTCGTGAAAACGGTGTTTCAATGCGTGTTGTACGTAATACTTTATTACGTCGTGCGGTTGAAGGTACTGAATTTGAGTGCTTAAAAGATACGTTTGTCGGTCCAACACTTATCGCATTCTCGACTGAACACCCAGGTGCAGCAGCCCGTTTGTTCAAAGACTTTGCTAAAGCAAACGATAAGTTTGAAATTAAAGGTGCAGCCTTTGAAGGTAAGATTCAAGATGTTGAATTCTTAGCAACATTACCAACTTACGACGAAGCAATTGCACGTTTAATGGGCACAATGAAAGAAGCTGCGGCAGGCAAACTTGTTCGCACTCTTGCGGCATTACGCGACAAATTACAAGAAGCAGCTTAATCCAGCGGTTTCTTAACTCGTTTAACTTTTTTACTTTAGGAATTGATTGTTATGTCATTAACTAACGAACAAATCATTGAAGCGATCGCTTCTAAATCTGTCACTGAAATCGTAGAATTAATCGCTGCGATGGAAGAAAAATTTGGTGTATCTGCAGCGGCAGCAGCAGTAGCAGTAGCAGCAGGTCCAGCTGAAGCAGCTGAAGAGAAAACTGAATTCGACGTAGTACTTGCAGGTGCTGGTGCGAACAAAGTTGCAGTAATCAAAGCAGTACGTGGTGCAACTGGTTTAGGCTTAAAAGAAGCGAAAGACTTAGTTGAATCTGCTCCAGCAGTATTGAAAGAAGGTATCTCTAAAGCTGAAGCTGAAGCACTTAAGAAAGAATTAGAAGAAGCTGGTGCACAAGTAGAAGTTAAATAATTTTGACTGACTTGTAAGCCCTTCTAAGGCTCGATGGCTGGTGGTTTTTCCATCAGCCATTTTGTGCTATCAAAACAGAACAAATTTTTCCGTTTAATTTTTCTGTTTTTCTTCTCAAGTTAATTACGTTCACATAATTTGGGAATTCCGCTCATCAGAAGTAAGGTTCAGAGTGCGGCATCTGGAAACGGTATCTTTACACGCATACATAATGCTCGCGCAACAACATCAGCATTGTGTATTTGGTTCACTGAAACACAAGCAGAGGAACCCTATGGTTTACTCCTACACAGAGAAAAAACGTATTCGTAAAGACTTCGGCAAACGTCCGCAAGTTTTAAATGTACCTTATTTATTAACTATCCAACTTGATTCTTTCGATAAATTTATTCAAAGAGATCCTGAAGGTCAACAAGGTTTAGAAGCAGCATTTCGCTCCGTATTTCCAATTGTTAGCAATAACGGCAACACAGAATTACAATATGTAAGCTATCAATTAGGTGAGCCCGTATTTGATGTCAGAGAATGCCAAATCCGTGGCACCACTTATGCTGCCCCATTACGTGTAAAATTACGCTTAGTCAGCTACGACAAAGACGCAGCACCAGGCACGATCAAAGATATTAAAGAACAAGAAGTTTACATGGGTGAAATCCCATTAATGACCGATAACGGTACCTTTGTGATTAACGGTACTGAGCGTGTTATCGTGTCGCAATTACACCGTAGCCCGGGCGTATTCTTTGATTCTGACAAAGGTAAAACACATTCTTCAGGTAAAGTATTATATAACGCAAGAATTATCCCTTACCGTGGTTCATGGTTAGACTTTGAATTCGATCCAAAAGATAACTTATATGCACGTATCGACCGTCGTCGTAAATTGCCTGCAACCATCATTCTACGCGCGTTAAATTACACCACCGAGCAAATTTTAGATCTTTTCTTTGATAAGGTTGTTTTTGAAATCAGCAATAACAAATTATTGATGACCTTAGTGCCAGAAAGATTACGTGGTGAAACTGCGACTTTTGATATTGAAGCAAACGGCAAAGTGTATGTTGAACGTGGTCGTCGTATTACTGCCCGTCATATCCGTGCGCTTGAGAAAGATCAAGTGACCCAAGTGGAAGTGCCAACTGAATATATTGTGGGCAAAGTAGCGGCAAAAGATTATGTGGATTTAGAGTCGGGTGAAATTGTTTGTCCAGCGAATATGGAAATCTCATTAGAGATGTTAGCTAAACTTGCTCAAGCAGGTTATAAAACGATTGAGACCCTTTTCACTAACGACTTAGATTACGGTCCTTATATTTCAGAAACGTTACGTGTCGATCCGTCAAGCGATCGTTTAAGTGCGTTAGTTGAAATTTACCGTATGATGCGTCCAGGTGAACCACCAACAAAAGAAGCGGCAGAAGGCTTATTCGATAATTTGTTCTTCTCATCAGACCGTTATGATCTATCTGCGGTAGGTCGTATGAAATTCAACCGCTCTTTAGGCATTGATGAAGAGACAGGTAGTGGTATTTTAAGTAACGATGACATCATCGGTGTCATGAAAAAACTGATCGAGATCCGTAACGGTCGTGGCGAAGTGGATGATATTGACCACTTAGGTAACCGTCGTATTCGTTCAGTCGGTGAAATGGCAGAGAACCAATTCCGTATTGGTTTAGTGCGTGTAGAAAGAGCGGTGAAAGAGCGTTTATCTTTAGGTGATTTAGATGCGGTGACACCACAAGATTTAATCAACGCGAAACCAATTTCAGCAGCAGTCAAAGAATTCTTTGGTTCGTCACAACTTTCCCAATTCATGGATCAAAACAACCCGTTATCAGAAGTCACGCATAAACGTCGTATTTCTGCATTAGGTCCGGGTGGTTTGACTCGTGAACGAGCAGGCTTCGAGGTGCGAGACGTTCACGCAACGCACTATGGTCGTGTGTGTCCAATCGAAACCCCAGAGGGTCCAAACATCGGTTTGATCAACTCACTTTCTGTTTATGCGCGTACGAATGACTATGGTTTCTTAGAAACCCCATACCGTAAAGTCGTCAATGGTCAAGTGACGGAAGAAATTGAATATTTATCGGCGATTGAAGAAGGTAAATATGTGATCGCACAGGCGAACTCCAATCTTGATGAAGAGTTACGCTTTACTGATGCGTTCGTCACTTGTCGTGGTGAACACGGTGAATCGGGGTTATATCGTCCAGATGAAATCCACTATATGGACGTTTCCACTCAACAAGTGGTATCTGTTGCGGCTGCGTTAATTCCATTCCTTGAACACGACGATGCGAACCGTGCGTTGATGGGTGCGAACATGCAACGTCAAGCGGTGCCAACATTACGTGCGGACAAACCATTAGTCGGTACCGGTATTGAGAAAGCTGTAGCGGTTGACTCTGGTGTGACCGTGATCGCAAAACGTGGTGGTACGGTGCAATATGTTGATGCATCACGTATCGTGGTGAAAGTCAACGAAGATGAAACTATCCCAGGTGAAGCGGGTATTGACATTTATAATCTTGTGAAATACACCCGTTCAAACCAAAATACTTGTATTAACCAAATTCCTTGTGTGTCATTAGGTGAGCCTATTGGTCGTGGCGAAGTGTTAGCCGATGGTCCTTCAACAGACTTAGGTGAATTAGCCCTTGGTCAAAATATGCGTGTAGCGTTCATGCCTTGGAATGGTTATAACTTCGAAGACTCCATGTTAGTGTCTGAGCGTGTAGTACAAGAAGATCGTTTCACGACTATTCACATTCAAGAACTTTCTTGTGTCGCACGTGATACCAAATTAGGTTCAGAAGAAATCACCGCCGATATTCCAAACGTAGGTGAAGCGGCATTAAGCAAATTAGATGAATCAGGTATTGTTTACATCGGCGCTGAAGTAAAAGGCGGCGATATTCTTGTGGGTAAAGTGACACCAAAAGGTGAAACACAATTAACCCCAGAAGAAAAATTATTACGTGCGATCTTCGGTGAAAAAGCTTCTGATGTGAAAGATTCTTCATTGCGTGTACCAAACAGCGTATCGGGTACGGTTATCGACGTACAGGTCTTCACTCGCGATGGTGTTGAAAAAGACAAACGTGCACTTGAAATTGAAGAAATGCAATTAAAACAAGCGAAAAAAGACCTTGTGGAAGAATTAGAAATCCTTGAGGCTGGCTTGTTTACTCGTGTGCGTAACTTGCTTATCGCAGGTGGTTTCGAGGCGAAAAACTTAGATAAATTAGACCGCACTAAATGGTTAGAGCAATCATTAAGTGATGAAGCACAACAAAACCAATTAGAGCAACTTGCGGAACAATACGAAGAATTACGTAAAGAATTCGAACGTAAGTTAGAAGTGCAACGTGGCAAGATCATCCAAGGTGATGATTTAGCACCGGGCGTGTTGAAAGTGGTGAAAGTGTACCTTGCGGTGAAACGTCAGATCCAACCTGGTGATAAAATGGCGGGTCGTCACGGTAACAAAGGGGTTATCTCAAAAATCAACCCTGTTGAAGATATGCCATACGATGAAAACGGCCAACCAGTTGATATCGTGTTGAACCCACTGGGCGTTCCATCACGTATGAACATCGGTCAGATCTTAGAAACTCACTTAGGTTTAGCAGCGAAAGGGATTGGTGACAAGATCAATGCGATGATCAAACAACAGCAAGACGTGGCGAAATTGCGTGAATACATGCAAAAAGCCTACGACTTGGGTCACGGCTCACAAAAAGTGGATTTAAGCACCTTCTCTGATGAAGAAGTGATGCGTTTAGCGCAAAACTTACGTAAAGGTTTACCGCTTGCCACCCCAGTATTCGATGGTGCTCATGAAAGCGAAATCAAAGGCTTATTAGAATTAGGCGGCTTACCAACTTCAGGTCAAATTACCTTATTCGACGGCCGTACGGGTGAGAAATTTGAGCGTCCAGTTACCGTGGGTTACATGTATATGCTCAAATTGAACCACTTAGTTGATGACAAAATGCATGCACGTTCAACGGGTTCTTATAGCTTGGTAACACAACAACCATTGGGTGGTAAAGCCCAATTCGGTGGTCAACGTTTCGGTGAGATGGAGGTGTGGGCACTTGAAGCATACGGTGCAGCTTATACCTTACAAGAAATGTTAACGGTGAAATCCGATGACGTGAACGGCCGTACGAAGATGTATAAAAACATCGTCGGTGGCACACATCAAATGGATCCAGGCACACCAGAATCTTTCAATGTAATTATGAAAGAAATCCGCTCGCTTGGTATCAACATTGATTTAGATGAAGATTAATCTGACATCATAACCAAGCTTGGTGTAAAGCAAAGTACGCGCAAGTGCGGTGTAAAATAAAAACGTTTTGACCGCACTTGAATAAGTTTAACTCCGACAGGAGCAAATCTGTGAAAGACTTAGTTAAGTTTTTAAAAGCACAATCAAAAACAAGTGAAGATTTTGATGTGATCAAAATTGGTTTAGCCTCACCGGATATGATCCGTTCTTGGTCATTTGGTGAAGTTAAAAAACCTGAAACCATTAACTACCGCACCTTTAAACCAGAACGTGATGGTCTTTTCTGTGCACGTATTTTCGGGCCAGTCAAAGATTATGAATGTTTATGTGGTAAATATAAACGCTTAAAACACCGTGGTGTGATCTGTGAAAAATGTGGCGTAGAAGTGACACAAACCAAGGTACGTCGTGAGCGTATGGGTCACATTGAACTTGCTTCACCCGTGGCACACATTTGGTTCTTAAAATCATTGCCGTCCCGTATCGGTTTATTACTTGATATGCCATTACGTGATATTGAGCGTGTGTTATATTTTGAATCATACATCGTGATTGAGCCGGGCATGACTGACTTAGATAAAGGTCAGTTATTAACCGAAGAACAGTATCTCGATGCAGAAGATCGTTGGGGTGATGAGTTCGACGCAAAAATGGGGGCGGAAGCAATCCAAGCCTTATTGCGCGATATGGATTTACCGCAAGAATGTGAAAACTTACGTGAAGAATTACAAGAAACAAACTCAGAAACCAAACGTAAGAAAATCACTAAACGTTTAAAACTGTTAGAAGCCTTTATTCAATCTGGTAATAAACCAGAATGGATGGTGATGACTGTATTACCCGTATTACCACCAGATTTACGTCCGTTAGTGCCACTTGATGGTGGTCGTTTTGCGACGTCTGATTTGAACGATTTATACCGTCGTGTGATCAACCGTAACAACCGTTTAAAACGTCTTTTAGACTTAATCGCACCGGATATCATCGTGCGTAACGAAAAACGGATGTTACAAGAATCGGTGGATGCGTTATTAGATAATGGTCGTCGTGGTCGTGCGATTACGGGGTCTAACCGTCGTCCATTAAAATCCCTTGCGGATATGATCAAAGGTAAACAAGGTCGTTTCCGTCAAAACCTATTAGGTAAACGTGTTGACTATTCAGGTCGTTCTGTAATCACTGTCGGTCCATACTTACACCTACACCAATGTGGTTTACCGAAGAAAATGGCATTGGAATTATTCCGTCCGTTTATCTATGCAAAATTAGAAAGCCGTGGCTTCGCTTCAACAATTAAAGCTGCGAAGAAAATGGTTGAGCGTGAAGATGCCATCGTATGGGATATCTTAGCGGATGTGATTCGTGAACACCCAATTTTATTAAACCGTGCACCAACCTTGCACCGTTTAGGTATCCAAGCATTTGAACCATTATTGATCGAAGGTAAAGCGATCCAGTTACACCCACTTGTTTGTGCGGCGTTCAACGCGGACTTCGACGGTGACCAAATGGCGGTTCACGTACCATTGACTTTAGAAGCACAGTTAGAAGCACGTGCCTTAATGATGTCAACTAACAACATTTTATCACCGGCAAATGGTGAGCCAATTATCGTGCCTTCACAAGACGTGGTATTGGGTCTTTACTATATGACCCGTGACAAAGTGAACGGTAAAGGCGAAGGCATGTTGTTGCAAGACCCACGCGAAGCAGAAAAAGCGTATCGTACTGGTCAAGCCGAATTACATGCTCGTGTGAAAGTGCGTATCACAGAATATGTGAAAAATGACCTTGGCGAGTTTGAACCACAAACTAACTTAGTGGATACCACGATTGGTCGTGCGATTCTTTGGATGATCGCACCAAAAGGGATGCCATTTAGCTTATTCAATCAAACCCTAGGTAAAAAAGCGATTTCTAAGTTAATCAACGAGAGCTATCGTCGTTTAGGGATGAAACCAAGCGTACTGTTTGCGGACCAAATTATGTATACCGGTTTTGCCTATGCGGCACGTTCTGGTTCATCCGTTGGTATTGATGACATGGTGATTCCAGCGAAGAAATATGAAATTATTTCTGCAGCAGAAGACGAAGTGGCGGAAATCCAAGAACAGTTCCAATCAGGTTTAGTGACAGCGGGTGAACGTTATAACAAAGTGATCGATATTTGGGCGGCAGCAAACGAACGTGTTGCTAAAGCAATGATGGAAAACCTCTCGACCGAAGAAGTGATTAACCGTGAAGGGAACCCAGAGAAACAAGCCTCCTTCAACAGTATCTTTATGATGGCGGACTCTGGGGCGCGTGGTTCTGCGGCACAGATTCGTCAGTTAGCGGGGATGCGTGGTTTGATGGCTCGTCCAGACGGTTCGATCATCGAAACCCCAATTACGGCAAACTTCCGTGAAGGTCTAAACGTATTACAGTACTTTATTTCTACCCACGGTGCACGTAAAGGTCTTGCGGATACGGCATTAAAAACAGCAAACTCAGGTTACTTAACCCGTCGTTTAGTTGACGTGGCACAAGATTTAGTGATCATCGAAGATGACTGTGGTACACACGAAGGTATCGTGATGACGCCGTTAATCGAAGGTGGTGACGTGAAAGAAGCCTTACGTGATCGTGTATTAGGTCGTGTGGTGGCGGAAGATGTGTTAAAACCAGGTACAGACGAAGTCTTAATCCCACGCAATACCTTATTAGATGAAAAATTGTGTGATGTGATTGATATCAACTCTGTCGATAGTATCAAAGTGCGTTCAGTCGTAACTTGTAACACAGATTTCGGTGTGTGTGCGAAATGTTACGGACGTGATTTAGCGCGTGGTCACTTGATTAACCAAGGTGAAGCGGTCGGTGTTATTGCGGCACAATCCATCGGTGAGCCGGGTACACAGTTAACGATGCGTACGTTCCATATCGGGGGTGCGGCATCTGCGGCAGCAAAAGAATCCAGTATCCAAGTGAAAAACACGGGGACATTACGTTTAGCCAACGTGAAATTTGTCACCAACAACGAAGGTAAATTAGTGTTAACGTCACGTAACACCGAATTAACCATTATTGATGCTTTTGGTCGTACAAAAGAACACTATAAAGTACCTTATGGTGCGATCTTAAGCAAAGGGGATGGTCAAGAGGTGACGGCGGGTGAGACCGTTGCTAACTGGGATCCACATACTATGCCAGTGGTGTCTGAGGTAAGTGGTTTCGTGAAATTCATTGACCTCATTGATGGCTTAACCGTAACACGTCAAACTGATGAGCTCACTGGTTTATCCTCTATCGTGGTACAAGATGTCGGTGAACGTGCAACCGCAGGTAAAGACTTACGTCCAGCGATTAAATTAGTGGATGCGAAAGGTAACGATATCTTAATTCCAGGTACCGATGTGGTTGCACAGTATTTCTTACCAGGTAAAGCTATCGTCACTTTAGATGACAATGCTGAAGTCCATATTGGTGAACCATTAGCGCGTATTCCACAAGAGTCGGTAGGAACCAAAGATATTACCGGTGGTCTTCCACGCGTGGCAGACTTATTTGAAGCACGTAAACCGAAAGAGCCAGCCATCTTGGCGGAAATTTCAGGTATCGTGTCATTCGGTAAAGAAACCAAAGGTAAACGTCGTTTATTAATCACGCCTGCTGAAGGTGAAACTTACGAAGAAATGATTCCAAAATGGCGTCAACTCAACGTATTTGAAGGTGAGATGGTAGAACGTGGTGACCTGATTTCTGATGGTGCAGAAACCCCACATGATATCTTACGTTTACGTGGTGTTCATGCTGTAACGGAATATATCGTTAACGAAGTACAAGAAGTTTACCGCTTACAAGGGGTAAAAATTAACGATAAACACATCGAAGTGATCGTACGCCAAATGTTACGTAAAGGGATTGTGACCAAAGCTTATGACTCTGAATTCTTAGAGGGTGAGCAAGTGGAAGTGGCCCGTGTGAAAATTGTGAACCGTAAGCGTGAAGCGGAAGGTAAACCATTAGTTGAGTTTGAACGTGAATTACTTGGTATTACCAAAGCCTCACTGGCGACTGAGTCCTTTATCTCCGCCGCATCGTTCCAAGAAACCACACGTGTGTTAACGGAAGCCGCCGTAGCAGGTAAACGCGATGAATTACGTGGTCTGAAAGAAAACGTAATTGTGGGTCGTTTAATCCCTGCGGGTACGGGTTTTGCGTATCACCAAAATCGCCAGAAAAAAGTGGTGATGAGTGATGAGATGCCAGTGAAATTATCTGCCGCAGATGAAGAAGAGATTGCAGCAGAATTCACAGTAACTGCGGAAGATGCCACAGCAAGTTTAGCAGAAATGTTAAATATGGCAGACGAGGCAGAATAAACCGGATTAAGTCCAAAGACCCGAGCCTTAGGTTCGGGTTTTTTATTCGCTAAATTGTTAAATTCCCTTTATAATGACCGCACTTATTTCAGTCCTGACGGCAAAAAGTGCGGTCATTTTTTGCAATATTTTGTGAGCTTATATGAATGCGATTCAACCTAACGATGTAGGCTATTGGTTATTAACGCAAGATTCAGCCTTGCATTTAATTCATGGCGAATTACCTCAAGGTAAAGCATCAGATTTCCAACTGCAAGGGTTAAATGGCATGATTATTGGTGAAATCAATCAGCAGCCTTTGTGGTTAGTCGAAGAGATTGTACAAGATCAGCGAGAATATTTCTCTTTACGTAGCTTATTATCCTTGCCAGAAACTCAGTTTAATTTGCTTAACCGTGGTGTTGAGCTGAATCACTTTTTTAAAACCCACCGTTTTTGTGGCAAATGTGGTCATCCTACTCACATTGCCCATAATGAATGGGCAATCCAATGTCAAAATCCATCCTGTTTACACCGCTCTTATCCTGTTATTTGTCCTTGTATTATTGTGGCGGTACGCCGTGGTCAGCAAATTTTACTCGCCAATCATCAACGCCATAAAGGTGGGATTTATACCACCTTAGCGGGATTTGTTGAAGTGGGCGAGACCTTCGAACAAGCGGTTTATCGAGAAGTGTTTGAGGAAACAGGGATTAGAGTGCGAAACTTGCGTTATTTTGGTAGCCAACCTTGGGCGTTTCCAAATTCAGCCATGGTGGGATTTTTAGCGGATTACGAAAGTGGTGAAATCTGTTTACAAGAAGAGGAAATCTGTGATGCGAAATGGTTTTATTATGATGCCGTATTACCTGAGCTGCCGCCCAAAGGGACGATTGCACTGAAACTCATCAAGCATACATTACAGTTGTGTGCAGAGGACGAAAGGAAAGCAACATGACAACATTAAAAAATGATCGTTATTTAAAAGCGTTATTACGGGAACCGGTGGACATGACGCCCGTTTGGATGATGCGTCAAGCCGGGCGTTATTTACCTGAATATCGGGCAACCAGAGCGATTGCTGGCGATTTTATGTCGTTATGTTGCAATGCGGAGCTGGCTTGCGAAGTCACCTTGCAACCATTACGGCGTTATGCATTAGATGCGGCAATTTTGTTTTCCGATATTTTAACGATTCCTGATGCAATGGGGTTAGGTTTAAGCTTTGGTGTGGGCGAAGGGCCGAAATTTGCTCATCCCATTGAAAGCAAAAGTGCGGTGCAAAACTTACCGATTCCCGATCCCGAAGGGGAATTGCAATATGTGATGAATGCCGTGCGTACCATTCGCCGTGAATTAAAGGGGGAGGTACCGTTAATTGGTTTTTCAGGCAGCCCTTGGACATTAGCGACTTACATGGTCGAAGGGGGAAGCAGTAAAGCCTTCACTAAAATAAAAAAAATGCTGTATGCTGATCCCCAATTATTGCATCAATTATTAGATAAACTGGCGGATAGCGTCATACTATATCTCAATGCTCAAATCAAAGCGGGGGCACAGTCAGTGATGATCTTTGATACATGGGGTGGGGTGTTAGGGCATCGTGAGTATCTGGCTTTTTCCTTGTACTATATGCACAAAATTGTCGAGGGATTAATTCGACACCATGAAGGTCGAAAAGTCCCCGTCACCTTATTTACGAAAGGTGGAGGAATGTGGCTAGACGCGATGGCAGAAACTGGCTGTGATGCACTTGGATTGGACTGGACGGTCAACCTGGCGGAGGCAAAAGCACGCGTTGGGCATAAAGTGGCATTACAGGGTAATATGGATCCATCGGTGCTCTATGCCTCACCTGATCGTATTGAGCAAGAAGTGCGGTCTATTTTGGCGGATTTTGGCGAGGGATCGGGGCATGTGTTCAATTTAGGACATGGTATCCACCAAGATGTGCCAGCACAAAGCCCCCATGTGTTGGTTGAGGCTATTCATCACTTTTCTAAACCCTATCATCAATAATACGCAGGAGAATTATGCGAAACCCTATTCATAAGCGCCTAGAAAACCTTGACACTTGGCAACATGTTACCTTTATGGCATGCCTTTGTGAGCGCATGTTACCGAATTATCAACTATTTTGTCAGGTGATTGAACAAGAAGAACAAGCGAAAATCTATCAGAATATTTTGAATCTGGTTTGGGAGCAGTTGACCGTCAAAGGGGCAAAAATCAATTTTGAAAGCCAGTTAGAAAAATTAGAAAACATCATTCCTGATTTAAATGAGCATCAATTTTATGGTGCACTGCCTGCAGTGGATGCGTGTGAAGCACTGGCTGAACTTTTACATACGCTGGTTGCGGGTTCAAGTTTAGAACAAGCGATTAAAATAAGCCAATTATCCTTACAAACCGTGGCGACTTTTTTAGAACAACAGGCTGAGCAGGAATTATCCGAAAAAGCCTTAAAAGAAAGCGAAGAAATACAACAAGAATTGGACCTCCAATGGCTTATTTACCGTACTTTGAAAGAGTGTGAGACTCGTAATATTGCATTGATTTTGGACTTGAAAAATGAGCTACGTAGTACCGGAATCTCCAATATCGGTATAGAAAATGAGCAATAATGTGATGTTTATAACAAATTTTGAAAATCTTGCTTTGTTTTATAGCAAACTTAGATTAAGCTTGGCATTGCTGTATCTACAGTAATCATTTTATCGGAAACACATCATGTCTTTCCTCACGATTTAAATAAAAAGTAGAAGGTATTTATTTATGAACAAAACGGATTTAATTGATGCGATTGCAAGTGCGGCGGATTTAAATAAGAAGCAAGCAAAAGCAGCATTAGAAGCAACTCTAGAAGCCATTTCTGGTAGTTTAAAAGCGGGTGAACCAGTGCAATTAATCGGCTTTGGTACATTCAAAGTAAATTCACGCAAAGCCCGTACAGGTCGTAACCCACAAACAGGTGCAGAAATCAAAATTGCTGCTTCTAAAGTGCCTGCTTTTGTTGCAGGTAAAGCCCTAAAAGATGCGGTCAAATAATTAAGTCATACTTTTTCATATTGCTAAAAAGCTCTGTGCCTATCACAGAGCTTTTTTTATATTATGCACATAACTACTCCAAATGATTTCATTTTTTTGTATTTAATATTTGCATAAAATGAGCCGCTAACTATAATGACCCACATGTTTATAACTTTTACTTTAGCGTAAACTTAACACATTACACTTTTTATAAAAAGGAGAACACTATGTGTGGTATTGTTGGTGCGATTGCACAACGTGATGTAGCAGAGATTTTAGTGAATGGTTTACATCGTTTGGAGTATCGAGGCTATGATTCTGCGGGGATAGCTATTGTTGATCACGAAAAGAGATTGCAACGTGTTCGATGCTTAGGAAAAGTACAGGTATTGGCTGAAGCCGTTGCGGCGGAAAAAATAACCGGTGGGACAGGGATCGCCCATACCCGTTGGGCAACCCACGGTGCACCTTCAGAAGACAATGCTCATCCCCATGTATCAGGCCAGTTTGCAGTGGTACACAACGGAATCATTGAAAACTATGAACAGTTGCGTATTGATTTACAACAAAAAGGTTATCAATTTCTCTCCCAAACCGATACCGAAGTGATTGCCCATTTAGTACATTGGGTAATGCGTCATGAAACCTCTTTGTTACGTGCAGTACAGCAAGTCGTAAAACAGCTAAGAGGCGCTTATGGAATGGTCGTGATGGACTGTGAGCAGCCAGATCATCTTGTGGCAGCACGTTCAGGTAGCCCATTAGTGATTGGTTTAGGGATCGGTGAGAACTTTCTCGCATCTGATCAATTAGCGCTATTAAATGTGACACGTCGTTTTATTTTTTTAGAAGAAGGTGATGTGGCAGAAATTACGCGACGTAGCGTAGATATTTATGATGTTAATGGACAGCCTGTTCAACGTGACAGCCAAGACTCTCATCTGACAAGTGATGCGACAGAAAAAGGCACCTTCCGTCATTTCATGCAAAAAGAGATTTTTGAACAACCTCGCGCCATCTTGAATACCCTTGAAGGTCGATTACACCAGTATAATGTATTGGTAGAAAGCATTGGTAATGGTGCAGAGCGTTTATTGGAACAAGTTGAGCATATTCAGATTGTTGCTTGTGGCACCTCTTATAATGCGGGTATGGTAGCGCGTTATTGGTTTGAAGATTTGGCGGGCATAAGCTGTGATGTGGAAATTGCTTCAGAGTTTCGTTATCGTCGATTTGTGACACGTCCTAAGAGTTTGTTAATTACGCTTTCCCAATCAGGTGAAACTGCGGATACCTTAGCGGCATTACGTTTAGCCAAAGAAAAAGGCTATATGGGCGCAATGACCATTTGTAATGTGGCGGGTTCTTCACTGGTACGAGAGTCTGATCTTGCCTTTATGACCCGTGCGGGAGTAGAAATTGGTGTGGCATCAACCAAGGCCTTTACGACACAGTTGGCAACTTTATTAATGCTAGTGATTGCAATTGGTAAAGTCACTGGGCATATTTCGCGGCAGCAGGAAGAAGAACTGGTTAAAGCCCTGCAATCCTTACCTGCCGACGTAGAGAAAGCATTAGCATTTAATCAACAAATTGAAACCCTCGCGCAAGACTTTGCGGATAAACATCATGCCTTATTTTTAGGGCGAGGAGAGTATTATCCGATAGCGATGGAAGGAGCATTAAAGTTAAAAGAAATCTCTTATATTCATGCGGAAGCCTATGCTGCAGGCGAACTAAAACATGGTCCACTGGCGTTAATTGATGCGGATATGCCTGTGATTGTGGTTGCGCCAACCAATGATCTTTTAGAAAAAGTGAAATCCAATATTGAAGAGGTGCGTTCGCGTGGTGGGCAGCTTTACGTTTTTGCGGATAAAGAAGCTGGCTTTACTGAAACGGAAGGAATGAAAATTATGACGATGCCGAAAGTCAATGAGGTGATAGCCCCAATCTTCTATACCATACCAATGCAACTGTTGGCTTATCATGTGGCGTTGATTAAGGGCACGGATGTGGATCAACCAAGAAATCTGGCGAAAGCGGTTACCGTAGAATAAAAGACGTCTTTATAGAAATGCCAAAGGCAGAGATATTATCTTCTCTGCCTTTTTCTCTATATAGATTGTACTGATAGGGAAATTTTCGCAAAATTCACCGCACTTTTACGGTTCTATCCACTCTCTTATGAGCCAATAACCCCACCGTCTTCTTTTTGAATCACTATGGTTGCGGAACGTGGTCGCGTTTTTCCTTGACTGTCTGGCCAAGTAGAAATGGCGGTCACTTGGTCTGGTTCAGTCACCCCACTATCAGGCTCACCGGGGTGCTGTATGTTAATAAACATTGTCTTATTGTCTGGTGTAAACGCGATACCGGTGACTTCACTACCATTGGGGGCAGTTAAGAAACGTTTGAATTCACCTTGTTCTGGGATAACCGCAAGCATTTGATTATTTCCCATCCCTTCATAAGCCTTTTTATTTAATGTACCGGAAGATACATCTGTTTGCACCCAAAGTATGCCATGGTTATCAAAGCGTAAGCCATCAGGACTGCCAAAATCATCACCATTAACATAGTGTTCTCCTTTTAATTTATTCCCACCTAACGCAAAGATATCCCAAGTGAATGTTTCCGAAAGATAATCTTGCGCATTTTCTTGCCAACGAATAATATGCCCGTAATTGTTTTTCGCGCGAGGATTGGCTGCGTTGATGCCTGCTTTGCCTTCAGTTCCACGTTGTGAGTTATTGGTTAGGGTACAATACACACTGCCGGTTTGGTAAGGATCAACGGCAATCCATTCTGGGCGATCCATTTTTGTCCCACCAACAAGATCGGCTGCCAGACGTGCTTTAATGACAACATCACCTTGATTAGCAAAACCATTTTCCGCAGTGAGTCCGTTTTGGTTATGTACTAAAGGGCGCCACTCTCCCGTGTTATCTTCGTTGAAATGCGCTACATAAAGTTTGCCTTCGCTTAATAAACGCCTATTTGCAACACGATCATTTGGGTTGTACTTCCCTTTAGATACAAATTTATAAATATATTCAAAACGTTGGTCATCGCCCATATAAACGACCGCATGACCTTCTTTTGACAGAACTAACATGGCCCCTTCATGCTTAAATCGCCCAAGTGCGGTATGTTTTACTGGTGTGGCGTTCGGATCAAAGGGATCAATTTCGACGACCCAACCGAAACGATGGGGTTCATTTGGGTGCTTATCGGTATTGAAACGTTCATCAAATTCATTCCAACGGTATTTATCCTCCTTCTCTTTTTGCATAATCCCATAGCGTTTATCAAGCTGCGTAAAGTTATTGGATTCCCGTACAAAAATATCACTCCAGTTTTCTTCGCAAGTAAGATATGTTCCCCAAGGTGTTTCACCATTTGCACAGTTTTGCATAGTACCCAGTATTAATTCACCGAGTGGATCGGCTGCCGTTTTCATTAAATCATGATTTTTTGCAGGACCTGTTAATTGCATTGGTGTGTGGGGCGTAATACGTCTTGCATATTTGGAAGGGCGAACTACTTGCCACTGTTGATTCACTTTCTTGATTTCAATGACGGAAATCCCCATCGCATTTTGCGATTTCTTCACTTTCTCCAATGACCACGTTTTATCGCCGTCGGGAAAGAGTAACCCGTTATCAATATATTCATGATTCATGACCAATAAACCATGTTCATTACCATGTTGAGCAAAGGGAAAATAAGCCATTCCATCATGGTTCATGCCCGCTTGAGCGGCTTGTTCTTCCGCTGTATTAGAGGCATCTGATTTGAATTCGGGCTGATTATGTTCAAGACCAACAGGATCACCCCAGGCATAAAAGACGTTTGCTGAATACCCATTAGGCACAGTAACGCGGTCTTCACTGGAAAAAGGAATGGGAGTGAAACCTAGGCTTGTCATTTTCCGAATGTGTATTGGCTGTGAAGGCTGAGCAAAGACGTGTCGACTATTGAAGGCGGCCGGTAATAAAGCGATAGCCCCTACAGCCCCTCCTAATTTGAGTATGCTTCGCCTAGAAAGATTGGCTTTCATCACATCTGACATAAGACGGTTATCAGAAGAGTTCATCACAATATGTTCTTGTACTGAGTTAGTCATAATCTGCTCCTGTTGAGAAAAATAAAGTTAGGGTGTATACAGGAGCGCAGTCTATATAGAGATGTTGACAGTTTAATGACAACTTAACGAGCGAATGGAAAAGAAGGGTTAAACATCATGTCATATGCGGTGAAAAAGAATAAAAAAATCCCCAGTCATGTTGACTGGGGAGTATTGTTGCGTAGGTGATTATTGATCTCTTACCAACCTTTCACCACGCCACCTTCAAAGTGTTTAAGTGCTTCTTGATACACTTCTTCTGTTTGGAATGCTTTCACAAAATCTTTGATCGCATCATTATCTTTATTATCTTCACGGCTCACCACTAGGTTAACGTAAGGTGAATCTTTATCTTCAACAAAGATACCATCTTTTTCTGCAGTTAAACCTTGTTGTACCGCATAGTTATTGTTAATGATCGCAAAATCAACATCATCTAACATACGTGGGAGTAGAGAGCCTTCCACTTCTTTGATGTGTAGATTTTTTGGATTTTCAACTACATCGATTGAGGTTGAGAATAAGTTAGTTGGATCTTTTAATTTGATTAAGCCTTGTTTTTCTAAAAGTAATAATGCACGGCCTAAATTACTTGGATTGTTTGGTACTGCAACTGTTGCGCCATCTTGTAATTCAGACACATTTTTGATTTTTTTAGAATAGGCCGCAATTGGGAAAACGAACGTATTACCCACAATCGCTAATTTATAACCACGTTGCTCCACTTCTTTGTCCATATAAGGCTTGTGTTGGAAGGCATTGGCATCTAAATCACCTTTGGTTAAGGCATCATTTGGCTGAGTATATTCCGTAAACTCAACTAATTTCACATCAATGTTATATTTTTCCTTTGCAATTTTGGCAGCGACTTCAGTAACTTGTGCTTCAGCACCTGTCATGACACCAACGGTTAATTTACGCGCAGCAGGTTCTTGTGGTGCAGCCGCCGCGGCTGGTTTGTCATCTTTACAACCGGCTAATGCCACAGCAGAAACCAGTGTTGCGAGACCAAAAAGTTTTGTTAATTTCATAGGAGATCCTCTAAAAATGATGTTGTGTAAATTATCTTTCAATTAACGATGATCAAAACGTTCGGCTAAGTGGTCACCCAACTTTTGGCTTAACATTACGATCAGAACGATAATGATGGTTGCGATCCATTTAACATAGACCATATTGCGGTGTTCACCATAAGTAATGGCTAAATTACCTAAGCCCCCACCGCCGACAGCACCCGCCATCGCGGAGTAGCCAATTAAAGCCACTAAGGTTAGCGTGATGCCATTGATTAAAATTGGAATCGATTCGGGTAAATAGTATTTTGTCACAATTTGCCAGTTTGTTGCCCCCATAGATTTGGCCGCTTCTGTTAATCCACTTGGGATTTCTAACAAGGCATTTGCGGTTAATCGCGCAAAAAAGGGAATGGCAGACACGCTTAATGGCACAATTGCTGCCGTGGTGCCTAATGTTGTCCCCACAACTAAGCGAGTGAAAGGCAGTAAAATAATCAACAAAATAATAAAAGGCACAGATCGGCCGATATTAATGATCACATTTAATACTTGATTGGCACGACGGTGCTCTAAAATTTCGCCTTTACCCGTTAAAAAGGCGAGTAAGCCAATGGGTAAACCGACCACAATCGCAAATAATGTCGCGATAAACCCCATGTAAAGTGTTTCAAGAGTAGAAAGGCTAACGAGCTCCCAAATTCTTGGGGTCATTTCTTGGGTAAAATCTGCCCATAATTGATCAAACATAGCCTAATACCTCAACTTTTACATTATGTTCCATTAAATACGTTTTTGTTTTTGTAATTGCTTCGTCATTACCTTCCATTTCGGCAATGACAAAACCAAATTTGACGCCACCAGCGTAATCGATTTGCGAAGTCAAAATACTCAGATCGACACCAAACATTTTGGATGCTTGGGATAATACAGGCGCATCGACGGTACGCCCAGTAAATTCAAATTTCACAATTGGCCAAGAAGTGGCATTTCTTGGTGTTTCGGATAGTTTTTCCATATATTCTTCTGGCAAACTAATATGGAACGTAGAGCGAATAAACTCTTTCGCTAGCTGAGTTTGAGGATTCGAGAAAATCTCACTCACTGAACCTTGCTCAATTAAGCTCCCTTTATCGATAACGGCGACATGATCACAAATGCGTTTAACAACTTCCATTTCATGGGTAATTAACAGAATTGTGATCCCTAAAGTGCGGTTGATTTCTTTTAATAATGTTAAAATAGATTGCGTTGTAGCAGGGTCTAATGCACTGGTTGCTTCATCACACAATAATACTTTTGGTTCACTGGCCAACGCACGTGCAATTGCCACACGTTGTTTTTGCCCGCCTGATAAATTTGATGGATAGGTGTCTTTCTTGTCAGATAGGCCAACCAACTCAAGTAATTCGTTCACTTTCTGATGAATTTTGTCCTTTGGTGTATTGCACAACTCTAATGGTAAAGCGATATTGCCAAATACGGTACGTGATGTTAATAAATTAAAGTGTTGGAAAATCATGCCAATATGGCGACGCTCTTGCACTAAATCTGCATTTTTTAATTGTGTTAAATCTTTACCATCAACAAAGACGGCACCAGAAGAAGGGGTTTCAAGCAAGTTCACACAACGAATCAAAGTGCTTTTGCCCGCCCCTGATGCACCAATCACACCACAGATTTGCCCTTTCGGGACATGTAGCGAAACGTTATCCAGTGCGGTCAGCTTTTTTCCTGACACATCAAAAATTTTACTAATCTTTTCTAGCTTAATCATATAAGCCCTTTATTTACCATTTTTTGTTACATTGGCTGTGTATTTTAGACGTCTAGATTTCCATGTCAATATATAATCTTAATATTTTTATCACAATTTGTTATGAAATAGAAATAATCACGACTTTATTTGCGAACCCAGTAAAGAAAAGGGATAATTTAGAACACATTTAAAATAGAGAAAGGATCTAATATGAAGAAAGCAATTTTTTTAGATCGAGATGGCACATTAAATATTGATCATGGTTATGTGCATGAAATTGATCAGTTTCAATTTATCGAAGGTAGCATTGAAGCTTTGCAACAACTGAAAGACATGGGCTATTTATTAGTGCTTGTAACCAATCAATCGGGTATTGCACGGGGTTATTTTTCAGAAGATCAATTTTTACAGCTGACGGAATGGATGGATTGGTCGTTAGCCGATCGTGGCGTTGATCTGGATGGGATTTATTATTGCCCACATCATACAGAAGGAAAAGGCGATTATGCTCAAGAGTGCGATTGCCGTAAACCAAAACCAGGCATGTTGTTACAAGCAATCAGAGAGCTCAACATTGATCCTAGCGCCTCTTTTATGGTCGGCGATAAAGTTGAAGATCTGTTAGCTGGCAAAGGCGCTAAGATAAAACATACCGTTTTAGTGAAAACAGGAAAACCGATCACAGAAGAAGGTGTAAAACAGGCTGACTACCTATTAGAGTCGATCGCGGATCTGCCGAACCTGATAAAAGGGTTGAAAAACTAACAAAAATTTAGCAAGTTTTATACATAAAGTTTAAAAAGTAATCTTTTGATAAAAAAATTAGTTTTTTTTCAAAAAAGGGGTTGCAAAGGGTTTTAAAATGCCTATAATACGCCCCACACAACGACGCGACGTTGTACGAGATAG
>JAQAHH010000003.1 GCA_030783905.1 Bisgaard Taxon 45 | reverse complement strand
TAAATCCATGCCGAACTTAGAAGTGAAACGCTGTAACGCCGATGGTAGTGTGGGGTTTCCCCATGTGAGAGTAGGACACCGCCAGGTCATTATTTGATTAGTTCATTTAATGATAAGTGAATTAATCAAATAAAAATTTTTTGGTAGCCATAGTGCAGCAGACCCACCTGAACCCATGCCGAACTCAGAAGTGAAATGTTGTAACGCCGATGGTAGTGTGGGGTTTCCCCATGTGAGAGTAGGTCACTACCAAATACCAAATTTCGCGGAGCGGTAGTTCAGCTGGTTAGAATACCTGCCTGTCACGCAGGGGGTCGCGGGTTCGAGTCCCGTCCGTTCCGCCACTTATTTAAGCGAATTAAGTTTCGCTTTCTTTCTAGGGGCGTAGTTCAATTGGTAGAGCACCGGTCTCCAAAACCGGGTGTTGGGAGTTCGAGCCTCTCCGCCCCTGCCATTATTATGTGAATAAAGTCGTAAGTAAATCATAAGCTTACGGCTTTTTTGTTTTCTAAGCATCGTCTCAATATTGTCATTTTCACAATTTATATTTCATGTGTATAAGATAGTATGACGAAAATTTGACTTAATCCGAGTGTTCAAGTGTGGTCTATTTTATAGAAATGTCGTGAGATAGTCTCTGATCAGCATGCTAGGATAAATGAGAACGGATAAAAAGCGTGGTTCGATAAATATCAAACCACGCTTTTTTTATATGTGTCGTTATAATCCTAAGGCTTGTTTCATTAGTTCTGTCTTAGCAAGCGTGAATTTATCGGTAGCACTGAGCCCGATACCTCTAATCAGTTTTTTGATTGGATGATCACCGTGGAAAAGATCTTTTAGCCCTTGCATCACAAGTAGCATTTTTATCGCTTCTTTTTTTCGTTTACGTTCATAGGAGCGTAAATAGCGATATTGCCCAATATCAACATTTGCTTTGATATTTTCTTCTATTGTGTGCGTCAGTTCGAGCACATCTTGCAGACCTAAATTTACCCCTAACCCCGCGAGTGGATGAATGGTATGGGCCGCATCACCGACGAGGGCGATTCTATTTTGAGCAAAGTCGCGAGCATAACGTGCGGTTAATTTAACCGTTTGTCTTTCCCCTTGAACTTGACATAATCCCATTTGCATATCAAATGCAACAGATAAGGCACGATTGAATTCTTCTTCATCACATTGGGCAAGATGTTCAGCTTGTTCCCCTGGTTGTGACCAAACAATGGAACAAAGGTGCGATTGGTGTAGTGGTAAGAAGGCAAGGATACTGTCTTTTGAGAAGATTTGGCGGGCACAATGTTGATGCGGTTCTGTAGTGGTGACATTACACACTAAAGCATGGTGTCCATAATCTCGAAAGATAAGTGGAATATTCGTTTGTTTGCGTACCCACGAATTTGCCCCATCGGCACCCACTAATAATTTTGTCGCTAGCATTTGTCCATCATTAAGTGAAAGCATGGCATGACTTTCTGTCACACCAAGTGTTTGTGGAAGTGCGGTGAGAATGTCGATATTTTTTTGCGCGTTCACTTTTTGCCAGAGTGTGTGCTGAATAAGATGATTTTCAACAATATGCCCTAAATGAGAAAGGCCTAACCCCTCAGTATTGAAATGAATATTGGCAAAACTGTCTTTTTCCCATACATACATGGCATGGTACTCAGTTGCACGTAGTTGAGTGATCGCTTGCCAGACGCCAAGTTGAGTCAGTAGTTGTTGACTTGCAAGATTTAAGGCACTAACACGATGAGTAATCGTGTCTGGTGACGCGGTTGGCGGGAATGCCTCAATCAGTGCAATGCGTAGTGGTGCGTTAGCGAGGTTCGCCGCTAATGCGAGCCCAACCATCCCGCCACCAACAATGACAAGATCAAATGTTTTCATGTTTAAGTCCACCCTAATGCCAGCTTCGCAAAATGTTGTCGCAATAAGCTAGATTGCGACAATGTCATTAAGCCGAGCGTTCGTCCAAATTGTAATGGTAATAAGTTATTTGCAAAAATAGAAAGCAGATCGTCTGTTAGCGTCATGATTTGTTGCTGGTCTGACTGACGTTGCTGTTCGTAGACTTGTAAATGCGTATAGAGCCCAATGTCTTTTTGTTGTAAATAATGTGTAGCCACCGTATCAGCTAAGGTCATCACATCACGAATGCCTAAATTGAAACCTTGACCAGCAATCGGATGCAGTGTTTGGGCGGCATTGCCGATTAAGGCAATACGTGATTGAATATGGTGGTCTGCTTGATAGAGATTTAATGGATAAGTATAACGTTGACCACACTGTAAAAGTTTACCTAATCGCCAGCCAAAGTGATCCTGCAGTGCAGATAAAAAGGCCGTATCATCGAGCACCATAAGTGACTGCGCGTCTTTAACACACCAAACTAATGACATCAAATTATCTTGCATTGGTAAGAGTGCAAGGGGCCCTTCATCAGTAAAACGCTCAAACGCACGAGATTGGTGATCTTGTTGTACTAAAACGTTGGTAATGATTGCCGTTTGGGCGTATTCGCGAACAGTTTTTTGTGCAATATTGGCTGCTTTAGCAACCAAAGATTGTGTACCATCAGCACCGACTAAGAGCTGACTACATAACGTGCGCTGGTTTTTTAGCTTGATTGCCACAGTATTTTCATTACGTGTGATCTGCTCAATCTCAGCGGGAGCAAGATAGTCGATGTTAGCGTATTCTTGAATAGCATTGAGCAATATTTGTCCTGCTTGCGCGAGCTCAATAACTGCCCCTAATTGAGATAGCTTAAACTCTTGTGCTGAGAATTCCAGTAAACCACTATGCCCTTTGTCAGACACATGGATTTTATGAATCGGCGTACTGATTGGCTTTAAACGTGCCCAAAGGTGCGGTGACTGAGGTAAGTGAATTTGGGCAAACCGCTTACAACTGCCATCCGATAAAGCAATACAGCGGGCATCAAAGCCACTTTGCTGGTGATGATGCGTGCGTTGTTTTTCGAGCACCGCAATGTTCATTTTTCCCGCTGTTTTGCTACTCAGTGCAAGGGCCAAACTGCTACCCGTCATCGCGCCGCCTACAATGATGACATCGTAGTTCGCTGTTTCAAGCATAAACTGATCCTTTATTTTCTTGCCATTAATTTCTCAATTTCATCGATCTCTTTTGGCACTGCGCTCGTGAGATTTTTATTCCCGTATTCCGTCATCACTAAGTTATCCTCAATTCGTACACCGATGCCCTTATATTGTTCTGGTACATCCGCTTGTTCGGAAATATAAAGCCCGGGTTCGACGGTCAGAACCATACCGACTTCAAGTGGGCGATCTCGTACTTTACTATTGCGGTTATTGTTATGTTGATCTTTACTGTAACTTCCTACATCATGCACATCAAGCCCTAACCAATGACCTAACCCATGCATATAAAATTGGCGATAGGCTTCCGTTTGGATCAGTTCTTCTACCTCACCGTGCAAAATCCCTAGTTTCAGCAAACCTTCTACTTTGATCCGCACAACTTCGTCATTGGCTTGTTGAATGGAGTTGCCTGGAATCAGCAATTCAATTGCCCGTTTTTGTGCTTTTAACACGATCTCATAAATTTCTCGCTGTGCTTGGCTAAATTTGCCATTCACTGGGTAGGTGCGTGTAATATCGCCTGCATACATCGCAAACTCACAACCTGCATCAATCAGCACTAAATCGCCATCTTTTAACGACATGTCATTTTCGGTGTAATGCAGGATACAGGCATTTTCCCCGCCAGCAACGATGGAATTATAAGCAGGAGAACGCGCACCAAAACGGTTAAATTCATGTAATATTTCGCCTTCAATTTCATATTCAAGTCGATTTGGACGTGTTTTTTGCATTGCACGAATATGAGCCAGTGCGCTGATTTGCCCTGCTTGTTGCATCAAGGCGATTTCATTGTCCGATTTGAATAAGCGCATTTCATCTAACATGGCTTTCCAACAAAGGACATGCTCTACATTAAGTTGGGCTTTGGCTAACAGAGCATCGCCCCAAGGATGAAGCGCTTGCACATGATAAAGTGCGGTGTTTTTTGCTAAAATTTTTGGCAACTCAGTCTGAAAATCGTCAATTGAGAAAGCTCGATCTAGTTGTAATTTCTTGGCTGCATTACTCACGCCTAAACGACGCCCATCCCAAGTTTCCCGTAAGGGATCGGAAGGACGCACAAAAATACTGCTTTCGGTTGTTTGCCCATGTTTGGCTAAAATCAGCACTGAGTTGGGTTCATTAAAACCCGTTAAATACCAAAAATAGCTGTCTTGACGGAAAGGATAGGCACAATCATTGCTACGACGTTTTTCAATTTCAGAGAAGACGATAAGCACAGAATTCTCTTGCATTTGCTCAAAGACACGTTGACGGCGTTTGGCAAATTCTTCTTGAGGCAGTGCCGCCATATAAGCTAAATCCATTTTATTCTCCTTGCTTATCTCAATTAGTGTAAGACGGGTTTTTGTTCGGTCGGTTGCGGTTGAAAATGTGTGAAGAGTAAACACGCTAGTGTGCGAACATATTCAATGATTTCTTCTAAGGCTTCGCTGAGTTCTTCTTTATCATCGCTTTCATCGTAGCCTAGCTGACAAATGTCATGTAAGTCGTCAATTGCTTCTCCAATATCACCTTTCTCTTTATCTAATTTCGGTTGGGCGAGTCCTAAACCGAGCAAGAAATGATTTGCCCATTCGGATAGCGCATCAGCACGGCTGAAAATGTCCTCTTCATCTTCAGGTAGCCATAATTCAAAGTCAAAACCATCAATATCAGCGAGTTTTTTGCTGATGTGTTGTTGTATTTGCGTGACTTCTTGTAATAGTGCGGTCGGGTAGGCGTGATTTTCGTTAGTAAATTGAAAGAGTAAGGGTTGCCAACTTTGGTCGTGGATGCCTCCACAAATTAATCCCGTGAGGAAACCATGTAATTCGGCACTGGATAAGGCAATGCCAGCTGTTTTTAATTGTTGAGAGAAGTCGGAATACGACAACATATTTGTATCCTTAGTTTAGCGTTTGTGCAGTAATAAATTGTGTTCAGTTTACCACTCTCCGCCTAGGCAACCAATAATTAGACGGATTTTTTTAGCTATGGCATAATGTTACCATTCTAAATCCTAATAATTACGCTGAATGGAGGCGAGATGTCGTCTAAAAGTATTGAGTTACCTGTGTTAGGGCAGGTTTTACGTTTAAATTGTCCAGAAGAACAGCATGAAGCATTAAAACAAGCTGCGAGGGAACTTGATTTACGTGTCAGTGAAATGAAAGAGCGCACTGGTATTTTGCAGTTAGAACGTGTATTGTCGATTGTCGCGTTAAATTTAAGTTATGAATTATTACAAGCACAACAAAAGACGACCTCGATTGAAGATTTATTAAAGAACCGCATTCAGCAACTTGATCATTCTCTCGAAAGTATTTTAACACAAAAAGTAAGCAATTAATTTACGATTAAGGTGATAGAGGGGGAGAACTGCGAATTATCGCTAGTCAATCACCTGAAATTACGTTACTATTAAACAAAGATTACCTGAGGTGTTTGCCAGTGGGTTATGTCCCTGAGCCGATACTTTTATTTTATGAATTGGTTTCTAATTGTTGGTGAGCATGCTTAGTTTGACTAAGAAGCCTAAAAACGATTATCACTGATTCCCTTGAACCGTTGGGTTCAAGGACTGAGACCGACAGCGGCATCTCGGGTTCTTCTTTAGTCAACTTATCTATGAATACCCATTCTCAGCTTCGCCAACAAATTCGACACGATATTCGAAAACGTCGTCAGAAACTTACCGCACTTGAGCAACAGCAAGCCGAAACAGCGATTACCGATAAAGCGCTTCAACTGATTGAACAAAAAAAAGCAAACAACCTCGCGCTTTATTTATCTTTTGACGGGGAAGTGTCAACTCACAAATTGATCAAGTGCTTATGGCAACAAGGTAAACAGGTGACCTTGCCAGTATTGCACCCTTTTTGTCCTGGGCATTTATTGTTTTTACGTTATCATCCGGCATCGATAATGGATAAAAATCAATTTGGTATTTTAGAACCTAAATTAAACCTACAAGATGTTGTGCCATTGAGCGAACTAGAGATTATCTTCACGCCTCTTGTCGCAGTTGATAAACAAGGTAATCGTTTGGGAATGGGGAGGGGATTTTATGATCGGACATTGCAAGGCTGGCAGGAAAAATCCTTTCTACCGGTGGGACTTGCCCATGCCTGTCAATTAGTAGAGCATTTACCGACCCAAGCTTGGGATATGCCGCTTGCCCAGATTTTAATTGCTGAATAAAGGGGATAAAAAATAGGACAACCAAGAAGGGCTGTCCTAGTTTTAGTTTGGCAGTTTATTGTTTCAATAAATCTTCTGGTTCAGCCGGTTTTTCGATTTCCGCAAAGGTTCTGCCTTTATTGGCTTCGATTATCGTCGCGGTTTGGGCGGCTAACTCTTTCAAGTTCATTTTTTCATAAGCTTGTTGCATAAGCGGTAAGGCTTCGTAAGTCGCCTGTGTATCAGGATATTGTTGGAGCATACCGACAACACGATTGGCGACAGCAACATGCGCATTGCGTTTAGCATAGAATTTAGCAATCGCTAATTCATGACGTGCTAGGCTAGCTTTAATATACGCCATGCGAGCAAGCGCGTCTTGAGCATAAGGACTGTTTGGGAAATTTTTTACCAATGTCTGGAAGTTCGCAAATGCCGCCTTGATTGAACTGCTTTCGCGTGTTGCTCGATCGATTCGGAATAAATCTTGAATATAGTTATCACCGAGCGCCGCATTGGTTAAGCCTGCCATATACAACACGTAATCGGCGTTGCGGCTAGTTGGATATTGTTGGAAAAAACGATCAGCTAAGACTAACGTTTGTGTATAATCTTGCGTTTTATAATTTGCATAAATCAGATTTAATAGTGTTTGTTCACTATAACTGCTACCTGGAAAACGACTACGCACCGCATCCAAATAACGGATTGCTTGTGAATATTCACCCTTTTGTAAATGCGTTTGACCAACATTATAAAGCTCTTGTTCTGGACGTTGTTCAACATCTTTAGAGCCTGAACACGCTGTTATCGCAAATGCGGTCAAGGCAATAAACGTGAACGATTTTAATTTACGCATTAGATAATCCTTATTTTTACGAGCAACAATAAATGAGTTACAATGATTCATTATTGTATATAACATTATTAAATAAGCAAACCTCATTCATGGATTTTTTTATTTATGGCACAAATCACCTTATCAGCTGATATTCAGCTATCTCAACTGGGACAACGGTTAGACCAAGCGTTAGCTGAATTGTTCCCAGATTATTCTCGTTCTCGCTTAAAAACGTGGATTGAACAGGGTTTAGTTCTCGTTAATGGCGATGTTGTGAACGTACCACGTGCCAAAGTTTATGGAGGCGAACAGATTGACATTACGGTGGAAATTGAAGACGACACCCGTTTTGAACCTGAAAACTTACCACTCAATATTGTGTATGAAGACGATGATATTTTAGTCATTAACAAACCTAAAGATTTTGTGGTGCACCCAGGTGCCGGCAATACTTCTGGCACGGTGTTAAATGCGCTACTGTATCATTATCCTACTATTGCTGAAGTGCCTCGAGCGGGCATTGTACATCGCTTAGATAAAGATACCACTGGTCTAATGGTTATCGCGAAAACGATTCCCGCACAAACCAAATTAGTGCGAGATTTACAAAAGCGTAAAATCACGCGCGAATATGAAGCGATAGCCTGTGGCATTATGACCAAAGGGGGAATGGTGGATCAGCCGATGGCACGCCATCCCACCAAACGTACTCACATGGCGGTACATCCAATGGGGAAACCTGCGGTGACCCATTACCGTATTATGGAACGTTTTCGCAATTATACCCGTTTGCGTTTACGTCTTGAAACTGGGCGCACCCACCAAATTCGTGTGCATATGGCTCATATTGCTCACCCTTTATTAGGTGATCAAACCTATGGTGGTCGTCCACGACCGCCGAAAAATGCCAGTGAAGAATTGATGCAAACCTTGCGTGATTTTAAACGTCAAGCATTGCACGCGATTATGTTGCGTTTAGCCCACCCAATTACGGGCGAGTTGATGGAATGGCATTCGCC
Organism: Bisgaard Taxon 45; assembly: GCA_030783905.1. Classification (GTDB taxonomy): domain Bacteria; phylum Pseudomonadota; class Gammaproteobacteria; order Enterobacterales; family Pasteurellaceae; genus Pasteurella. Next base: position 233,271 of record JAQAHH010000003.1, on the reverse strand, counting down.
TTTACCAGATGATTTTGTAGAATTAGTGGACGCACTAAAAGCAGATTATCAGCTCCATCAAGATGATTTAGATTATTAATAGGTGATGGAATGGATGTGATCAAACCCAATTGGTCTGCTCCCCAGCATGTCCATGCGTTCAGCACCTTAACGTCAGGTGGATATAGCTTGCCGCCTTATGCCAGTTTAAATTTGGGTGATCATGTAGGCGATGATCCCAATACGGTGAAACGCAACCGTACTTTATTAGTGGAGGCATTAAAACTGCCTCAATTTCCACTTTTTTTAAATCAAATACACAGTACGCGAGTACTCAGTCTGCCAACCACAGGGCAGAATCGAGATGCCGATGCGGTATATACCCACCAAGCAAACCAAGTCTGTTTAGTCATGACAGCGGACTGCTTACCCGTATTATTGACACACTCGGAAGGCAACGAAGTCGCGGCAGTTCACGCGGGTTGGCGAGGACTTTGTCATGGGATTTTAGAACGTACCGTGGAAAAATTCCAAGCGCCAACAGATCAGCTAATGGCTTGGCTAGGGCCAGCCATCAGTCAGCCCTATTTTCAAGTGGGGAAAGAGGTAAGGGAACAGTTTATCGCACAAGATCCTGACGCAGCGTGCGCCTTTTTACCTGATCCAGTGGTGGTAGAAAAATATTTAGCGGATTTATATTTATTAGCCACACAACGTCTCAATAAGTTAGGCATTACCCAAGTCAGCGGGGGCGACTATTGTACGTTTGCCCAAAAAGAGCAATTTTTTTCTTATCGACGAGAACAGCGAACTGGGCGGATGGCGACACTCATTTGGTTTGAATAAAAAGTGCGACAATATGTCGTATTTTTTAATATGCATAAACTCAATTTAGAACATCATTTTTATATTTCTTTCAATATTATTCCGTCCTTACTAAATGAGCTTAAGGTTGGTAAGGCATGAGTGAAAAATCACTCATGTATATCTGTTCAATTCAGAAAATATTGTAAAATTACGCATCGAATCCGCCAAAGTGCGGTAATTTTTATCAGGATTTTATATGACAGACAGTATCAAATTAGAAATAGAAGAACTCCGTCAACGTTTACGTTATCACGAATATCAATATCACGTCTTAGATAATCCGCAGATTCCTGATGCAGAATACGATCGTTTATTCCATCGTTTAAAAGCCCTTGAACAACAATATCCACAGTGGCTGAGTGTGGATTCGCCTACGCAACGAGTGGGGGCAAAGCCACTTTCTGCATTTGCCCAAGTACAACATGAAATGCCGATGTTATCCCTTGATAACGCGTTTTCCGACGAGGAGTTGTATGCGTTTGTCAAACGAATTCAAGATCGTCTGGTTTTTTCACCGACATCACTTGAATTTTGCTGCGAACCGAAATTAGATGGACTGGCAGTTAGTATTTTGTATGTGGATGGTAAATTAACTCAGGCGGCAACCCGTGGAGATGGGCAAACAGGGGAAGATATTACCTTAAATATTCGTACGGTACGGAATATCCCTTTGCAATTGTTAATGGAAAATCCCCCTGCTCGTCTAGAAGTGCGTGGCGAGGTTTTTATGTCACAAGCAGGCTTTGAGGCATTAAATGAAAAAGCGTTAGCCAACGGGGAGAAGACCTTTGCCAATCCACGCAATGCAGCAGCAGGTTCGTTACGTCAGTTAGACCCACGTATTACTAGCCAGCGTCCGTTGCTATTAAATGCGTATAGCATTGGTGTGGCAGAGGGAATTGATTTACCTGATACGCATTTTGAGCGCTTACAGTGGCTGAAATCCATTGGTATTCCAGTAAATAACGAGATTCAGTTATGTGAAGGGACGGAAAATGTGCTGAATTTCTACCGCACTATTATGCAAAAACGTAGTACCTTGGGCTATGACATTGATGGGACAGTGATTAAAGTCAATGATATTGGTTTACAAGAAGAATTAGGCTTTATTTCGAAAGCGCCTCGTTGGGCGATTGCGTATAAATTTCCAGCACAAGAAGAATTGACGGTATTAAATGCGGTGGAGTTTCAAGTGGGGCGAACCGGGGCGATTACTCCCGTCGCGAAGTTACAACCTGTTTTCGTGGCAGGTGTGACGGTCAGTAATGCGACACTGCATAATGGCGATGAAATTGCACGTTTGGATGTGGCGATTGGGGACACGGTAATTATTCGTCGCGCGGGCGATGTGATTCCACAAATTATTGGCGTGTTACACGAAAAGCGTCCAGTATATGCAGAAAAAATCGTCTTCCCAACCGAATGTCCGGTTTGTGGCTCAGTGATTGTGCGTATTGATGGTGAAGCTGTGGCACGCTGTACGGGCGGTTTATTCTGTGCCGCACAACGTAAAGAAGCCTTGAAACATTTTGTTTCGCGTAAAGCCATGGATATTGATGGGGTCGGGGCAAAATTAATTGAGCAGTTGGTGGACAGGGAGCAGATTCATACGCCCGCGGATTTATTTAAGTTAGATCTTAACACGTTGGCTCGTTTAGAACGTATGGGACCTAAATCCGCGCAAAATGCCCTCGACAGTTTGCAGAAAGCGAAAAAAACGACTTTAGCGCGTTTTATTTTTGCACTCGGTATTCGTGAAGTGGGCGAAGCGACTGCGTTGAACTTAGCCAACCATTTTAAAACCTTAGAGGCATTAAAAGAGGCCACCCTTGAACAACTCCAAGAGGTGCAAGACGTCGGTGAAGTGGTCGCGAATCGGATTTTTGTGTTCTGGCGTGAGCCACATAATGTGGCAGTGGTCGAAGATCTGATTGCACAAGGTGTTCATTGGGATAACGTAGAAATGAAAGAAGTGGGGGAAAACCCATTTAAAGATAAAACCGTGGTGCTGACGGGGACCTTAACCCAAATGGGGCGGAGTGAAGCGAAGGCTTTACTTCAACAATTGGGGGCCAAAGTCAGTGGCAGTGTTTCAGCTAAAACGGATTTGGTGGTGGCAGGAGACAGTGCAGGTTCAAAACTCACTAAAGCCAATGAGCTTGGTGTGAAGGTGATTGATGAAAACACCTTTTTAGCTTGGAGCGAACCTTATTTGTAAGACAAAATAAAACCGTTTAGCGTTAACTAAACGGTTTTTTCGATCTGTCGACCGCACGTTATACATTAAGTGCGGTTTCTTTTCGGCAAAATTAAGACAGGTATTTGGCTTTTAATTCTTTCGCAAAGGCCACTTTTTCTGGGCTTAATTCTTTAGTCATTGGTTCACGACAGTAACCGGCTTCAACACCATCGAGTTTTAATAATTCTTTAATGGTTAAGTATAAACCGTTTGCTAGGATACCTTCGATTAAGTCGTTGGTTACGTGCTGAATTTCAAGAGCTTCTTTTAATTTACCCGCTTGCGTTAATTCAAAGATTTGACGAGCGCGCACACCGTTGACGTTGAAGGTACTACCGATTGCACCATCTACACCTAATGAAGCAGCAGGTAACATCATTTCATCAAAACCTGCCCAGATTAAGTGATTCGGATACGCTTTTTTCAAGCGCTCTAATAAGTAGAAGTCACCAGCAGTAAATTTCACGCCTAATACTTTTGGATTTTTATAAAGTTCGCCAAATTGTTCTACACCGATATTTACGCCCGTTAAGAATGGGATTGAGTAAACGATCATATAGTTGCCGGTTGCGTCGATAATGCTATCGTAATAGTGTTTAATTTCTGGGAAACTAAATTTGTAATAGAACGGTGTCACGGCAGATAAGCTATCATAACCGAGTTCAGTGGCATATTTACCTAATTCGATCGCTTCTTGTAAGTTTACGCTACCAACTTGAGCAATTAACGCAATGTCATCTTTTGCTTCATCTTTCGCAATACGGAAGATTTCTTTTTTCTCTTCAGTGGAAAGCATGAAGTTTTCACCTGTACTGCCGCCAACGTAAAGCCCATCCACTTTCATCTTGTCGATGTTGTAGCGAACAATTTGACGTAAGCCTTTTTCGTTGATTGAACCATCAGCGTTGAAAGAAACTAACAATGCACTGAAGATACCTTTTAAGTTTTTCATTGGATACTCCTATAAATGTGTTATTTAACACGTTGTTCGAGAATGACATTAACGGTTTTTTGCTTCGTTTTAGTGGCTGTTTCTTCCGTCGCTTGTACGATTAAGGTATAGATTAAATCTAAAACGAAAAGCTGAGCGATTTTTGTGCCCATTGAATCACCTTGTAATTGTCCTTGGCGATTGCCATTAATCAGGACATAGTCCGCGGCGTGCGTAATGGGTGAACGCAAATTATGCGTAATTGCGATAGTGGTCGCACCATTTTTCTTCGCAATGTTTAATGCTTGAATGACTTCTTTCGAATAACCAGAATGACTAATTCCCACGACCACATCACCTTCTTGCATCAGTGCAGCTTGCATATACATAAAGTGGTTATTGGAGGTGGAATCGACTTGTAAGCCAATTCGCATAAATTTGTTTTTGGCATCTTCTGCAGTAATGCCAGATGAACCCACACCAAACAGAAAAATGCGTTTTGCGTTCATCATGGTATTGACGACTTTTTCTAGCTCATTGAAGTCCAATAAGTTGATAGTTTCCGCAATCACATTCGTGACCGCGCCTTGCAATTTAGCCGCAATGTTTTTCGGTTCATCAGAAGGGGAAATATCGGTATCGAGTAAAGAATGATATTGTTTTTCTCTTGTCGCTAATTCAATGGCGAGTTCTAATTTAAAGTCAGTAAAGCCTCTAAAGCCCAATGTGCGACAGAAACGAATAAAAGTGGCTTCACCGACATCAAGGTGTTTAGCGATATCAGACAATGAAGACTGACTTAATAAATCAGGTGAAGCGAGAATTGTTGCAGCAATGCGTTTTTCTGTTTTGGTTAAACTATCATGTAGTGCACCAATCGTGTCTAAAATTTTTCCACTGATTAACATAGAGGCTCCTTACAATGTGGGGTGAATCACAATAATTCAACCGGCACTTTGACGACAAGTTTTTTCAGACTTGTCACTTGGTTATCCACATTACAGCCAGGTTTATGTGGTTCATAAGGCAAGAACACAACAAACATGTTTGGTTTTAATGTGAGCGTACTTTTATACTCGATTTCTGGGGTCAGTTGATAATCATCTTTTTCATCGTATTCGGTATAGTTGGCTAAGGTTGGATAAGCCACACTGTATTCGATATTTTCTTGTCCTGAAATCAGCACTTGTATATCAATATATTGACGATGTAATTCTGCTTGTTTACTTTCCGGTGCTGCGCTATCAAACGCCATCACATTCATATAAATTTGCTCAGTAATGTCGTGACGACCTGTTTCTAACGCCGTCAAATCTAAGGTATTTAAATAATCACATACCTCAGCGATAACAGCCGGTAAGCCTAATTTAAAATCGTTTCTTGTTAAGTCCCCAATAAACATATCCTTCTCCTATTTCAAGTGAATACCTTGTTGTAGGCAATCGGCTACCCACCAAGCCGCACCAAGAAGTCCTGCATCTTGTCCATGACGTGCTTGTTCAACGCTACAATGATAGAAATGTGGCATCGTGTTGAGGTATTGTTTGACTAAAGGAAGATAGCCTTCCGCTAAGCCAACACTACCACCAATTACCACTTTTTGTACATCTAAACCAATCACTAAATCTGCAATCAGGTTGGCAATGGCTTTTGCTGAACGCTGAATAAGTGCGGTTGCTTTCTGATCATTTTTTCTAAATAACTCGAAAGCTTGTTTGGGTGTGCAAGGTGGATTCCATTGACTCGATACGGCTTCAATTGCACGTCCAGCAGCAACCGCCTCAACACAACCGATACGTCCACAACCACACACCGGACCATTAGGGTCTGCTAATGTGTGTCCGATATGCCCGGCAACGCCATTGGGTTCCGTCAATAAACGGCGCTCTAAAATAATGCCACCGCCGACACCAGTAGATACGGTGATAAAGACAAAATTTTGCACCGCACTTTTGTCTTCGTCTTTATATTCTGCACACGCAGCAGCTTGTACATCATTTAATAAGCCAATCGGTTTGTCGGTATGGCGCGCAATGCTTTCCTTTAAGGGAAACTCGGCTAAGCCACCTAAATTCTTCGGATTTAAGGCGGTTAATACACCATGGTTGATGATCCCCGTTGAGGCCACCGCAACATAATCGAATTGCCCGGCATAAAAAGCAAGAATATTGGCCAGTGTGTCATGCATTGCACTGGCCGCATCGGCTTGTGGTGTGGCGATTTGTTGGCGTTGTGCTATTTTGCCGTCGACCACAATAGCTGAGGCAATTTTTGTTCCACCGATATCTAAGGCTAAACAGCGCATAAGCTCTCCTTTTGTACTCACTTATTTGGCTGATTTTACAGCATCAGCAAACCAGCTTACGATATGCTCTAAACGCGTCAGTGCTGAGCCCACCGTAACAGAATAGGCGCCAATTTCAATTGCCGTTTTTGCAAGTGCCGGTGTGTTATAGCGACCTTCTGCCATCACTCGACAGCCTGCCGCATTCAAGTCTTTCACTAACTGGTAGTCGGGCTCAGCTGGAATGTCGCCCCCAGTATAGCCAGACATTGTGCTACCGATGATGTCGACACCTAAGTTGTGGCAATACATCCCTTCTTCAAAATTCGAACAATCTGCCATGGCTAAGCAACCCAATTCTTTGATCCGTTGAATGATGGCTTCGCGTGTAGTTGGACGGATGCGATCAGTCCCATCAAAAGCAATAATATCCGCACCAGCTGCGGCTAAATCCTCGATATCTTGTAAAAATGGGCTAATACGAACTGGACTGTCAGGTAAGTCGCGTTTCACAATACCGATAATCGGCACATTGACGACTTGGCGGGTGGCTTTTAAATTCTCAATCCCTTCAATACGTAAGCCTGCCGCACCACCGATAACAGAGGCTTGTGCCATGGCCGCAACGATTTCGGGAGAATCCATTGGGCCATTATCGACAGGTTGGCAAGAGGCGATTAATCCATATTTAATTTGTTCTAAAATTTGCGGATGTGATAGTTTTGACATATTAACTCCAGTCTAAATTTACCAAAAGAAGATTGACTCCAATTCGCATAGGTTAATCTTAGAATTAAAAAATAACAACCAAAATAATAAAAAATTGAGATCTTTGTCGCATATTTATTCATAGCAAATAGACAGATTAATTTTAGTGGTTATTTGTCAACCCTCGCTATTTTTGGGTTGGCGTGTTTTTGATGTAGTGTTCCAATAATGTCTTGAGCACTTGATAACCTTGCGCATTAAAATGTAATCCGTCGGTACAAAGGCGTAAATCCAGTTCACCTTGAGGATCACAAAAGGCTTTTTGCGTTTCAACGTAAGTCACGTCTGACGGACAATGCTGTTTTAAATAAGTATTCAGGGTGTGAATTTGTGCGTTAGTGACCGTATTAATCTGATTGACTGGCGTAGCTTCTAATAAAAAGTAGTGGGACGTAGGAGAAAGACTGCGTAGGTAGGTAATTATCTCATTTAACCATCGCATGACTTGTGCGGGAGAATAGGCTTCTTCTTTACAAATATCATTGACACCTAAAAAAAGAAAAACAAATTTTCCAAGTTGTTGAATGCGCTGGGGTTTAACGATAACATCCAAATATTGTCGAGTACTGACACCAGAGAGGCCTAAATTTGCCACGCTTTTCCCTGCTAATTGTGGGGTGCCGGTTGGCAAATTACTCCACATATCAAAGAGTGAATGACCAATTAAGCTGATATCGGCAGGTTTGGCAAATTCTGCCATTTTGATTTGATAACGGCGATAAATAGCCTGATCACTTAGCATAGGTAGCCCTCTATTTTTGAAATAATATGCTAAGTATTATATAAAACCCAATATTCCGGTAAACAGTAAACTTATCTGTCGTCAGGGGGAATATTCAATTTTGTGACGAACCTATCATTTATGAAATAAAACTTCATTTTCTATATAAAAAATAGTTTTTTCACTTTAGAATGCCAAATGTGTGAAATCTATTTCATCATCATTTTAACGTAATCCCAACGTAACCAATAGAGGAGAACTCATAATGAAATTTAAAAAACTACTACTTGCATCTTTATGTTTAGGTGTTTCAGCTTCTGTCTTTGCCGCAGATTACGATCTTAAATTCGGTATGGTTGCGGGTCCAAGCTCAAACGAATATAAAGCAGTAGAATTTTTTGCGAAAGAAGTGAAAGAAAAATCCAATGGCAAAATTGATGTGGCTATTTTTCCTAGCTCCCAGTTAGGTGACGACCGTGTGATGATTAAACAATTAAAAGACGGTGCATTAGACTTTACATTAGGGGAATCAGCACGTTTCCAAATTTACTTCCCAGAAGCAGAAGTGTTTGCGTTGCCTTATATGATCCCTAATTTTGAGACCTCTAAAAAAGCGTTGCTCGATACCAAATTTGGTCAAAGCTTATTGAAAAAAATTGATAAAGAGTTAAATGTACAAGTCTTATCCGTAGCGTATAACGGTACACGCCAAACAACCTCTAACCGTGCAATCAATAGTATTGACGATATGAAAGGGTTAAAATTACGTGTTCCTAATGCTGCAACTAACTTGGCTTACGCAAAATACGTGGGGGCAGCACCTACTCCAATGGCATTCTCTGAAGTTTATCTTGCGCTTCAAACAAACTCTGTTGATGGTCAAGAGAACCCATTACCAACTATCCAAGCACAAAAATTCTATGAAGTGCAAAAATACTTAGCATTAACTAACCATATCTTAAATGACCAACTTTACTTAGTCAGTAACGATACGTTGGCTGATTTACCAGAAGATTTACAAAAAGTGGTCAAAGACGCAGCGGCTAAAGCAGCGGAATATCACACTAAACTCTTCGTTGATGGCGAAAACAGCTTAGTAGAGTTCTTCAAAAGTCAAGGTGTGACGGTCACACAACCTGACTTAAAACCATTCAAAGCTGCACTGACACCATATTATGATGAATATCTCAAGAAAAATGGTGAAGTCGGTAAAATGGCGATTGAAGAGATTTCTAATCTCACTAAATAAAGATAGTAACCTTATCCCTGCGCCTTAAGGGATAAGGTTCCTTTTTATTGGGTTGTCTTGAGGTATCTATGAGAATAATAAATAAATTAGAAGAGTGGATTGGTGGCGTGCTGTTCATTGGCATTTTCTTAATTCTGTTAGCCCAAATCATTGCTCGTCAAGTGTTTCAGTCGCCATTTATTTGGAGTGAAGAACTCGCAAGATTGTTATTTATTTATGTTGGGTTACTGGGTATTAGTATGGGTATCCGTAGTCAACAGCATGTTTATATTGATTTTTTAACTAACTTTATGCCCGAGAAAGTGAGAAAAGTAACAAACTCCTTTGTGCAAACACTCATCTTTGTTTCCATCATTATTTTCATTCATTTAGGCTTTAAAGTTTGGCTCGATTCTAGTTTCAAAATGGAAGCATTAACTGCTTTCGTGTCAGATTTGATGGGGCGTGAGACGATCGTGCCTGAAAAATGGATGTATGCGGCATTGCCTTTTATTTCTTGTTTAATGTTATTCCGCTTTTTCCAGGCTCAAGTTGAAAACTATCGAAATAAGTTAAGTTATATTCCAGTGACAGTTTTTGTGATAAGTGCGGTCATTATTTTTGCCATTTTATTGGTTGATCCGGATTGGTATAAAGTCCTCCGTATTTCCAATTATGTGAAATTTGGCAGTGATGCAGTGTATATTACTTTAGTCATTTGGCTAATCATTATGTTTATCGGGACGCCAGTAGGTTGGTCATTATTTATTGCGACCTTGCTCTATTTTGCGATGACGCGTTGGAATATTGTCAATTCAGCATCAACAAAACTCACTGACAGTTTAAATAGTTTCCCATTATTGAGTGTGCCGTTCTTTATTTTAACGGGTATTTTAATGAATACGGGCGGGATCACAGAACGTATTTTTGATTTTGCACGTGCTTTATTAGGTCATTACCGTGGTGGTATGGGGCATGTGAATATCGGGGCAAGTTTAATTTTCTCGGGGATGTCTGGTTCTGCACTTGCCGATGCGGGTGGATTAGGTCAGTTAGAAATTAAAGCTATGCGTGATGCTGGCTATGATGACGACATTTGTGGTGGGATTACCGCAGCCTCTTGTATCATTGGTCCATTAGTGCCACCGAGCATTGCAATGATTATTTATGGGGTCATTTCGAACCAATCTATCGCGAAATTATTTATTGCTGGTTTCATTCCAGGGGTGCTTGTCACGATTGCGTTAATGACCATGAACTATTATGTGGCGAAAAAACGTGGTTATCCAAGAACCGCGAAAGCCACCCTTCAACAACGTTGCCAAGCATTCAAAAAGGCCATTTGGGCAGTATTAACTCCGATTTTAATTATCGGTGGGATTTTCTCGGGTCTCTTTACGCCAACCGAAGCAGCGGTGATTGCAGCCTTCTACTCAATTATTGTCGGTATGTTTGTTTACCGTGAGTTGAATGTAAAAATGCTTTTCAAAAGCTGTATTGAAGCCATGGCGATTACAGGGGTAACGGCATTAATGGTGATGACGGTCACGTTCTTTGGTGACATGATTGCTCGTGAACAAGTGGCAATGAAAATTGCGGAAGTCTTTGTTGCGGTAGCAGATTCACCGACTATGGTGTTAGTGATGATCAACTTATTGCTCTTGTTCCTTGGTATGTTTATTGATGCCTTGGCATTGCAATTCTTAGTCTTACCAATGTTAATTCCAATCGCTGTACATTTTGGTATTGACTTAATTTTCTTTGGTGTGATGACCACATTAAATATGATGATTGGTATTTTAACCCCACCAATGGGAATGGCGTTATTCGTTGTGGCACGTGTTGGTAATATGCCAGTGAGTACGGTAGCGAAAGGGGTATTACCTTTCTTAGTACCAATTTTTGTCACATTGGTGTTGATTACGATTTTCCCACAAATTATCACCTTTATACCAAATCTTCTGATGCCGTAATGGCGGGAAGACGTGGCATTCAAAGCCAATCGGATTGGATTGGCTTTAATTTAAAAACTTGCCATTCAGTATTATGCGATCTGAATAGGTATTCATTCTTACTAACCTAATTAATCGAGGTAATAAAATGAAATTTACAAAAACAGCGTTATTTACGGTATTAGCAGCAACAGCATTTGCCGCACAAGCAGGTCAATATCCAGATTTACCAGAAGGGATTAAAGCGGGTGCGGGCGCATTGGTCGGTGATACTGTTTATGTGGGGTTAGGTGGTACTGGCACAACAAAATTCTATTCATTAAATCTAAAAGATCCAAAAGAATGGAAAGAAATTGCAGAATTTCCTGGCGGTAAACGTAACCAAGCGGTAGCAGCAGGTGTGAATGGCAAACTTTATGTGTTTGGTGGTTTCCAAGATACGGATGTCGCAAAAAACCAAATTATCAATGATGCGTATGAGTACAATCCAGCGGATAATACTTGGACAAAATTAAGTACACGTTCTCCTCGCTCTACTTCTGTTGGTGCTAGTGTCGCCGCAGACGGTGGTAAAATCTACTTTGTTGGTGGGGTAAACCATGAAATTTGGAACGGTTTATTCCAAGATGTGAAAGCAGCAGGTGGCGATAAAGAGAAAGAAAAAGCGATTTTTGATCCATACTTCAACTTACGTGCACAAGATTTCTTCTTCTCACCAGAAATTATCAGTTATGAACCCGCGAATAACGTATGGCGTAATGAAGGTTACTTCCCATATTCTGGTCGTGCAGGGGCTGCGGTCGCGATCAAAGATGGCAAATTACTCGTGGTGAATGGTGAAGTCAAAGCTGGTTTACGTTCTCCAGGCACTGCTTTAGGCACCATTGGTAAAGAGGGTATCACATGGAAAAAATTAGGTGACTTACCTGCACCGACAGGTTATGACAAACAAGATGGTATTGCAGGCGGTATGGGTGGTTACACCAATGGTCATTATATTGTAACTGGAGGAGCAAATTTCCCAGGTGCGCTAGCAAACTATGAAAAAGGGATTATGGATGCACACCGTACGGGTGGGTTGAAAAAAACCTATCACAAAGCGGTTTATGCGTTAGATGGAAAAACCGGTAACTGGAAAATTGTAGGTGAACTTCCAGCAACCATTGGTTACGGTTTAGCGGTTTCTTATAATAATAAAGTCTTACTTATTGGTGGTGAAACGGATGGTGGTAAACCATTAAGTGCGGTACAAACCATGAGCTATGACGGTAAAAAATTAACGGTAGAATAATGTTTCTACGTTTTATTTAGGGCTGTATAAACAGCCCTTTTTTTATCCTCATCAGAATAGACGTATTTTTACCGCACTTTTGCATGGAGGATTAAAAGCGTGTTGTTAAGTCAGTCAACCATTCAGGACTTAATTCCACAAGCCAGATTTCAATTTGTTTATCAAAACCAGTTAGTACCAAGAAGCCAACTGCGAGTAAACTCCAGCCCATCAAAATGCGCCCTTTTTGTCCTGCATTGGCTAAGCGTTCACGTTTTTCGCGGAAAAATTGGCGAGAGAGTAAACCGATGGTAATTAACGGGATCACCGCGCCTAAGCTAAAGATCATCATGACAAGCGCCACACTCGCCAGCGCCTCTCCTTGACTCGCTAACGCAATGGCAGCACCTAATGTAGGTCCAATACAAGGTGCCCAGACGATACCCAGTAATAAGCCAACCCAAAATTGCCCTGTGGCCGATTCAGGATGAAAGCCACTTAGCCAGGCTTCGCCTCGTCCGCTCAATGCGGAAGTGTAGCGACTAAAGAAGGCTTGTAAGCGTGTACTCAGTAACCAAAGGGCAACCATGATCATCAATAGAGCTGCGCCATAGCGTAAATACTCACTATTTAGGCCTAATGCGAGTCCAATCGAGGCGATCAATGTGCCCACGAAAGTAAACGATATTGCCATGCCAAAGGCGAGGCTGAATAAGCCCACTTTACGCTTTGCCATGGCAGAAGAAGCAACAATCGGCAAAATAGGTAAAACGCATGGGGAGAGTGTCGTCAGTAATCCTGCTAATAAACTTAATCCTAAAGTCGTGATACTGATATCCATATTCTTTCCTGTCTTTTCCTTATGGTAGTGTGATGAAACGGCGTAACCCGTCTTCGCTAGTTTCAGCAATACTACGGCGTACTTCTTTACCTTGGTTAAACAGAATTAAGGTACTTTGACGAGTTGCATTAAAGGATTTTAATGCTTCTTTTTGTTCATCGTAATCCACTTTAAAGACCGTGTAATCGTTGAATTGTGCTTCTTGTAACATCGGTTCAAGTACTTTAACTTGACGTTTACAGGTTGGGCACCAATTAGCATAAACATCAATTAAAACAGGTTGCTGACTTTGTAGCGCGGCATCAAATGCCTTTTGTTCGAAAGGCTTAAACTCTAGTGCAAAAGCTTGGCTCGCTACAAATAAGGTGGCTAAAAAAGTTAGGCATTTTTTCATATTGTTCTCCTATGGAATGGGTCAAAATAAAGGGTCATCTTTCCTCTTAGACGTTGATAGTGGGATCACCTTACAATACTTTTTAAACCATACCGCACTTTTTGTCGCATAAAAAAGCCCAATGTGTACACATTGGGCTACGTTTTATTGGTTTAATTTATTGTTTCGCTACCACTTTGCCTTCCACATAATCAATGGAAATAGGTTGATTTGGTAACAATTTACCGGACAGAATTTGTTGTGCTAACGGGTTTTCAATTTCTTGCTGAATGGCTCGTTTTAATGGACGAGCACCATACACTGGATCATAACCCACTTCGCCAATAAAATCTAAACAGGCATCGGTAAAGTGTAATTGATAACCATGGCTTTCCATTCGTTTCATTAAGCGTGCTAACTGGATAGTCGCAATTTCACGAATGTTTTCTTTACCTAATGGGTGGAAGACCACGGTTTCATCAATACGGTTGATAAATTCTGGGCGGAAATGTTGTCCCACCACCGACATCACTAACTCTTTCATACTTGGGTAATCCAAGGTACTGTTTTCTTGGATCAAGTGTGAACCTAAGTTCGAGGTCATAATCACTACCGTATTGCGGAAATCCACAGTTCGACCCTGTCCATCGGTTAAGCGTCCGTCATCTAACACTTGTAATAAAATGTTAAACACATCATGGTGTGCTTTTTCCACTTCATCGAGTAAGATCACAGAATAAGGACGACGACGAACCGCTTCGGTTAAATAGCCGCCTTCTTCATAACCGACATAACCCGGAGGAGCACCCACTAAGCGTGAAACACTGTGTTTTTCCATAAATTCAGACATATCAATACGCACCATGGCGTTTTCATCATCAAACAGGAAGTTGGCAAGGGTTTTACAAAGCTCGGTTTTCCCCACCCCAGTTGGACCTAAGAATAAGAATGAGCCAATTGGACGGTTTGGATCTGACAAGCCGGCACGACTACGACGAATGGCATTGGAGACCGCTTCAATGGCTTCATGCTGACCAATTACGCGTTTGTGCAATTCTTCTTCCATACGCAAGAGTTTTTCTTTTTCCCCTTCCATCATTTTCGCCACAGGAATCCCCGTTGCCCGAGAAAGTACTTCAGCAATTTCTTCATCGGTAACACGATAGCGCAGTAAAGTCATTTCTTTGCCTTCTGCGGATTCTGCTTGTGCTAATTGTTTTTCTAGTGCAGGAATCACCCCATATTGCAATTCTGACATTTTAGCGAAATCGCTAGCCCGACGTGCCTGTTCCATTTGGGTTTTGGCATTATCTAATTCTGCTTTAATATGTTGTGTGCCAGAAAGGGCGGCCTTTTCTGCTTTCCACACATCTTCTAATTCCGCATATTCACGCTCTTTTTCGCTGAGTTCTTTTTCCAGCATATCTAAGCGTTTACGACTCGCCTCATCATCTTCTTTTTGTAACGCTTGTTGCTCCAATTTTAATTGGATAATACGGCGTTCTAAACGATCCAATGGTTGAGGTTTGGAGTCAATTTCCATACGAATGCTCGATGCGGCTTCGTCGATCAAATCAATGGCTTTGTCGGGCAATTGACGGTCGGACACATAACGATGAGAAAGCGTCGCTGCCGCGACAATTGCGGGGTCCGTAATTTGCACATGGTGGTGGATCTCATAACGTTCTTTCAAACCACGCAAGATCGCAATGGTGTCTTCTACCGTTGGCTCACCGACAAACACTTTTTGGAAACGACGCTCAAGTGCGGCATCTTTCTCAATATATTGGCGATATTCATCAAGTGTCGTTGCCCCGACACAGTGTAATTCACCACGTGCTAAACTTGGTTTGAGTAAGTTCCCCGCATCCATCGCGCCATCGGTTTTCCCTGCTCCGACCATGGTGTGAATTTCATCAATAAATAAAATCACTCGCCCTTCTTCTTTCGCAAGCTCGTTTAACACTGCTTTTAAACGCTCTTCAAATTCCCCACGATATTTTGCCCCTGCAATTAAGGCACCCATATCTAAAGAGAGAACACGTTTATTTTTTAGGCCTTCGGGAACTTCACCATTGACAATACGCTGTGCTAAGCCTTCGACAATGGCGGTTTTACCTACACCCGGTTCACCAATTAAAACTGGGTTATTTTTAGTACGGCGCTGTAACACTTGAATGGCTCGACGAATTTCTTCATCACGTCCAATCACCGGGTCAAGTTTGCCACTTTCCGCACGAGCGGTTAAGTCAATGGTATATTTGTCTAACGCTTGGCGACTTTCCTCGGCATTCGGATCATTCACATTTTGTCCGCCACGCACTTTCTCAATCGCCTGTTGTAAATTTTCTTTTTTCACACCGCACTTTTTCAACACATCACCGAGGCTTTTCTCTTCTAATGCCGCAAGTAAAAACAATTCAGATGAAATAAATTTATCTTGGCGTTGTTGCGCGAGTTTATCGCACAGATTTAACAGGTTCACGAGACTGCGTGAAACTTGTATCTCTCCCCCGCTACCAGACACTTGGGGTAAGCGGTTTAATTCCGCATTTAATTCATTACGCAAGAGGGGTAAGTTTGCGCCACTCGCGGTTAAAATCGGTGCAGTCGAGCCACCTTGTTGATTTAACAAGGCAGTGAGTAAATGAACGGGTTCAATAAATTGGTTATCTTTGCCAATTGCCAAAGACTGCGCTTCGGCAATGGCTTGTTGAAATTTGGTGGTAAACTTTTCGATATTCATATTTGCTCTCCTGTAAACACTAAATTTGGTGAGGGAATGTGCAAATATCCCCTCAATTCACAAGGAATAAATAAGCCCCTTTTGGCTATTTTCAAGAGTACAAAACGGATATATTTAACTAACACCTATTAAATCTCAGATTTTCAATAGGTTACAACAAATAAAGTGCGGTTACTTTTTATAAGTTTTTGTGAGAGCTATCACGCTGTAATGATTTACTGATTTTTCTTGCCTGTTATAATGCCAGTCATTCAGCGTTTTAATCAAAGGACAGGAAAATGCAATTTTCCAAAATGCACGGCTTAGGCAACGATTTTGTGGTGGTGGATGCAATTACACAAAACGTCTATTTTTCTCCAGAAACCATCAAACGTTTGGCGGATCGTCATCGTGGCATAGGTTTTGACCAAATGTTGATCGTCGAACCCCCTTATGATCCTGATCTAGACTTCCATTATCGTATTTTTAATGCCGATGGTAGTGAAGTGGCGCAATGTGGTAATGGTGCCCGTTGTTTTGCCCGTTTTGTGATTTTGAAAGGGCTGACAGATAAAAAAAACATGACAGTCAGTACTCAAACCGGCAAGATGGTGTTGAATATTTTAGAAGGGGAACAAGTCCGTATAAATATGGGCGAACCGATTTGGGAACCGGCAAAAATTCCGTTTACTGCGAATAAATTCGAGAAAAATTATATTCTTCGTACACCGATTCAAACCGTATTATGCGGTGCCGTGTCGATGGGGAATCCACATTGTGTGGTACAAGTAGAGGATATCCAAAGCGCCAATGTTGAGCAATTAGGGCCTTTACTGGAAAACCATGAGCGTTTCCCGGAGCGAGTCAACGCGGGTTTTATGCAAGTCGTCAATCGTGGGCAGATTAAATTACGGGTTTATGAACGTGGCGCAGGTGAAACCCAAGCCTGTGGCAGTGGCGCATGTGCAGCAGTGGCTGTGGGTATTATGCAAGGTTTATTGGACAGTAAAGTACAAGTGGAGCTCCCCGGCGGTAGCTTGGTGATTGAGTGGGAAGGTGTGGGCAAGCCGTTATTTATGACAGGCGAGGCGACCCATGTGTATGACGGGGTGATTCGGTTATAGGTTGTTGTGACTTTTCTTTGTTTCGCCAAAGAAAAGTCACCAAAAGAAAGGCGACCCGACAGTGTTGCACTTTCCTCAGGTAAAGTAAAATTGCTAACTTTTCGTGAAGAAAATAAGCACAAAATGAGGAACAGTTGCTTAGTCGGGGGTGTATTTTCTTTGCCTACTTTCTTTTGTACAAGCAAAAGAAAGTAGGTAGTGTTCTGGATTTCTAACAAAAAAATAACAGACTATGCAAAAACAATCCCTCACACCAACTGATATCATTGATTATCTGACCGAACACAAGGATTTTTTCCTTCATCACCCAGAAATATTAGATGAATTAAACCTTCATAACACACAAAACAACACCTTATCTTTGGTGGAAATTCAGCTTGAACGTCAACGCCATCGTATTCAAGAATTAGAAGCAGAACTGGAAAAATTTACCCAACTTGCTATTCAAAATAGTGATATCTTTTTGGGCTTATTACCGTTACAGCAACAGCTTTCTCAGGCACATAATCTCAAGGAAGGAATTCAAAAACTTGATCAATGGGTGAAGAAGTTTGAATTGCAACAAGCCAAAATCCTGTTGTTTACTGATGCATGGCAGAAGTGTGAAAGTTTAACGGATGAAGTCTGGCTTGATCGTAAAGCCTTCGATATTGTACGTTTAGAGCGGTTTGGTTTACGCCGTTTTTATCTCGGGCAAATGACCCATAAAGAAAAAACCATGTTGTTTTTACCTGAAGAATTTCCGATCGGATCGGTTGCTTGTTGTTTGTTAGGCGGAGAAACCTCGCAAAAACCGAGCGCACTTTTGTTGTTTTCAGCCAGAGATGAACGCCATTTTCATCGTGGGCAAGATACTGACTTTTTGAAACATTTAGTGGATATTGTGGCGTTGCACTTAGGTCGATGGGTGGATAGCTTTAAAAAATAGTGTTTTTTTAGACACAGAAAAAATAAGTCGAGCGTGGTTAAAATGCAAGAACAGCTAGAAAAATATTGGAATTATCTGCGAATTGAACGTCAAGTGAGTCCACATACCTTGAGTAATTATCAGCGCCAATTGAATCGGATTGTGGTGATGTTAGCCGAAAATGGGATTGCCAGTTGGCAAGCGGTGACACCCAGTGTCGTACGTTTTATTTTGGCGCAAAGCCATAAAGATGGCTTAAAAGAACGCAGTCTAGCATTACGTTTGTCAGCATTACGCCGTTTTTTTACCTATTTAGTCCAACAAGAAGAATTAAAGGTGAATCCTGCTACTGGTGTGTCGGCACCGAAGCAAAGTCGTCATTTACCCAAAAATATTGATGCAGAACAGGTGCAAAAATTGCTCAATAATGACAGTAAAGAACCGATTGATCTGCGTGATCGAGCGATGTTGGAGTTACTATATAGTTCAGGGTTACGTTTATCTGAATTACAACGTTTAAATTTAAACAGCATTAATACGCGTGTGAGAGAAGTGCGCGTCATTGGTAAAGGCAATAAAGAGCGTATCGTGCCGTTTGGCCGCTATGCGTCCCATGCGATTCAACAATGGTTAAAAGTCAGACTTTTATTTAACCCCAAAGATGATGCCTTGTTTGTTAGTCAATTGGGTAATCGCCTGACTCATCGAGCCATTCAACAACGGCTTGAAGTGTGGGGCATTCGGCAAGGGCTAAGCAGTCATCTCAATCCGCATAAGCTACGTCATTCTTTTGCTACGCATATGCTAGAAGCCAGTTCAGATTTACGTGCCGTGCAGGAGTTATTAGGCCACAGCAATTTATCCACTACACAAATTTATACGCATTTAAATTTTCAACATCTCGCCAATGTTTATGATGCCGCACATCCGCGGGCAAAACGCAAAAAATAGGGAAATTGTATGAAATTCTACCGCACTTTACGTCCTTTCAAATTAATCAGCTTTGATTTGGACGACACGCTATACGATAACAGTGATGTGATTCGCCTCGCGGAAGAAAATTTTATTGAAAAAGTCAAACTGGAAAGCCAACTGGCTATTTCAGCGGAGGAATGGCGAGTTTGGAAGAACCGCATTGAAAAACACCATCCTGTATTGTGTGAAGATGTGGTCGCCTGGCGTATTGAAACCTTGCACCAACTCTTAGCCCACTATCAAAAAAGTGCGGGTGAAATTGAGCGAGTTTGCCAGCAAGCTATGGCATTGTTTGTGGAATGGCGCCATAAAATCGATGTACCGACACAAAGTCAACAGGTGTTGAATTTATTGAAAAAGAAATACCCGTTGGTCGCGATTACGAACGGCAATGTGGCGCCACAACGTATTGGGTTGTCACAATTTGATTTAGTGTTACGTGGTGGTGAACAGGGTAGAGCCAAACCACATCAAGATTTATTTCATCAAACCGCACAGCAATTTGGTCTTCAGCCGCACGAGATTTTACACGTCGGTGACAATTTAATTACAGATGTACAAGGGGCGATTCAGGCTGATTGCCAGGCGGTTTGGATTAATCTTTCAGGTAAAGCGCTACGGGATTTTCCAGAGGCAACGTTAATGCCGACCTTAGAAATTACGGATTTGCAACAATTGTTAATGTTAGTGCGGTAAGGGTTGATTTGTGAGGAAAAACGATGCAACAACGAGAAGCACGGATTCGTTTATGGTTTGAGATGTGGTTACAGCAACAGGATTTGGGGATTGATCAGATCTTTACAGAAAATGTGGTTTATATTGAAAGCTGGGGACCGAAATATACTGATCGCGCGACGCTCAAGCATTGGTTTAACGAGTGGAATCGTCGTGGCAAAGTGTTGTGTTGGGAAATCAAACAGTATTTTCACAAAGGCAATCAAACGATTGTAGAGTGGACATTTTGCGATCAAATGCAAGATGGCAGAAACGAAGAATTTGATGGTCTGTCCTTGATCAAATGGTCTGAGCACAATCAGATTTGCTATTTACAGGAATTTGGTTGCCATCGTGATCACTATAATCCTTATGAACAGGGCAAAATTCCTCAATTTCGAGAAGATAAAAAGAACTGGTTTTAGCGATGAAGTGAAAACCGGTAGCGATGAATACCGTTATTTTCGGTTACAGAGCAGCAGCCCTGCAATGATCAAGCAAGCGCTGATAATATGATATAACGCGAGCGTTTCATGTAATACTAACATGCCAAATAATGCCGCAAATAAAGGCGTTGCATTGGTAAATACCGCCCCTTTCTCGGTACCTACAAGCGAGATACCATAATTCCAGAAAGCATAAGAGAGGATCGACGGTCCAATGATTAAATAGGCAATAATGCCATATTGTGTTGCGGTTAAGTTTGAGAAAAACGCGGGAGGCAAGTGTTGATATTGCCAGATAAACAAAGGCGTCAGTATCACAATCGCAATAAGGACGAGGGTGGTCAGCATCACGGTATTGGGCAAATTAGCTGGTTTAAAACGAATAATGCAACAATAAATGGACCAACTGATCGCTGAGCCAAGCGCCCAGATATCTCCCTGATTGATGGCTAATTGCGTTAAACGCTGCATCTCTCCGCGGCTGAGTAGCCACAGTACACCGATAAAGCTCAGTAATGCCCCCACTAATCCAGCTAAACGAATGGGATCACCAAACACACATCTGTTCAAAAATAACACAAAGATTGGTACAACCGCTAAATAAATACTGGCATTCAGTGAGGTGGTTGTTTGTAAACCCTGATATAAAAACACAGGGAAAATGACAATACCAAGTAGAGCAAGTGCGGTTAAAATCAGCCAATTTTGACGAATAATAGGCGTGAATTGGAGAGTACGTTTACTCAATAATACGAATAAGATGAGCGCAGCTGGAAACCACCGTGCATAATTTAAGACAATCGGGGGAATCTCTGTGCTAAGTATTTTGCCAAACAGGTAGTTGCCACCCCAAAAGAGGGTAGCTAACAGTAAGCAAATATAACCATAACCTTGGTTGTGTGTCATCGTGTTCCGCGTTCAATAATAATGCCGACATTGCGAGCTTGCGCCACCGCTTTCGGTTTGCTCAGTTTTAAGCGTAGCCAAGTGATGCCAAAACGTTGTTGTAAGTGTTCTGCCACTTCATATGCTACGCGTTCAATTAATAAAAAAGGTTTAGATTGCACATAATCAATAATATATTCACTCACTTCGGCATAATTTAAACAATAGTGCACATCGTCAGTGTCTGCCGCTTGACGACTATCCCACGCCATTTCTAGATCAAACACTAATTTTTGCTTGATTTGTTGTTCCCAGTCATACACACCGATTTGAGCGAAAACAGTCAGCTCTTCAATGAAAATGTGATCAATCATTCATTTATTCCTTTCAATATGAAATTTTATTAGGCTTATGCTATCAACTTTATGTACAATAGACGAATAAAATTTTTTCATGCCGACCTCTCTAAAGGACAAAAAATGAGCCTATTTGCGATTTTCTATCTGTTCCTGGCGTATTTATTAGGATCTGTCTCCAGTGCAATTTTATTGTGCCGTTTAGTAGGCTTGCCTGATCCTAGAGAGAGTGGCTCGCATAATCCAGGCGCGACTAACGTCTTACGTATTGGTGGACGTTGGGTCGCATTGAGCGTGCTGATTTTTGATATGTTAAAAGGCATGCTACCCGTTTGGTTGGGCTATTATCTCGGTTTAACTCACTTTGAATTAGGGATGGTGGCATTAGGTGCCTGTTTAGGGCATATTTTCCCCCTATTCTTTAAATTTAAAGGTGGCAAGGGGGTTGCCACCGCATTTGGGGCGATTGCGCCGATCTCGTGGGGCGTCGCTGCCAGTATGTTAGGTTCTTGGTTATTAATTTTTTTGGTCAGTGGTTATTCTTCCCTCAGTGCAGTGACGACGGCCTTGCTCGTGCCTTTTTATGTGTGGTGGTTTAAGCCTGAATTCACTTTCCCTGTGGCCTTAGTCTGTTGCTTATTAATTTATCGTCATCACGACAATATCCAACGTTTATGGCGAGGGCAGGAAGATAAGGTGTGGAACAAGCTGAAAAGCAAAAAAGAGTGATGTATTGTCTCAATATATAAACAAAAAAGGACCGGTAGGCCCTTTTTTAGTTGAGTATTTTGTGCATTATCTGACTTTATCAAGATAGGCCTTTTCGGCTTGCTCATCAAAAATAGCTTGTTGATCAGTTAAGACAAAGCCGCCCAATTCTTCAGCAATACTTTTCGCGGCACGGATCATCATGCGTAAATTCATCAGATCATTACCTTCTGAGGGTAATTGCATAAAGAGGGCAATCCCAATAGTACTAAAATCATGCATATTGTAGTCAAATGTCCCCGGTTGCTCGATATTGGCAACACTAAATAAAACAGGGCTATTCACACTTAAATCCGCGTGGCGATGATAGATATTATGTTCACCGAATAAGAAACCTAATTCATCTAAAATCTTAGCCAGTCTTGCCCCTTGGAATTGATAATGTTCAGGTGCAACCACATACATCATAATGAAGGTCGTTGGTTCTGGTTGCGTGACGTCTTCGGGTTTTATTTGCGCGGATTGCGTTTCAACTAAGGTCTGCTCTTCGTGCAATTCGGCTAAAGTAATGGATGGCGATTGCTGAGCCAAATCAGCCAATTGTTGACGTAATTCTTCGGAGTGTGTATCAATTCCTTCCTCTTGATTGGCATAGTTTTCCACCTCGGCAATCGTTGTAAGGGCTGGCGATACCGGTGTGGGTTCTGGTTCAATTTTAGCTTGGTAGGGTTGTTCTTCTTTAGGCAAGGTAATTTTGATACTTTCAATCGCTTGTTCAACGGCTTGTTGCTCATCCACTACGGGTTTTTCTGTATCAAAAGCAAAAGTACGTTGTGCCGGAGAAACTTCGGCTGTTGCCGTATGGGTGTTCGTTTCACTTTGTTCTTCTGTGGGCGATTGGATGTGTGCAGGGGGTTCTCTTAGACGGGAATCACGAGTAAAGGTATTTGCACTTTTGAAGTAGTGTGATTTTTCACGGCGATTGGCCCATAAACCATGAACCACTAAAATAATTAATGCGATAATGCCTAAAATAATTAAAATTGTATTCAAATCCATTACCCATTCCTCATGATTATTAAAAGGATAAAACTCGCATAAGCTTACCATATTTTCTCAGGCTTGTTGATCATTTGTTATGGTAATCCAAGGATGAAAAAAACAGCAAAAAATTGCTTTTTGGCTGTTCGCTTTGTATGCTAGCGCTTTGTCAATTTATCGGGAGAACTTATGTTATCGCAATCTGAACTGAAGCAAGGCTTTCATTATTTTATGATGGGCTGGCATTTAATTACTCAGAAAGGGCTACGCCGTTTTGTGATTATGCCAATCCTATTAAACATCGTGTTATTAAGTGGACTATTTTGGCTTTTTATCACCCAAATTGACAAAATGATTGGGATGCTCATGCTCTCAATTCCTGATTGGTTAAGTTGGTTGAGTAGCATTTTGTTGATCATTGCTATCTTGATGATTTTAGTTTTGTTTTATTTTATGTTTACAACCTTGTCTGGTTTTATTGCCGCCCCCTTTAATGGTTTGTTGGCGGAAAAGGTGGAAAAAATGCTGACAGGTGACCAGCTCGAGGAGGGGAGTGCATGGGATTTTGTAAAAGATATTCCACGTATGCTTGGGCGAGAATGGCAAAAGTTACTTTACAGTTTACCGAAACTGATTATTTTATTTTTACTTGGTTTTGTCCCGGTTTTAGGGCAAAGCCTTATTCCGATTATTGTGACCTTATTTACCGCCTGGATGATGGCGATTCAATATTGTGATTATCCTTTTGATAACCACAAAGTGCCTTTCTTTGTCATGAAAACGGAATTAGCCGAAAAAAGAACATTGAGTCTTACCTTTGGTGGTTTGGTGATGTTGTGTACTTTTATTCCCTTAGTCAATTTAGTCGTGATTCCTGTTGCAGTGTGTGGTGCGACGGCGATGTGGGTGGCGCATTTTCGTGATCATTTAGCGTTGAAACCAGCGCATCATGAAAAACATGCACAAGCCACTACCCCAATCATCGTGAAATAGTCTCTAGTTATAAAATATAGCAAATGGCTATTTTTATGCGAATTGGAATTATGTTAGAACTAGGATCTGACTTGATAATGCAATGGATTGAACACAGAAGGAAGACAATATGACGATTTACTCAGATAATTCTTATTCAATTGGTAATACCCCCCTTGTGCGCTTGAAACACTTTGGTCAAGGCAATATTGTAGTAAAAGTGGAAGGGCGTAATCCGAGCTTTAGTGTGAAATGCCGAATTGGTGCCAATATGGTCTGGCAAGCAGAAAAAGACGGTATTTTGACAAAAGATAAAGAAATTGTTGATGCAACCAGTGGTAATACGGGGATTGCGTTAGCTTATGTGGCGGCCGCACGTGGTTATAAGATTACTTTAACGATGCCTGAAACCATGAGTGCCGAGCGGAAACGTTTATTACGTGGGCTGGGCGTGAATTTAGTGTTAACGGAAGGTGCATTGGGCATGAAAGGGGCAATTGCCAAGGCAGAAGAAATTGTCGCGTCTGATCCACAACGTTATGTGATGTTAAAACAGTTTGAAAACCCGGCGAATCCAGCCATTCATCAGCAAACAACTGGACCGGAGATTTGGCGTGATACCGACGGTCAAATTGATGTGCTCGTTGCGGGTGTGGGAACAGGCGGAACCATTACTGGGACGAGCCGTTATATTAAACAAGATAAAGGGAAAGCCATTCTTTCTGTGGCGGTAGAACCAGCGGAATCGCCCGTAATTAGCCAAACTTTAGCCGGTGAAGAGATTAAACCGGGCCCACATAAAATTCAAGGCATTGGCGCGGGTTTTATTCCGAAAAATCTCGACTTGTCATTAGTGGATAGCGTGGAAACAGTGAGTAGTGAAGAGGCAGTGCAAACCGCACGTCGATTAATGGCAGAAGAAGGCATTTTAGGGGGGATTTCATCGGGGGCGGCAGTGGCTGCGGCCGATCGTTTGGCAAAATTACCTGAATTTGCTGAGAAATTAATCGTGGTGATTTTACCTTCTGCCTCAGAACGCTATTTAAGTACCGCGTTATTTGAGGGTATTGAGGCTTAAGTCTCGTAGATTAAAAAACAAAAAGTGCGGTCAAAACGTATGAAATTTTGACCGCACTTTTTATTGCAATAGACTTATTGGTGTTGTTTTTCCCAATACAGCCACTCCGCCACTTGTTTGGCGTAATAGGTCAAAATCCCATCTGCGCCAGCACGTTTGAAACAGAGTAAGGATTCCATAATACATTCTTTTTCTTTAAGCCAGCCGTTTTGGATTGCGGCTTGGTGCATGGCATACTCGCCAGACACTTGATAAGCGAAAGTTGGCACGCCAAAATGGGTTTTCACGCGATACACCAAATCTAAATACGGCATACCCGGTTTAACCATCACCATATCAGCCCCTTCTTGTAAATCTAATGCCACTTCTTGTAGCCCTTCATCACTATTGGCGGGATCTAATTGATAGGTTTTTTTATCGCCCCCTTTTAAATTGGCGGCTGAGCCGACGGCATCACGAAACGGCCCATAATAATGGGAGGCATATTTGGCAGAATAGGCCATAATAAGTGTGTTAATAAAACCGTTATCTTCAAGTGCATTGCGGATCTTACCAATTCTGCCATCCATCATATCACTGGGGGCCACTATATCTGCTCCAGCATCGGCATGGGAAAGCGCTTGTTTGACTAACACTTCACTAGTCATATCATTTAAGACATAACCTTGTTGATCGATAATGCCATCTTGTCCATGTGTGGTATAGGGATCGAGAGCCACATCGGTTAAAACTCCGAGCTCAGTTGGGAATGTCTGCTTTAATGCTTTAATCGCGCGTTGTATTAGCCCATTTGGGTTGTAGGCTTCTTCTGCCATTAAGGATTTTTTATCCTGTGCAATCACTGGGAAGAGCGCAATCACCGGCACCCCATATTTCACTAACAGCTCAGCTTCAAGTAACAGTTGATCAATAGTTAAACGTTCTACTCCTGGCATGGATGGCACAGGCTCACGCTGTTTTTCACCTTCAATAATAAAAACAGGATAAATTAAGTCGTCTACGCTGAGCTTATTTTCTGCCATTAAACGGCGACTAAAATCGTGTTTACGCATACGGCGTAGGCGACGTTGAGGGAAACGAGCAAAGATTTGTTGCGTCATAGGGGATATCCTCTTGTTCGGGTCTTAGCGCGAAAAGTAAGGCAAACAGGTTGGCTTGCCTCGCGAACTATTGGGTTTCTTCGTCCTCTCTTGGACGATAAAAGCGTGCAAAAATCACACCTACTTCAAATAATAACCACATCGGAATGGCAAGCAGGGTTTGTGAGAAAATATCTGGTGGGGTTAATAACATACCAATAATAAAAGCGGCAACAATAATATAGGGGCGCTTGCCTTTTAGATCCTCGGGGGTGGTGACGCCTGTCCAACATAATAAAATGATTGCCACAGGCACTTCAAAACAGACCCCAAAGGCTAAAAAGATGGTTAACACGAAATCCAGATAGCTACTGATATCGGTGGCTATTGCAACACCTGCAGGGGCAGTTTTGGTTAAGAAACCAAAGACTAAAGGAAAAACCACATAATAGGCAAAAGCCACGCCGAGATAAAATAGCACCGTGCTAGAAAAAAGCAGTGGATAGATCAGCCGTTTTTCATGTTGATAGAGTGCTGGCGCAACAAAGGCCCATACTTGGTACAGCAAGTAAGGCACAGAAAGGAAGACGGCCACTACAGCGGTTAATTTAATCGGTGTGAAAAACGGTGTCGCAATATTGGTTGCGATCATACTGGCGCCAGAAGGTAATACATCAATGAGTGGTGAGGCGACAAAGTGGTAGATATCGTTAGCAAAATACACTAAGGCACAAAAAACGACCGCAACAAAAATGATCGCACGTAATAGGCGATCACGTAATTCCATTAAGTGACTGATCAGAGGTTGAGAGTCTTCAACACGCATTATACTTTCTTATCTTGTATTTTTTCTGTTTGAGGGTTAGGTTTAGGCGCGAATACCGGCTCATCATCGTAGTCGTCAGGATAATATTGCTGGATATAGGCCATTTCATCGTTTTCTTCGGCAAGTTCTGCTTGTTCCGCAGGGGAAAGTCCATCATCGTGGCTTGCCTCAGTGATTTGTTCCGACGGATTAAGATCTTCCGTCAGTGGTGCGACTACACTTCCCGTCGTAGTTTTCATCTCCTTGATCTGCGCTTCCAGTGTGGTATTGGTTGCCGCCGCTTTTTGTTCTAATGCGGTGCGCATTTTTTCAGCCGAGACTTTTAATTCTTCAACCGTTTTACTGAGATCAGGTGAGAGTTGCTGTAAATTGAGTGCTTCTGCTTTTTTAATACTGTCTTGTAGTTCTTGTAACTTAAGTTCTTGTTTTAACTCATTTTGTACATTGGATGCCAAACCACGAATGGTAGCAACCCATCCCATGACGGTACGAATTGCCACAGGCAACCGTTTCGGCCCAAGTACAACCAGTCCGATAACTAAAATGAGAAATAATTCAGAAAACCCAATATCAAACATTACGCTTGTTCTTTATCTTTTGCTTTTTCCGTTTTTGCCGCAGTTTCACTGTCATCACTTAATGATTTGAATTCTGCGTCTTTTTCTTTGTTATCATCAGCCATGGCTTTTTTGAAACCTTTTACGGATTCACCTAAGTCAGACCCTAATGTTCTCAATTTTTTTGTACCAAATAATAAAACCACGATTGCTACAATGATAAGTAGTTGCGTAATACTAATGCCACCCATATTTTATCCTTCTTTAGTATGTTGAAAAATGAATGTTGGTGAATATAGCTTTTTTACTGCATTTGAACAATAGCCAATTCATATTATTTTCTTTTCTCTTGCGCTTGATCAGCTCAGTAAGTTAATCAACAGCCAGATAAGCAGTCCAGTGCCTAACCCCAGTACAAACGAGCTGAGATGGGGGAGATGACGTTTTCGAGTTAGGGTACGATTTAAGTGTGCTAATTCTTGCGCAATGATTTTTTGTTGCGCCAAGGCATCCATCACATTTTCTGGTAAATCGACGACATGCTCACGCCAATAAGGCAATTTCTGTTTGACGGATTGAGTAAAGGCTTTTATCCCCATTTGCTCATCAAGCCATTTTTGTAAGAAAGGTTTCGCCGTATCCCATAAATCCAGTTGTGGATAGAGCTGTCTGCCTAAGCCTTCAATGTAGAGTAAGGTTTTTTGCAGTAAGACCAATTGCGGCTGTACTTCCATATTGTATTCGCGTGCCACATTAAATAAATTTAATAGCACATGACCAAAAGAAATCTCAGATAATGGTTTAGCAAAGATCGGTTCACATACCTCTCGAAAAGCCTGTTCAAAATCATCAATATTGGTGTCTTTCGGTGTCCAACCCGATGCAACATGCATTTCCGCTACACGGCGATAGTCGCGATTAAAAAACGCCACAAAGCTTTCTGCTAAATAACGTTTATCATGATCATTGAGGCGTCCCACAATGCCACAATCGATCCCAATATATTGGGGATCGTCAGGATGTGCTCGATTGACAAAAATATTACCAGGGTGCATGTCAGCATGGAAAAAACTGTCCCGAAAAACCTGAGTAAAAAACACCTGTACGCCGCGTTCTGCCAGTAATTTCATATTGGTGCCATTAGCATGGAGCGCCTCAATATCGGACACAGGAATCCCATAGATACGTTCCATGACAATGACTGTTTTGTGGCAAAATTGCTTATACATTTCCGGGATGTATAACATGGGGCTATTTTCAAAATTCGCTCGTAGCTGAATGGCATTTGCCATTTCACGGCGCAAATCTAATTCATCGCGCAAGGTCTTTTCATACTCACGTACGACTTCTACTGGACGTAAACGTCGGCCTTCCGCTTTTAAACGTGGGATCCAGCTGGCAATTTTATACATTAAGCTTAAGTCAGCTTGAATCATATGTTGGATATTGGGACGTAACACTTTGAGCACCACTTCTTTGCCAGCCAGTTGCTTGTCTAAGTGCGGTGCATTTTGTTTGAATTTTGCTGTGTGAACTTGCGCAATGGACGCCGAGGCTAAGGCAATTTCATCAAACTCTTCAAACCACGTGTCGAGTGGCGCCCCTAACGCTTGTTCAATTTTCTCTCGCGCTATTTTTCCATCAAAGGGGTCAACTTGATCCTGTAATAATGCTAATTCGTCAGCAATCTCCGGTGGAAATAAATCACGTCGAGTGGAGAGCATCTGTCCTAGTTTTATCCAAACCGGTCCCAGCTCTTGTAATGCTAAGCGTAAACGTAAACCAAAAGTTTTATCTTTATGCTTATTTCGTAACCAAAATAATGTCTTACGCCAACAACGAACCGCCCGCGTATAACGGTGCTCAGGTAGTGCTTCATCAATCCCATAAATTAAAAAGGTTTTAATGATTTTATATAAGTGAGAAATATCGTTAAGTTGCATTCGTTATCCGTATTGAGCTATTTCTTGTTGAAAAGTGTGTCGATTTTTTGTTCTAAATGTGTGGTCTGAGTGGCTAACTCATTGACTTGATCACAAAAATCCGCGATAGCCAGACTGGGCGAGATCACTTGCCATTCTTCGGTTAAGCGTTCACCCCAAAATTGTTGGCTTTGACTGAGTTTATATTTCGCCATTTGCGTGAATTTGGTGACAAAGTCCACAGCGCTTTGGGCTGCGACATCGCCGAGGTAAGGTGACAGTAATTCCGCGGGATCTTTTTCTAAAAACTCAATCAGGGCAACAAAATCTTGTAGCACTTGTAAGTCACCTTGTAGATAGAGCGATTTATCGTTAATAAATTGACTTAACTGTGATTTTTTCGGCAAATGAAACAATACACTCGGCGCAATATCCACTGCACAATCAGGCTCACCTTCATATTGACTGAGTACATCTATCCGCTGAAGTGAAAAGAAAAAATAGATTGGCAGCTCGAGTTTTTGCAGCTTAACCGCCAAAACTTTGTTATTGAGCTTGCGTAAATGTGGCTCGCAGTACGCGGTTTGTTGAATTAATTGATTAAGCAGTGTTTCTACACTGGCACATAGACATTGTGGCAACATCAGTTGCTGGAAAAAAGTGAATTGCATAGATACTCTTTAGCTCACTAAGGAACTTTGGCTGATTTTTTTGTTGTGCTGGTTTGTTTCTTTTGCTTGATAGTTATTTTGAATTTGTTGCACTTGGATAACTATTAACAAAAACAACAAGGCAAGTGGTATGGCTAATAGACTATCAAATATACTCAGAAACGCTAACTCATTCATATTTTTGACGCTTGTAACGTATTCATCTCTCACCAAAAATAACATGATGCCAAAATTGATACGGAGCAACCAGATTGACCACCATAGAATTAAGGTGATAGGCGTCGGTTTATTCTGCCAAAGATTAGGGTGTTCACTGGCGAGCCAGGTTTCCTTCATGGCTTTGTAAGGCATAAATAAATTGGCAACGGGGAGAAAAAAATACACCACACAAGCGGGATCCGTAAACTGAATATTCGTGGCATTGACGGTGGTATGAACAAAACGGTGGGCACGATAGATCCAACTTAAGATCGTCATCCCCAATACTACAAAGCCAACCATTTTTACCGTGTGGAGAAAGGCATTGAACTGGAACAATTGTGCGACGTCTTTGGGTAAGGCATGGAGAGCGATGTTTTCGTTCACTAATAAGAGTGCATCGGTGGCACGTATTATTTCACGGCTTAACCAGATTTGTAGCGCGTGGATAAAAATATCGAGTCCTAATAAGATCAAGACCAATTTTGAATGATTTTCAGCTCGATACTTCATGCCCTTACCCTCAATGTTAGAATTTGTAACCTCGGTGTAATGCTACAATACCTGCACTTAAGTTGTAGTAATTGACTTGCTCGAAACCCGCATCAATCATCATTTGTTTTAACACCTCTTGTTCAGGATGCATACGGATAGATTCTGCAAGATAGCGATAGCTATCCCCATCATTGACCACCACTTCACCAATTTTTGGCAAAATATTGAAAGAGTAGAAATGATAAATTTTACTGAGTGGATCTAAAATCGGTTTCGAAAATTCAAGTACTAATAGTCTGCCACCGGGTTTCAACACTCGAAACATAGAACGCAGCGCTTTGTCTTTATCTGTTACATTACGCAGACCAAAACTGATGATCACACAATCGAAGGTATTATCAGGAAAAGGCAAAGCTTCCGCATTGGCTTGAACATAATTGACATTGCCGACAACGCCAAGATTGCGCAGTTTTTCTCGACCAACACGTAACATCGAATCATTAATATCCGCGAGGATAACCTCACCGGTTGATCCCACTATACGCGAGAATTTTGCTGTAAAATCCCCTGTTCCACCCGCCAGATCTAAGACTTTATGGCCTTTACGTACCCCGCTGCAATCAATGGTGAAGCGTTTCCAAACACGGTGAATCCCAAACGAAAGGAGGTCATTCATTAAGTCGTATTTTCCCGCGACGGAATGGAACACATTGGCAACCATTTTTTGTTTCTCTGATTTTGCCACGGTCTTAAAACCAAAATGGGTAGTTTCTTCTGTTGAAGGTGAGAAAGTCGGGTCGAGTTGCGTTTGTTCGGTCGTAAAAGCCTGTTGATCTGTCATAGCGAATATCCATAGAACTGAAATTGAACTAAGGATAACAAAAAATAGCGCAGAATTCTGCTACTTTTCTCGAGTTATACTAAATCGAACAATAAAAATTCGCTGTTTTGCATCAGTTCAATCTGTAAGGCATTTTCCTGTCTAATTGCTAGGCCGTCACTACTGTTCAGGTGTATATCATTTATACGCAGTTGCCCTTGTATCAGTTGTAGCCAATAACGCCGTGTTGGCAAAAGTGGAATCGTTTTGACCGCACTTTGTTCTACACTGAGTTGCCAGCGCCATAAAGACATGTCTTGGTGAATATAAAAGGCACCCTCTTTTTCTTCTGGGGATAAAATCAAGGTTGCCCCTTCTTTGTCAGCAAAGTGCCCTTGTTGATAACGTGGTGTAATGCCTTTTGACTTTGGTAAGATCCAAATTTGATATAAATGGACATCACGCTCACTATTCGGATTGATTTCAGCGTGATGCACGCCTGATCCTGCCGACATGATTTGAAATTCTCCCGCATGTAATTGGGTATGATTACCCATACTATCTTGATGTTCAATTGTGCCAGACAAGATATACGTTAAAATTTCCATATCTTGATGAGGGTGCATATCAAAGCCATGTTGCGGGGCAATGATATCTTCGTTAATCACGCGTAAATGTGAGAAGTGCATATGGTGGGGAGAATAATAATCAGCAAAGGAAAAACTATGATATCCCTTTAGCCAGTGGATTGCTGGATGACTTTTTCCTCTTTCATGTGCATAGCGCACGCGTAACATAATCTGTTCCTATACTGATAGCCTACTGAAGTTTGTTTGCTTGGGGGCGTGTTCAGTAAATGCTCTTTTTTTAAAGGATAAAAACACACCACCTTTATATGGGGTGGTGGTGTGTTTCACTTGATTTATTGTGCCTCAATGGGTTCGTTTGTAGACATTTTTAACAATACATAGCCTAATAGCGCGGCGACACCAGAACCAATCAGAATCCCCAAACGGGCGAGTGCAGTGACATTTTCGCTGTCACTTTCTCCTCCAAAGGCGAGGCCCGCGAGGAACATCGACATAGTAAAGCCAATACCGCAAAGTACTGACACGGCAAAAATTTGTTTGAAGTTAATCCCTTCAGACAGTTTGGCGATGCCAAGTTTTACGGCAATAAAGCAGAAGGCGAAAATACCGAGTGGTTTGCCTAATAATAAGCCAAGGGCAATCCCCATTGGTAAGGTCGAGGTTAAATTATCCATCCCCATGCCAATTAAGGACACACCAGCGTTACAGAAAGCGAACAATGGTAAAATGGCGAAAGCACTCCAAGGGGATAACGTATGTTCGAAATCATCTAAGGGGCGTTCTCCTTTTTTACCATTCAATGGGATACAAAAACCGATAATGACACCAGCTAATGTCGCGTGGACGCCAGATTTGAGTACCGATGCCCAAAGAATAAGCCCGACAATACCATAGGCGGAGAGTGCGGTAATTTTTAAACGGTTCATGGTGATTAATATCGCCACGGCAACACCAGCAAAGATAAACGCTTGTGGGCTTAAATCATGAGAGAAAAATAAGGCGATGACCACAATTGCCCCTAAGTCATCAATAATGGCTAATGCTAACAAAAAGATTTTCAGCGCCAGTGGAACACGTTTACCTAATAAAGCGACAACGCCAAGGGCAAAGGCAATATCCGTTGCCATTGGAATAGCCCAGCCTTGTTGGAATTCAGGATGTGTTGCGTTAAACACAAGAAAAATAATGGCCGGGATAATCATGCCCCCTGTGGCGGCAATGGCGGGAAAAATAGCGCGTTGATAACTGGATAACGAGCCTTCTAATAATTCACGCTTGACTTCCATCCCGACGAGCATGAAAAAGACAGCCATTAACCCATCGTTCACCCACATTAAAAGCGGTTTATTAATAATGAACGCGCCAATTTGGATACTCACAGGTGTTTGTAAAAAATCAAAGTACAAGTAACTTAATGGAGTATTGGCGAGAATAATGGCTAAGGTTGCAAAAATAAACAGCAGAATCCCCCCCGCTGCTTCTTGTTTCAGAAAATTTTGAATTGGTGTTAACATTTTTCCCCTCTATATATCTTTTTTTTATGATGATTATATTTATATCACTTTTTGTGCTGAAAAATGAAATAAAATGATCGATTACGCGCTAATTTTTCATTTTATTTCAATTAATAAGCCTTTTTAAAAGAGAAAATTTAATATATGGGACGTTTTTTGTCCTATTATTGATTTGTATTGTTTATTTTTTATCTTCTGATTTATATAACCGATTTTTATATAAATAACTGCCCAAGAGCGAATGTGCGAGTGCTTCTTTTTTCAGTGCGTCTGATAAATTGGCTTCAGTAAAACGATGAGTTTGTTTATCGTAGAGATAGCCTTTGGCTTCGACTTTCGGCGCAAGGATAACCACCTCGTTACCTTTCATCATGGCGAGCGTTTGATCATACTGCATAAAGGCACGATTTGGATTGTCTTCTTTGGTCAAGTCATAGCCAATCATCGGATAGTCCCCACTGATGCCCGCTAAAGACAGTAAGGTCGTTGGCATATCAATTTGGCTGACTAAACGTGGATCACGTTTCGCTTCGACATGATCGCCAAGCAGTAAAGCCGGGATATGGAAGTGTTTAATTGGTACGAGTGCAGCACCACCGACACGTGAGTCATGATCTGCAATCACTAAGAATAGTGTATCTTTCCAGTAATCCGCTTGTTTCGCTAACTTGAAGAAATGACCGATGGCATAGTCGGCATATTTTGCCGCATTATTGCGGGTTTGCTTTGGTTGTTCATAAAGTTCAATCTTGCCGTCTGGGAACTCAAAAGGGTCATGGTTACTTGAACTAAATACTAAGCTAAAGAAAGGTTTCCCTTCTTTATGTAATTGAGTGAAGGTTTCATGGGCCTTATCAAATAAATCTTCATCACTCACGCCCCAGGTGGCTTTGAATTTAGGGTTAGTGTAATCCAGTTCATCAATAATCTGTTGGAAACCGTTACCATAGAAGAAACTGGCCATATTATCGAAGTGCTTTTCGCCACCATAAATAAACGAGGTGTGATAACCTTGCTTAGCTAATAATTCTGCAATCGTAAAGAAACCGTGTTGACTGTTACTGAGTTTTACCACTGCCCGTGCGGGGGTTGGCGTGAATCCCGCAGTGACCGCTTCAATTCCACGTACTGAGCGAGTGCCTGTCGCATACAGATTTTCAAATAACCAGCCTTCTTGTGCTAACTTATCAAACTCAGGGGAAAGCGGTAAGCCGCCTAACGTACCAATAAATTGAGCCCCCAGACTTTCTTCTAGGATAATCACAATATTTTTCGGTTTGCCTTGGTAAGTGGCTTGGTTTCTGGTTAAGGTCGGATAGTGACTCGAAATATAGTCACTTTCTGGGCGGCCACGACTTTGTTTGACAATGCGTAGCATGTCATCTTCTGTCATTTTGCCGTATAACGCGGCGGCATTGTCTTCGTCTTTAAATTGTTGTGCGGCATAAATCACGGAATAGCCTGAATTGAGGACCAATGAATTGACTAAACCATCAGAAGAGAAGGCAACCATTGCTGGGTTAATACCGCGATGCGCAAACGTTGAGCGGGCACCGATAAAGGCAATGGCGATCACTAACAGGGCAATCACTGGACGGAATTTCCAACTCGGTGAAGATAAGTTTTTCACCGCCCATCCTGCTAACTTCCAATAGCACAGTGTGGCAACGGTGGTGACCACTAAGCTAATTACCATTGAAAGTAGATGCCCCTCGAATAGCATAGTAAATACTTCTTTTGGATAAATAAGGTATTCGATGAACAGGCGATTTGGCCGAAAATCATAGGTTTCAATAAACGCGGGGGTAGCGATTTCCATAAATAAAATAAAGACACTACCGAACGTGAGCCAAACCCGTAATATTTTCTGCCAGATTCGACCTAGCGCATTGTGATGATAGAGCAATACCGTCAATAAGGCAGGCACACCAAATAAATAACAGAGTGACACAATATCTATGCGTAAGCCTTGAACAAATAACTCAACCCAACCATTGACCGCACTTACACGTTCAGCTTGCCAGAGCGACAGTCCTAGGCGAGAAAGCGTGAAAACGAACAGATTAATGAGGATAAAAAAGAAAATAGGAAACAGCAAAGTGCGGTGATTTTTTTCAGAATTTGAATACATAACAGAACCTAACAAATTGGAGTGAACAAAATAAACAGATTAGATCTGTGCTTTGTAAATTATCCGTTTATTATCAAACTTTTTTTTCTGTTCTGCAATTTTATTCCGCGTGCTTGCCAGTGGATTGGCTTGAGATAGGCATCAAATTGGCGCTCATCAGAGGAGATAAAAGCGCAGAAGGTCATGCCTTCTTCGTCTATTTTTGCATGACCTTCTTACTGACACATTATGCTGCGGGCAGAATGGTCGGGCGCGCTTCTTTGGCTTTTACCATATGTTCACAGAGTTTTTCACGTAATTCAATACGTACTTGTTCGTAGGCTGGATCACGTACGAGGTTGTTCAATTCATACGGGTCTTTCTCTAAATCATAGAGGAAGTCTTCCTGATACACATCACTGCCTGCGTGGACACCACCATGTTTATTTGGTGCAAAGACACTGTATAAATATTTTTCGGTACGGATACAACGACCAACACGGCTTTCGCTAATTTGCGCAAATACCTCATTCACCCGGTTTGGACAGTTATTTTCTAGCACGTCTTGTAGGTTTTCACCAATCATCGCCTCGCCCACATCAATACCCGCCATGGCAAGGAAGGTTTTGGGTAAACTGGCGGTACTGACTAAGTCTTTGACTCGTTTTCCACCTTTGAAGGCACCGCCGGCAATGACCAATGGCACATGGAGTGCAGAAGAATGGCAAGAACGTTTATAGTCATCGTAGCCATTGAGGTTTTCATCGGTATTACGGGTCATAAAATGAGAACCATGATCTGAAGCGAAGACAATAATCGTATTATCATACAGCCCTTTTTCTTTTAATTTCTCAATTAAGCGCGCTAGGTTATCGTCTAAACTACGGCAACAACCAAGGTAATCAGGATACATTTCTGCCGCATTCCCTTTTAATTCGGCTAAATCTGTTGGTAGCACGAAGTCTTTGAAACGCACTTTAGAACCATTGGGTCCTTCATAGCAATGATGGTCATTTTGATGATGCGGTTCAATATGTGAAATGGTCATGAAAAACGGTTTATCGCCTTGATACTGATCAAGGTATTCCAAGGCAAAATCGGTAATACAATCAACGCGATAACCTTTGAATTCACATTTATTCATATTCTCATCAAAAACATAGCCGTCATAGCCGTGAGAGGTAAATTCTAAAACATCTGAGGCACGCCAAAAGCCTTTATATCCACCGCGGCGTTCTGGTGGAATTGCACTGGTGGTATAGTCAATTGTTGGTTCTTCTTCTAGTTCCCCGTCACTGGCTAAATGCCATTTGCCAATATAGGCGGTATCGTAATCATTTTCATTAAAATAATCGGCGATAGTTTTTACCCCTTCCGGTAAGGCAATGTTATTACGGAAACAACCCGTTTCGGTTGGGTATAATCCCGTTTGGAAAATAGAACGACAAGGACCACAAACGGGTTGTGAAGAATAGGCCTCTTCAAATACCACGCCATCCTCAGCTAATTTATCTAATGTTGGTGTAATATCCAATGGTTGCCCATAGGCACCCACCGTATCCCAACGTTGTTGGTCAGTGAAATAAAAAATAATATTAGGTCTAGTCATAATGCATCCTCGTTTAATAACCCTTTTTCGCTTTTTTGTAATTATTGAACACAATACTCATGATGGTGACTAAAATTAAAATACAAAATGCCAGTGAGAACGGTCTTTCTAAAAAGAGAGTCCAGTCTCCGTCCGAAATGAGTAAGGCACGGCGGAGATTTTTTTCAGTCAAGGCGCCTAATACCAGACCCAGTAAGGTCGGTACGGCAGAGAAGCCGAGCTTATCCATAATGTAAGCAATGATGCCAAAGACCAATGCCGCGCCGACATCAAACATCGATTCTTTGAGCGAGTAAGCACCCGCAAAGCAGAAGACAGCAATGATAGGGATTAAAATGTGTTGCGGGATTTTTACCACTTTGGCAAAGAATTTCAGTAAATATTTGCCTTGAATAAGCATGAAAATATTCACAAAAATCAGTCCAATCATAATGGCGTAAACGGCCGTGCCATGATTCTGGAATAAGTTTGGACCGGGCGTTAAGCCATTAATCATCAATGCGCCTAGCATTAAGGCTACTGCGGCATCACCGGGGATGCCTAAGGTTAATAAGGGCACGAGTGCAGTACCGGTGATCGCATTATTGGCGCATTCTGCCGCAGCAATACCCTCAACAGAGCCTTTACCAAATTCTTCAGGTTTTTTAGACACTTTTCTCGAAAAGTCATAGCTAAGGAAAGAGGCAATCGAGGCCCCAGTACCTGGAATGATACCGACTAAAATACCCGATAATGAGCCGATAGCAAGGGGTTTAGGTAAACGCCACCATTCACTTTTTGACAGCGTACCTTGATCTAATTTTGGTGGTTCAACGGATTGATTGCCATGCTTTTTGAGGTCACGCCCTTTATTGATAATTTCAATCAACGCAAACAACCCAATGAGCACCACAACCAGATCAAAACCGCCATATAAATTAATGTTATCAAAGGCAAAGCGCATCGTACTGCCACTGATCAGATCCATACCAATGAAGGATAAGAATAAGCCTAAACAGCCCGAGATAATCCCTTTTAATAAACTTTCTCCACTGACGCCAGCGATAATAGTTAAGCCAAAAGCACAAATTAGAAAGTATTCAGGCGAGCCCATTTTGAGCGCAACTTTTGCTACCTCAGGTGCTAAGAAGAGTAACACCAATGCACTGACAATGCCCCCAGCAAACGAGGCATACAAGGCAACGTTTAAGGCCTTTTGTGCCATACCTCGGTTCGCTAATGGATTACCATCTAGCATGGTGGCTGCTGCGTGTGGGGTGCCAGGCGTTTTGATCAGAATCGCAGAAATGGAGCCTCCATAGCTACCTGCACAATAAATGCCCAATAAAAACATAAAAGAATGAATGGCATTTAAAGAATACGTAATGGGGAGAAAGAGGACTAAGCAAAGCATCACCGTGAGTCCGGGAATTGAACCGAAGATGATGCCTAAAAATAAGCCTAGATTAATATAAAGAAAGCTCCCCCAAGTAAAGAACTCGTTAAATCCCGCCATGATTTGATCAAACATAAACACTCCTACGGTAACGAAATATTAAGTAAATACTCGAAAACAAAAGAAACTACACTAATGACTGTGGCAACAATGGCGTAGTATTGCCAATTGCGACAACGGAAAAACAGTAACATTAAGAAAGCAAAAATAATGGAGGAAACGATAAAAGGTAACCAGTACAACATGAACCAATATAATACTAACAATAGGACAACGATCGCTGCATTTTGCTCCTCGCTTAAGGTGAAGGTCACCATCTTGCTAGGTTGTTTACGAATCATTTTGATGATTTCTTTGATAAGCAAAATAGCACTACAAATTGCCATCAGACCAATGATCAGGCGAGGAAAGGTTTGTGCCGTAATCCCTTCATCTTCATCAATGACAATTTGTAAGGGGACGAGCAACCATAGTGTGATGGATAAAATAAGGAAAACCACTGCACCGACCAAATCCTGGCGAAACGTTATTTTCATCACAATATCTCCAAAAATAACCAACATAGTGGGAGAGTTAACACTATGTTGGTTAACGTGGGTTATTTAACTAATTTAGAATATTTAGCGGCTTTATCCATGGTTGAATCAATGTAGGCTTTGACTGCTGCGCCATCTTTGATATCTAAGCGGATACCAATATTTTTCGCGGTTTGCTGTAGTTTTGGATTTTCTAAGATATTTTTAAGTGCGGTATAGTTTTTATCAATGATTGCTTGATCTGTTCCCGCACGAATAAACACCGCACATGTATTGATCATCCAAGTATCATAACCGTGATCCACAACGCTATCTAAGTTATACACATCATCAACCAACTTTTTCTCATCAAAGGCGACAACCGCTTTTGCATTGCCTGCTTTGACGAATTCTTTCGCTAACGAGGCGTGAGTGGTGGCGAAATCGACTTCACCCGAAATCACCGCGGTTAAGGCCTCATTTGCACCGTCATAAGGAATGATTTGGTATTTGGCCCCCATTTCATTGAATAAGGCGGCAGATTGTAAGGCTTCTGAGGAGTTTGTACCGTTGGTGGCAATTTTGATTTTTTTCCCTTTGGCAATGTACTCTTTTAAGCTTGGGATACTGTCTACTTTCGTTCTTGGATTGGTGACTAACACAAAGGTGGAAGAATAGATGTTAATGACAGGGACAAAATCTTCAAATTTGTAGGCCACTTTCATTGTTAAAGGTGCAATGGCAAAGCTCCCTTCCCCCCCTAAAATTAATTTATGTGTGTTTGGTTTTTCTTTTGTATATTCTGTTAATGCTACCGCCCCCCCTGATCCGAGAATATTATCCGCCAATAAGGGTTGACCATATTCGGCTTTACCATATTCTGACATCGCACGGTTAATTTGGTCTGCAAGTCCACCTACCGCCCAAGGCGTAATAATTGTGACGGGGCCCGTTGGCCAATTTGTTTGCGCCATTGCATTGATCGAAACAAGACCGAATAAGCCAATTAAGCTCGCTTTAATTGCGGATTTCCACGTTTTCATTGCACTTCTCCTTATATGATGAGCGGTTAAATAAGAGGGTATTTTTGAAAAGTCGTGAATAGCATATAAAAGAAACAACAGAATGAATATGATTATTGTCATATCTGTAGAGTGAACTAGATCACAAAATCATAACAATCTTTGTTTTTTTGTTAAAAAAATGGCTAATTTTTTTAAGTAAGGCGACATATGGCTTAATGCACGGTAATAAGACTCACATAAAATATTATGTGCCTCACCAAAACCTTGTACCGTACGATGCTTAGGACAGCCCCCATGGCAAGCGAAGTAGAATTGGCATTGCTGACACTTGTGGGACACCTTTTGTTTATCTGCGCCAAATTTTTGTTGTTGTGCGGAATAAACAATTTGTTTGAGTGGGGTTTCAATTAAATTACCGATTTTATAGTGAGGATACACGTAGTGATCGCAACTAAAAATATCACCGTTTTGTTCGACGATCATTTGATCACCACAGGTTTTACGGAAAATACATAAACTCGGTTGCATGCCTAAGAATGCCATGAGCCACTGTTCAATAAACTGCACGCCAATTTTACCAATATCATGTGCATACCAGTCGTCAAAAATATCAATCATAAATTGACCGTATTCTTTCGCCCCCGCTTGCTGTTCCCATTCACCCATTAAAGGGATGAACTGCATATAGGTTGAACCAATCTGTTTGAGAAATTGGTAAACTGCTTTGCCATGTAACACATTTTGTTTATGGACAACCGTGAGGGTATTGAAAGACACATTAAAGGCAATCAGATTTTCCAGTGCATGCATGACCTGATGAAAGGTGCCTTTTTGACTTTTAGTTACGCGGTACACATCATGCAAATGTTCAGGGCCATCAATAGATAAACCCACTAAAAATTGGTTTTGTTGTAGAAATTGACACCATTGCTTATCTAAGAGGACACCATTAGTTTGCAGGGCATTATAGATTGTTTTACCGTTAGCATATTTTTGTTGGAATTCAACCGCTTTTTGATAAAACCCAATGCCCGCAAGAGTCGGCTCACCACCTTGCCAGAGAAAAGTGACCTCTTTTTGTGGGGCAAGCTGTAAATAGTTTTTGACATACGTTTCGAGCATGTCATCACTCATCGCACGTTGTTGTAAGTGTGGTTTTTCAAGATAAAAACAATATTGACAATCTAAGTTGCAAAGGGAACCCGTTGGCTTTGCCATTAATTGAAAAGGCGTTTGCATGACTACCTCAATCCGAGAAAATGAATTTATCATACAAAGAGAATGGCTATTTGAATATGATAGTGATCATAACAACATGAAAAAACGGTTGTGCTATAAAAAACACGTTTGTGCTTTAATGGTGCGTTTTTCTTGTCAAGTGCGAAATAGGCCGAGGGGATTGCTATCAGGAAATAGGGAGGAAAAATATGTGGTAAGGGGATTTTTCGCTAACCTACGCCTTTAGTCCTGAGCACTGCAACAAAACGCTGAGGTCAGATAAGCATGATGATCTCTTTGTTTCTGTTGCAGCGGGAATGTAAGCATTTAAACGGTGGGGTCAATGTCCTTTCTGAGAGAAACTAACAGTTGGTCAATTTTTACGTTTTCCGTATCGATGATTTCAAATTTGTATTTGTCATACAGGACAAAATCAGTTTTTTTCGGGATTTTACGTAACATATACATCATAAAGCCACCGATCGTTTCGTAATTTTCTTCACCTGGGAAATGGCTGATATTAAGGGCGCGCATGACATCTTCTAAGGGGGTCGCCCCATCAATTAACCAAGAATCTTCATCACGACGTACAATTTGTTCTTCCTCATTTGACACTAATTCGCCCATCACAATGCTCATGACATCATTTAAGGTGATAATGCCGACCACTAGTGCATATTCATTGACGATCACGGCAAAATCTTCCCCTGTCGATTTGAATAATTCAAGCACTTCAAATAGCGAGAGCGTATCTGGCACAAAAAGGGCTTTACGTAATAAACGACTGTCTGTCAATGAGACCCCTTTTTCAATTTGAAGGTACAGGGTCAGTAAAGTATGTGATTCTACATAGCCGAGAATGCGATCCAACCCATTATCACAAATCAATAATTTTGAGTGGGAATTGTGTGTGAGGGTATCCAGAACGGCTTGGCGATCAAAAGAGCGGTCTAAAAACACAATGTTTTCACGTGTCGTCATGGTTGAGGTGACGGTACGTTGTTGCATATCAAAAATGTTTTCGATCAAATAATGTTCCTGAGCATTCACTACTCCGGCTTCTGCCCCTGCTCCAACGATGGCGACGATGTCTTCTGGCGTCATATTTTCTTCACGTATGGTTGAAATACGGAATAACTTAAAAAAGCCATTAGCGATGGAGTCAAAAAGCATTACTAGCGGTTTGAGTAAAAAAATACAAACCGACATAATACGTACCGTACGCAGTGCCACTTTTTCAGGGTTAATCATGGCTAAACGCTTTGGGACCAAATCTGCGAGCAATACAAAAGAGGTCGTGACGAAGGCGAATGCTAGCCAAGAGGCGACACTCTCTAACCATTCGGCACTGATATATTGGGTTAACACGAGGGCCAGATATGGGCGAATCGCACTTTCGCCAATAATGCCGCCTAAAATAGCCACCATATTTAGGCCAATTTGCACCACGGTAATAAAGCGTCCCGGTTGATGTTGTAACTCAAGCACCAATTGTGCGCGTGTATCGCCCTCATTGACTAAACTTTGTAGCTTGATTTTTCGCGCCCCAGCAAGTGACATCTCAGCGGCTGAAATCACTGCACTGATAATGATCAGTATGCCTAAACTTAGCATTGCTTCAAATAAACTCATAAAATATCTCTATTTTGAACAGTAAGGGAGGTGAGGAAGAAAGCAAACGTGGCTTAATATGAGATTAAACCACGTCAGAGAAGAGAGAAGCTAGTTTTCGCTATCAAACCAACCACGAATGAATTGGATTGAAAAGAAAAGCGTCATCAGTAACATAAAATACAAAACGTAGGCCAAGATTGGCTGGGCAGGCGAGGCATGTTCTTCCACCGCTTTAATATTGAGCGCATTACGGAATTCATCAAACATCACTAAACGCCATCCATAGTATTTAATTTGTACTTTTTGTCCTTCTTTAATTAATGATTCTGCCTCAGCATGTAAATTAGCTGAACCAAATTTAAAATAGAATGGGAAACCCCAACGGGTATCCTCATTGCGGTAAACCATAATTTTGCCGTCTTCGTTTTGGGTATTAATAAAGTAAACATCACGTGTTGGACCATCGGCTGGATTGGCTTTCGTGATCGGACCATCTTTATCCACTCGCTTCACTTCTACCCCCGTTACTTTGGTCACTTCATAACTTGGCGTGACAAAATTTACGGTTGCGAATAAGAAGAGGTGAAAAACAAATATCACCGTCAGAAAAAAGTATTTAAAAAATTTCCGCATCGTAGTTTCCTTAATAAGTATTCTCTACCCAGCATATAGTTGATTTA
Organism: Bisgaard Taxon 45; assembly: GCA_030783905.1. Lineage (GTDB taxonomy): Bacteria > Pseudomonadota > Gammaproteobacteria > Enterobacterales > Pasteurellaceae > Pasteurella. The sequence goes on along the minus strand of JAQAHH010000003.1, from coordinate 189,009 downwards.
TTGTACATTAATTTTGAACAAACGTTCAAAGTTTTGTGTGGTGATTTGGGCAAATTGTTCAAAAGAGAGGCCTTTTAGTGTGGCAACATATTCACAGACTTCGCGCACATAAGCGGGCTGATTTTGTTTGCCACGATAAGGAACGGGGGCTAAATAAGGCGAATCGGTTTCAACCAATAAGCGATCGAGCGGCACAAGACGCGCAACCTCTCGCAACGCTTCTGCATTTTTAAAGGTAATAATACCTGAGAGCGAAATATACAGCCCTAAATCTAAGCCTTTTTTTGCCATCTCCCAATTTTCGGTAAAACAATGTAAGACTCCACCGCACTTATCTGCTTGATTTTCGGTCAAAATGCGAATGGTGTCTTCTCTCGCACTGCGAGTATGCACAATCACGGGTTTCTTCAGTTGGTTGGCAATCTGAATTTGCGTGGCAAAAATATCTTGTTGGATCGTTTTATTGTCTGCGCTGTAATAGTAATCCAATCCTGTTTCGCCAATTGCAACCACTTTGGGATCATTGGCTAAACGTAATAGGCGATCGGCATCAAAAGGTTCATCATCCAGATCGAGTGGATGGACACCACAAGCCAAAGACACATTGTCAAATTTGGCAAGCGTGGCATAAATTTGCTCAAAACGCGTTAAGGTGACCCCTACGGCAAGTAAATGTTTGACGTCTCTTGCGAGGGCTTTATTCACCACGTCATCAACACTGTTGTGTAAGTTTTCATAATCTAGTGCATCAAGATGGCAGTGGGAGTCGACAATAAACATATTTTATCCTTCAAATACATCGGTAATTAATTGAGTGAGACCGTCTAATAAAATGAGTTCTTGGTTGACGGCATTAATTTGGCTTAAATCGGTACGTACTTTTTGTATGATTTCTGTGGCACGCAGTAACGCTTGCGCATTTTGTTGTTGGCTTAATTGTTGCACACCAGCAGCCAGATCCTGACACAACCAGTGGGTATGAATCTGTAATCTTGCTTTCAGTGCATCACTCAAAAAGGCCAGAAGCCAGTCGAGTTGTTGGAAGAGAAGAGGCTTATCAAAAAAAGGGAGCAATTCTAAAGGGGAACGTTTACGATAAAACAACCAAAATTGGCGTAAAAATTCGCGACGTTTTTCTAATAAACCTTGTTCTAATAGCGCCAATGCATGAAGTGGTCGACCATAGCTAATACGAAGTGCGGTCTGAATATCGCCAATAGCTTGTGTAGTTTGCTGCTGTAACCAAGTAACAGCCGATTCTTGGCTAGGTATTGCTAACTTTTGTGTTTGGCAGCGGCTATAAATCGTTGGCATCACAGGCGCAGAGGCTTCAGCGGAGAGCAGAAAATACGTATTCGGACGCGGTTCTTCTAAGGTTTTTAGCATTGCATTAGCGGCCGCTTCGGTTAAACGTGACACGCCCTGTACATAAATGAGTTTATTCCCCCCTTGTTGTGCGTGCTGGTTAATTTTCTCGTTGACCTCACGTACTTGATCTACACCAATATCTTTATTTTCAATGGGGGCGAGCGTATAGATATCGGGGTGGGTGTGTGCTTGGAACAAATGACAGTGGTGACATTGTTGACAAGGTTGCTGATGTTGCGGTTGTTGACACATGAGCCAATGACCTAAGGCCGACAACAATTGCTCAACACCTAAGCCTTGTTCAGCTTGGAATAAGAGTGCATGATGCCCATACCCTTGTTGAAAGGCATCAATACGTTGTTGGTAGTAAGGCAAAAGCCAAGGGTATAACGTTATCATCTGCTTACTGTGAAACCAACCAAGTTTCTATCGCATTTTCCACCTCTTCAGCAACCTTGCTCATGCTTTGAGAAGCATCAATAGTGACCGCTTTAGGATTATGACGCACCAATTCTTGATAGCGTTGACGAGTGCGGTGGAAAAAATCCAAATTTTGTTGTTCAATACGATCTAACGCCCCACGCCCTTTTGCACGGCTTAAGCCGAGAACGGGATCAATATCTAAATAAAGGGTTAAGTCGGGTTCAAACTCACCTAAAATAGTTTGTTTGAGGGTGCATAGCAAATGCTGATCGAGTTGGCGTCCCCCGCCTTGATAGGCTTGTGATGACATATCATGACGATCGCCAATCACCCATTTTCCTTGTGCTAAAGCGGGTTTGATTACATTTTCGACTAATTGAATTCGAGCCGCATAAAGCATAAGAAGCTCGGCTTTATCCGTGACGGGTTCTGCCGTTTCGTGTTTAATCAGTTGGCGTAGTTTTTCTGCTAAAGGGGTGCCTCCGGGTTCACGAGTAAATACAATATCTCGGATACCATGGGCATGTAAGGCGCGCACGATGCTCTCGCGTGCGGTGGTTTTACCCGCACCTTCAATCCCTTCAAGTACAATAAATTTTCCTGTTGTCATATTAATTTCCATTTTGGCTACGATACCAACGTAAATACTGCTGTACAGCGCGATTGTGTTCGGAAAGGGTTTTACTGAATTGATGTCCGCCAGACCCATCTGCAACAAAGTATAAAAAATCGGTTTTTTCCGGTTTTGCTACGGCGAACAGGGCACTTTCACTGGGCATAGCAATCGGTGTGGGCGGTAAGCCGTTAATGAGGTAAGTATTATAAGCCGTCGGGGTGTCTAAATCTTTTTTGCGGATATTACCATCATATTTTTCCCCCATACCATAGATCACCGTTGGATCGGTTTGCAGGCGCATATTTTGTTTTAAACGATTGATAAACACCGACGCAACTTTTCCCCGCTCGGCTTCTATTGCGGTTTCTTTTTCCACAATAGAGGCAAGAATTAACAGCTCGTAAGCATTGGCCAAAGGTAAATCTGGATCACGACTTTCCCATGCTTGTGTCAGTACTTTCTTCATCCGATCAGCCGCACGTTTTAGTAAAGCAAGATCAGTGGAATTGGGGGTGTAGTGATACGTATCTGGATAAAGCCAGCCTTCCACTTTTTTCCATTCTTGAATCTGTTTCACATCATGGGGCAAATCTAATAAGGCAAAAATCTCCGCTTCACTTTTATTGTGTAAGGTATGTTTTAAGTGCGGTGCATTTTCTAGATTTTTTCGCCAGCTGGTGAACGTATCCCCCTCAATAAATTGAATACTGAATTGTGCTTCTTTCCCTTGGTTGAGGACCTGAATCAAATCGGCGACAGTGTTGACGCCTTGCATGGAATAGGTGCCGGCTTTAATTTTATTCAATTGTGGATTGAATTTCAGCAAGTAAGGGAGTAGGCTTGCATTCTCTAAGATCTGTTCTTGTTCTAACAGCGTCGCTAATTTATGACCTGTTGTGCCACGCTCAACCGTTAAAAGTTGATCAGGCTTGACATTAACCGGGGTGTGCACAAATTTTTGAATATATTGGTAAGCAACAAATACGCTACCTAAACCAATCAGAATGAATACAAAAAATACAGTTAGCCACTTTTTCATAAAGACAAACTAGGGATTCTCAATAAGATCGACATTTGGCGATTATAACATAAAGTCGTACTGAAGTTGAAAAGACCGAAAAGACAAAATGCGATCTACATGACCGCACTTTGTTGAGAGGAAATCGATGACTAGAACAAGACGCGTGCGCGAATTGTGCCCTCGATCTCTTTTAATTGGCTTAATAACGTGTGCGTGTCTTCCGTTTCCACATCAATCACCACGTAACCAATAGTGGGATCCGTTTGTAAATACTGTGCTGCAATATTTACGTTAGCATTCACAAACACTTGGTTAATTTTATTCAATACACCCGGTTTATTGTGGTGAATATGCAATAAACGTTTGGTGCCAGTATGTTCTGGCAGAGAGACTTCAGGGAAGTTGACTGCGGACAGCGTAGAGCCATTATCGGAGTATTTGACAAATTTCCCCGAAACTTCTGCACCGATATTTTCTTGTGCTTCGGACGTTGAACCGCCAATGTGTGGCGTGAGGATCACATTATCAAACGCACGCAATGGGGAAACAAATTCTTCTTGGATGGAGGCGGGTTCTTGTGGGAAAACGTCTAAAGCCGCACCACGGACTTTGCCTGAATCTAATGCTTGAGCTAAGGCATAGATATCTACCACGGTACCGCGTGCCGCATTAATTAAAATAGCATCTTGTTTTAATTGGGCGATGCGTTCTGCACTGATGAGGTTTTTGGTAGAAGCATTTTCGGGAACATGGAGTGAGATGACATCACAGCTAGAGAGTAATTCTTCTAGTGTGCGTACTTGTTGTGCATTGCCTAATGGCAGTTTATTTTCGATATCGTAGAAGAAAACACGCATCCCAAGTGATTCTGCGATAATGCTCAATTGTGAGCCAATATGACCATAACCGATAATACCGAGTTTTTTACCGCGCACTTCATGTGATCCATTTGCTGATTTATTCCAAATCCCACGATGCACTTCTGCGTTCGCTTGTGGCACATTACGCATTAACAGCAAAATTTCTCCTAACACTAATTCTGCTACAGAACGGGTATTGGAGAAGGGGGCATTAAATACCGGGATACCACGTAATTTGGCTGCGTTCAGATCGACTTGGTTGGTACCAATACAGAAACAACCAATGGCAATTAATTTTTGTGCATGCACAAGAATATCTTCGGTTAAGAAAGTACGAGAGCGAATACCCACAAAATGTGCATCTTTAATCGCTTCTTTTAATTCTTCATCATCTAATGCTTTTTTATGGTATTCAATGTTGGTATAGCCTGCATTTTGTAGCACTTCCAACGCAGTTTGATGGACGCCTTCTAACAATAAAAATTTAATTTTAGATTTGTCTAACGACACTTTTGCTGTCATGTTTGCTTTCCTTATTTTATTCAATGACTTTGGCACCATCAGGGGTACCGACAATAATGATATCTGCGGCACGTAAGGCAAAAATACCGTTAGTCACGACACCCGCAACGTTATTCAATTCTTTTTCCATTTCAACGGGACTCATAATGGGGAAGTGATACACATCTAAGATCACATTGCCATTATCGGTGACCACACCTTCGCGATATTCTGGTGAGCCACCTAAAGCCACTAATTTACGTGCCACTTGAGAACGTGCCATTGGGATTACCTCAACTGGTAAGGCGAATGTTGAGCCTAGCACATCAACTTGTTTACTTTTATCCACAATACAAATGAATTTTTTCGCGAGTGCCGCCACAATTTTTTCTCGCGTTAATGCGGCACCGCCCCCTTTGATCATCATTTTTTGTGGGTTGATTTCATCCGCACCATCCACATAAATATCAAGACTTGAGACCTCATTCGCACTAAATACGTCAATACCTTGTTTTTTTAATAAGTCTTCTGAGGCTTTTGAGGCCGCAACTGCCCCTTTTATTTGATCGCGCATCGTGCCTAAGGCTTCGATAAAACAATTGACGGTCGAGCCACTGCCTACCCCGATAATTGAATCGGGTTTTACGTATTGTAGTGCGGCTTGGGCCGCCATTTTTTTCATTTCAAGTTGATCCATGTTGATTCCTTTAATTGCAAATACTTTGCTTTCACGTCATGAATAGGCGATGCCACACAACGTATCTTGATGATTAAATCAGCTGCGTAATCGTTTGCGCGTCATGCAATAACGCTCTACTTTAATCCTATTCAGTGCGATTAACAAGCCTATTTTGGTAAAAATTCTGCTAACAATTCATTTAAAAATAACTTCCCTTGTTCGGTAATTTGCCAGGCAGTTGGGGTTTCGCTAATGTAGTTTTTGGTTCGTGCCCATTCAATTTGTGAGCGAATACAAGATTCACGCAGTCCTGTTAAATGGGTGAAGTCTGCTTTCGGCACCGCCTCTAATAAACGAAAACGGTTCATAAAAAACTCGAATGGCAAATCTTCTGTCGCCACCGTTTTTTCTTCGTACAAATATTCCCCTCGCATATAACCTTTGGGATGTTTGGTTTTTGAATAGCGCTTGATTTGTCCATCAGGTTGCGTGATCTTACCATGTGCCCCGCAGCCAATTGCTAAATAATCACCAAAACGCCAATAATTCAGATTATGTTGGCATTGAAAAGCCGGTTTGGCATAAGCAGAGGTTTCGTATTGTATGTAGCCTGCCTTGATTAAAAGCTGGTGACCTTGCTCAAAAATATCCCAAAGTGCATCATCATCGGGCAAAGTTGGCGGACGATAAGCAAATAAGGTATTGGGTTCAATGGTCAGTTGATACCATGAAAGATGAGGCGGATCGAGGGCGATCGCTTGTTGTAAGTCAGCCAGTGCCTCCTCTCGTGTCTGGTTAGGCAAGCCATGCATCAGATCTAAATTAAAACTTTTAAGCCCAGAAACTTTGGCAAAACCAACCGCACTTTTGGCTTGTTGTGCATTATGAATTCGTCCTAAACGAGCCAACTTATCATCATTAAAACTTTGAATACCCATTGAAATACGCGTCACGCCTGCTTGAACATAACCTTTAAAGCGTTCAGCCTCGGCGGTGCCAGGATTGGCTTCTAGGGTAATTTCAATATCCGATTGAAAGGGAATGCGTTGCTCAATACCTGACAGTAAGCGATGAATACCTTCTGCCGAAAATAGACTCGGGGTGCCGCCGCCAATAAAAATAGAATGGAGGGGGCGCCCTTGAATACTGTCTTGAAAACGGTGCAGATCTTGATTGAGATCTTGTAACAAGTGCGTAATATAGTCTTGTTCGGGGAGTGCGCCTTTTTGTGCATGTGAGTTGAAATCACAATAAGGGCATTTTTGTACACACCAAGGAATATGAATATACAAGCTTAATGGGGGAAGGTGGTTTATACTCACTAACGTACCACCACGGCTGTCCCACTTGCCACAATCATAAACATACTTTTTCCGTCACCATTGATTGACGTGTAATTGACTTCGACACCCACAACCGCATTGGCCCCTAAGCGTTTGGCATTTTTTTGTAATTCCTCTAAGGCTTCTTTACGGGCTCGGGCAATTTTCGATTCGTATGCCCCAGAACGTCCCCCAATGATATCGGTAATGCCTGCAAAAAAGTCACGGATAAAGTTTGAGCCTGCCACCACTTCACCAAATACCACCTCTTTGTATTCAGTAATTTGTTTTCCTTCAATGCTCGGCGTTGTCGTAATCAGCATAAATCGTCCTCATTTAAGTTTGTCTAACAATGAAAAAAGTGCACGCGGTTTTTGTTGAATCTCGGCTGCAGTTTTATTTGCCACTTTTTGTGCTTGTGGCCAATCAGCGCGGTTGAGCACATCACCACTGCAGAAATATTCCATATCTTCTTTATTGATATCGCCATGGCGCAAATTGTTATAGGTCGCGAGTGTACAGGCTTTTATGGTCGAAAATTTAACACCATACTTTTCAGCTAATCTGCCATCACCATAAATCCAACTTAATTGCGCAAGGGCGGTATAGTTTTCTAATTCTGCTGCTTGTTTTAGCTTGTTCACAATCACAGCATAATGTTTAGGTTGTTGTTTATCTAATTGATGAACTTCATCTAAGATTTTTTGTGTTTCATTTGGTGCCAAGTCTTGCAATAACTTTGGATCATATTCTGCCAAAATATCGTCTAATAAATCTTGCGCAACGTCGTATTTATTATTGGCAGCTTGTTCCAACCAATAGAAAAAGTCACTTTGTTTTAAGTACGCCATATCGGTGGTGGTTTGCAAACTCATGGCTAAATCGTATTGTGCTTCTGGATTGCCTTTTTTCGCTTCGTTCAGCAATTCAATTTGTTCAGGTAAGTAATCCAAACCATAGATCGCATGAGATAGAGTAACACTAAGCAAAAATAGACTGCATTTTTTCCACATTATGAAGCTCCTTTTGTAGCTAATTTCGTTTTTAACACAGATAAGGCTCTGGCGCGGTGTGAGATTTTTTTCTTTTCACTGGTTTCCAATTCGGCAAAGGTGCAGTTAACTTCTGGGCTAAAAAATAGGCTGTCATAGCCGAAACCATTTTCCCCTTTTTCTGTAAAACTAATCTCACCATAACATTCTCCTTCGGCAATAATTGGAGAAGGATCATGTTCGTGTTGTAACATCACGATACAGCTGACAAATTTTGCTTGTCTCTCTGCCTGAGCGACATTATGTAATTCGCTGAGTAATTTTTCACGATTTTTGGCATCGGCCTCTGTCCCCTCCACACCGGCATAACGTGCTGAGTATAAGCCAGGGGCACCACCCAGCGCCTTCACCACTAAACCGGAATCATCGGCAATAGCCGGTAATCCGGATAGTTTGCTAGCATAACGAGCTTTTAATAAGGCATTCTCCACGAAGGTCAAGCCAGTTTCTTCTGGGCTTTCAATGTTGAGTTCTGTTTGTGCAATCACTTCAAAACCAAAATCAGCCAGAACATCTGACATTTCTTTGACTTTTCCTAAATTACCGGTTGCTAAGACGATTTTTTGTTTCATTTGAGACCTTATAGTGAAGAAAATATGAGGAAATTATACGCTTTTCTGCAAGATAAAGCCAAATGACAAAAGCGGAATCCTAAGATTCCGCTACGCAATAAAATGAGGGTGGATGAGAATTAGAGTTGAAGATGTGCTTTATTTTTCTCCAATATTGACGGACCAATACCGGGAATATCACGTAATTGCTCAATATCAGTAAACGGACCATGCTTTTCTCGGTGTTGGATAATAGCTTCAGCTTTTTTCGCGCCAATACCAAGTAGCTTTTGTTGTAATTCAGCTGCACTGGCGGTATTGATATTCACTTTTTCATTAAGCATCGCCTGTTGTTTGCTTTGCGTGTTTTGCACGACAGCCTGTTCTGTTTTTGCTTTTGTCAGACTGGTTGAGTCAGCCCATACATGACTAGCGTTAAAAAGAGAAATAAAGACAAAAACAGAAAGTAAAAGAGATTTTAATTTCATAAGTCTTCCTTAAAAGCGTTGAGATTAAATAATAAAAAGAAGGTGTTGAACAGATTCAACAGAGACGATTTTCACTCATTAGAAAGCAACTTAATTAAGATGAGTGGTTTTTTTGAGAGGTGGATCGAAAAAGAAAATTATTATTGTCAGCATTTTTCACGTTTACGCGAAAGCACATCATGTAATGACATTGAATAATGCCAAGTAAGCAGAAAACCATGGATTGAACCGCCATGGTTTTCATCGTTGCGAGCTAAACTAAGTCACAAGGGAAAGATGAGAGGGAATTAATTTACTTCAGTAATGCGTAACTCTCTTGGTACCTCAAATACAGTATTTTCTTCGCAACCTTGTAGTTCTTCCACACTGGAGACCCCTAATTCTTGCAAGCGTTTCACCACGGATTGTACCAAAATTTCAGGTGCTGAAGCACCGGCAGTAATGCCGATGGTATTGACGTTTTCTAGCCAAGTTGGATCAATGTCATTGGCATCATCAATCAGTTTGGAGACGACACCCATACGAGAGGCAAGCTCAGCTAACCGGTTAGAGTTAGACGAATTCTTAGAACCAACGACAATGACCAAATCAGATTGTTGTGCCAGTTCACGCACAGCTTGTTGGCGATTGGTGGTGGCATAACAAATATCGTTTTTACGCGGACCTTGAATGGCAGGGTATTTTTGTTTGAGTGCTTCAATCACTTCACTGGTGTCGTCAATGGACAAGGTTGTTTGCGTCATAAAGGTTAAATCATCTTCTTGTCTTAACCCTAACTTCGCAATATCTTCCACACTTTCCACCAAGAAAATGCCCCCTTCAGGGTTGTCATATTGCCCCATCGTACCTTCCACTTCGGGGTGGCCTTCATGCCCGATTAAGATCGCCTTGGTACCCTTACGACTAGCTCGCGCGACTTGCATATGGACTTTGGTCACCAAAGGACAGGTTGCATCAAACACTTTGAGACGGCGATTTTTGGCTTCTTGGCGAACGGCTTGTGACACACCATGAGCAGAAAAGATCACAATCGCACCATCGGGGACTTCATGTAATTCTTCCACAAAAATGGCCCCACGTTCGCGTAGCCCATTGACTACAAAACGGTTATGCACGACTTCATGACGCACATAAATAGGGGCACCGTGAATCGCTAACGCCGATTCCACGATACTAATCGCTCGATCAACTCCCGCACAGAAACCACGTGGATTGGCTAAAATAATTTTCATCATTGTCCTCTATTATTCTGTACGTTGTTCAGCATCATGACGATTTTTGAATGCATCAAGAATCATCAACGCTGCCCCAAGAGAAATGGCAATATCAGCAACGTTAAACACGGGATAGTGATAAATATCCCAGTAAAAATCAAAGAAATCGACCACAAAACCATGATATAAACGATCGATCATGTTACCTAATGCGCCACCAATAATCAGTGCATAGGCGATATTTTGTAATTTTTGTGTGACTTGATTTTTCGCGAGAAAATAACACAGCATGAGTGAAATCGCGATGGCGAGAATAATAAAAAAGTATTTTTGCCAACCATCATGATCCGCTAAAAAACTAAATGCTGCGCCATAGTTCCGCACATAAGTCAAGTTAAACACGGGGAGAATATTGATACTTTCATACAGTTCAAAATTTTTTACGACGAAATATTTGCTGCTTAAATCTAATAAAAATGTCACCGCACTTAGCCAAAGAAATGAAAGCCCACTTTTCGATTTTGTCATAATAACCTTTACATCGTTTCAATATTGCAGAGGCGAACGTTTATGTTCGCCTGTGAGAAGAACTTCAATTATGCACAACAAAGGCAGGGTAAACTGCCTTTATACAAATTATGCGAATTGTCTGATTTCACCCTGACCGTTGACGTTTTCATCACAACGTGAGCAAAGTGACTCGGTATCTTTGCTGTCAGAATAATGCCAGCAACGAGGGCATTTGTGATTAGCAGAACGTACCACTTTCACCGCAAATCCTTTCACTTCACCTTCCGCTACATCGGCTTCTGCTAATGGTCTCACTTCTGCTTTTGAGGTGATTAACACAAAACGCAATTCATTTTGTAATTTGGCTAAGAGTGGAGCATAAGTGTCATTCGCATAAAGGGTTAATTCGGCTTCTAGCGCGGCACCGATAATTTTATCGTTACGGGCTTGCTCTAACACGCGGTTGACTTCATCACGCAAGGTGATGATTTGTTGCCAATAAGCGTCGTTCATTTGTTCGTTCGTATCTAACGCAAATAAGCCATCATAAAATTCCTCAGTAAACACAAATTCACCACGTTCACCCGGAATATAGTGCCAGATTTCATCTGCGGTGAACGACAACACAGGGGCAATCCAACGAACAAGCGCTTCGGCAATATGCCACAATGCCGTTTGACAGCTACGGCGAGCAAGGCTATCGGCTTTAGTGGTGTATTGACGGTCTTTGATAATATCTAAATAGAATGAACCCATCTCAATTGAGCAGAATTTCATTAAACGTTGCACGACGGCATGGAATTGATAATTATCGTAAGCCTCTTTTATTTCATTTTGTGCACGAAGCGCACAATCGACAGCCCAACGGTCTAATACCATCATCTCTTCTGGTTTCACCCGATCGCGTTTTGGATCAAACCCATTTAGGTTTGCTAATAGGAAACGCGCAGTATTACGAATACGACGATAAGCATCAGCCGCACGTTTTAAGATTTCATCAGATACAGAAATCTCGCCCGTGTAGTCAGTTGAAGCAACCCATAAACGTAAAATATCGCCACCGAATTTATCCATCACTTCTTGTGGGGTCACGATGTTACCGATGGATTTTGACATTTTGCGGCCTTGACCATCGACAGTAAAACCATGTGTCAACACTTGCTTATACGGTGCTTTGTTATCTGTTGCCGTAGAGAGCATTAATGAAGACATAAACCAACCACGGTGTTGGTCTGAACCTTCAAGATACATATCCGCTTCTTTGCCGTTAAATTCTGGGCGATCTTTCACCACAGAATAATAGGTTGATCCTGAATCGAACCACACATCTAACGTATCTGGCACTTTGCTATAGTTTTCAGCGTCTGCACCTAATAATTCCGTGGCATCTAAATCCCACCAGGCTTGAATGCCTTTTTGTTCCACACGTTTTGCCACTTCTTCGACCAGTTCAACGGTGCGAGGGTGCAATTCTTCGGTTTCTTTGTGGATAAATAAGGCAACAGGTACACCCCAAGTACGTTGGCGAGAAATACACCAGTCTGGGCGGTTTTCTACCATTTTTTCAATACGAGCTTGACCCCAATCTGGAATCCAGCGCACTTTTTTAATTTCGCCTAACGCTTGTTGACGTAATCCCTGTTTTTCCATGCCGATAAACCATTGTGGTGTCGCACGGAAAATAATCGGGGTTTTATGACGCCAGCAATGTGGGTAACTGTGTTTGATTTTGCTGAATTTCAGCATTGCCCCCACTTCTTGTAATTTTGCTACGACCAGATCGTTGGACTCAAACACGCCTTTCCCTGCAAAGAAAGGCACATCGGCTTTGAACAAACCGTCGTTACCAATTAAGCCCGCCATGTCGATGCCATTTTTCTGTGCAATAATATAGTCGTCATGACCGTGGTCTGGTGCGGTATGCACTAAACCAGTACCACCATCAGTGGTCACGTGGTCACCTAAAATGACAGGCACACTAAAGTCATAGAACGGATGATTAAAACGCAACCATTCAAGATCTTGGCCTTTTGCTTCACCAAGCACCTCAAAGGTTTCGATACCCACTGCTTTTGCCACTTCTTCGACTAAATCTTTGGCTAAAATCACACGCTCATCATTAAATTGGACTAATTGATAATCAAGCTTCTCATGAATTGCAATGGCACGGTTAGACGGAATGGTCCAAGGGGTGGTTGTCCAGATAACGGCTGAAATGTTGCCCTTTCCTTTACCTTCTGCATTGAATTTGGCTAAAACTGTGTCAGAATCCACCGCACTAAACCGCACATAGATAGAAGGGGAGACTTTATCTTCATATTCCACTTCGGCTTCTGCCAATGAAGAGGCACAGTCTAAACACCAATGGACCGGTTTTGAACCTTTGTATAAATGCCCATTTTCCACTGCTTTGCCGAAGGCACGAATAATGTTGGCTTCGGTGTGATAGTTCATGGTTAAGTAAGGATTGTCCCAATCCCCTAATACGCCAAGACGGATAAAATCTTTTTTCTGCCCTTCCACTTGTTCAGCCGCATATTGACGACATGCTTCACGAAATTGTGCTGCACTGATGTTTTGGTTTGGTTTACCGACTAAACCTTCTACTTTTAACTCAATGGGTAAACCATGGCAGTCCCAACCTGGGATATAAGGAGAGTCATAACCTAAAGCGGTTTTGGATTTAACAATAATATCTTTCAGAATTTTATTCACTGCGTGACCGATATGAATCGTACCGTTCGCATAAGGAGGGCCATCGTGAAGAATGAAGGATTTTTTGCCTTTAGAGGCTTGACGGATTTTTTGGTAAAGATTTTTTTCATACCAACCTTTTAGCATATTTGGCTCACGTTTTGCCAAATCCCCACGCATAGGAAAACCTGTTTCTGGCAGGTTAAGAGTGTTTTTATAATCAACTGTCATCTTGATATCCCAATGAATAAAATTAACTAATCTTTTAATGTGTTGTGTTTTGGAAAAAGTATTTTGCTGTTTCCACATCTCGGGCAATTTGTTCTTTAAGGGCCTCAACGCTCGGAAATTTAAACTCATTACGAATTTTATGGCAAAATTCGATTTCTAAACATTGTCCATAAATTGTCGCATTAAAATCGAAAATATGGACTTCTAATAGCTGTACTGCACCATTAATGGTGGGGCGTTTACCGATATTGGCGACGCCATGATACATTTCTTGGTTTTTTAACCGCACTTTCACTGCGTAAACCCCTTTGACAGGGTTAACTTGACGATGTAATAGAATATTGGCTGTCGGGAAACCGATAGTGCGACCTAATTTATTGCCGTGTGCGACACGCCCCAAAATGCGGTAAGGTTTACCTAACATTTTTTCGGCATAGGCTAACTTATCCTCTGCTAACGCTTCTCGGATTGCGGTGCTACTGATGCGTAATTCATCACAGTAAAAGCTGTGGTTATCTTCCACTAGAAAGCCAAATGTCTTACCAGATGACTGTAATAGCGCAAAATCGCCTTGTCGTTTCGCACCAAAACGGAAATCATCACCAATACTTAAAAATTGGACATTCAACTTGTTTACGAGCCAATCTTCAATAAATGCTTCGGCGGTTTGCTTGGCAAAACTTTCGTTAAAACGAATGCAAAGCACATAATCCACACCAGCTTGTGCGAGATAATGTAATTTATCTCGTAAACGCATAAGGCGCGCAGGAATGGCTTCACCAGTGAAATATTCACGCGGTTGTGGTTCAAATAGCATCACGACAACGGGTAAATGCAATGAATCTGCTTTTTGACGTAAATGGCGTAAAATGGCTTGATGACCTAAATGTACGCCATCAAAATTGCCAATAGTCAGCGCACAACCCGATAAATTTTGAGGTAAATTGTGAATGCCACGAATCAGTCGCATTGAAATCGTTATCCGTTCGAAATTTATAAGCAAAATAATTCGGACATTATAAGCATAAATCAGGCAAATAGGCGATATTTTTTTATGCTTATCCTTTGGTTGTTAAGTGATGTTTGCGAATGCCAACTAGTGCGAGCATGGTAAAGTAAATGATGGCGGCAAAGCCAATCAACCAAACCAACCAATGTATGCGAGTGAGGAAGGTCATGGCATGCCACTCAAGCAATGTTGGGGTGTAATACCAAACAACCCCACCCATTACACCAGCAGACAGTAAAACTTTGCCAAAAAACACCGCACTTTGACGGCTAAAATGGTAAACCTGTTCTTTCACTAAACCGCGGTAAAGAAGATAAGCATTGAGGGTCGCAGACATCGCTGAGGCCATGGCTAATCCGACATAACTAAATGGAATCGCAAGCAAGTTAAAGCCCATGTTACTGACCATGGCAATGATCCCAATTTTAACTGGTGTTTTGGTGTCTTGGCGAGCGTAATAACCATTCGCCAAAATTTTGATTAACATAAAACTGAGTAAACCGGCATTGAATGCCCAGAGTGAAAGTGACGCGGCTTGTACATCATTTAAGCCAAAGTTGCCACGCATAAATAACACTAACAGTAAAGGTTGCGCTAAAATCGCAATACCAATCATGGCCGGCACCCCTAACAGTAAAATCATGCGAATGCCCCAATCCATTGTATGGCGGAAATCAAGGGCACTTTGGGCAGAATTATCATGCCGACTGACATGGTGACGCGCAAGTGTAGGCAGAATCACCGTAGAAATTGCAATCCCAAAGAGGCCGAGTGGAAATTCTAATAATCGATCGGAATAGTATAGCCAGCTGATGGATCCCGTCATCAAAAAACTGGCGATTAACGTATCTAATAATAAATTAATCTGACTGACTGACACACCAAAGAGGGCAGGGATCATTAACGTGCGAATCTTCTTTACCCCGGCATCATGCCATGCCCATTTTGGTTTGACTAACAAGCCTGCTTGTTTTAAAAACGGGATTTGAAACAAAAATTGCAATAATCCGCCAGTGAAAATCCCTATTGCTAAGGCTAAATCTGGACTGTTCATATGTGGTGCAAGGAACAGCGCGGTAGCGATCATAGCAATATTCAGTAAAACTGGTGAGAATGACATGACCCCGAATTTGCCAATGGTATTTAATATCGCACCAGAAAGGGCAACGAACGTCACAAACCAGAGATAAGGAAACGTGATTTTGAGTAGGAAAGAGGCTTGTTCAAATTTTTCCGCATTTGGCCCATTATTGACCCAATCAATGAACCAACCTGTACCAAATAGTGCTGCGATCAACGGAGAAAAGACCATCGCAAAAATCGTTACAATGGATACTAATCCGCCTAATGTGCCCGAGACTTTACCAATAAATTCGCGCGTTTTATCAATATCGCCGGCTTTTTGATATTCCGCTAAAACCGGCACAAAGGCTTGTGAAAAGGCGCCTTCGGCAAATAAGCGGCGCAGGAAATTCGGGATTTTGTTGGCGAATAAAAAGACATCTGCTGCCACGCCTGCACCTAATAAGTTGGCAATGACAATATCTCTGATTAACCCTAGAATGCGTGATAACAACGTCATGGTGCTGACGACAATGCCCGATTTTAATAATCCTTTGCTCAAAATAATATACTCGATAGGTTTTGTTTGGATAAAATGAGGAAAATTTGCTTAATTGTATAGAAATTTTGTTTTTACGCTATATTCTACGTGAAAAAACTGCTAAAATCTCGCCCACATCGTTTGGTGAGCCTATCTTGAAAGCGCTTGATTGATATAACGATGCTTAACTTTCGGTTGTGTCTCACCGAAATCAATAACCCATGTTCAGTGACCAAATTCAATTAGTCATTGACAAAAGCATAGAAAATAGGCATATTTTACGCCTTTAATTTATCTCGTTTACTAACAAATAATTTTAGGAGTTTGACCTTGGCTAATATCAAGTCAGCTAAAAAACGTGCGATTCAATCAGAAAAACGCCGTCAGCACAATGCAAGTCAACGCTCAATGATGCGTACTTACATTAAAAAAGTTTACGCAGCAGTCGCAGCAGGTGATAAATCAGTCGCAGAAAAAGCATTTGTTGAAATGCAAAAAGTGGTGGACAGAATGGCTTCTAAAGGCTTAATCCACGCAAATAAAGCCGCTAACCACAAAGCAAACTTATCTGCACAAATCAAAAAATTAGCATAATTTTTCGATTCTAAGCAAATTAAAAAACCGCATTATTATAGTATGCGGTTTTTTTATGTCATTTGTTCAGGCGTCTGCGACGTCGATGATAGTGGCCGACATGTTGTTTGGTTTTTAGCACTTTGACCGTTTGTGTTTCGGTGACTTTGCGGTAGGCTCTTCGGTAGTGACTCAGGAAATAATGCACGGAACTTGCTAATAATACCCCCGCCAGGAAAATAATAATTAATTCACCATACAACTGGTGAAATAACTGATCGATCTTACTTTGTGTGGTTTTGCCGTATTTTGAATCAAAGGTGACACGTAAAAAACCTTCAATACCGTTAACCGAATAAATAGGTTCGACAATTTGTTGTGTATTTTCTTCATCGGGATGGGTTTGGCTGTTTAAACCAAGTGTTAAGCGCAGGTTTTGAAAGTGACTCGTTTGCGCTAAAAGTTCCCCCCGGTTTGAATAAATTGACGCATCTAACACAAATTCCTCTTTTGCAAAGGTATTCAGACTGTCGGTTAATTGTTCCGTATTGGCATTATTCACCAATAACATAGAGAGTAAATTGGCTTGTTGGCGGATTAAAAGATGTGACAAGTTAGACACTTGGTTAACACTCGCCAGTTGTGAACCAATTTTGAATTGCTGAACACCAAATAAGATCACCGAAACAATCACAATACATAAGATCATGATCGCTGAAATCATACTTAATTTAATGAATTTTTCTTTGGTTAAATGCAAGTTATTTTTTCCTAAAGAGATGTAAATGGGCTAGAATACCGACACTTTATTTTCAGCTTGACAATTTACAGGATTTTCTATGCAAACACAAAACCTTGCAACGATTACGCAGTTTTTTTCTTCTTTTCCTTGTCCAATTGCCACGAACGAACCTGCAACGCAAGGACAAGCTCATTTTGTTGTCTATGGAGAAACCTTAAATCAGCTCAAGCTTAGTCAGTTTCAACAAAAGTGCGGTGAAAATTTTGTTATTTTAGAGGCTTGGAATGTATTACACAATACAGTCGTGCTCTTGCGAGGAAATTGGCAACCACAGTGGCTGGATTATGCACATGCATTGTGTCTTGATAGTGCATTACTGGGCTTTGTTCCTCGCCTAACGCAAGCGGGCTTATTAGTGATGGATATGGATTCAACAGCGATTCAAATTGAATGTATTGATGAAATTGCTAAATTAGCTGGAACAGGGGAGCTTGTTTCTTCTATTACCGCACAAGCGATGCGAGGTGAATTAGATTTTGAACAAAGTTTACGTCGCCGTGTCGCTACCTTAAAAGGGGCGCCAGAAACAATTTTGCAAAGGGTACGTGATAATTTACCTTTAATGCCCGGTTTAGAAGACACCTTAGCCGTATTACAACAGCATGGATGGAAAACCGCCATTGCCTCTGGTGGGTTTACTTACTTTACTGATCATTTAAAACAATGTTTGAAGCTGGATTATACTGTAGCGAACCGTTTTGCTATCGTAGAGGGAAAACTAACGGGGGAAGTGGCTGGTGAGGTAGTGGATGCACAATATAAAGCACGTACTTTAAGCGAATTAGCTGAAAAATTTAACCTTGATTTACCGTATACCGTGGCGATTGGTGATGGTGCCAATGATCTGGCTATGCTTGAAGTTGCGGGCATGGGGGTGGCACTGCATGCTAAGCCGAAAGTACAACAACAAGCAAAAGTTGTGGTAAACTTTGCCGACTTTAGCGCACTGTTATGTTTACTGAGTGCAAATGATAAATTAATTCACACAAATAAGGAGTAATGACTTATGCCTTCTTTTGATATTGTTTCTGAGATTACCTTACATGAAGTGCGCAATGCGGTGGAAAATGCCAATCGTGATTTAACTAATCGTTGGGATTTTCGTAATGTACAAGCTGCGATTGAGTTAAATGAGAAAAATGAAAGTATCAACGTATCAAGCGAATCTGATTTCCAAGTTGAGCAATTAGTGGATATTTTACGCAATGCTTGTATTAAACGTGGGATTGATTCTAGCTCATTAGACATTCCAACAGAGTATGAGCATAGTGGAAAAACTTACAGTAAAGAAATTAAGCTAAAACAAGGGATTGCATCGGACATGGCGAAGAAATTGACTAAGTTAATTAAGGACTCAAAACTGAAAGTACAGACCCAGATTCAAGGTGAGCAAGTGCGCGTAACAGGGAAGTCAAGGGATGATTTACAAGCGGTCATTCAATTAGTGAAAGGCGCAGAATTAGGCCAACCTTTCCAATTTAATAATTTTAGAGATTAGTGATTATAATAGGATCAATAAAGCCGAGTGATACTCGGCTTTTTTACATCATGAGAGAGAATAACTTTTACTGTATTATTTACTCATGATTCTAAAGAATCTTAAAATAAAGATCAGTACAATAGCCCCTAATACCCCAAAGAGTAAGCCTGCTAATGAGAAGCTACCAGCGGCATGTGCTGACCCAATTTCGAGGACATCACCAAATAACCAACGGCCAATTGATGAACCAATAATCCCGATGATGATATTCATTAACAGACCCATGTCACTTTTCATGACTTGTTCTGCAATCCAACCGATTAAAGCTCCGACAATAATAGCTGAAATCCAACCCATATTGTTCTCCTTATGAGTAGTTTATATATAAAAAATTAAAATCACTTTCTGACTTTAAAAAAGACATATAAGATAAAGTTAAAACAAGCTGACCTGTATAAACTGATTTCTTATATAAAAATAACATAGCAGAATTTTACATTATTTCAACAAAATCATGTGTTTTGCGTATAATAATTATCCTTAATGGTGTTTATTTAATCGAATTGACTTGATTTGAAAATATTTATTCCGTGTTTTTTGTTATCAAGAAATTGCTTATCTTGTTAATGAATTTGTACATA
The DNA here is from genome assembly GCA_030783905.1 of Bisgaard Taxon 45. Lineage (GTDB taxonomy): Bacteria > Pseudomonadota > Gammaproteobacteria > Enterobacterales > Pasteurellaceae > Pasteurella. The sequence goes on along the minus strand of JAQAHH010000003.1, from coordinate 169,371 downwards.
CGCCTTATTTCGCATTAATGATGACATCTGATAGTTGGTGTGATTCTATTTCCAGGCAGTATAACAATAACAAATAGGGCTAGGGATGCCGAGGAGATTGAAATCTAGGTTGCTGTTCTAGTTGAGTAACCTTGAATAACCTGACAGGCTGTTACTTGGCAAGCGTTTTGAAGAAGGGAATTTTTTGGTGCCCCCAACAGGACTTGAACCTGTGACCAATCGATTATGAGTCGACTGCTCTGACCGACTGAGCTATGGGGGCGATCAGGAATGTAAAAACCTGTCGATTATAGAGAAATCTTGGCATAAAGTCTAGGTAGTGGCTTTTGTCTGGTTTAAATTTAAACAAAAGCCGTTAATAGATTAACGGCTTTTCATGTTAGTTCACTGTGTAGGATTATTCATCTAAGAAACTACGTAAGGTTTCAGAGCGACTTGGATGACGTAACTTACGTAATGCTTTCGCTTCGATTTGACGAATCCGCTCACGTGTGACATCAAATTGTTTACCTACTTCTTCTAAAGTATGGTCGGTGTTCATATCAATACCAAAACGCATACGTAAGACTTTCGCTTCACGTGGCGTTAAGCCTTCTAGTACTTCATGTGTCGCCACTTTTAAGCTTTGCGCAGTAGCAGAGTCTAATGGTAATTCAAGGGTTGAATCCTCGATAAAGTCCCCTAAATGTGAATCATCATCATCACCAATAGGGGTTTCCATTGAAATCGGTTCTTTGGCAATTTTCAACACTTTGCGGATTTTATCTTCCGGCATGCCCATACGTTCTGCTAATTCTTCTGGTGAGGCTTCACGACCCATTTCTTGCAACATTTGACGTGAAATCCGGTTCAGTTTATTGATGGTTTCGATCATATGCACTGGGATACGGATCGTTCTAGCTTGGTCTGCAATAGAACGCGTGATCGCCTGACGGATCCACCATGTAGCATAAGTAGAGAATTTGTAACCACGACGGTATTCAAATTTATCTACCGCTTTCATTAAGCCAATGTTCCCTTCTTGGATTAAATCTAAGAATTGTAAACCGCGGTTGGTGTATTTTTTCGCAATTGAAATCACAAGACGTAAGTTGGCTTCCACCATTTCTTTTTTCGCACGGCGTGCTTTGAGTTCACCAGCAGAAATACGTTCACAGACTTCGCGGATTTGAGAAACGGTCAAATTGGTTTGACGTTCAATTTCCAGAATATTGTCCATGTAATAACGAATTTCTTCTTCGTGTTTGGCTAATTTTTCGGCCCAATTTTTGCCTGATGATAAGGCTTTTACTAACCAAGTATCTTTGTTTTCATGTCCAATAAAGAGTTTTTGGAATTGCTCTTTTGGCATTTTCGCTTTATCAACCACAATTTTTTGAATGCTACGCTCTTGTAAACGCACAGATTTCATCATATTGCTCATTAAATTGACTAGCGTATCAAATTGTTTTGGCACTAAACGGAATTGGGTAAAGACATCGGCTAAGGCTTGGATTTGATCTTTTGATTTTTTGCTGGTGCGACCATGTTTTTCGATCATCGCAACCGCTTTTGCGTGCTGTGTTTTGAGTTCTAGAAACTTCTCACGTGCCACTTCAGGATCGATAGAGTTGTCTGAATCGCTATCGTCTGTTGTACTCGCTTCTTCGCTCTCTTCTTCCTCTTCCTCTTCTTCACTGAGCGTAGCCGTGACTGCATCGCTCTCTTCGTCTTCATCGAAAGCCTCTTCAATTTCTACAACATCGCCTTCTGTCGTGGCATTTGGATCAACAAAACCGGTGATTAAGTCAGCTAAACGGACACCACCTTCTTCGACTAATGCGTATTGGTCGAGGAGATAAGAAATGGCTTCAGGGTAGAACGCAATGGCACTTTGGACTTCGTTGATCCCTTCTTCAATGCGTTTAGCGATATCGATTTCGCCTTCGCGAGTCAGTAATTCAACGCTACCCATTTCACGCATATACATACGTACAGGATCGGTTGTGCGGCCGATTTCGGCTTCAACGCTTGATAATACTTGTGTGGCTTCTTCAACCGCATCTTCATCAGTAATCGTTTCGTTTAACATCAGATCATCCGCATCAGGCGCACTTTCGAGTACTTGAATCCCCATGTCATTGATCATCTGAATAATATCTTCAATTTGTTCAGCATCAACAAGCTCTTCTGGCAGATGGTCGTTGACCTCTGCGTATGTAAGATAACCTTGTTCTTTACCTTGTGCGATTAACAATTTCAATTGAGATTGTGGATTTTGATCCATAATGTAATATCCGCCTTGCTTGAGTAGTTATGAAGATAAAATACGACTGATTTTATCACTGTTATGATAGATTAACTATGCCTTTTGTTGTTTTTTCACTAATAATTGTGTCAACTTTTTCCGCTCGTTCATATTTAGCCCTTCTGAGCGATCTTTCGCAATCAGTAAATCAATTTCACGTTCAATCAACTGCAAATACAAATAACGTAGTGTGCTTTTGAACGTTTCTTCAATTTGTGTTTCTTCCACTAAATGATCCCAAGTTGCTAAAATTTCAAGGGCTTTGCTGTGTTCCGTATCACGCCAATATTCAAGTATTTGACCGGTCGTAATACCCACTTTTTCTTGGCAAAGTGCGGTTAATTTTTCGAATAAATCCAGTCCTGCTTCATTGAGTGTGCGTAACGGTGATAAGTCTGGCACTAATTGAGCCAGTTCTGGATTTTGTAGTAACAAACCGATTAATACGCGCATTGGTGTTCTTTTGACTGGCTGAGGCGAGGCCGTCATTTTGATTTCGGCATAGGTTGGAATCAACGTTTCCAATTGCGCTTGGTCTAAAATACCGAGTTTTTGTGCGAGTGTGTTACGTAAAGACAAACGTAACATATCGCCAGGGATTTTTTTGATTAATGGTACGGCTAAGGCTGCTAATTTAGTTTTCCCTTCTTTGCTTGAAAAATCAACTTGTGGCGTAAGACTAGCAAATAAAAAGTCACTTAGTGATTGTGCTTTTTGAATATATTGTTCAAAACCCGCTTTCCCATATTGACGAATAAAGGAATCGGGATCTTCACCATCGGGTAAGAAAATAAACTTCAGTTGTCTGCCATCTTCAAGATAAGGTAAGGCATTTTCAAACGCTCGCCAAGCTGCTTCTCGTCCAGCACGATCTCCATCGTAGCAACAAATAGCTTGTTCTGTGGCACGAAAAAGTAATTGAATTTGTTCTGCGGTGGTGGCGGTACCCAGTGAGGCAACCGCATAGTCCACCCCAAACTGCGCTAATGCCACCACATCCATATAGCCTTCGACGACCAGTAACATATCAGGCGATTCATTCGCTTGTAAGGCTTCATATAACCCGTACAGCTCATTACCTTTGTGATAAGTCACAGTTTCGGGGGAGTTTAAATATTTAGGTTTCTCATCACCAAGCACACGTCCGCCAAAGGCTATCGTTCGCCCACGTCGATCGCGAATCGGGAACATGATGCGATGACGAAAACGATCGTAGATCGATCCTTGCTCACTACGTGAAAGCATGCCGAGATCGAACAGCTTTTGCTGATCTTCTTTGTGCTGACCAAACCGTTGTAAAATGGTATCGAAACTATTGGGTACGAAACCAATTTGAAAACGTGCAATCACGTCAGGTGAAAGTCCACGTTGTTGTAAATAGTGTTGTGCGGGAATATGTCGTTGTAATTGTTGTTGGTAGAACTGGGCAATCTCTTGCATCAATTCATATAAGTTACGCTTGGTTTGGAAATTCAGTGGTTTACCCTGAACGTGCGTTTTATTTTCGCGCGGAATCTCTAAACCAAGCATCCCCGCGAGTTCTTCAATGGCCTCAACGAACTCTAGTTTGTCATATTCCATTAAAAACGAAATCGCATTACCGTGTGCACCACAACCAAAACAATGATAGAACTGTTTTTTGGGGCTCACTGTAAAAGAAGGCGTTTTTTCGTGATGGAATGGACAACAAGCCTGATAATCTCGCCCTGCTTTTTTGAGCTTTACCCTTGAATTGATAAGCTCCACAATATCTGTCTTCGCTAACAGATCATCAATAAATGTGCGTGGAATTGAGCCTTTCATCAAGTATATGCCTTTGCTTTCAAATTAAAATGTGGCGCGATTGAATGAAACAAAACCGTGACACCTATCGGCTTCACGGTTTGTATAACTCGAGTTAAAAATACTGATTGAGTATTAGTATAAACGTGTATTACGTGCGTTTTCGCGCGCTACACGTTTAGCGTGACGTTTAGCACGCGTTGCGTTTTCACGTTTACGGATTGTAGTTGGTTTCTCGTAGAACTCACGGCTGCGAACTTCTGCTAAGATACCAGCTTTTTCGCAAGAGCGTTTAAAACGACGTAATGCAACGTCAAATGATTCGTTTTCACGTACTTTAATTACAGGCATAAGCCAATCACCTCAATGGAATTAATTTTGCAATTGCTCATTTATTTTACCGTTTGGAATAAACGGCTTATTCAATAAAGGTCGCAATTTTAATCTACTTTTCAGCTAAAAGCAAAGGGAAGTTTGATCTTTTGTGTAAAAATGCACACTCAAACTGGTGAAAATGCGCTAAACAGGGTAGAATTCTGCCCCAATTATGATGATAAAGGAAGAGCAAAATGCGCGTGTTAGGCATTGAAACCTCCTGTGATGAAACAGGTGTAGCGATTTATGATGAACAAAAAGGCCTAGTGGCAAACCAGTTATACACACAAATAGCCTTACATGCGGATTATGGTGGTGTGGTACCGGAATTAGCGTCACGCGATCATATTCGCAAAACCGCCCCTTTGATCCAAGCCGCTTTAGCACAAGCCAACTTAACCCCCGAAGACATTGATGGGATCGCCTATACGGCAGGACCAGGTTTAGTGGGGGCATTGTTAGTGGGATCCACGATTGCACGATCCTTAGCTTATGCGTGGAATGTGCCAGCCATTGCGGTGCACCATATGGAAGGGCACTTATTAGCCCCCATGTTGGAAGATAACCCACCGACTTTTCCTTTTGTTGCTTTGTTAGTGTCAGGAGGGCATACGCAATTAGTGCGTGTGGATGGCGTCGGGCGTTATCAATTACTGGGCGAATCCATTGATGATGCGGCAGGCGAGGCATTTGATAAAACAGCCAAATTATTAGGTCTAGATTATCCGGGTGGTGCTGCGTTGGCGCGTTTGGCGGAAAAAGGTGATCCTAAACGCTTTAAGTTTCCCCGTCCAATGACCGATCGTCCCGGCTTAGATTTTAGTTTCTCAGGCTTAAAAACCTTTGCTGCAAATACCCTTCAACAAGCGATAAAAGAAGAAGGGGAATTAACCGAACAAACCAAAGCAGATATTGCCTATGCTTTCCAACAAGCGGTGGTAGAAACACTGGTCATCAAATGCCGGCGTGCTTTAAAAGAAACAGGGTTTAACCGTTTGGTGATTGCTGGTGGGGTGAGTGCCAATAAACAACTTCGCCAAGAGCTTGCTCAATTAATGCAACAGCTAAAAGGTGAAGTATTTTACCCCCAGCCCCAATTTTGTACTGATAATGGCGCGATGATTGCTTACACGGGGTTTTTACGCTTAAAACAAGGGGAGTCACAACCACTTGCGATTCAGGTGAAACCGCGTTGGGCAATGACAGAATTATCTGCAATTAGTTAAGTTTAAAAAAGGAACCTACCATGAATGAACAAGTAAAAATACAGGCCATGCGTGCCGCAGGCGTGGGGTGCGTATTAATGCTAATCTTGATTGCGTTATTGGTGTTTATGTTACCAACAGGTGCACTCATTGATTATTTAACGCTAGCGGGAACCTGGGTAGGCGGTGGAACCACTTTTGGGATTTTGATGTTGGCGGCTTTACCTCCCCTTACTGGCGCAATTTTTTATTATTTTTGGAAATGGGTATTAAAGTAAGATGGCAAAGCTTTATTTTTACTATTCAACCATGAATGCAGGGAAGTCGACGACCTTATTACAATCTTCCTATAACTACCAAGAACGTGAGATGAATACGTTAGTGTATACCGCTGCGATTGATGATCGTTTTGGGGTAGGTAAGGTGACGTCGCGTATTGGCATTAGTCAAGATGCCCAACTTTTTCATAAAGAAAGTGATCTTTTCAGCGAAATTGAGCAGCATCTTCAACAGCAACCTTTGCATTGTATTTTAGTGGATGAAGCACAATTTTTAACCAAGCAGCAGGTCTATCAACTTAGCGAAGTGGTGGATAAATTACATATTCCGGTGTTGTGTTATGGTTTACGCACGGATTTCCAAGCGGAATTATTTGAGGGCAGTCAGTATCTTTTAGCGTGGGCTGATCAATTAGAAGAACTGAAAACCATTTGTTATTGTGGACGTAAAGCTAACTTTGTATTGCGTTTAAATCAACAAGGTGAGGTGGTACGAGACGGCGCACAAATTCAAATTGGCGGGAATGACCGTTATCTGTCAGTTTGCCGTTTACATTACAAAGAGAAGATTGCACTTTAACTTGTTACGGTAAGAAGTGCGATTGGTTTTCAACACGTTTGGCAATAATAAAGGCGGGGTAAGACCGCCTTTTTCCTTGTTATGCTTAACGCATGGTCACAAATTCTTCAGAACCGGTTGGATGAATGGCCACCGTGTTATCAAAATCTGCTTTGGTTGCGCCCATTTTGATTGCCACGGCAAAACCTTGGATCATTTCATCGACACCAAAACCAATGCCGTGTAGACCAACAATTTTTTCTTCTTTACCCACACAGACCAATTTCATCCGGCAAGGCTGGCGATGTTGCGTGACGGCACTGTACATTGGGGTGAAAGAGGATTTATACACTTTCACATTGTCTGCACCGTATTGTTCGATGGCTTTAGGTTCGGTTAAACCAATGGTGCCAATGGGTGGGTGGCTGAATACCACCGTTGGTACCAGGTTGTAATCTAAATGTTCGTTTGGTTTGTTGTTAAATAAACGCTCAGATAAACGGCGTCCTGCCGCAACCGCAACGGGCGTGAGTTCGATTCCACCTTCAATAATGTCACCAACGGCATAAATCCCTTTCACATTGGTGTTTTGGTATTTATCCACTTTAACAAAACCACGAGCATTGGTTTCTACGCCTGCCGCCTCTAAATTAATTGTGTCAGTCGCAGGATGACGACCGATGGCCCAAATTAAGCAGTCAACTTCTTGGCTACGTCCATCTTCTAGCTTAATGGTGAGTGAACCCTCTGCATTTTTAACCACTTCTTGTGGAATGGCCTGAGTATGTAATTGAATACCATCTTGTTGGATGACGTCTAATAAGGTTTCCACAATTAATGGATCAAAATTACGCAATGGGGCGTGTTGACGGACAAATAAGTGCGTTTCAACACCAAAGCTATTCATCACACCAGCCAGCTCAACCGCAATATAACCCGCACCGACTACCGCAACTCGTTTGGGTAGGGCATTTAACGCAAACACACCATCTGAATCAATCCCATATTCTGCCCCAGGAATGGCCGGACGGCTTGGACGACCACCAGTGGCAATCAGAATATGATCGGCGGTGATCTGTTCCCCATTCACTTCAACGGTGTTGGCGTTGACAAATTTAGCGAACCCTTGAATGACATCGACATTATTTTTTGCGAGCACATTGTGATAAGAAGTATGAATACGGCTGATATAGGCTTGACGGCTTTCTACCAGTTTTGCGAAGTCAAAGTTATTCACTTGAAGATCGAAACCATAATCGGGTGCATAAAGCTGAATAGCTTCCGCAATTTGTGCTCCGTGCCACATCACTTTTTTCGGTACGCAGCCAACATTCACACAAGTCCCCCCTAAATGTTTGGCTTCAATAATGGCACATTTTTTGCCATAGCTTGCGGCACGGTTGATGGAGGCAATACCGCCACTTCCGCCACCAATTGCAATGTAATCATAATGTCTGGTCATCGTGTAATTCCTTCTCAATTAAAGTTATGACGATAAAGATGTATACCATTTTGCTGACTAAAGACAACAGAGGCAAAGTGGCATAGTAAATCAATTCTATCGGTGATGCTTTCTATTCTGGTGTAATCCATTTGACCGACCAACTGCCAATGCCTTCTGGAACCAGTGTTTCAGTCAAATAAGGCAGGATTTTTTTCATTTGTTGTTCGAGTGTCCAAGGTGGATTGATGACGATCATTCCACTTGCAGTCATCCCGCGTTGGTCGCTATCGGGACGTACAGCCAATTCAATTTGTAAGATTTTACGGATTCCCGTATTTTCCAATCCTTTGATGATACGTTTGGTTTGTTGGCGTAACACCACAGGATACCAAATAGCATAGATACCAGTAGCAAAACGTTTATAGCCTTCCTCAATCGCATTGACCACCAAATCATAATCTTCTTTTAATTCATAAGGGGGATCAATGAGCACCAATCCACGTCGTTCTTTTGGTGGCAAGGTGGCTTTGAGCTGTTGAAAACCGTTATCACGTTTCGTCGTGACATTGTCAAATGCTTTAAAATTATTGCGTAAGAGTGGAAAATCACTTGGGTGCAATTCGGTGAATAAGGCACGATCTTGCGGACGTAACATTGTCGCGGCAATGAGTGGTGAACCTGCGTAATAACGGAGCGCTTTTCCGCCAGAATTGACTTGTTTAATTAATTTAATATAACGTGCGACTTCTTCGGGTAAGTCATCGCGTTGCCAAAGGCGAGCAATGCCTTCTTCAAATTCTGCTGTTTTTTCGGCTTCTTCGCTAAATAAACGGTAGTGCCCAACACCTGAATGGGTATCCAAATAATAAAAGCCTTTTTCTTTTTGTTGCAGATTTTCGATAATCAGCATTAAAACAAGGTGTTTCAATACATCGGCATGGTTGCCTGCGTGGAAACTGTGACGATAACTCAGCATAATCGCGCCTTTCAAATACAAATAATTAAATCGGTATTATAAAGCTTTTTTTATGAAGCGCTATTAAAGATACAAAACTTGCGCTAGTTGTGCAAAACGTGCGGGTGATTTTGCACAGGGTTTAAAAAAAAGAGGATGTGTGGTGGTCACATCCTCAATCCGTTTAACACATCTCTAAGAAGAGTTGCATAATACGGAGGTCGGGAGTTAATTCGGGGTGAAAGGCGCACGCCAATAAATTGTGTTGTTTGGCTAACACGATATGACCATTTAAGCTCGCTAAGGGTTGAACTTGCGGATGATTGGCGTGTTGAATAGAAGGGGCACGAATAAAGACTGCGGGAAACGGTGAATCAAATCCTGCCACCTCAAGTGCGGTTTGAAAGCTGTCCACTTGTCGTCCAAAGGCGTTGCGTTGTACACAAATATCCATTAAGCCTAAATGCACAGTAGGATCATTGTCTAACTGTTTGGCTAACAAAATCATGCCTGCACAGGTGCCAAAAATGCCTTTGCCTTGTTTGGCAAAATCTTGAATCGCCTCAATAAAGCCATATTGGCGCATGAGTTTGCCGATTGTCGTGCTTTCACCGCCGGGTAGCACCAAGCCATCAAGTGCGGTCAATTCTGTGGTCGTTTTGATCGCTGTGGCGTTAGCGCCCAGTTGCTCGATTTGCTGTAAATGTTCGCTCACTGCGCCTTGCAGAGCTAACACGCCAATATGCAAATGCGAATAGTCTTTCATCTTACCAACCACGCTCTTGCATTCTTTCATGTTGTTGTAGATGTGAAATTTCAATCCCTTTCATTGGATCCCCCAATTCTTCTGACAGACGCGCGATCAGATCGTAATCCTGATAATGGGTGGTGGCTTGCACAATCGCTTGAGCAAATTTTTCTGGATTCTCCGATTTAAAGATCCCAGACCCGACAAAGACACCATCTGCCCCTAATGCCATCATTAATGCCGCATCAGCGGGAGTGGCGACGCCACCTGCAGCGAAATTCACCACGGGTAATTTACCTAATGCTTTGATTTGTAACAGTAATTCAAAAGGGGCGCCGAGATTTTTCGCTTCCGTCATCAATTCATCATGGTTCATTGTGACGACTTTGCGAAGTTGGGCATTCACTTTCCGCATATGGCGTACTGCTTCTACAATATTCCCTGTGCCAGGTTCACCTTTGGTACGCAGCATAGATGCGCCTTCACCAATACGACGTAATGCTTCGCCTAGATCACGGCAACCACATACAAATGGCACGGTAAATTCACTTTTTAATAAATGAAACTCATCATCAGCAGGGGTCAGTACTTCACTTTCATCAATGTAATCCACGCCCATGGCTTCTAACACACGGGCTTCGGTGATATGCCCAATTCGAGCTTTTGCCATCACAGGAATCGAAACCGCATTCATCACTTCTTTGATAATTTTAGGGTTCGCCATACGTGCCACGCCCCCTGCTGCACGGATATCGGATGGTACACGTTCAAGAGCCATGACCGCCACGGCACCTGCTGCTTCGGCAATACGGGCTTGTTCCGCGTTAACCACATCCATAATCACCCCGCCTTTTTGCATTTGTGCCATGCCTCTTTTAACGGTATCCGAACCTAAAATAGTGTTCATGTGTTGTCTCCTTTTATAACTAGTTTATTGTGTTTGAGAGGGTGCTATTTTGGCGCTGATTCAGGTATGATTAAAAGTGTCAAAATGAATAAATTTAATGGGGTCAGATGATGAAGAAAATGAATTATCAATTAGATAAGAGTTTGAAAGTACCCTTGTATTTACAACTTTATCAACAAATCCGAGCGTTAATTTATGCTCAAGAATTGGTTTGTGGTGAGAAATTACCGTCTAAGCGAAATCTGTGCGAATATTTACAAATTAGCCAAAATACGGTTGAAGCTGCCTATGCACAGCTATTGGCGGAAGGCTATATTGAATCGAAACCGCGGCAAGGTTTTTTTGTGTGTTTTCAGCCAGCTTTCTTTTTTTCCGGCCAGAAAGCGAAAAAAACACGTCCTTTACCTCCCAAGACAACACCGATTCACTTTGATTTTAATCCTCACTCTATTGATACTCACAATTTTCCTCTTTCTCGTTGGCGTAAAGCAGGAAAAACATTGTTTCAACATCGCCAGCAAACCTTATTAAGCTTGGGAGAGAATCAGGGAGAGCGTCAATTACGACATGAAATTTGTGATTATTTGTTTTCTTCTCGGGGGGTGAAATGTGAGATCGAACAAATCGTGATTTGTGCGGGGTTGGAAAGTGCGGTTCAGCAGCTGATTTTATTATTTGATTATCTTTACCAAGATCAAACCGTGCATTATGGCATGGAGCGATATGGTTATCCCACTTTGGAAACGTTATTAAAGCGGTATCATAAGACGGTTATCAAATTGCCGTTGAAGCAAGATAGCCAGCAATTAGATTTGGATTTTTTGCAAGAAAGCTTGATTAATATTGCCTGTGTCACTCCTTCACATTTATACCCTTTTGGTCATGTACTTTCGATTACACAACGTCAGCAGCTTTTAGCGTGGGCAAAGGAAAAACCACATCGTTATATTATTGAGGACGATTATGACAGCGAATTTCGCTATAAAGGTAAACCTATTCCAGCGTTACAGAGCTTAGATAAACATGATAGCGTGATTTATTTGGGATCCTTTTCGAAGCTCTTAATGCCATCTTTGCGTTTATCTTTTATGGTGCTGCCCAAACCGTTATTACCGCCTTATCAACAATATTGTGGTTTTATGAAGTGCTCTGTTTCACGTTTCGAGCAACAGCGCTTAGCTTATTTTATGCAACAAGGTGAATTTGAAAAACATATTAATCGTATGCGTAAAATTTATCGGCGTAAAATGGAACGGCTGTGTACTTTATTATTGCCTTATCGCAACAAGATTAGCTACTACGGCGAGCATTCCGGGTTTTATTTATTGATTGAACTGATTGCTGAATCAAGAAGTCTCACAACATTAACTCGACTGGCTGATGAAAATGGCGTCAAGGTGTATCCTGTGGATTGTGAAGAACGCAAACTCTTTTCTTTAGGCTTTGGTGATTTAAGCGAAACACAATTAGAGGAGGGGATGGCTTGCTTACTGAATGCTTGGTTTGAAAATGACGCTATTCAACATGAATAGCGTCGTCAGTATGATTTGTTTTAGAACAGTTCTTCTCGTTCTTGGACAGGGGTATTTTCATCGCTGTCGTCTGAAGGGAGGTAATAGCCTTGTTCTTCTACATAACTTCGTTTAGGTTCAGTACCGTTGATGAAATATTCTATACGACCACCAGAATGCGTGAGTAGTCCCGAACCCATATCAATCCGTTTTTCAATAATATTCGGTGGTGGAGCCAGTTTACGTTCAGGGATATTTTCTAAGCTCACTTGCATATAGGCTTGCCATGCGGGTAACGCGGTTTTTGCCCCCGCTTCACCTCGACCCAAGTTACGTTTGTTATCGTCAAAGCCGACATACACAGCTGTCGTTAAATGTGCCCCGAAACCAGCATACCAAGCTACCTTAGAATTGTTGGTGGTACCGGTCTTGCCACCAATATCCTGGCGTTTAAAGGCTTTCGATAAGCGCCAGCTTGTTCCCACCCAGCTTTTACCTGCCTCACCATAGATTGCGGATGTTAATGCACTACGCACTAAAAAGGCTAGCTCACCGCTAATCACACGAGGGGCATAGTGTGTTTCTGCATTGTCTGTTTTTGCTGCCGCCATAAAGCTAAGATTATTTTCATCCAACTGTGTTTGGGTAGTTGGTTGGAGTTCAGGTAAGTCAGGAATGAGATCGCCTACATCATTGTCTTCTTCCCCGCTGATATTGGCATCAAAATTTTCTGTCAAGCTTAAGTCGTAATTTTTGAACGCATCTAGTTTCTCTGTTTCACCATAGATCACAGGGATATCGTGACAGTCAATGCAAGCAATTTTCGGATTGGCTAAGAAAATCTCTTTGCCAGTATTATCTAAAATACGGTTAATAATAAAAGGTTCGACGAGGAATCCACCGTTATCAAAAACCGCATAACCTCTCGCCATTTCAAGCGGGGTAAAAGAAGCCGCACCTAAAGCGAGGGCTTCACTGGCTAAGTATTGATCACGTTTAAAGCCAAAACGTTGTAAAAACTCTGCGGTAAAATCAATTCCAGCCATTTGCATCGCACGAATGGCAATCATGTTTTTTGATAATCCCAACCCAACACGTAGTCGCATCGGTCCATCAAAGCGATTTGGCGAATTCTTCGGTTGCCAAGGTTTCTGCCCTGCTTTTTGTATTACCAGTGGTGAGTCTTGTAACACACTGGAAAGGGTTAAGCCTTTTTCTAATGCGGCCGCATAAATAAACGGTTTAATTGAAGAACCGACTTGGACTAAGGATTGGGTAGCACGGTTAAACTTGCTTTGTTCAAAACTAAATCCACCGACTAGGGCTTCAATTGCCCCGTTGTCACTATTTAATGAGACGAGCGCTGAATTGACTTCGGGCACTTGTGCGAGAATCCATTCGCCTTTTTGTTTTTGGCGAATCCAAATTTGCTCACCTACTTTAGGTGTTTTTTTACCTGCCCAGCGCATTGCATTGTTTGATAATGCCATACGCTCACCAGATGCTAACAGGAGTTCCAGCCCCGTTTTATTGACACTGAGTACTGCAGCAGGTAAGAGCGGTTCAGAATGGGGAAGTTTTTTTAAGAATCCAATGATCCGATCCTCTTCCCAAGCGGCCTCGTCTTTTTGCCACAATGGTGCACCACCACGATAACCATGACGCATATCGTAATCAAGTAAGTTATTGCGTAAGGCTTTTTGTGCTTCTGCCTGATCGTGAGAAAGTACGGTTGTGTAAACTTTAAAACCGCTTGTATAGGCTTTTTCTTCACCAAAACGTTTGACCATTTCTTGACGTGCCATTTCAGTGACATAGTCCGCACGAAAATCAATTTGTGCACCATGATAGCGCGCTACGATAGGCTCTTTGATTGCCGCGTCATATTCTTCTTGCGTAATGTATTGAGTGGTTAACATTCGCCCTAACACAATATTGCGACGCTCTTGCGCCCGTTTTAATGAATAAATCGGGTTCATTGTGGAAGGGGCTTTAGGTAAACCGGCAATAATGGCGATTTCTGACAAGCTAAGTTGGTCGAGTTCTTTACCAAAATAGGTTTTGGCGGCCGCCGCAACACCATAAGAGCGGTAACCTAAATAAATTTTGTTGAGGTAGAGTTCTAAAATCTCGTTTTTCGTTAATGTATTTTCAATATCAATGGCTAAAACGGCTTCCTTCGCTTTACGTTCGAGGGATTTTTCCGGGGTTAAGAAAAAGTTTCGGGCAAGTTGTTGTGTAATGGTACTGGCACCTTGTGAAGCGCCCTTTTTGGTTACCGCAACGGTGATCGCACGTGCGATCCCAATGGGATCTAAACCATGATGTTCATAAAAACGGTTATCTTCGGTCGCTAACACCGCATTTATCAACTGTTTTGGTATTTTGTCTAGCGGTACAGGAATACGACGCTGTTCACCGACTTCACCAATCAATTTGCCATCTGCAGTATAAATTTGCATTGGCTGTTGTAATTCCACTGTCTTTAGGCTTTCGACATCTGGTAAGTCAGCCTTTAAATAAACATAGATCGCACCTAGCGCGAGACAGCCGAGTACGATAAGCGTGAGCAGGGAGCTGAGTATTAGTTTTGCGATCCGCATCGGGAAATTCTCTTTAGTTTAATGTTTGTTTATTAAAAACTCGAAAAATTGTACACAGTATAAAGATAACAAAGCTAAATCCAAAGCTAAAAGTGCAGTAAAAATGTAAATACTCAGTAAAGTAGTACAGCAAAATGATTAAGTTTTCATCTGGTTTGATTCAAATTGGTATCTGGCAAAAAAACGATAATCTCGAGTTGGTTTGGTTAGATAAAATGCACCAACCCCACGTATTATTTTGTCCTCTCCATCAGCTTTCTACACTCGATCAACTCATGAAGGTGACATTGAACACACATAAACTTCATCGGCGTAACTATTACTTTGTTAGCGCGATCTCTCCTCATCATATTTGGAGTAAAGCGATTTTATTACCTCATTCTCTTTCGGATAAGGAATTGGATTGCCAAGCGCGTTTGTTGTTGACACAAGAATTACCAATTCCTTTATCTGAGTTGTGGTTTGATTATTACACAGAACAACTACAACAAGGATGTAAACTCACGGTATTAGCGTTGCAGCGTAATATTGCAAAACAGGTTCTAGCACCTTTAATGGACTTGAATGTTCGCGTGTTAGATAGCGCGCTTTATGCCTTATTACGGGGATTTCAATTTCTGTTAGCAAAAGCAGAGTATTCAAAGACCTTATTTCTGTACCAAGATGAACAAGGTTGTATTGCCATTCAAGAAAAAGGTCATCAGGTACTACATTTGCAGCGCCCTATACCAGACCTGAAGCAAGTTTATACACAATTCTGCCAACACTATTCTACTGAAATTGACGCTGTTGTTGTTTATCGAGAAGGTCAGTCAATAGTGCCACTTCAGTCGGATTGGACGGTGTTACAAACGGATATTCCTTTGATTGCGTTAGGCAATGCTTTATGGCAAGGCAAATTAGATACGTAGTGATGTTATTCATAAGCAGAAAGTGAGCATATGACAAAAATAATCAATTTATTACCTTGGCGAGAAAAAAGTGCGAAACGTCGTCTTAAACACATGAGTCTACAACTCATTGTACTTATTTTGTTGACGAGCATAGGCTATGTTTATTGTTTTGAACAGCAGGCTTTACTTGAGCAACAAACCTTAATACAGCGAGCTAAACAAGAGCAAATCCGCCTTGAGCAACAGGCACTGAGTCAGCGGATTCAGCATTTACAACAACATATGGTGTTACCTGACACCGCGCGTTTAGCAACGGCGGATGTGCTTACTATGCTCAATATGTTATCCAGCTTGCCTTTGGAACAAGGTGAATTAACGTCGCTACAGTTAGACAATCAGGTTTTGTTATTGCAAGGGCAGATGGAGAAACAACAGGCATTTGAACAATTACATCAATATCTTTTAGCGCAACCACTTTTTTCACGGGTAGAGTTAGCTGAAATGAGGTCCGAGTCGGCGCAGATTGTTTTTGAAATGGCATTAACGATAAACAAGGCATCATGATGTTAAGCAAAGAATTACAGGCAACCTTAGAACGTTGGTTTCACTTATCTCCCCTTCAACGAATGACCGTATGTGTAGTGATATTCGCTTTCTTGTTCGTTTTCCCGCTTTCAAGCTATTGGCAAACGCGAGAAACATTACGTCAGGTAGAGCAAGATGCAGAACAGCAGCAACAAATTGTTCAGCATCAAAAACACATTTTAGCGAGCTTAGAGCGAAATCATTTGAGCCAGCAAATTACGCCAGACTTAACTGCTCAATTAACGGAGATAAATCAATTTATTGCAATCCAACTCGCCCATTTCCCCGACCACTCATCACAATGGACATTTCAGTCATTGCCTCAGTTAACCTTGCATTTCACGAGTAATTTTGAGCAATGTCAGTTATTGCTAACGGAATTGTTAACGCAATATCCACAATTATTCTTACTTTCATTACAAATAAGCCAAAATGAGGAGACAGACGTCGGCTCGATCCTCACTGAGGCATCTTTTCAATTACAGCCAATTACAGCGAAATGAGGAGAATGAATGATGCGAATCAAGATAATGTTGATCTTAAGTATGCTCAGTGTAACGGTTTTGGCGGATCCTTTTGATAAACATAAAAGAGAGAAGGGGCAGCCTCAAACACCTTTGTGTCATCAAGCTATCCCCGTAGTCTTTGCACAACATCCCTTAAATGCATTGCGGTTAGTTGGTGTGTTACAACAGAATACAGTGTGGCAGGCCTTTTTTGTGAATGATAACGCACAAATAGAAACGGTCACCGTAGGGCAGTTTGTCAGCTCAGACGCACTGAAAGTCCAACAGATCGATCAATTTGGGGTTCAATTGTCTTATTGGAAAAATAAACAGACTTGTACGGATGAAGGGATAATCTCACTTAAATTTTAAGGAAAAACTATGTTGCGAACACTCAGAAACATATCTTGCGCGTACCTGTTATCTAGATTGGGATATATTGGTAGTCTCCAAGCACAAGAGCCAACGCCTTTTTATTTACGTTTAAAACAAGCCCCTTTGGTCGAGGTATTACAACAATTAGCGCTGGTGCAACATCAGGACTTGCTCATGGATGATCATTTAGACGGCACATTATCCTTACAACTGAAGCACACTACCTTTGAGCAATTCTTACAATCCGTAGCAAAAATGAAACAACTTGAATTACACAAAGACGGACAAAGCTACTACTTAAGTCCTGCTTCTGTGTTGCCACAAAACGAGAGTGTGCATCAGATGCCATTGATGACCTCAGCCATCAAATTAGACTTTGCTAAAGTGGCAGATGTCGTGAAATCCCTCACTTCAGGGCAAGGTAGTTTGTTATCGGTAGGCGGAAGTTTGAGTTTTGATGAGCGAACGAATTTACTTCTGATTCAAGATGATCCGCAATCAGTACAGCGTATAAAACGCTTAGTGACAGAAATGGATAAACCGATTGAACAAATTGCGATTGAAGCCAGAATTGTGACCATGACTGATGAAAGTTTACAAGAACTTGGGGTGCGTTGGGGATTATTTCAGCCCACAGAACAGGCAAAAGCTATCGCAGGGAGTTTAGCCGCGAATGGTTTCACCAATATCGGTAGTCAATTAAATGTGAATTTCGCGACTAACAGTACCCCTGTGGGGTCCGTTGCCTTACAGTTAGCCAAAATAAATGGGCGTTTATTGGATTTGGAATTAACGGCATTAGAACGAGAAAAGCATGTTGACATTATCGCAAGCCCTCGTTTATTAACAACGAATAAAAAAAGTGCGAGTATCAAACAAGGGACTGAAATTCCTTATGTGATGCGACGTGGAAAAGAGAAAAGTGAATCGGTAGAATTTCGCGAGGCGGTACTTGGTCTAGATGTGACACCACACATCTCAAAAGATAAAACCATTTTATTAGATTTAGTCATTACTCAAAACACACTCGGGGCGCCTGTGGTATACGATAAAGGGGAAATTGTTTCCATCGATAAACAGGAAATTAATACTCAAGTGGTCGCGCAAGATGGTGAAACCATCGTTTTAGGGGGCGTATTTCATGATGCGATGACAAAAGGGGTAGATAAAGTCCCATTACTGGGTGATTTACCTCTGCTTAAACATTTATTTCGTCAGGAAACTGAACGTCATCAAAAGCGCGAATTGGTGATTTTTGTCACTCCTCATATTATTAAACCGAGCCAAGTCTCGGATGAACAAAAGCCACAACGTGTTAAAAAATCCGCAAAATAGAGGTGACTTTTGTTCATCTCAAGTAAATCTCAGAAATAAATGAGCATTGAGGTTGAAAAAGAGGGCGATTTATTGCGATAATCTCAATTATTTTTTGGGTGATCTTTCTGCGACCGATGACGGTCGCTTCTCTATTTTGTAAAAGATCATAATTATCAATGTATTAATGAAAAGAAGAAAAATTAGAGATGGCAGAAAAGCGTAATATTTTCTTAATTGGACCAATGGGGGCGGGTAAAAGTACGATTGGCCGCCAATTAGCACAGCTATTAAGTATGGACTTTGTGGATTCGGATAATGAAATTGAACAACGAGCGGGTGCTGATATTAGTTGGATTTTTGATGTTGAAGGTGAAGACGGTTTTCGTAAGCGTGAAGAACGCATTATTAATGAATTAACACAAAGACAAGGGATCGTTTTATCGACTGGTGGTGGTGCGGTATTATCGAAAGAAAATCGCAATCATTTGTCTGCACGAGGTATTGTGATTTATTTAGAAACCACGGTCGATAAACAGTATCAACGTACACAACGTGATAAAAAGCGTCCACTTTTACAAGAAGTGGCGGATCCTCGCCAAGTCCTTGAGGACTTAGCAAAAATTCGTAATCCGTTGTATGAAGAAATTGCAGATATCACATTACCTACTGACGAACAAAGCGCTAAGGTAATGGCAACACAAATTGTCGATTTAATTGATAATCTTCACGGCTAGAGTAAGTAAGGTAAATCATGTTGTGTGTAAATGTTGAGTTAAAAGAGCGTCGTTATCCAATTTATATTGGCGCAGGGTTACTTTCAAATGAAGAATGCTATCCTTTAAAATCTGGCGATAAAGTCATGATTGTGACCAATCCAACGATTGCACAACATTACCTTTCTCAGGTCACTGAGACTTTAACAAGAAAAGGTTGTCAGGTAGAACATGTAGCTATACCAGATGGCGAACAATACAAAACATTAGATTCGTTAAATCTTATTTTTACGGCGCTGTTGCAAGGAAATCATGGTCGAGATACCACGATTATTGCGCTTGGTGGGGGGGTGATTGGTGATGTGGCAGGGTATGCCGCAGCGAGTTATCAACGTGGTGTACGTTTTATTCAAATCCCAACCACACTTTTAGCCCAAGTTGATTCCTCCGTTGGGGGGAAAACCGCGGTCAATCACGCGCTAGGCAAGAATATGATTGGGGCATTTTATCAACCTTGTGCAGTCATTATTGATACGTTAACCCTAAACAGTTTACCAAAACGAGAAATCAATGCTGGCTTGGCTGAGGTGATTAAATATGGTGCGATTTTAGATCTGCCTTTTTTCACTTGGTTAGAACAACATATCGACAGTTTGGTAACACTAGAGCCGGAATATTTACAAACCTGTATTGCACGTTGTTGTCAAATTAAAGCTGATGTTGTCGCGCGAGATGAGACTGAAAAAGGTGATCGCGCTTTGCTTAATTTGGGGCATACCTTTGGTCATGCTATTGAAACGCACCTAGGATATGGTCATTGGCTACATGGTGAAGCCGTGGCAGTTGGGATGCTTATGGCCGCCGTTTTGTCAGAAAAATTAGGGCATTTAACTCTCACAGAGGTGGCGCGTCTTGAAAAATTACTTGCGCGTGCCAATTTACCGACCGTCTCACCAGATAGTATGCAACCAGACGATTATTTACCCCATATGATGCGTGATAAAAAAGTTTTAGCGGGAAAATTACGTCTTGTCTTATTAATGTCTTTAGGGCAGGCCTATGTTGCAACAGATACCAATCCACAGTTGGTGTTAGATGCTATTCGTTGTTGCACACAGGTTAATTAGTTCATGCCACCTCGTCGAAAATGTGCCGTTAAGAGTGCCTCTGCTGTTGGTCAGAAAAAAACAAACTTAATAGCGGTGAAACACCGCCCATTCTTAAAATGGGCAGGTGGTAAATATCGTCTATCAGATGAAATTAATAAACTCTTGCCAAAGAGACATCAATGCTTAATTGAGCCTTTTGTCGGTGCGGGTGCAGTCTTTTTGAACACCCATTTTGAGCGTTATATTTTGGCGGATATTAATCCAGATTTAATCAACCTGTTTAATTTTGTTAAAAACGATGTTGAGCATTATATCAATGCGAGCAAAGCCCTTTTTTCTCATCCACAAGCCAATACTAGCGCATTTTATTACGCTCAGCGTGAACAGTTTAACCTCTCTCAAGATCCCTTTGAGCGGTCAGTCATTTTTTTATATTTGAACCGTTTTGGCTTTAATGGACTCTGTCGCTACAATGCCAAAAATGAATTTAATGTGCCATTTGGTACCTACAAAAGGCATTATTTCCCCGAAAATGAACTACGTTATTTCGCAAAAAAAGCACAACAGGCAGAATTTATTTGTGCGGACTTTCAGCAGACCTTTTCGTTAGCGGATGAAAAATCAATTATTTATTGCGATCCACCTTATGCACCACTCCTTCAGGACAGTAATTTTACGAGCTATGCGGGTAATGCGTTTTCTGCATCGCATCAACAAATGCTTGCGGAATTAGCGCGAAAAACAGCAGAAGAACGACATATTTCAGTGGTGATTTCTAATCACGATACGCCTTTTACGCGACAAATTTATCGCAATGCGAAAATTAAATCCCTTAAAGTACAGCGTTCGATTAGTCACCAATCCGCACGTCGGATTAAAGTGGCAGAATTAATAGCCGTCTTTAAAGGAAAACGGCTTGCTAAATAAACGAGCATCGCACTCATTTTCTTGCGCATTCAGCTGAATTATGAAACGTTCAAGCGAATAAATTGGGTGTGATGTTGAAGGTGATTTTTTTCACTTCTGGGTAATCTTGATTGATCAGCGCTAATACTGTGTTTTGTTCAAATAATAAGGCTTGGCGTACACTGGCATTGGCAACGTGTAAATAAAGAGTGTCCTGTTCTAAATTGGCTACTTGATATAGCCCTTGATATTGCTGCGGAATACGTTGTTGCAACTGTTGATTCAGCGCATTTAAAAACAAGCCTTTTTTCATGATTTTCGCTAAATGAGAGTTTTCTAATAACTCAACAACATTAACCGGTTTTTCGTATCGCATAGGCTTGTTTTCTCAGTTTTTACCTCAATATTTATGACATTGTAGCGAATTTCCGCTACAATACGAGAGATTTTTTTATTGTAGGTGTGATGATGGGTCTAGCGAAAGGTAAGCATAATTTTTGGTCGCAATTACTCTTGAGTATGATTGCGATTTTTGCCTTACCACAGTCACAAGAATTAAGTACACCAACAAACTTACCTCAAGAAAACTCTCGCCCTTCTCAGCTGATTCAACAGCACATTGCACACACGGTTGCGATTGCGCAACATGTTCAACAGCAATCATATCATCTGATTGTTCCGCCTCAAAATAAACCCTATGTAAAGCAAAATCAGGCGTTTTTTGAGTCTATTCTAACGTATTCACTGCCACCTATTCGTGCAGGCCCCGTTTTGGCTTAACGTTATCTTATGCATATTCACTCTGTTTTCGTTAAGAACAGATCCATTATTTATTTTATAAGAAAGAAAAAAATTATGTTTAGAAGTATTCTCACAAAAATTTTTGGTAGCCGTAATGATCGGATTTTACGTCGATTAAATAAAGTTGTTGTCAAAATTAATAGTTTAGAGCCTGAATTTGAAGCCTTGAGCGATGATGAGCTAAAAGGCAAAACTGCAAATTTTAAAGCACGTTTGGAACAAGGTGAAACATTAGAACAGCTTTTACCCGAGGCCTTTGCAACGGTGCGTGAGGCAAGTAAACGTGTGTTAGGTATGCGTCATTTTGATGTGCAATTGTTAGGCGGGATGGTATTAACTAATCGTTGTATTGCGGAGATGCGTACTGGGGAAGGGAAAACATTAACCGCCACCTTACCTTGCTATTTAAATGCGTTGACGGGTAAAGGTGTGCATGTCGTGACCGTGAACGACTATTTGGCTCGTCGAGATGCAGAAACCAACCGTCCACTGTTTGAATTTTTAGGGATGACGGTCGGGGTGAATGTACCGGGGTTATCGCCAGAGCAAAAACGTGAAGCCTATGCGGCAGATGTGACCTATGCCACCAATAGTGAGTTAGGTTTTGATTATTTACGTGATAATTTAGCCCATACTGCACAAGAGCGTTTTCAGCGTTACTTGCATTATGCGTTAGTGGACGAAGTGGATTCCATTTTAATTGATGAAGCTAGAACACCATTGATTATTTCAGGTCAAGCGGAAGACAGCTCAGAACTGTATATGACAGTTGATAAATTGATTCCGACTTTAATCAAACAAGACAAAGAAGATTCAGAAGAATACCAAGGTGACGGTGACTTCACTTTAGACTTAAAAACCAAGCAAGCGCATTTAACCGAGCGGGGTCAAGAGAAAGTCGAGCAATGGCTGACTGAACAAGGGTTAATGAGTGCGGAGGAATCTTTGTATTCGCCGTCAAAAATTTCATTGTTGCATCATGTGTATGCGGCATTACGTGCACACACCTTATTTGAGCGCGATGTGGACTACATCGTGAAAGACGGTGAAATTGTGATTGTTGATGAACACACTGGACGTACCATGGCAGGACGTCGTTGGTCTGACGGTTTACACCAAGCGATTGAAGCAAAAGAAGGTGTGCGTATTCAAAGCGAAAACCAAACGGTTGCCTCAATCACCTACCAAAACTATTTCCGTCTATACGAGAAATTAGCTGGGATGACCGGGACAGCCGATACCGAAGCTTTTGAGTTTCAACAAATTTATGGGCTAGAAACCATTGTTGTACCAACTAACCGTCCAATGATTCGTGATGATCGTACCGACGTGATGTTTGAAAATGAAGAGTATAAATTTAATGCCATCATAGAAGATATCAAAGATTGTGTTGCGCGTAATCAACCGGTGCTAGTTGGGACGATCTCTATTGAAAAATCGGAATTACTTTCTAATGCATTGAAAAAAGCAGGTATTAAACACAATGTACTGAATGCGAAATTCCACGCACAGGAAGCGGAAATCGTTGCCAATGCGGGTTATCCGGGCGCGGTGACTATTGCGACAAATATGGCTGGGCGTGGTACGGATATTGTCTTAGGTGGAAACTGGAAAGCGGAAATTGCTAAACTAGACAATCCGACAGAGGCGCAAATTGAGGCGATTCATACCGCGTGGAAAGAACGTCACGACATTGTGAAAGCGGCCGGGGGATTACATATTATTGGGACTGAACGTCATGAATCGCGTCGTATTGATAACCAATTGCGCGGTCGTTCTGGTCGTCAAGGTGACCCAGGTTCTTCACGTTTCTATTTATCCTTAGATGATGCACTGATGCGCATTTATTTGAATGAAGGTAAACTGAATTTAATGCGTAAAGCGTTCAGTACAGCAGGCGAAGCAATGGAATCTAAAATGTTGACTAAAGTGATTGCCTCAGCTCAAGCCAAAGTGGAAGCGCATAACTTTGATGGCCGTAAAAATTTACTTGAATTTGATGATGTGGCAAACGATCAACGTCATGCGATTTATGCTCAACGTAATACTTTGTTAGATCACGATGATATTTCGGATACGATTGATGTGATTCGTGCTGATGTCTTTAATCAGGTGATTGACCAATATGTTCCACCACAATCGTTAGAAGAAATGTGGAATGTCCCGGCCTTAGAACAACGTTTGAAACAAGACTTTGCATTGGATTTACCGCTTGGAAAATGGTTAGAAGAAGATAATCATTTTGATGAAGAGGCGTTACGTCAGCGTGTAGTAGAGGCCGCGATTGCTGAATATAAACAAAAAGAAAGTATCGTAGGAGAGGCAACCATGCGCAGTTTTGAAAAAGGCGTGATGTTGCAAACCTTGGATGAACTCTGGAAAGAACATTTATCCGCGATGGATCATTTGCGTCGTGGTATTCATTTACGCGGTTATGCACAAAAAGATCCAAAACAGGAATACAAGAAAGAATGTTTCCAAATGTTTACGGATATGTTGGATGCACTAAAATTAAGTGTAATAACCACCTTAAGTCGTGTGCAAGTACGTACACAAGAAGAAGTGGAACAAGCGGAGCAGCAACGGCAAGAGATGGCAAAACGAGAAACGGCAGGTATGCAATACAATGCGGATGAGGCACATAGTGAGGAGCATACACGTCGCGTGGGCAGAAATGAACCTTGTCCTTGTGGTTCAGGTAAGAAATATAAACATTGCCATGGTAGTAAAGCCAAATATTAATTTTGTGTATTAGGTAATTTAAGTCGCTAAAAAGTGCGGTCTGTTTTGAAAAAAGTTTAAAACGAACCGCACTTTTTTTAAGGATTAAGTATGACAAAACCTTTAGTTCAAGTTGCAGCGGGCATTATTCGTAATGAATTTGGTCAGATCTACTTAACGCAACGTTTAGAGGGGCAAGATTTTGCACAAGCTTTAGAATTTCCAGGTGGAAAAGTGGACCTTGGAGAACAACCTGAACAAGCGTTAAAACGTGAGTTAGAAGAGGAAATAGGGATTCATATTTTACATGCCACGCTTTATGAACGTTTCCAGTTTGAATATCCGACTAAAGTGATTTCTTTTTATTTCTATCTGGTTGATGAGTGGGTGGGTGAACCTTTTGGCCGTGAAGGACAAGTGGGATTTTGGTTAGCCCAAAATGAATTGGATGCGGGACAATTTCCACCTGCGAATGCAAAATTAATCCAGCGTTTATTGGCCGAAAGTCGGTAGCGAGATCGAGCATATATCAATAAAAACCCCTGCTCTGACAGGGGTTTTCGCGTTAATGGGCGTCATTATTTTTTACCCATCATATCTTGCATTTGTTTCAATTGTTCAGCCGCTTGATTACAGGTTTGCTCTTGCATATCTTTTGGTAATGCGGATAGCTGCTGTTTTGTTGCTTCATATTGTTGCTTGATCATCGTAGCTTGTTCTGCTGGGACATTTTTAAGGAACGTATCGTAGTCAGCAAAGTATTTTTCACATGCTGGCACAAGATCCGCTGCAGAAACGGTCATTGAGAATGCAGAAAATGTCATGATTGCGAATAATTTTTTCATAGCAAGTCCTTAATAAAGTGTTGTGTATAAAAAATAGCCTAAAGGCAATTTATTATAGCGGACAATTAATCCATTTAGAAAATAAAATATGAATAAAGTGGCAAAAAATAGGCTTTTTAAAGGATCTAATGCGGGGAAATGGGTTGCAAGAATGGCTGATGTTGTTCATAGGGTAAGCAAATTAAAGCCGACAGCTCAGCTAAACGATCCCAGATATCTTGGCTGAAGCTGTGTTTTGCTAGGCGCTCGATGTCTGCAAGTGATTGAATAATCAAATAGAGTTGTTTGTAAGTTAATCGTTTGAAGGCTTGCGTGAAGAATGGACGACGATTTTGCCATACCTTTAAGCGATCAAATTGTTCTCGCAATTGTTGCGTAGGGAGTGGGGTATCCAGTGTCACGGAATGTGAGGGTTTCGCTAACGTGAGTAACGTGATTAAATCACGTTGCAAAGTTCGTAATAAAATAATCGGCTCGACGTCCTCTGCTTTTAGTCCTTCAAGAATCCGTTGTGCTCGTTTACTTTTTCCGTCTAACAAAGCATCAACCCATTGAAATGGCGTGAATGTTGAAGCCTGTGCAATGGTGGTATCTACCCGAGCATAACTGATTTTGTTGTCTGGATACAGTAAAGCGAGGAGCTGTAGACTTTGCTTCAGGGCTAAGAGGTTATTTTCATGGCTGTAGCAAAGCAATTGGATAGCTTGCTCTTCGATATAGAGTCCCATACTTTTAGCACGTAAAGTGAGCCAGCGTGGTAATTGGTCAATGCTTGGTGTCTGACAATTAATCAGCACAGCTTGCGGCTCGAATTGCAGCGCTTGAGTAAACCATATTTGCTTTTCTGTGGTTTTAGTTAATTTGGGTAACTGTAAAATCAGCAAAATATCCTCATTCAGTACACTGATGAGTGTGTGCAAATGCTGTTGTAGCGTTGAAGTCAGGTTCTCGGGTAAATGGAGCAATAAAATCTGTTTATTGAAAAAGAGTCCGATGGATTGACAACGTTCAAACACAGCGTTCCAATCCGTTTGATTGTCCACAGGAATCGCCGTTTTTTCATCAAACCCCTGAGTCAGTGCAGATTGGCAAATCAGATCTTGGCTTTCACTTAACAATAACGGATCTTGTCCCACCAAATAATAGATCTTAGCGAGAGAGTGGGTGAGAGAAGATCCAAGTTGTTCAGTAAAAATACGATTCATTATTGATGCTGGACTTGATGTTGTAAGGCAACCATTTTGGTGATCAGTTGGCGAGCAGCCTGTTCACGCATATCATGCCAGATGACGTCTTTTTCTGCCGATTTGGCTAAGGCTGCACGCGAGTTGTCAAAGAAAGTGCGGTTGACTTTGGCCGAAATTGGGAAGACGCGGTTATTCGGTAATCTCACACTGGCGTCGACTTCTAAAAACAACATTTTTTCGGCTTCCCGCCCATGTTTAAAAATCGAGGCCACTTTATCACTGGTGCTAATTTTATTTAAACGCAGCACAGGGACGTTGTGTTGTGCATCCACTAATTTAACGTTATTGAGCTGTAATTGCTTACTTAACACAATCGCCATTTCGCTATAAGGATCGCTACTTTCCAAGGTGAGCGTTTGTAAGGCTGGCGGAATGAGTCCGCCATGCTGAAATTGTAAACCGCAAGCACTTAAGGCGAAAAATAGGGTGCTGATAAATAGGGCTTTAAGTTGTTTTAACATGGTCTAATCCTTAATTTCCCTCTTATGAAAAGAGGGAAACATGAAGATAAAGAAGGCATTATTTCGCCACGAAGCTAAATAATTTACCCGGTACATAGATGGTTTTCACAATGTTTAAACCTTCTAAATGTTTGCTGACATTGCTGTCTGCTAAGGCCACTTGCTTGATATCCTCTTCTGACATATCGGCAGGCACGGTTACTTTGGCTCGCACTTTACCATTGACTTGTACCACAACTAATTTTTCGTCATCAATCATGGCTTGCTCATCCGCTTGTACCCAAGGGGCGAAGTCGATGGTGTCGGCATTGCCTAAATCTTTCCATAATTGGAAACAAATGTGTGGTGTAATTGGATACAACATACGCACAACCGCATTTAATGCTTCCGCCATAATGGCACGATCTTGGGCTTCCACTAATGGGGCTTTGGTCAACTTGTTCATTAACTCCATGATTGCCGCAATCGCAGTATTGAAAGTTTGGCGACGACCAATATCATCACTGACTTTCGCAATGGTTTTGTGAACATCACGGCGTAAGGCTTTTTGGGTATTGGAAAGTGCGGTCGGTTCTACGGCAGTTTCTGCAGGATTTTTGTTGTATTCAAACACTAAATTCCATAAACGGCCTAAGAAACGTTTTGCCCCTTCTACCCCAGATTCTTGCCATTCAAGGGTCATTTCGGCAGGTGACGCGAACATCATGAATAAACGCACGGTATCCGCACCGTATTTTTCCACCATTTCTTGTGGGTCAATGCCGTTATTTTTGGATTTGGACATTTTGGTCATGCCAGAATGCACCAATTCACGTCCCTCTTTATCGTAAGCTTTTAAAATACGCCCTTTCTCATCACGTTCAAGGGTCACTTCCGTAGGCGAAACCCAAATTCGCTCATTGGTTGGCGAGGTGTAGTAAAAGGCATCGGCTAATACCATCCCTTGGCATAATAATTTATCTGCTGGTTCATCGCTAGTGACAAAACCCGCATCACGCAATAATTTGTGGAAGAAACGGAAGTACAATAGGTGCATGGTCGCATGCTCAATACCACCGATATATTGATCCACAGGTAACCAATAATTGGCTTCTTCTTTGTCTAACATGGCGTCAGCAAATTGCGGTGAAGTATAACGAGCGTAATACCATGAGGATTCCATAAAGGTATCAAAGGTATCGGTTTCTTTGTATGCCGGTTGACCGTTATAGGTGGTTTTTGCCCATTCTGGATCGGCTTTAATTGGGCTTTTCACCCCGTCCATCACCACATCTTCTGGCAATTCGATCGGTAAATCTTGTAAAGGAGCTGGCACCACCTCGCCATTTTCTAAGGTTAGCATTGGGATAGGGGCACCCCAGTAGCGTTGACGAGACACGCCCCAGTCACGTAAGCGGTAGTTGGTTTGTTTTTTGCCAGCACCCATTTGTGCCAGCTTTTCTGAAATACGATCAAATGCGCCCTCAAAATCTAAGCCATTATAGTCGCCTGAGTTCACTAATTTGCCGTGTTCAGTGAAAGCGGCTTGGCTGAAATCCCATGCTGAGCCGTCTAATGGTGCGATCACTTGTTTGATAGGTAAATCATATTTCAAGGCAAATTCATGATCACGCTCATCGTGACCAGGCACAGCCATGACCGCACCTGTACCATAATGCATTAATACAAAGTTAGCGACCCAAACAGGCACTTTTTCCCCCGTTAATGGGTGAATCACATAGAAGCCTGTTGCCATGCCTTTTTTCTCCATCGTCGCCAGCTCTGCTTCTGCGACTTTGGTATTTTTGCATTCTTGGATAAATTGGGCTAACTCAGGATGATGTTCTGCGGCTTTCTCTGCTAAAGGGTGAGCAGCGGCCACCGCCACATAAGAGACACCAAATAAGGTATCAGGACGCGTGGTATACACTGTTAAGCTGTCGTCAGACTGGTCTAATTTGAAGGTGATTTCCACCCCTTCAGAACGCCCGATCCAGTTACGTTGCATGGTTTTTACTTGATCTGGCCATAATGGTAAGTGGTCTAAATCCCCGAGTAATTGTTCGGCATAATCAGTGATTTTAATAAACCATTGTGGAATGTCTTTTTGTTCTACTGGGGTATCACAACGCCAACAACAGCCTTCATGCACTTGTTCATTGGCTAACACCGTTTCATCATTCGGGCACCAGTTGACGGTTGAGGTTTTCTTGTAAACTAAGCCTTTTTTGTACAATTCAGTGAAGAACCATTGTTCCCATTTGTAATATTCAGGTTTGCAAGTGGTCACTTCACGATCCCAGTCAAGACCAAAGCCCAAAATTTTGAGCTGGTTTTTCATGTAATCAATATTTTCATAGGTCCATTTTGCGGGTGCGGTTTTGTTTTTGATCGCCGCCCCTTCTGCGGGTAAGCCAAAGGCATCCCATCCCATTGGTTGTAATACATTTTTGCCGTTCATACGTTGGTAACGTGATACTACATCGCTAATGGTGTAGTTACGCACATGACCCATATGTAGGCGACCTGAAGGGTAAGGGAACATTGAGAGACAGTAATATTTCGGTTTATTGGTATCTTTAATCGCTTTAAATGTTTTATTTTCAGCCCAGTATTGTTGAACTGCCGGTTCAATCAAATCGGGACGGTATTGTTCTTGCATAATGTTACCTTTGATTTTAACCGCACGTTGCGGCACGAATTTACTTAAGAAAATGTGATATAGGATAGCCTAAAATCGCAAAAATTGACAGTGAAAAGCATGAGAAACTTGGTGAAAAGTCGCTTATTTTATTGGAAAGCCTAAGCGGTGAGAGAATAAAACCACCCTAGTTTTGTCAGACAAATAAAAAGGGCTGGGTATCGTCTGCTTTTAACAAAAATCCACCTAAAGTGCGGTGGATTTTTACAAGATTTTAAGGCTGTTGAGACAAAATTTCAGGGGTGTATTTCAACTTATGAATGGCCTTCATTAATTGCTGATTATCCACAGACTGCTTTGCGACGATAGTGACGACGCGATCTTTAAAATTGGCTTTTGTTGAAATGACACCATCGATATCCCGCAATTCTTTGTTAACTAAATACACACAAAGTTGGCAGGTCATTTCTTTAATATGGATTGCAACTTGTTTTTCGTCTGGATTCAGGCTCGATGTGGTGGCATAACTGGGATGAATCAATGCGAAAATAAGCCAAACTACATAGAAAATCTTTTTCATTTCTGCTCCTTTAGTCTAAAAAGTAAGGCAATAAGGTGGGGTAAAATAAGAAAAACAACATGATGACAAATACGATGCCGTATAACCCAATAAAGCCTTTACGCGAGAGGTATTGGGTGCAGATTATTTTCTTAGAAAAGGTGAGTAACCAAAAACCATAGCCAAAAGACACTAACGCGATGATTAGCATTGGCCAACGCAGATAGTCCAGCTCATTGAGGCTCACTAACCAAGAGGAAGAGACACCACATACCAGATAAATGAATGGTGCAATGCAACATAGCGTTGAGGTTACTGCAGCAAGCACTGCAGTAACACAAGTTGCAAGGAAAGTTTTGTTAGCGTTCTTTTGATTTGAATTCATAACCAAACGCTTTAGGATCAAACGAGTTTAATGGATCGCCCCCCACTTCCGCATACGGATAGCCAAAGTTATTCAGCGGACTCATTTCAGCTAGTGGATAAAGATCAAAATCACGTGCGTGGTTATAACCAATCCAGTTCATTTCCCAGTTACCAAATAAGTAGTTAGATACGGCTTGCGTAGCGGGATCATTGACAGTTTTGTTTTCCGCTAAACGCATTTTGGCAACATCGGCAGCATCTACGGGCACCCAACCAAAACCGGCTAAATAAAATTCCGCACGACAATGTTGTCCGCCACTCACATTGGCGACTCGATTTTCATCGGCACTGCCAAAGGCACTTTTGGAATAGTTGCCCATTTTCACCGCTTGCCCTAAACGCACCCCAAAGATCTCACGAGCAGGGATACCCGAAGCACGGGCTAATGCCACAAACACGGAGTTAATATCGGTACATTTCCCTTTTAACACGCCCGTGGTTAAGATTTTTTCCACATCACCGTCACCACAACCTAAAACAGAGTTGTCTCGTTCCATGTTATTGACGATCCATTGGTGAATTAAGGCGGCTTTTTTCAGCGGATTGGTTTCTTTCCCCACAATCTTATCCGCATAATCTTTCACAATCCCGTCTGTTTTGATGTGGGCAGTGGGTTTTAAGTATTCCAATACATCAACGGAATAGTGGATTTTTTCAGGTGGTTGATAACTTTGTAAAGCACCTTGCAACATCGGTTCACGGTCTTGCGTTTCTAATACTAATTTCACTGTTAAAGCACGTTTATCAGCGTTTTTATCCCAGTTAGCAAACAAGGTTTTCGCACCATAACGGTTATTTTCCGTGATATAGGCGGTGTTGTAGTTGCCTTCAAAGTGAATGGATTTGACGGTTTGATAATCGGCATTAAAGGGTAAAGGCACCCATAAGTTGGTTTCACCATGCGACCCTTTTGGTACAACCAAATCAAAGGATTTGGTCAGTTCGTAAGTGTGAGTTTCAGTCAGGGTATTTGGCAGAGATGTTGCGAATGCAACGGTAGAGTAGCCCGCGATCAGTGCGGTAAGTAGTGTTTTCATTGAATTGTCCTGTGTAGATAGATAAACATAACATGTTATATGCATCTTGTTTATTCACCTTGCAAGTCGAATAAACGTGACACAGGTTACCCGAAAACGTCTAGAAAAGAAACAGGCACAATTAAAAATCTTGGTAATTTTTCACCGCACTTTGGCTAAAGTAGTGTTTGTCTTCCCAACGTAGCATCGTCATCCGATTACCCCAGACACAGCCTGTATCAAGGGCATAGATATTCTGAGGGGTAGGCGTATTCACCAGACTTGCCCAATGCCCAAAGATAATTGGTATGCTTTGATACAGTGGGTTAGCCAAATTAAACCAAGGCGTGAGAGTTTCAGGGGCGGATTCGGGCGGTTGTTTACAATCGAAATCTAAGCGATGATCCCAATAGCAAAAGCGCATACGGGTGAACACATTAATGCTGTAACGTAACCGATCCAAACCTTGTAAATCATCACGCCAACGATCAGGGTGGTTTTCGTACATATTTTCGATTAAGTGGCGGTAATCTCCTTGGCGGAGCACCGCTTCCACTTCCTGTGCACATTGTTTTGCGGTGGCAAGATCCCAATCGGGTGAAATGCCGGCGTGCGTCATTACAAAATTTTGTTGCTCATTGTGTACAAGTAAAGGTTGGTTGCGTAGCCAATCGATTAATTCTTCAAAATCGGGGGCATTAAAAATGGCATCCACACGATCTTTCACTTTCACTTTTTTAATGCCCAGTGCGGTGGAAATCAGGTGTAAATCGTGATTGCCTAACACGGTTTTGGCGGATTCGCCCAGGGATTTGACAAAACGTAAGCATTCGAGGGATTTATCGCCACGAGCGACTAAATCACCGACGAGATACAGTTGATCCTGCGACGAATCGAACTGTACTTTTTCGAGTAAAAGTTGTAATTCATCATAACAACCTTGTAAATCGCCAACTAAATATGTCGCCATCTTACACCACACTTATTCCATGCATTAATCGTTTAAAGGTTCAATGATATCGTCTTTATTGACATCCACGGGCGGATTATCGGCTAACCAGTTCGCTAAACGAGCGTAATCTGCGATAGACAAGTTTTCTGCTCGAGCGGTTAAGTCAACGCCTAAATCAGTGAGCTGTTCTGCGCTAAATAAGGTCGATAACGCATTACGTAAGGTTTTGCGGCGTTGATTGAAGGCTTGGCTACACACGCGGTTTAACCAATATAAATCTTTCACTGGATGGGGTAATACTTTGTGTGGTACTAAACGTACCACGGCAGAATCCACTTTTGGCGCTGGCTTAAATGCTGTTGGTGGCACTTCAAGTACAGGCATCACTTGACAGAAATATTGCGCCATAATGGTTAAGCGCCCATACGCTTTACTATTGGGTCCTGCACATAACCGTTTTACTACCTCTTTTTGTAACATAAAGTGCATATCTTGAATGCAATCATGGTATTTAAACAAGTGGAACATTAATGGCGTAGAAATATTATAAGGTAAGTTACCAAACACACGCAGTTTTTGATTTTTTTCGGCTAGTTTTGCTTCTTGATAAAGCTGACCAAAATCAAACTGCATCGCATCCGTTTCAATCACCGTGATTTTATGGTGCAAGAAAGGGTGGTGGCGTAAGCGCTCGGCTAAATCACGGTCTAATTCCACTACGGTTAAATGATCAACCAAGTCACCAACGGGTTCCGTTAATGCGCCTAAACCAGGACCAATCTCCACTAAAAATTGATCTTTTTGTGGATAAATCGCGGAAACAATGCCTTGGATGACATTATCATCATGTAAAAAGTTTTGCCCAAAACGCTTGCGGGCAGTATGACCTAAATGTTTTTTTGAATTCATATTTTCTCGATTGTGGGTTCGCGCTATGGCGTATCAAAAGTGCGGTCTATTATAAAGCAAAATCCCAGCATATGGGCTGGGATTTTTCGTTTAATTGATTTGCTAGTTAAAATAACGGATATCTGCATTTTTACGTAATGCCTTGACCCAATCGTTTTCAAATGCTTTAACTTGTTGATTGACCAATTGTTCATAGGCTTTTTGGCGATAGACATCAATGGTTTTATCTCCTTGACGCGTATTCGTCACCTCAAGGATATGCCAACCAAATTCCGTTTTAAATGGCGCAGAAATCGTGCCTTGTTTTGTTGAAAGCAATGTTTTTTGGAATGGCCCAACATAGGCTTCAGGAAACGCAAAACCTAAGCTCCCACCATTGGCGCCGGAAAGATAATCTTTTGAATATTTTAATGCGGCATCAGCAAAACTGATTTTACCTGCCATGATATCTGCACGAATTTGAGTTAACTGCGCTTTCGCTTGTGCATCATTTAAGAGTGGGTTTAATTTCAATAGAATATGTCTAACTTCATATTGTGGCGCAGAAACAGTTTTTTCTGTGCCTGCTTGCTTTGCATGATTACGCAGTTGTTTACTTAATGCTTCAACTTGCTCTCGCGTCACATCAATACTTTGTCCAATCGCTTGATTACGGATTTCACCCATTAAGATTTGATTGGCAATTTGTTGACGATAAGCGTTATAACTAATGCCTTGATAATCTAACGCATCTAATAATTGCCCATAAGTTAAACCATTTTGTGCGGCAATGCCTTCAATAATTTGCTCAACTTGTGCGTAATTGACTTTAATACCTGAATTTTGAATAGCTTGTTGCACTAATATATCATCGATCACTTTGTCTAAAGCAACTTGATATTGCCCTTTTTTTCCCATAGTTTGTTTGACTTGGCTTTCTAATACGGGGACACCATTCACGGTTGCCACAACGCGCTCAGTAGCTTGTGCGCTAGATACACAGATAAAAAGCCCAAGCATTGCCCAGAAAATAGATCTTACATTAATAATTTTCATCATCTATTCCATTATGTTGGTTAAAAATTACATTTGTTAGAGTATCAATTTTAAAAAAGGTTCACAAACTTTATTTTGTCGGTGACAGTAAGGCCACTTCATAGCAATGATCGAACTTCATTGTACGTACTTGCACTTCTTCATTGCGGCTAGTCGGGACATTTTTACCCACGTAATCGGCACGAATCGGGAGCTCACGATGACCTCGATCTACAAGGATGACCAACTCAATTTTTGCCGCACGACCAAAATCCACTAACGCATCGAGTGCAGCACGGATTGTTCTACCGGTATAAAGCACATCATCGACTAAAATCACTTCTTTATTATGAATACTAATAAAATTGGATGCACCACTATAAGTTGGGGATTTGGAGTCTGGTTCCGCATATTCTAAATCGTCGCGGTAAAAGGTGATATCGAGATCAATAGAGGGTAAGTCAACGTTAGCGAGATCGGCAATTTTTTTCTTAATTAATTCTGCAATTTCGGCACCACGTCGTTTAATACCGACAATCACAATATTGTCTAAACGCTGATGTTTTTCGATAATCTCATGTGAAATACGGGAAATGGTGCGGAGAAATTGGTTTTCATCAATAATGATTTTTTCCATAATATTGACCTACATAGCAAAGAAAATTTGGCGTTAAAATAGCACAAAAGCCCATAATATCCTATAGCGAAATCAGACTGAGGAAATAACCTGTCAAAAATAAACCGCACTATCGGTTAGCGTGCGAAAAAGTGCGGTTATTTTTTGTTATTTTGTGTGACGTTCTTTGAGTTTACCAATCACATCCGCCCAGCTTAACGCCGCATCTTGTAACAAAACGGTCAAATGGTAGGCGAGATCGGCGGCTTCACAAATGGTTTCATCTCTGTCTTTTACCGTTGCGGCAAGTGCGGTTTCCACGCCTTCTTCCCCCACTTTTTGCGCAATGCGCTTGGTGCCTTTAGCATACAGTTGTGCGGTATAGGAACTAGTGGGATCAGCACCTTTACGACTGGCAATTAAACGTTCTAACTTACTCAAGAAAATCCAGTCAGGTTGTGTCGCATTTTCAAATTGATAAAAACAGCTTTCCGCGCCGGTATGACAGGTTTCACCAATTGGATTCACCAAAATCAGCAGGGTATCGTTATCACAATCTAAACTCATATCCACCACGTTTAAAAAATGTCCCGAGGTTTCGCCTTTTGTCCACAAGCGGTTTTTCGTGCGAGAAAAAAAGGTGACTCGTTTTTCCGCTAAGGTTTTTTCTAGCGCGTCTTGATTCATATAACCGAGCATTAACACTTCACAGGTCGTGATATTTTGGATAATGACAGGCAGTAAATTATCCACTTTTTGCCAGTTGATTTGGGTTGGGTTTAGCATGATTATTCCTTATATTCATCTTTGATTTCGTCTGATTGAGACTCTAACTCTGGAAATAGTGTTTTTTTACTAATTCCAAATGTTTTAAGCTCATTTAAAATATCCCTCTTACTTTGTTGAGGGATTATTATTTTATAATCATTTTTTTTCCATTTTTCATTTAATATTGCATGGTTTTCTTTTTTATTATTTATCCCAAAAAGTAAGAAACAACCTTGTTGTCTTATGATTCTACTGTTGTCTAATTTTGCTAGTACGCATATTACTCTTTCTAAATCATCGCTCTTGATTATAGGAGAGAATCCAGGCTTTTCTTTTCTTATATCATGTAAGAGTTCTAATATTCCAAGTTGATTATTGAAAATTTTATTCGCTTTTTGATATGCAAATTTATTAATTTGACTTTCTTCTATTACATCCATTTCTAATTCTTCTTTTAATTTAGATATTAATTTTTCCGATTTGTTAATATTATAAAAAAGGCCTGGAAGAATTATGAGGTTTTTATCTATTAATGAAATCTCATTTTCTATACTTGTTAATTCATGAGTAATTTTTTTATATGACGATTTATTTTTTAATATTTCATGATTGTTTTTTATTATTTTCATTGCTTTTTCTTTTTTGAAATTTATTTCTTCTATTATTTTATATAATTCAATATTAAAATTATAATTTCTTAAACTAATAGATGATACGATAGATACTGTATCACTATCAAAATATTTGATGTTTTCATTTGGTATATCAAGTATTATTAATTCTCCATTATTATTGTTGTTATTGACAATAAAATAGAGTGCAACTAAAGCGTTACTTGTTAA
Organism: Bisgaard Taxon 45; assembly: GCA_030783905.1. Classification (GTDB taxonomy): domain Bacteria; phylum Pseudomonadota; class Gammaproteobacteria; order Enterobacterales; family Pasteurellaceae; genus Pasteurella. The sequence goes on along the minus strand of JAQAHH010000003.1, from coordinate 132,516 downwards.
ATCGAGTAACCTTGTAGGATAACCATAATGCTGTAGTTTTGATAACACGTTAAATACACTATCATTTTTTGAAAATGAGTCTGGATTATTTATGATAGCATCTCGAATAATCTTATTTTCATTTTTTATAAATCCATTATTCCTGTATATACTAGGTTTTAATTCATACTCCTGATTTGAATGACCTCTAAAGAATCTTGTATGGTCTTTTTGTGGTGATCCTATTTTTTTTAAAACATTAATAAGATCTGTAATACTTTTTATTTCCATTTTTTTCTCTTAATTTTACTTTCTTACTTTCACATAGTTGTTGTTTAAATATTTCTTTAGTTCCCCAATATCAATAATCCGTTTATGGAACACGCTTGCAGCGAGCGCACCATCCACATTGGCTTCAATAAAGGCATCACGGAAATGCACCATTTCACCTGCACCACCTGAGGCAATCAGCGGAATATGGCAGAGGTTACGCACGAGTTTTAATTGGGTGATGTCATAACCTTGACGAACACCGTCTTGGTTCATCATATTCAGCACGATTTCGCCCGCACCACGATGCTGTACTTCTTTCACCCAGTCGAGCAACTGCCAGTTGGTTTGGCGAGTACGGCTTTCATCGCCGGTATATTGGTTGACCCAATATTTGCCGGTTTCCTTTTCAAACCAGCTATCGATCCCCACCACAATGGCTTGCACACCAAAACGATCCGCTAAGCGATTAATTAAATTGGGATCGGCAAGTGCGGGTGAATTGATAGAAATTTTATCGGCACCAAAAGCAAACAATTTTTCTGCATCTTCCACGCTTTTAATGCCACCAGCCACACAGAAGGGAATATCAATCACTTGTGCCACACGTTCCACCCAGCTTTTATCAATAGTTCTGCCATCAGAGGAGGCGGTAATATCGTAGAAAACCAGTTCATCAGCGCCTTCTTCCGCATAGCGCTGTGCAAGTGGCACAATATCGCCAATAATTTCGTGATTGCGAAATTGTACGCCCTTGACCACTTGCCCATCACGCACATCTAAGCAAGGAATTATGCGTTTTGCCAACATGCGATCGCCTCCTGTACGCTAAATTTACCTTCTAACAATGCTCGTCCAACAATCACGCCTGCCACACCCGTGCCTTTTAAGGCGTCAATATCCGCAAGGGAACCGATCCCGCCTGATGATTGAAATTGAATCGTCGGGAATTGGGCACAGATTTCCTGATACAGTCCCACATTAGATCCTTGCAAGGTACCATCTTTGGAAATATCGGTACATAACACGTGTTGCAAACCGACCTCACTAAAATAGGCAATTAAGGCTTCTAACGACACACCGCTGTTTTCTTGCCAACCGCTCACCGCAATCTGTTTTTCACCTTGGGCATTGATATTCACATCTAACGCCAACACAAATTTTTCCGCCCCGTATTTTTTAAACCATTGTTTGACCATTTCGGGTTGCTTGACCGCAGTGGAACCAATCACCACACGATTTGCGCCCACCGCCAATAAATCTGCCACATCTTGCTCGGTGCGAATACCGCCACCCACTTGAATTGGGCAATTCACCGCCTTGATAATCTCCCCAATCAGTTGGATCTGGCGTTGATTGGGATCTTTTGCGCCAGTCAGATCCACTAAGTGTAAGTACGTTGCCCCTTGTGCCACATAATCTTGGAATTGGGCTATCGGGTTGTCGGAATAAAGGGTTTTCTGCCCATAATCACCTTGATAAAGGCGCACCACTTGACCATCAATCAGATCAAGTGCGGGGATAATTTGTGATGTTTGCATATTTTTTCCTATTATTTATGTTAAAAGTACGGTTAAAAATCCCGCTTTTTACACTTTCGCAATCCGCTGTAACTGACTCCGTAAACTGCGTTTAAATGCCTCTGCTAAGGCATCACAACTGAGCGCAGATTCCAATGCCTCTTGCGTTAGCGCTTTCACCGAGCCAGCAAGTAATCTATTTAAATGATGAATCGTTAACTGTGGATAAGGACACTGGATACGTTGCACTGAATCTTGCGTGTGAATCTCCCCCTCTTTTATGACTCGTGCATACCACCCAGACAGCCCAGAATGTCGCACAATATGATGCGTATCTTTATTGCCTGTATTTTTCGCTAAGCGATCGCACGGCTTACGAGGCTGAGAAACTTCCACAATGACGGTGCCAATTTGGTAACGATCTCCTACGCAAACGTTGTTTTCATCCCAACCAGACACAATAAAATTTTCCCCATAGGTAGCAATTCCTTGATAATCAAATTCTTTGCCAATAAGTGCGGTTAATTGTTGGAAAGATGTATCGGACATAAAAAATAATGCTTTATCCACACCACCATGATGTGCTTTTAAACTCACATCATTACCTTCGGCACCAAGTTGATGTATTTTTACCATTGGTACAGGTTTTTTGCGTATGGCTGTTTCCAGTACAGATCCGTCATTAAACGTTAAGGTTTCAATTCCACCGATTTTGATCACTAAAATTTCAGCCTGCACTAAATATTCTCCACAAAATTACGCAACAGTTTTTCCCCTGCCTTGCCAGAACGCTCGGGGTGGAATTGTACACCGTAGAAGTTGTTGTGTTGGATCACTGCCGAAAATGGCACGCCGTAGTCACAAGTGGCAACGGTGTGTGGATTGGGCAACACCGCATAGCTATGCACAAAATAGAAATAGCTGTCTTGCTCAATGCCTGCAAATAACGGGTGATCGGCGACATAATGCACCTTATTCCAGCCCATATGGGGTAATGGCAACTGACAATCTGGCAATTTTTCGGTTTTACCCGCCATCAATTTTAATAAGTCCAAATTGCCTTCTTCAGAATATTCGGTCATCAGCTGCATACCCAAACAGATGCCTAACACAGGCTGTTTCAAATTGCGAATGGTGTCGATTACTCCTAACTCCGCAAGATTTTTCATCGCCGCTCTCGCCGTGCCCACGCCGGGTAAAATCAGCTTGTCGGCGGATTGGATTTGTTCGATATTATCGGTAATTTCTGCGTGATAACCTAAACGATCAAAGGCAAATTTGACCGAAGAAAGGTTCGCGCAACGGGTGTTGATGATGGTGATGTTTTGCATATTTTTCCTATAAATTACAGATTCGTTCTTGAATTAAAAGATCTAGACTCTCACAATATTCAATAAAAAATTTTTTTGCGTTTAAAATATCCTCATCCTGCAGAGAAATTGCATGACCATCTTTATCTAGACCAAATCGATGAACAATATTATTTCTGGTTATTAATAACTTATTGATTTCATGAAAATCAGGTAATGTATTTAACTGAAATCCATTTTTAAAAATCTTTGTGATGTTATTTATATTATGCCAAACAGTTTCATTGTCTAAGATATCTTCTAATTTTCTATCAAAGTTATAATTTTCATTATAAATGTCACTAAGAGATTTTTTTATTTCAAAATCTTTTAATGTATTAATCAAATTTTTTCTTAAATTTAGTCCTTTAGTATCTAAGTTACATTTTGTTATTTCCCACATATACGTTTCGAATGCCGTGAAAAGTAAACTAAAAACAGATAAAGCTTGTAAATAAGAGATTTCCTCATCTTTTTCCTTTAGATTATTTTTTAATTGATGTACTAAGAAATCCTTAGCATATAAACCATAATCTTCAGATCTTTCTATTAATAAATTTATATCAATAATTTGAGCAATGTTACTAAATTTAAGTACTTTAATCGCTTTATTTATTCTGTTTTTAAGCCTGTCAATAGGTGTTTCTTTCATTTGATAATCATTTGAATATTGTGGAATAGGAGTCCAAGTATCTTCTGCGATGTCATATAATCTTTGAGCAACATCTTGTATCACATCATAAGATGTATATTTCTCAAATTGTTCTAATTCATCATATGGATCGATTGGTCCACCATAAATGTATTGGTATCCACCCTCACGCGAAATATAAGGTAAGGAATGTACAGGCTCTTCATACCTTAGTGTAAACCATTCAAATAATGCTTCTTCTTGTTCTTCTTTACTTGCATTAAATAACCACGTCAAATTCAAATCTGACCCAAAAAATGCACAATAGGGTAATGTTAATTTCTGAAATTCAAAATCCACATTTATTATCCTCAATTTTATGAAGTACTATCGCGTAATAGTTATTTAGTTCACAGAACCCCCTTACTACTCGGCAACTCATTCCCTTCCACCTTAATACACTGTCTTAACGTGCGCCCAAACACTTTAAACAGGCTTTCGATTTTGTGGTGGTCGTTATCGCCTTTGGTTTTGAGATGTAAGGTTGCCATTAAGGTATAAGCGAGAGATTGGAAAAAATGCTCGGTCATTTCGGTGCTGAAATCGCCCACTTTGTCACGTTTAAATTTGGCTTTGAATTTGAAATACGGGCGACCAGACAGATCCATCGTACATTCTGCTTTGCATTCGTCCATTGGCAAGACAAAACCGAAGCGTTGAATGCCACGTTTGTCGCCGAGGGCTTGTTTTAATGCGGTGCCGAGGGCGAGGGCGGTGTCTTCCACAGTGTGATGTTCGTCAATCCACAAATCGCCTTTGCAGTACACATTCATTCTAAAGCCACCGTGGGTGGCGATTTGATCAAGCATGTGATCGAAAAAGCCTACGCCCGTTTTGATGTCGTTCATGCCTGTTTCATCCAACCACACTTGCACTTTAATGTCCGTTTCTTTGGTGGTGCGAACCACTTCCGCATAGCGTGGGGTGCGATCTCCAAGTGCGGTCTGTTTTGGCAATAATTTTTCCGCAATCAAATCCCAGTTGAGTTTTTCCCGATCGTATTGCAAAGCACGAATGCCGAGATTCTCCGCCAGTTGCACGTCAGTGGCACGATCGCCAATCACAAAACTGGTGTCAGGGTCGAACAACTTTTTATCAATATATTTTTTCAATAATTTGATTTTCGGCTTACGGCAGTCGCACTCATCTTCAGGTTTGTGTGGGCAAATCAACACCTCATCAAATTCAATCCCTTGCGAGTTAAACAACGCCATCATCGCATTGTGCGGTTTGTCGAAGTCTTCTTGCGGAAAGGACGCCGTGCCCAAACCGTCCTGATTGCTGACCATCACAAAGCGGTAGAAGGGTTTAAGTTTCAACAACGCTGGGATTACGTTCGGTTCAAATTGCAATTTTTCTAAACTGTCGATTTGAAAATCGGTTTTCGGTTCGTCAATTAAGGTACCGTCACGGTCGATAAAAAGAATAGATTGTTGTGTCATCGTGTTATCCTGTTTGTCTTTTGTTCTGTCTGTATCTTATGCAATTTGACGAATAGCTTCAATCACTCGGCGGTTTTCTTCCGCGGTACCAATAGTGATACGAATGCAATTTTCTAACATGAGTGCGCTGTGTTGATTACGCAAGATAATGCCTTGATCCCACAGGGTTTTAAATATTTTCTGCCCGTCTTTAAATTTCACTAAAAGATAATTACCGTCGCTTTGAAAGAGGTTTTCCACACAAGGCAAGCTGCGCAAATCCGCCTCAAGTGCGGTGCGATTTTGTAAAATTTCTGCGACACGTTGTTGCATTGCTACAATCCCTGAAGGTTGCAAGGCTTGCGCAGCAAGATCTGCCACCAGCACCGGCAAGGGATAAGGGGCAATGACTTTTTGTAACACGTTAATCAATTCTGGATTGGCAAGGGTAAAACCACAACGTAGTCCCGCTAAGGCAAAGGCTTTGGACAGGGTACGGATAATGGCGAGATGCGGATAATTTTCCAGCGCCGTTGCCATGGTGGTTTGTGGGCAAAATTCGATATAGGCTTCATCCACCACCACAATGGCTCTGTTTTTCGTCATTTCTAATAACGCCAATAAATCAGCTCGATTGACGAGGGTGCCAGTGGGATTGTTGGGGCTGCACACAAACACCACTTTCACGTCCGTCAAATTGCGTTCAATTTCGGCTAAATTCAGTTGGAAATCTGCAGTCAGCGGCACGGTTTTTAAGGCAACGCCACAGGTTTCGGCACTCACGGCATACATACCATAAGTTGGTGGGCAATACAGCACGCTGTCGTCGGCTTCACAAAACGCACGAATAATTAGCTCGATACTTTCATCGCCCCCACGGCTGACGAGAACATTTTCAGGGTAAACGCCAGCATAGCGGGCATAGCCTTCAATCACAGCTTGTGGCTGGGGTTCAGGGTAGCGGTTAAAGGTGCGTTGGGTTAAATCAAAATCGGGCGAGGTGGGGTATTCATTGGCATTTAACCAAATATCGCCCTTGCCCCCTAATCGCCGTGCCGATTGATACGGCGTTAAGGCTTGAATATTTTTGCGTGAAAGTGATGAAATAGACATTGTGTTTTCCTGTTTAATTTCGTTCTTTTAATAAAATAAAGTGTTCGATAAGTTTAATCATCAACTCTTTTTGTTCTGGCAGGCTTTCAGCCACTAAAAGGGCTAACGCCACCAAGGTGTTATCGTTAATCAATTGCTCGACAGGTTTTGCTAACAAGCCTTGATTGAGGCGTAAGTACCACAAAAACAAAAAGGATCCTGTGCGTTTGTTCCCATCGGAAAGTGGATGGTTTTTGATCACAAAATACAGCAAATGGGCAGCACGACTGGCAACATTAGGATAAAACTATTCCTCACCAAATCCTTGTTCAATGGTATTGATCGCTGATGCCAACCCATCGGAACGCAACTGACCAAATAACGCCGTCGCTTCCCCTTTTTCAATCAAGGTTTGTTTTAATTGCTCAATGGCTTGCAACACCTCATCAAAGATCAACGGTTTCATATCAGGTTGCTTCAATGAATTAGCACTTAAACTTTGTTCATCATACGCCTGCAATAAGCTCCAAGTGCGTGCGTAATCCTGCACGACGCTAATCACCGCTTGTCCATCATCATTGACGAAGGCTTGATTTGTCAGCGTGCGACTTAACAACGCAACCGCTTGGCTAAATTCCACGCCCTTTTCCTGTAAACGGCGTTCATTGATCGCATAACCCTGCACTAAAAATTGTTTTAGGGTTTGTGTTGCCCACTGGCGGAATTGCACGCCTCGCTTGGATTTTACTCGATAGCCAACTGAGATGATAACGTCTAAGTTGTAGTAATCCACGAGGTAAGTTTTTCCATCGGCGGCAGTTGTTGCATTTTTTGCAACAACTGAATCTCGCACTAATTCTTCTTCCAAAAAGATATTTCGAATATGACGAGAAATCACCGATTTATCTCGACCAAATAGCGTAACCATTTGATCTAGACTTAGCCACACCGTTTCCTGTTCAAAAGAAACCTGTAATGCAATTTTGCCATCTTCGCTAGTGTAGAGTTGGATTTGATTGTTCATCATGTTTTCCTTTCCAGTATAGTGATACTAAAACATCCTTGTTTTTTAGCTATTGTAATGTTGAACCCATTTTTTATTAAATGTGATTGTATTTCATTTAATACAAAACCATGGGTCACAATAATACAATTTTTATTTAAATTTTCTTGAATAAAATTCGCTACTCGTTGTTTTTCTTGTCGTAAATTATTTTGACTTTTATTGATGCCTATCAGCCATAAAACTCGAGAAACGAATAACCAATTTTTAAATGATAAATTTAAAATAGGAATTGGAAAAATATCTAAATTAAATTCAACAAGTTTGTCGGTAGTGACAATCTTTTTCTTAGGAAACAGGTAGTCAGCCGTTTTTATTGCTCGAGTTAATGATGAACTATAAATAGTGTCTATATCCAGATTATCTTGGTTTACACCTAACAAATTGATTTCAGCAAAATTCAACGTTTCAGTGTTGTTATATTCCACTAAACGTTGTTTAGCCTCCAGATAAGAACAAGGGGTATTGCTGACTACAGGCGTTACATGTCGAATTAAGATAATTTTATTCATATTGACATCAAGGCTGTGTATCAAACACCATCACATTATCGGGGAGTTGATACCAGGCCTGTTTTTCTCTCGTCCAAACATGGATCGTGGGTTCGATGATCTCGGTATTGTCCAATGTGGATGGTTTGAGCATTAATTTATCAGGGTAACTTGGGCTGTAATGGTAAATATGGTTTGCGCAAGTGGGGCAAAACATTGCAATGGTTTGGTTACCGCTCTCTGCCTGACGACGAAAGGCTTTCAGTTCACCCGTTAACTCCAATGCATCTTTATCAATCATTGCCGTCAGACTAAATGCACTAGTGGATAATTTTTGGCATTGTTTACAATGACAAGCCGCAATCGCAATAGGTGCTTTGTGTAGAGTGTAGCGCACTTGCCCGCATTGACATTGCCCATTAATTGGATAATCCATGTTATTTCCCTTCTATCGTCATAAGTAGTTATTTCAATTTATTCAAGCGAATGGCTACCGCTTGCTTATGTGCCTCTAACTGTTCCGCCGTCGCCATTAACATCACGGTTTCTGCAAGGTCGGTAAAGCCTTGTGGGGTCAGTTCTTGTACTGTCATGCGTTTGCTAAAATCTGCTAACCCTAAACTGGAGTGGGTACGAGTATAGCCATAAGTAGGTAATACATGGTTGGTACCACTAGCATAATCGCCCATACTTTCAGGCGAATACGCCCCTAAGAAAATAGAACCCGCGTTATCTAACAATGGCAGTAAATTGCGCGCATTTTCTACTTGCACCACTAAATGTTCAGGCGCATAAGCATTGCTGATTTCCACGCACTGTTGCAGATCTTCTGCGATAAAGGTGCGACTGTGGGCGAGGGCTTTGCGTGCCGTTTCTGCTCTTGGTAAACGCGCCAGTTGTTGCTCAATGGAAAGAGCGGTCTGTTTTGCCAACGTTTCGCAGTTTGTGACTAAAATTACCTGGCTGTCTGCACCGTGTTCCGCTTGTGACAATAAATCGCTTGCCACAAAATCAGGATCAGCAAATTCATCGGCAATCACTAACACTTCAGAAGGACCTGCTGGCATATCAATGGCGGTGCCTTGTTGTAACACTTGGCGTTTGGCTTCAGTCACAAAGGCATTGCCCGGTCCGAAAATTTTATCCACTTTTTGCACACTTTCTGTGCCGTTTGCCATGGCAAAAATGGCTTGTGCACCACCAATCGCATAGATAGTTTCTACGCCACATAAATTGGCGGTGTAAAGAATTTCATCGGCAATGGGTGGTGGCGAGCAAAGTACGATTTTTTTACAGCCTGCGATTTTGGCAGGTACGGCAAGCATTAGCACGGTGGAAAATAACGGGGCAGAGCCACCTGGGATATACAAGCCCACTTTTTCAATGGGGCGTGTCAGTACTTGGCAACGCACGCCCGCTTGGGTCTCGAGATCCACACCTTGACTTTTCTGCGCTTGGTGAAAACGTTCAATGTTGCCTTTGGCCGTTTGAATAGCCTGTTTTAATTCCGGAGCAATACGCTGACTGGCTTGCTCAATTTGTGCTTTGGAGATGACAAGGCTGTCTAATTTGGTTTTGTCAAATTTCTCTGTCAGTTCAAATAATGCGTTATCGCCATTATTGATGACATGACTTTTAATCGCCTTCACCGCTTGGGTAATTTGCTCACCAATGGCTTGCACGGGGCGAGAAAGTGCGACTTGTTTTTGTGTTGAATTTAATGTATTCCAAATAAGTGTTTGCATATTTTTTTCCTAGCTTACTCAATAGGGTCACTGACTTTCCCAGTTAAAAAGTCAAGATTGCGTGTGATTTTGTCAATCTCCCAATCCCACCATTTTAATGCTAATAAGTGTTCGATTTTCTCAGGCGAAAAACGCGTTTTTATCACGCGAGCAGGGTTCCCCGCGACAACCGTATAAGGTGGAACATTTTTGGTGACAACCGAGTGGGTACCAATAATCGCGCCATCGCCAATTTTTACGCCTGGCATAATCGTGGCGTTATAGCCGATCCAAACATCATTGCCCACAATGGTATCGCCTTTTATTGGCAGTACTGCTTTATCGGGTAAGGCTTTTGCCCATTCATAACCAAAAATCCCAAATGGGTAAGTGGAGATGGCATTCATTTGATGATTCGCGCCATTCATAATAAATTTCACATCAGAGCCAATCATGCAAAATTTACCGATGATCAATTTATCGCCTAAAAAGTCAAAATGATATTTCACATTTTTCTCAAAATTTTCAACATTCTCCGCATCATCGTAGTAGGTGAAATCACCAATAATAATATTGGGGTGACGAACCAGATTTTTTAGAAAACAAAGTTGATGATAATGTTTGATTGGGAAAAGCTGATCTTTATCAGGAAATCGCATAGCATACTTATCCTTTTTGTCTGGTTATTTTTCTGTACTTAACTTCAATTCTTGTTTTGCCCAACTCACTGCTGTTTCAATGGCTTTACGCGCCTGTGGACTATTGCGCCAACAGCTGGAACCTGTCATTTCAGCCCCTCTTTGCAGGATGAATTCAGGGGATGTATTGGCGAGCAGTTCCACATTATCGAGTCCCATTTCTTGTAAACGTTTTAAAATAGTGGCACCGATGCCTTTTTGTGCTAAAAGTGATTGTTGTTGTGATAGCGTAAATGGCATCTTGTTACCCCATCATTTTTTCGATTGGTAAGACTAAAATTGAACTTGCCCCTGCCTCTTTTAATTGTTCCATGGTTTCCCAGAACAGATTTTCTTGACTGACCACATGCATCGCCACTTTCGAGTTATCTTGCGCGAGGGGCAAAATGGTTGGATTTTCCACACCAGGTAAAAGTGCGGTGATTTCGGCTAATTTTTCTTTTGGTGCATGTAGCATAATGTATTTTGATTCTGTCGCTTGTTGCACCCCTTGAATACGTGTGAGCAATTTATCCACTAAGGCTTGTTTTTCTGGGCTCAGCTCAGCGGCACGTTGAATGAGACAAGATTTGGAACGGTAAATGACCTCCACTTCTTTTAAACCATTGGCTTCAAGCGTAGCGCCAGAAGACACTAAATCACAAATGGCATCAGCAAGTCCCGCCCGCGGGGCAACTTCGACCGAACCTGTCAGTGAACACGTTTTGAAACTAACACCTTGTTGTTGCATATATCGTTTGAGTAAATTTGGATAGGAGGTCGCAATGCGTGCATTTTTAAGAACACTCATACCGGAGTAGGCTTCGTCTTGTGGTATGGCGATAGATAAACGGCAACCGCCAAAATCTAATCGACGCAATTTTTTGTAATTAACCGTTTCACCTGCGGCTTGACGGGTGAGTTCTTCCTCTTCTAGGACATTTTCACCAATAATGCCGAGATCAACGACACCATCAAAAACTAAACCGGGAATATCATCATCACGCACCCGTAAAATATCAATCGGCATATTTTCTGCATAAGCAATCAGGCGTTGTTCCTGTAAATTTATTTTTACACCACATTGTTTCAATAAGGCTTGTGATTCTTGGCTTAAGCGCCCTGATTTTTGCATTGCAATGCGTAATCTTTTACTTTCAATCATAATTCTTATCCTAGTCGATGTTGTTCATTTTAGTTATAAAAAATTAGTTATAAAAAAACCTCCCGAAATGGCTTCCGAGAGGTTTATATTGTTCGTCATTTTATCGCACACCCGGAAGATTTGTTATCTTCCAAGCATCACTAAACACCCGAAAGATAATCAGGAGAGCGGGTGATGATGAGTCGTGCGATTAAAATTCATAGTGTATCCTTAATTGGTTAATTGCTATTCAAATTACTGTAAAAAAAATGAACTGGCAAGTGTTTTTTACAAAAAAATTAGATTTTTTTCGCTTTAATAAAAAGCAGTACGGGACGATGCTGTAAATCTTTAAATTCTTGTTGCCATTCTGGTTGATCGGCGAGCATCGGTTCTGCCATCTGCTCAATTTGAAATCCCGCCTGAATCAGTTGATTGATAAGGGTAGCCGTGGTGCGATGATAGGTTTTAAACGGTTGTTTAAACCAATTACGATCACGTTCGCCTTCATCTCGATAGTAATTCAAGCGATACGCCACTTGACGTTTCTGTTGATCTTTTTCCCAACGTTCGCCTTCTTGATAACAGGTGACGATCGGATGTTCTTGCGAGAAAATCAGATAACCATTCGGCTTTAATTTTTGGTAGATCGCTTGCAATAATTGAGCAAAATCTTGCACGTAGTGAAAGGCAAACGAGCTAGTGATAACATCAAAATCTGTTTCAGCGAAATCCGCGAGTTGTTCCATCGGAAGTTGGTGTAAGGCAAAGCGCGGTTGATTTTGGCAAAGTTTTGCTAGATCATGTGCAGCTTGCTGCAACATAGTCTGAGAAAGGTCAATACCCACCACAAAGCTGGCATGACGTTGCAAATATAGTTGTAAATGTCCGCCAGTGCCACAGCCGAGATCGAGCAATTTTTTATTGCGCAGATCGGGGAGTAAAGACAACATCGTGGGCTTTTCGACCACTTCATTTAAGCTGATGGGATTATCCCGCAATTTTTGGTACAGCTCGAAAAATTGCGGGCTATCATAGACGCTTTTTTTATTCATCTTATTTGAAGATGATGTCATCTTTTGGATCGTATTTAGACGCGTCTAATACTTTGTTTTCTTCAAAGTATTTTTTCAGCATTTCCGCATCGATAAAGCCTGTGTTGACATAGCTTGGGTGTTTTTTCAAGACAGGGTAGCCATCACCACCACCAGCACAGTAGTCTGGTACAGAGACTTTATACGTTTTTTTCAAATCCAGTGCTTTGCCACCGACTTTGACATCAGATACTTTTTGTGCAGTACGGTCAACGACCATTGAAAGTCCAGCAAATTGCGGGTAGGCACCGCTATCCACTTGTTTTAACGCGACCACATTGAGGTAGTCTAAAAGCTCTTGCCCCGTGAAATCTACGGTCGCAATCATGTTACCAAAAGGTTGAACCGTAAGGAGATCTTTATAAGTCGTTTCCCCTTCGTTGATATCGGTACGGATACCGCCTGAGTTCATGATTCCCACATCGGCTTTAACACGTTCCATTTGAGATTGCGCGATTAAACGACCTAAATTAGTTTGATGGAAACGGATAATTTTACGATCACCAACAAATTTCCCTTTTACTTCACCGACTTTCACGCCTAATAAGCGATCACCTTCATCTTGGTATTTTTTCAAATGCGCAAACACGGTTGGATCTTCTGCAATTTCAGGCTGGTAAAGTTTGTAGTCTGTTTTACCGTCTTCTAACTTGATTTTCTGTTTTAAGTTAATTGGAATTAATTCGTATTTCACCAATTTCGTTTCGCCGTTTTTGAATTCAAAATCCGCACGACCGATATATTTTCCCCATTCGCCCGCTTGAACAATCCACGTCCCATTTTGGAAGTCTGGTTTACATGTTTCCCCCGGTGTGTATTGGATTTTGAATTGACCTTGCTCATCAAGACAGACGGTATCATGCGTATGACCGCCGATAATTAAATCAAAGGCACCTTTCTCTAATGTACGTGCCATCGTGACATCGCCCGGTGCATTATGTCCATGTTTACCATCAAAATAGTAGCCCATGTGGGTTAACGCAATGCGGATATCCGGTTTTTCCGTTTGATTAATCTCAGCCAAGGTGTTTTTGGCGGTTTCTATTGGGTTCTTGAAAATCACATGATCAACGACTTCAGGGTTACCCAATTTTGCAGTATCTTCGGTAGTTAGGCCGACGACCGCAATTTTGAGGTCATCTCTGTTTAACATCACATAAGGATTAACTAACGGTTTGTTGGTTTTCTTATTGATCACATTAGCGGAAATCAGTGGGAACTTCGCCCATTTTTCTTGCATCTCAAGTAACTGAATTGGGAAATCAAATTCATGGTTACCGAGGACCGCTACGTCATAACCAATCATATTCATGCCTTCAATATCTGGCTTAGCATTTTGCATATCAGACTCTGGCACACCAGTATTGTAGTCGCCTGCATGGAGTAAAACGACCGAGCCACCTTTACCTTGTACTTCTTTACGAATGTTGTCAATTAAAGTTTTGTGTGCGGCAAAACCATACTCACCTTTACTGTTTTTCCAGAAATGACCATGGGTGTCATTTGCATGTAACACAGTAATCTTGTAGGTTTTGTCTTGAGTATAAGCATAGGCTTGGCTGATGAGCCCCAATGACAATACAATTGCGCTGAATGTGGTTAGTTTTTTCATTGTAAACCTCTAAAGCTAAAAAATTCTCTCACTATATACTTAAAATTTTGTATCAAGCCAAGTCTTTTGCATCAAATTTGTGAGCTTTAACCTAAAAATGTGGGTAGTACACCAAACTGTGCAGCGACTTGTGCCACAATATTTAATACACCAAATAGAATCACAAAATAAATCATAAAGTTACCACCATAAACGGTATAGTGGGATTCCGTAAAACGTTGGCGTGTGGCTTTCGCTAACAGGGCAGGGACGATGACAGCCCAAATCGTTGCGGCTAAGCCGGCATAACCAATTGCTACAACAAACCCATAGGGGAACTGTAAGCTGAGTAAAAGTGGTGGAAGAAAGGTCACTAAAGTTGTTTTGGTTCGCCCTAAGTGACTGTCATCAAATTTTAATAAGTCGGCGAGGTAATCAAATAGGCCTAAGCTGACCCCTAAAAACGAGCTGGCAATCGCCATATAAGCAAAGAAATTAAGTACAATACCCATGTAATCGGTTTGAGTATATTGTGATAAAGCCTTGAGTAAGGCGGCAATATCGCCTCCTTTTTCAATGACTGGTGCAAATTGATGGCGAGGTAAGTTACCTTGTACGGCAAGCTGCCACAACGCATAAATCACGAAGGCGATACCCGTCCCGAGAAAAATCGCTTTGACCACAGATTGTGCATGACGATCGTAGTATTTGACTAAACTTGGCACATTACCGTGAAAACCAAAGGAGACCAAGCAAACAGGAAGTGCGGTGAGAAGATAAGGTAAATAGTGTCTTTCTTCTTGCGCAAAATGATTAAAAAGTACATCACGGTTGACAGAACTCATCAATCCACTTGTGGAAAGAAGAAAGGCAATGACCATGCCACCGATGAGGACTGTCGTAAAACGATCCACTGCTTTGGTGGATAACCATACAAATCCAGCTAATATGCAACAAAAAATCAAAGAACCGGTCCCTCGACCAATGTCCACCGTATTGTCAGGATGACTGAAGACTTGATTTAAGAGGTTTTGCGTAATTCCGCCACCAGAGGTAATGTAGGCATAAGTTAAAATATATAGAACAAAAGCGATGGATAAGCCATTAATCAGGTTCCAGCGTTGACCAAGTAAATCTTTCACAATCGTGTCGAAACTAGCGCCCGTTGGATAATGCAAATTCGCTTCTAAGATCATTAAACCTGAAGTCGTCATACAAAACCAGGTGTAGGCTAATAAAAGAAGGGATCCGATAAACCACACGCCTGCGGTTGCAGTTGGGTTAGCGAGCATACCCGCACCAATTGCAGTGCCAGCAATAATCATGGCGCCACCTAATAAAGAAGGTAATGTTTTTGTTGTCATAAAAGTACCACAGTGTTGTTATTGTTGATTAAACTTGCACTATTTTAATAGTGCAAAAATAAAAAGCAATGAATTTTTGTTAAACAACGTTATTATTTTGTACGTCTATTGAGATGAACGGGGCGATATCTCGACAAGTTTGTGCGAATAACGCTATAATTGAGTGCGTTTATTTATAACTAACTTGAAATAAGGAATAAAAAAATGGGTTTAGAAACAGTACCAGCAGGTAAAGCATTACCAGATGATATCTATGTTGTCATTGAAATCCCAGCTAACTCAGATCCAATTAAATACGAAGTGGATAAAGAAAGTGGCTCATTATTTGTTGACCGTTTTATGGCGACAGCGATGTTCTATCCAGCGAACTATGGTTATGTGAATAATACGCTTTCTTTAGATGGTGACCCAGTAGATGTCTTAGTCCCAACACCTTACCCATTACAACCGGGTTCTGTGATTCGTTGCCGTCCAGTGGGTGTGTTAAAAATGACCGATGAAGCGGGTAGTGATGCGAAAGTGGTGGCAGTACCACACAGCAAATTAACCAAAGAATATGATCACATCAAAGATGTGAATGATTTACCAGCCTTATTAAAAGCACAAATTCAACACTTCTTCGAAAGCTACAAAGCATTAGAAGCAGGTAAATGGGTGAAAGTGGATGGTTGGGAAGGCGTTGATGCGGCCCGCCAAGAAATTTTAGATTCATTTGAACGTGCCAAAAAATAACCTTTTTGTTTTAATACCGCTTGAAAGGGCGGTATTTTTTTATCTCAATTGAGTGAGGACTTTATGATGAAATTGACTAAAACAATCCTATGGGTACCCACTTTCGCGTTGATGCTGAATGCTTGTGCCGATTCTGCCAGTATTAATCAGCAGTCAGCCTCTTCTTATCGACAAACCATTAATCAAGCACGAACTAAAGGTGTGCTAGATACCACCTCTGTTACAGCCAAACGTATTCATACTGTGTTTAATAAAATGGTGCCGTATGCCAATGCCGAAAATCAGACAGGGCAACCTTTCCATTGGCAGATGAGCGTGATCAAATCAAAAGAATTAAATGCTTGGGCGATGCCAGGCGGCAAAATGGCATTTTATACTGGCTTAGTGGATGCTTTACAATTAACCAATGATGAAATTGCAACCGTGATTGGTCATGAAATGGCGCATGCACTGAAAGAGCACGGTAAGAAAAAGGTAAATATGGGGCAATTTACGGATGTATTAGCCCAAGTCAGTCATATTGCACTTTCGACGGCTATTGGGAGTGATGGCAGTGCAATGGTAGTGGGATTAACCAAGGATTGGGCGTTAGATAAACCGTATTCTCGTAGTAATGAAACTGAAGCCGATGAAGTGGGATTAATGTTAATGGCAAAATCTGGGTTTAATCCTCAGGCTGCCCCTCGTGTGTGGGAAAAAATGCAACGGGCATCCTCGGGAAATCAAAGCGTACTGGCTGCGTTATCTTCAACTCACCCAAATGATGCCGAGCGGCAACAAAACTTATTACGTTTAATGCCTCAGGCAATGGCACTCTATAACGCATCAAAAAAGTAATCGTAGAGAATTAAGCGACAAGAATAAAAATGGGGAGTGTGGTAAAAAACGCGCCCCATTTTTTCATTCTGAGTTGGCTGTAAATCGTCTTAGAGTATTTTGCTTATCGTTAAGCCCAGTATAAAACTGACCAGCAAAGTAAATAAGCAACTCAACAAAAAAGCACGCATCGCTGTTTTAGTAAAAAATGAAGGTTTAAACAATGCAGGGTAAATCCCTGCAAGCGTGGCACCAATCAGCCAGAAAAAATAAATTCCCCATATTGCGGCCGCTCCTTTAGGATCATCCATCGTGGTGCTTGTTATGGCGAAGAAAATAAATAAGCCTAAGGCAGAGAGTGCACTGCCTGTGACCGCCGCAGGACGAACAAACAGATAGGGTAACCAAGCACAAATAAAAGGCAACGTAAGCGAGAGAAGATTGGATAACGCAAAATACATCACATCAGCATACGGCAAATGAAGTGATTTGTTAAAAAAATAGCTACTGAGAAGCGCATACATCATGATGATAATCGAGCTCAGTACCACAGTTATTTGGGCAAGTCTTTTTTCTGTCATCTTGTCTTTACCTTAACTGATGAAAAACGGTAATCGTTATGTATCCTAAACGGAAGAGATAAAGTACTCAAGGGGTTATTCAAAGTAGGCGGATAGGTGAGTGAATATTAATAACAAGAAAGAGACAATAAGTGCGGTATTTCACCGCACTTTTTTAATTAGTGATTTTGAAACTTACAGGCACACTTACCTCATTTGGCATCCCCGCAGGTAATGGCCCAACAGGACGCGCATTATTGACTGCAACGAGTGCCGCATTATCTAATTCTTCAGAACCAGAGGATTTGTTGATACGTGCATTGCTAATGACCCCTGCATTATTAATGTGGAAGGTGATTGTCACCACACCCTGTTTACGCATCATACGTGCACGATTTGGATAACGCTTGTGCTTTTCAATTTCTCTACGTAATGCCGAACGATAAGCATTCACCTCATCTGTGCTATTGCCTTTACCGACCAGATTAGGATTATTGGTTGTGATGTTACCCGTTGTAGTCGCTTGTTGATTGATCGATGAGTTGGAGTCAATTTGGCGATCTGACTTCGGTAAATCCCGTTGTTCTTTTTTCGGTTTCTTCGGTTTTTCTTTCGGCTTTTCCTTCGGTTTTTCTTTTGGCTTTTCAGGCTCTTTTGGTTTTTCAGGTTCTTTCGGTGGCTCTGGTTTCACCGTCGGATCCGCCACTTCTTCTTTGGGTTGTTCAGGTTCTACCACTGGTGGGGCTGGCTCGGGCTCAGGTTCTTCTAACACCGTGGCCGCAAGCATTTCCATGGAAATATGAGTTGATATGATATCGGCAGCAAATCCATTCGCACTGTCATCGTCTTTTTGTACAATCCAATACAGGAAAGCAACAAAACTTGCGTGAAAAAGCAATGAAATTGCAAACCCGATGCAAGAACGACTTTTATCTATCATTGAGATGCTGCCTTTTCTTTAACCGTCACGATAGCGACATTTTTAATGTCATTTTTAGCCATAATATCGGTGATAGAAACGAAATCTTGGAAACTGGATTTTGCATCAACTTTCAAGGTCACTTTTTGATCTTTTGTCCAAGAACTGATTTCTTCTTCCAATGCTTCTCGTGTAATCGGTTTATCATGATAAAAAATGTCACCACTTTCAGTGATGGTCAACAATTTGGCTAAATCATCAGAGCGAAATGCCACGGTTGAACTGGCTTTGGGAACATTCACTTGGATTTTACCTTGTGAAATAAATGAGGCGGTAATCAACACGATAGCAAGCAATACCAACATAATATCAATAAACGGGATAATGTTGATTTCATCAAACTTTTTCATAGTCGCTCCCTATGCTTGTTGTTTGGCTTTTTTCTCATTTAAGGCAAACCATTTTAAACGATTCACTTCCACTTTACGTCCTAAGCCGTTGTAACACACCATTGATGGAATCGCGACTAAGATACCAACAGCAGTCGCTTTGAGCGCTAACGATAAGTGCACCATAATGGCCGCTGCATCAATATCCCCACCAGAATGACCTAATTCATAGAAGGTTAAGAGAATACCGATCACCGTCCCCAACAAACCAACATAAGGTGCATTGGAACCAATGGTCGAAATCGCCGTCAAATGGCGTTGTAAGTCAATGTCCAATTCGTGCACACTTTCATAAGCGGCCACATTGACTCGATTTAAGAACAGAAAGCGTTCAATCACAAGCCAAACCATAATAAAGCTCATGAAAGCAAGTAAGCCTAAAATAATGTAATCAATATATTGTTGTAAGAATTGGAATAATTGTGGCATTTTTATAATCCTTTAATTTGTATCGCAAAATAAGATGGAATATTATACGGTATTGAGAATTAATTTCAATTGCAAGATTCTAGCATAAAGCGAAAAAAGGGGTAAATAAGAAATTCGTGCGATTTAGGATGATTATTTATCCAATGTTGAATAAATGTTGTGTTGGATCAAACATTCATGTACGGAATAAAAAAGCGATGTCTTGATGACATCGCTTAGCCAGATCTTGAATTAAAGTTTAATGACTTTGGCTTGTTTAATCATGTTGTCATTCACTTCTAGAATCGTGATTTGTAATCCATTAATTTCACATACCGTTCCTTCTTCTGGAATTTCTTCCAAATGTTCTAAGATTAAGCCGTTGAATGTTCGCGCATCTTCGGTATCAAGATTCCAATCAAATAATTTGTTCAAATCGCGTAAATTCGCGGAGCCTTCAATAATAAGCGAACCATCCGATTGCGGAATAACTTCATCGTTGATTGAGGGGGTCGTTGAGGTAGTAAATTCGCCCACAATTTCCTCTAAGATATCTTCTAGGGTGACTAAGCCTTTAATATCGCCATATTCATCTACGACCAAACCAATACGTTCTTTGTTGTTGCGGAAATTTAACAATTGGCTATTCAGTGGGGTACCTTCTGGGATGAAGTACACTTCATCCGCCGCACGAATGAGCGTTTCTTTATTAAACTCATTTTTATCAAGCATTAAACGATAGGCTTCACGCACACGGAGCATGCCCAAAATATTTTCGTCCATATTGCCTTTATATAGTACGACACGCCCATGCGCAGCGTGGTTGAGTTGACGCATAATGGCTTTCCAATCATCGTCAATATCGATCCCACCAATATCATTACGCGGCACCATAATGTCATCTACCGTCACGCCTTCTAAGTCTAAAATGGATAACAACATTTCTTGGTGCGCAGAAGGGATAAATTTACCCGACTCATTCACAATGGAACGTAATTCTTCAGGACTTAATGAGGCAGATTTGTTATCAGATTTGAGACGTAACAACGCTAAAATACCTTGAATAATCAAATTCATTAAATAAACCAACGGGGTAAAAAGTCGTAGAAAAACAGACAGCAGATGACTTGACGTAAAGGCCACTTTTTCTGGATAACGTGCCGCGATGGTTTTCGGTAAAATTTCAGCAAAAATGAGCATCACAAAAGTTAATGCCCCTGTCGCAATGGCAACCCCAGCATCACCATATAAACGCATACCGATGATCGTTGTGATGGCCGACGCGCTAATGTTGACTAAGTTATTGCAAATTAGAATCAGACTGAGTAAAACATCAGTTTTTTTCAATAATTTTTCCGCTTTTTTCGCACCGCTATGCCCTTTTTCGGCTAAATGGCGCAAACGATAGCGATTAGCCGATAGCAAACCGGTTTCAGAGCCTGAAAAATAAGCAGAGATGATCAATAAGATGACGAGTGTAATAAAGAGGGTACTAAGGGGAATACTGTCCAAAATGCATCCTTTTGCGAGTTAATCAAAAATTGAAAAGTGCGGTCATTTTTTTCGTTTTTTGAACCGCACTTTTACTATAGGGTAGCATAAATAAATCTTGTTTATATTTCAAGCATTACACGACTCCCAAAATAGGCAATAGTCAGAAGAAAGATACCTAAGATAGCATAATATACCACTTTCTTGCCTCGCCAATGTAGTTTCCAATGCCCAATCAGTGCAGTACCAAAAACGAGCCAAGCAAGAAAAGAAAACACGGCTTTTTGAATGTCTTGTGGGGCAAAAGCCTTAGCTAAATGATAACTGCCTGAAATCAATACGATAGTGAGTAATATTTCACCTATTAGCATTAAGCGGAAAAAATGTCTTTCTACTGTCATTAACGGTGGGATCATGGGTGAAAACGGCAGACTTTTGTTTTTTAATGCACGATCGATCCAAACCAACTGGATAGAATATAAGGCGACAATGGAACAAACAGAATAAGTCAGCAGTGATAAACCGACATGAATGAAGAGTCCGATATCTTGACTGAGATGATATAAGAAATGTGTAGGAATTAACGTACTGAGTACGAGATTAATCATCGTAAAAGAATAAATTATTGGTAATAAAAACCAGAGAGTGTGTACCCGAAAAAAAAGCGCTAAGGTGGCGATCGTCGCGGTAATCACACTGATTAAGGAACTGATTTCGATCACGGAAAAATTTTCACCCGTGGTTAAGTCAGTGAAAAGTGGGATTAAGCTGATAAAGTGAAGAATAATAGCGATGAATACTGCGCTTAAAAAAGGCATTCTATTGGGCGGGGAAGTCGGTTCGCCTGCTTGGATTTTCAACAACATAGGGGTGATGAGCAGCACACTCAGCAGATAAAAAAACACAGAAAAAATTGAAAGCCACATTAACATTCCCTCATCTTAATTCTTTAACCATTCTAACTTTCTCACTGTGAAATCGCTATAAATTTATTACAAATGATGAAAATCTGTGGGATTTCAGTATAATTAGGGCAATTTTTTCGAGATTAATAGGAAGATTGCATGTTTGAGAATTTGTCGGATCGCTTATCAAAAACGCTACGTAATATTAGTGGACGTGGGCGTTTAACCGAAGACAATATTAAAGAAACGTTACGTGAAGTGCGCATGGCATTATTAGAAGCGGATGTGGCTTTACCTGTGGTACGTGATTTTATTAATAAAGTAAAAGAACGTGCAATTGGGGTGGAAGTGAATAAAAGCCTCACCCCTGGTCAAGAATTCGTTAAGATCGTGCAAGCCGAACTTGAATCAGCGATGGGGGAGGCGAATGAGAGTTTAAATCTTTCCACTCAACCGCCAGCAGTGATTTTAATGGCGGGTTTACAAGGGGCGGGTAAAACCACCAGTGTGGGTAAACTGGCAAAATTTCTAAAAGAACGTCATAAGAAAAAAGTGTTAGTGGTGTCTGCTGACGTATATCGTCCCGCTGCGATTAAGCAATTAGAAACGCTTGCACAAGCCGTTGGTGCCGATTTCTTTCCTTCCGATGTTGCACAAAAGCCTGTGCAAATTGCACAAGCCGCACTAAATGAAGCAAAATTAAAATTCTATGATGTGTTAATTGTGGATACAGCAGGTCGTTTACACGTTGACGGCGACATGATGGACGAAATTAAGCAAATCCACGCGACACTTAACCCAATTGAAACCCTTTTCACCGTGGATGCGATGACGGGGCAAGATGCAGCCAATACGGCAAAAGCTTTTAATGAAGCCTTACCTTTAACCGGTGTGGTGCTTACAAAAGTTGATGGCGATGCACGTGGTGGTGCCGCCTTGTCGATTCGTCAAATTACCGGGAAACCGATTAAATTCCTTGGGGTGGGTGAGAAAACCGATGCGTTAGAGCCTTTCCATCCAGAACGTGTGGCATCACGTATCTTGGGTATGGGCGATGTGCTGTCTTTAATTGAAGATCTTGAACGTTCAGTGGATCGCGAAAAAGCCGAGAAAATGGCGCAGAAGTTCAAAAAAGGCGATAATTTTACCCTCGAAGATTTCCGTGAACAGCTTATTCAAATGAAAAATATGGGCGGTATGATGTCGATGCTAGATAAATTGCCCGGGGCCAAAAATCTACCCGATCACATCAAAAATAAAGTAGATGACAAAATGTTCAATAAAATGGAAGCCATGATCAATTCCATGACGTTTAAAGAACGTGCCAATCCAGAAATTATCAAAGGTTCTCGCCGTCGTCGTATTGCAATGGGATCCGGTACACAAGTGCAAGATGTGAATAAGTTGCTTAAACAGTTCGATGAAATGCAACGCATGATGAAAAAAATGCGCAAAGGTGGCATGGCAAAAATGATGCGCGGTATGCAAGGTATGATGGGCGGACTGGGTGGTCTAGGCGGTATGTTTAGACGTTAAGGTTCAGCGTATGGAAAAAGGGAAAACTTGTGTTTTTTCTTTTTATCAGACACCCGTTTTTTAGGTGCGGACATGAGCCGAATGCTAAAGTGCGGTCAACAAATTAAACTGTTGACCGCACTTTATTTGTTATAACAGCGTGCTCACCAATTACTCTTCTTCAATTTTGGCAATCGCCCCTTTAATGGTTAAGCACACTTCGGTAGAGATGACTTGATTGAGGATTTCAATGATTTCTCCGAGTTTTTCTGTATCTGCGATTCCTTCATCATTGAAATAACCTTCTTGTTTTAAGCTCGCAATAAAGGCGGAAAATACCGCTTTATCAAAAAACTCTGGTGCATTGATGCCATGTAACACAGATAAACGTTGCGCCACAGATTGACTGTCTTTTTCTAAGTTTGCACGTGGCGTAGCGGGATCTTTTTCTAAAATACTGACGGTGATGTAATAGCGCTGTAAAATTTCTCTGACACCCGATGACCAAAGTTGTAACATGCGCACGCGTGGTTTATTAATCGACAACATATTCGCGTTACATTTGATCACTTCTTGGCGTTCGAATTCTGTGATAATGTGATTCACTCGTTCTTGTAATTCTTCATAAGAGAACGACAGGAACAGCTCGCTTTTTAAGAACGGGTAAATTTTGCTGACTGCATCCAGAACTAACGATTTTTGAATGGCTTCATAATGCAACACAATACTGGCGACTAATGACGGTAATACAAAAAGGTGTTGAATGTTATTACGATAATAGGTCATTAACACTGCAGAATTGCGTTCTAAGCGCACAATTTCGCCAAAGCTATCTTTTTCAATAATAATGCCGACTCGTTCTAATTGAAGAATGTGTTCTAACATTTTTTCTGGTGATTCACTTGGTACCACAATATCTTGTGAGTAAGGCACATTTTGTAAGAATTGTTGGTAACTTGCTAATTGCTCAAGTAATTGCTCACGTGAAAGGGCACGTTGACGTGAGGAGAGTAATGCCGTGCCAGTGAGGTTCATGGCATTGACTGCTGCAGCTTTATTAATATTGACCATGACTTGATTTGATACGCTATCTACCGCCTGATTAAACCATTTCGCACGTTCTTCAGGTTGATTATTTTCTTTCCACTCTGGGTAGTGTTGGTTGAGATAGTTACTCAAGGTGATCGGTTCACCAAAGTTCACATAACCTTTACCCAGATTACGCAGTTTCTTAATCACGCGTAATACCAGTCCCGCATTTTCTTTTTCTTTCGCGGCACCACGCAGTTCTTTCGCGTAAGTATCCACTTCTAACACATGCTCATAGCCAACATACACTGGCACCACCGAAATTGGACGCGTTTGTCCTTGTAGTAATGCCTGTAATGTCATTGACATCATCCCCGTTTTGGGGGCAAGTAAACGCCCAGTGCGTGAACGTCCCCCTTCAATAAAATATTCCACCGAATAGCCACGATGGAATAATTCGGCTAAATATTCACGGAAGATAGTGGAATATAAGCGGTTGCCTTTGAACGTACGGCGAATAAAGAAAGCACCACCGCGACGGAACATACCGCCCACTGGCCAGAAATTTAAGTTAATCCCCGCGGCAATATGTGGTGGCACTAAACCTTGGTGATATAACACATAGGACAGTAATAAATAGTCAATATGGCTACGATGACAAGGGACATAAACAATCTCATGACCATCTAAGGCTAATTTACGTACGCGGTCGGCATTTTGTACATCAATCCCTTGGTACAATTTATTCCATAACCAACGTAAGAAACGGTCGGCTACACGTAACCCTTCATAATTAACGTTTGCGGCAATTTCATCGAGAATTTTTTTCGCTTCTTGTGTTGCTTTTTCTTCACTGATATTTTTTGCTTTTGCTTCGTCTTGAATCGCTTCTAGAATCGTCGGTGAAGCTAATAATTTATTAAACATTGCTTCACGGTTTGGTAAACGTGGACCGGTTGCAGAAATGCGTTGTTTAGAAAAGTGAATTTTAGCCACGCGAGCCAATTTATGTGAAATCGCTTGGTCTGAACCATGCTCATTGACCATGTAACGTAAAGAGACCGCTTGTGAAAAGCGAACGAAAGTATCGCGACCAAACCACACTGCCGCAATAAATTTTTGGATACCACTTAATAACCGTAACTGAGGTAAACCTGATTGTTTTTCATGACCCGGTGAGCGACCCCAAAGTACTGATACGGGAATAATTTGGACATCTAAATCAGAACGTTGGTGATGTAATTCAAGATATTGATTAAACACTTGAATCGTCTCTTGTTTTGCCCCTTTTGATTTAAAAAAACGGCGACCTTCATCTAAGAAAACAAATCGAGGCAAGGATTTTCCTTCAATTTCATTTTTTTCTAACGGATCGGGTAAACCCACACTTAAACAGTTTTTACGCAAAATCACTAAATCTGTTTGTGAGGTGTAAGGGAGAACATATACCATCGGTTGGGTTGGATCTAATTTTAGCTCTTCGATAGGATGATGTGGAATTGGGTTGTTTTTGACTAAAAAAGATAGAGGTAATTCCAATACTTTGCGGTACATATTTAGCAAACTAAACATAATGAAGTTCCGTTCTTTATAGGTTTATTCGAAAAATTTTCGTTAGTTTATCATAAAAATAAAAAATCGTTAGTCGTTGCATAAAAGAACGCCGTTCTTTCTTGATGACGCAGAGAGAATGACACTTAATCTATTTATTAGATATGAGGCTCGCTAATATGGATAAAAAGGGAGGTTTTTTATATCAAACCGAGTCAGCTGACGAAAAGAAAAGTTGCACACTGCCCTTTTATGTATATAATGACAGGTGTTCTGTATAAAAAAACAGGGGTGAGTATGAAACAATTCAAAGCATTGACTGCACGTCAACAAGAAGTGTATGACTTATTAAAACGTCATTTAGAAAATACAGGTATGCCACCAACAAGGGCAGAAATTTCAAAAGAATTGGGTTTTCGTTCACCAAATGCGGCAGAAGAACATTTAAAAGCGTTAGCGCGTAAAGGGGTGATTGAAATTATTTCGGGCACTTCACGCGGTATTCGTTTATTGCTTGAAGAGGCGGAACGCGATGAAAATCCTGGCTTACCTTTAGTGGGGCGAGTGGCCGCGGGGGCGCCAATTTTAGCGGAACAGCATATTGAAGGAACTTACCAAGTGGATGCCAATATGTTTAAACCACAAGCCGATTTTCTCTTGAAAGTATATGGCCAATCGATGAAAAATATTGGCATTCTAGATGGTGATCTGTTGGCTGTGCATAGTACGAAAGATGTACGTAATGGACAAATTGTTGTTGCCCGGATTGAAGATGAAGTGACGGTCAAGCGTTTAGAACGTAAAGGTTCGGTGATTTATTTGCATGCAGAAAATGAAGAATTTGCTCCCATTGTGGTAGATTTGAATCAGCAACCTAATTTTGAAATTGAAGGCATTGCTGTCGGTATTATTCGGAATAATGCTTGGATGTAAATGCATTGCCCACCATTATTTAAACATCACACCGCACTTTTTATCTTGTTGAAAAGTGCGGTTATTTTTTTAAAAATTTGTGTGAAGTGTGTTTGACCTTTTTGCTGTTTATGTCGGTATTAAATAGTAGGATAGGGCTTTCCTCTCTATGAAAAAATCTCGATAAAAAATATTCAAACATCATCCCGCACTTTGTGTTGCAAAATGACTAATTATCTGTATAATTCACCACCTTACAGCTACATTTAATTTTCGTTCCTTGCTTCCGCAGATGCGTAGCTGGTCTAACAGTCGGAGGCTGATTAACCCGTAAGGAGCAGTAATGCGACACTACGAAATCGTGTTTATGGTTCATCCGGACCAAAGCGAACAAGTACCAGGCATGATTGAACGTTATACAGGTTCTGTGAAAGAAGCTGGCGGTCAAGTTCATCGCTTAGAAGATTGGGGTCGTCGCCAATTAGCGTACCCAATCAACAAATTACACAAAGCACACTATGTGTTAATGAATGTAGAAGCGCCTCAAGAAGTCATCGACGAGCTAGAAACAACTTTCCGTTACAACGACGCAGTTCTTCGTAACGTAATCATTCGTACTAAGCACGCCGTAACAGAAGCGTCCCCAATGGTTAAAGCAAAAGACGATCGTAAAGCTTTAGCTGAAGTTGAAAACAACGATTTTGAGGATGCTGAAGAGTAATTTAAATATTGATAATCGTTTTTCGTTGATGGGTATTGTTGCAAATCAACCAAAACGACACCAAAGTCCAAATGGTATTTATCATTGCCAATTTGTCTTAGAACATCGTTCTATGCAAGAAGAAGCAGGATTGAGCCGTCAGGCATGGTGTAAAATGCCAGTTCAAGTAAGTGGCAATCAATTGGTAGAAAAAACTCAAAGCATTACGGTCGGCAGTCAACTTTTGGTCGTGGGATTTATAAGTTCTCACAAAACCGCAAGCGGTTTAAGCCAATTAGTATTACATGCCGAGCAAATCGAATTTATAGATTAGGAGACTAGCCAAATGGCACGTTATTTCCGTCGTCGTAAGTTCTGCCGTTTCACAGCGGAAAATGTAGTAGAAATCGATTATAAAGATGTGGCTACATTAAAGAACTATATCACAGAGAGCGGCAAAATTGTTCCAAGCCGTATTACCGGTACTCGTGCGAAGTATCAACGTCAATTAGCGCGTGCGATTAAACGTGCACGTTATTTAGCGTTACTTCCGTACACTGACAACCATCAGTAATTAAAGAGAGGATACGGTAATGCAAGTAATTCTTTTAGATAAAGTGGTTCACCTTGGCAACATTGGTGATCAAGTGAATGTGAAATCAGGTTTCGCACGTAACTTCTTAATCCCACAGGGTAAAGCAGTTATGGCAACCAAAGCTAACATTGAATACTTCGAAGCGCGTCGTGCTGAATTAGAAGCGAAAGCAGCTGAAGTATTAGCGGCAGCACAAGATCGCGCTGCGAAATTAGCAGAATTAGGTTCTGTGACTATCGCATCTAAAGCGGGTGATGAAGGCCGTTTATTTGGTTCAATCACTACGCGTGATGTGGCTGAAGCAGTGACTGCAGCAGGTGTTGAAGTGGCTAAAAGCGAAGTTCGCTTATCAACTGGTCCAATTCGCACTTTAGGTGACCACGAAGTGAAATTCCAGCTTCACGGTGAAGTATTCGCAACAGTTAACGTGATCGTTGTTGCTGAATAATTAACAAAACGTGATATTTTAAAAACCCAGCACGCATGCTGGGTTTTTTTATGAGTGATAACAATATCTTATTTGTTCGGATTGGTGGCTATCGCTATCTGTCGTAGAGAAAGCGGTTTGGTAAGGTGAAAACTTTTTGAAAAGGTACCGCACTTTTCCAACGGCAATAGTGGGAAATGAGCATGAAAGGAGAAATCTTATCACTTAGTATGATGTCCTCACGCAATAAGATTCCTTGTCTGATAATGTCCTTTAGAACAAGCTACATAATTAATATTTTTGGCAAGTGGTAGTAGCAAGTTTTCCTGTTGAAGCATAGTTTTTCTCAGGAAATGTCAATGTGTTTTGCCCTTGTTTTTCTTGCCATTTGAGGGTGTTTTTGTCATTGATATAAAGAATTTGGCCCGCAGAAGAATGGTTGTTGAGGTAAGTAATATAGCTGTCTTTACCATCGCTAAATGCCATGCTGAGTACACCATTATCACGTTGCTTGATGGAGCCTTTGTAGCCATTTTCACAGCGGAACTTCATCAGTTTGCCTGATGATTTTTCTAAACCTGCGATGTCTACCCCATCAAGGCTGAGGCAGCCTGTTGTTGCCAAGGCAATAGCCACTGGAATGAATTTTTTTACGATACGCATAAAAGCTCCTTATTGATGAATATGAAATAGGCTCTCCAAAATAAGAGAGCCGAATTCAATATGAAAAACAAATGTGGATTCTACGCTATTTCTTGCGTTATGCGTAGTACATTTCAAATTCTACTGGGTGTGGTGTCATATTTAAGCGTTCGACTTCTTTACGCTTGATTGTGATAAACGCATCGATAAACTCTTTTGTAAAGACATTGCCTTTGGTTAAGAATTCATAATCTGCTGCTAAAGCCGTTAATGCTTCTTCTAAGGAACTGGCTACCGCAGGGATATTTTGTAATTCTTCCGGTGGTAAATCATACAAGTTTTTGTCCATTGCATCACCGGGATGAATTTTATTGATAATTCCGTCTAGACCTGCCATTAATAACGCCGCAAACGCCAGGTAAGGGTTGGCTAATGGATCGGGGAAACGGGCTTCAATACGGATCGCTTTCGGACTGGTTACGGCAGGGATACGAATAGATGCAGAACGGTTACTTGCTGAATACGCTAATAACACAGGGGCTTCAAATCCTGGCACTAATCGTTTGTATGAGTTAGTGGATGGATTGGTGAAGGCATTTAACGCTTTGGCGTGTTTAATAATACCGCCGATATAGTAAAGTGCGGTTTCAGATAGCCCTGCGTACTTATCCCCTTGGAAAACGTTTTTACCGTCCTTGCTTAATGACATGTTGCAGTGCATACCCGAACCGTTATCTCCAGTAATGGGTTTTGGCATAAAGCAAGCGCTTTTTCCATGCTCGTAAGCCACGTTTTGTACCACATATTTATAAATTTGCGTTTCATCGGCTTTTGCTGTCAACGTATTAAAACGTGTGGCGATTTCATTTTGTCCAGCAGTGGCCACTTCGTGGTGATGTGCTTCAATCACTAAGCCCATTTCTTCTAAAATTAAGCACATTTCAGAACGGATATCGTGTGCGCTATCAATCGGTGCAACGGCACAATAACCGCCTTTCTTTAATGGGCGGTAAGCATTGTTACCCTCTTCGTAGCCTTTATTGGTATTCCAAGCCGCTTCAATATCATCAACAGAATACGCATTGCGGTTCATTGATACTTCAAAGCGCACATCGTCAAATAAGAAAAATTCGGGTTCTGGCCCAAATAATGCTTCATCAGCTACCCCAGTTGAGCGCATATAGTTTTCCGCACGAATAGCAATAGAGCGTGGGTCACGATCATAACTTTGCATGGTGGAAGGTTCGAAAATACTACAGCGGAGAGAGAGGGTGGGGATTTGAGCGAAAGGGTCAACAACAGCGGTTTCTGGCATTGGCATCAACAGCATATCGGCTTTATTGATTGCCTTCCATCCCTCAACAGAGGAACCGTCGAACATTTTACCATCTTCAAATAAATCTTCATCAACAAGATTAACAGGAAGCGATACACCGTGTTCTTTCCCTTTAATATCGGTAAAACGAAGTAAAACAAATTTGATATCGTATTCTTCAATGAGCTTGAATACGTTGGCGATAGCAGCTGTGTTTGACATAAGAAACCCTTAGAGTTGAAAATGAATTATAAAGGGCTCAATATAATAAAAGTTATGCTATAAATCTAGTGTTTTATTTGCCTTTTTCTGATGTCTCAATCGCCTTTCGTGTATAATAAGCACTTGTAATAAGCAGTAACTATTCAAGGAAGATGTATGAATAAATTTACAAAACATGTTGTATCTAAAAAAGTAGCGGTTGTTGCCGGGAATGGTCAGAGTTTGGCTGAGATTGATTACAGCTTACTTCCAGAAAAATATGATGTTTTTCGCTGTAATCAATTTTATTTTGAAGAACGTTATTTTTTAGGTAAAAAGCTAAAAGCGGTTTTCTTCACACCAAAGGTCTTTCTTGAGCAATACTATACACTCTATCACCTCAAGCAAAATAATGAATATTTTGTTGATGAAATTATTTTATCCTCTTTTAATCATCCTACCGTAGATTTAGAACAGAATCAGAAAATACAAAATCTATTTGTAGATGCAATAAACGGATATGAAAATTATTTAGCTAAATTAACGGCTTTTGATGTTTATCTTCGTTATAAAGAATTGTATGAAAATCAAAGGATTACCTCTGGTGTGTATATGTGTGCGGTGGCGATTGCGATGGGATATACGGATATTTATTTAACCGGTATCGATTTTTATCAATCCAATAAAGAAAAATATGCATTTGATTATAAGCAACCTAACATTCTTCACTTATTACCTGACTTTCAGAAAAACAAAATACAATTTGATTATCATCATGAACATGTTGATTTAGAAGCGCTACGTTTCTTACAAGAACATTATCAGGTTAATCTGTATTCGCTTTCTCCGACCAGTCCTTTATCTGAACATTTTCCTGCGCCACCGGTAGAAGCAAATGGTGAAGTGACATTTGTTGCACAGCAAAAAGAAAATTATATTCATGACATTTTACTGCCTCCTCGTTCTGTGTATGAGAAATTAGGGCTCGTTGTTTCTAAAAAAGAACGTTTTCATTCTAACCTGATTGTCAGATTGATTAGGGATGTATTGAAATTGCCAAGTGTATTAAAACATTATTTAAGAGAAAAATAGTAGTTTTTATGGCTCTGGAGGGGGAATCTGTTGTATAATCTTGCCCCTTTCGCACACTTTTTCGCTAAAAGTGCGGTCAGAAAAAGAACTTTTTCCTATTTCAATACATAAGATTTTCTCAATGACAGATAAAATAGATATCAATAAATTGCGTAACATCGCAATTATCGCCCACGTTGACCATGGTAAGACTACCCTTGTTGATAAACTTTTACAGCAATCTGGCACCTTAGAGGCATCACGTAGTGATGCTGATGAACGCGTGATGGATTCTAACGACATCGAAAAAGAACGTGGTATTACCATTTTAGCTAAAAATACAGCTATTAATTGGAATGACTATCGTATCAATATCGTAGATACCCCTGGACACGCGGACTTCGGTGGCGAAGTAGAACGTGTGATGTCAATGGTAGATTGCGTACTTTTAATTGTAGATGCTTTTGATGGTCCGATGCCACAAACGCGTTTCGTGACACAAAAAGCCTTTGCACATGGTTTAAAACCCATCGTTGTCATTAATAAAGTTGACCGTCCAGGCGCACGCCCTGATTGGGTGGTGGACCAAGTGTTTGATCTGTTCGTTAATCTTGGTGCAACGGATGAGCAATTAGATTTCCCTATTATTTATGCTTCCGCATTAAATGGTGTTGCGGGTCTTGAACATGATGAGTTAGCAGAAGATATGACCCCGTTATTTGAAGCGATTGTGAAACATGTTGAGCCACCTAAAGTGGAGCTTGAACAGCCTTTCCAAATGCAAATTTCACAGCTTGACTATAATAGCTATGTGGGGGTTATTGGTATCGGCCGTATCAAACGCGGTTCAGTCAAACCGAACCAAGCTGTCAGCATTATTGACAGCGAAGGCAAAACCCGTACAGGTAAAATTGGTCAAGTGTTAGGCCACCTTGGTTTGCAACGTTATGAAACCGAGCGTGCTTATGCTGGCGATATTATTGCGATCACGGGGTTAGGCGAATTAAATATTTCCGACACAATTTGCGATATTAACAATGTCGAAGCCTTACCTGCATTAAGTGTAGATGAGCCGACCGTGACGATGTTCTTCTGTGTGAATACCTCACCATTCTGTGGTAAAGAAGGGAAATTCGTGACCTCTCGTCAAATTCTTGAGCGTTTAAATAAAGAATTAGTGCACAATGTTGCGTTACGTGTCGAAGAAACAGAAGATCCTGATGCCTTTAGAGTATCTGGTCGTGGTGAATTACACCTTTCTGTTTTAATCGAAAATATGCGTCGCGAGGGCTATGAATTAGCTGTGTCACGCCCACGTGTTATCTATAAAGAGATCGATGGTCGCAAACAAGAACCATTTGAACAAGTTACCATTGATATTGAAGAACAGCACCAAGGGTCGGTGATGGAAGCCTTAGGTATTCGTAAAGGTGAAGTGCGTGATATGGTGCCAGATGGTAAAGGACGTACTCGTTTAGAATATGTTATTCCTAGCCGTGGTTTAATTGGCTTCCGTGGTGAGTTTATGACCATGACCTCGGGGACGGGTTTACTGTATTCAAGTTTCAGCCATTACGATGATATTAAAGCAGGTGAAATTGGGCAACGTAAAAACGGTGTTTTAATTTCGAATGCGACAGGGAAAGCATTGGCTTATGCATTATTTAGTTTACAGGAACGTGGTAAGTTAATGATTGAACACGGTACTGAAGTGTATGAAGGTCAAATTATTGGTATCCATAGCCGTTCAAATGACTTAACCGTAAACTGTTTACAAGGTAAGAAATTAACTAACATGCGTGCCTCAGGTAAAGATGAAGCGGTTGTGTTAGTGCCACCTGTCCGCTTTAGCTTAGAACAAGCGATTGAGTTTATTGATGACGATGAGTTAGTGGAAGTGACACCAAGCTCAATTCGTATTCGTAAAAAATTGTTAACGGAAACCGATCGTAAGCGTGCAAGCCGTACCACAACCAGTACGAGCACCCACTAATCTTTGACATTTTGTCGATGTATCACGACCGTACCCATTAAAGTGCGGTCGTTTTTTTTTGCTTTTCTCAACAACTTATCAGTACGCTTAGTGCGCGTTTTGATTAAAAATAAAACTGCTGTGTTGCTTTTGTGTTAGGATGTTGCTTAGTGGTCGAGATGAGAGAAAAGTGGTTTATTTTTGTAAAAATGTGTTTATTTGATCAATCATTAAGCTTTTCTTAATTTTTATACTGTTAAATATGTTCATCGAAAGGCAAGTGGCTTTTTGAACCGTTATTTTTTATTAACTTTTATATAGGAACAGATGATGAAAAAATTAATCGCATTCACTTCACTTTTAGCGATGTCAGGTATGGCGATTGCACAAGGTGGTTTCCAAAACAACAGTAATAATACAGGTGGTGGGTTTGCTGGAAATGCCAGTATTACTAGCGTGAAAGCTGCCCTAGACGCCAAAGATGATATGCCCGTCTCTATTGAAGGCCACATCGTCAAACAAATTGATGGCGATGAGTTTATTTTCCGTGATGTAGCGGGCACTGAAATCCGTATTGATGTCAGTGATCGTGCTTGGAATGGACAGACGATTCAACCGAATGATTTGATCATTATCCAAGGCAAAGTCGATAAAGAATGGAATAAAACCGATATCGATGTCAAAAATATCATTAAGAAATAATTCGTGCAGTGCGACAATGTCATATTAGTCGCACTTTTTCTTTTCTACCTCTTCTATATCTAAAATGCGTGCTTGCTGTTCCTCTGTTGTTTCCATTTGCCAACGAATATTAAATTCATGCAATCGAATACCATAAATGCGCGTTTGTTGCTGTTTGTGCTGATAGGCTGGACGCGGATCTTGGGCGATCACGTCACTCACAAAACGGGTAAAGTGCGGTCGTTTTTCTTCTATTTTCTGGCATTGTTGTTGCGCGATCTCACTCAATGTCACCTTAAGTTTAGGCAGAGGTTTTTGTTGGGCAAAGCCTGATTGAGCAAGCGGTTCACTGTCTGCGTAGGCAAGATAGGGTTTAATATCAAAGATCGGCGTACCATCGACTAAATCCACTGCACCTAAATGAAGACGAACCTTACCGTTTTGACATTCCACTCGGCGTAATTCCACTTTGGATAAACCTAAGGGATTAGGCCTATGGGTTGAACGGGAGGCAAACACGCCGACGCGTTGATTCCCTCCCAAACGAGGTGGTCTGACGGTCGGGCGCCATTTGCCAGTCGGTACCTTATCAAATTGAAAAATTAACCATAAATGACTAAATTGTGCTAATCCTCTCACCGCTTCCGCTTGATTATAAGGCGGCAATAATTCGATGATCCCTGTGCCATCTTGAACTAAGTCGGGTTGACGTGGTACAGAAAACTTTTCTTTATAAGGGGTATGAATAAGGCCAATCGGGTGTAACTGGAGTGATAAGTCAGACATATTTTCCTTCATATACAGATTTCGTGTAAAATAAAGCAGTTTAACTATTTTACGTAAAAGTATGTGGAAAAGCGTGCTTTTTCTTTTAACAAGTGATGTTTATGACAAATAATTTATTAAAAAAGTGGGTGGAAACGGCGAGACCAAAAACCTTGCCATTAGCAATCGCGTCAATTATCACGGGCGCATCGTTGGCGTATTGGTCTGGTAAATTTAGTGGCACCATTGCGCTATGGTGCCTAATTACGACGGTGTTACTACAAATTCTCTCAAATTTTGCCAATGATTATGGCGATCATCAAAAAGGCTCGGATACGGCAGAGCGAATTGGTCCTTTACGTGCGATTCAGCAAGGTCAGATCAACGCGAGCCAGCTGAAGAAAGGGTTAGTTGTCGTCGCATTAGCGAGCTTATGTTCAGGGGCAATCTTAATTATTGTGGCGTATCAGTCCTTAGCTGATTTATTGGCATTTAGCCTGTTAGGGGTATTGGCGGTGATTGCTGCCATTACTTACACCGTGGGGGCAAAACCTTATGGTTATATGGGGTTAGGTGATTTATCGGTTTTGCTCTTTTTTGGTTTGCTCGGGGTGGGCGGAAGTTACTACCTCCAGACTCAACAAGTCAATCTAGCCATTTTATTACCTGCCTTTGCTTCCGGTTTATTAGCAAGTGCGGTATTAAATATCAATAATTTACGCGATATTGAACAAGACCGTCAAGTCGGTAAAAATACCTTAGCGGTGCGTTTAGGGAATGAAAAAGGGCGAGTTTATCACGCTATCTTATTACTTATTGCTGTATTGTGTTATTTCCTTTTCAGTTTGTTTTATGTACAGAAAATGACAGGCTTTATCTTCCTTTTCGCTATCCCTTTGTTTGTGAAACATGCTTACTTTGTATATCAAAATAAGTCACCGCTTACTTTACGACCAATGCTTGCGCAAATGTCATTATTGGCGTTACTTATCAATCTGTTATTTAGTTTAGGCTTGCTTATCAGCTAGTAATAGGCATATACTAACGAAATGAATTTTCTTCAAAATAAGGTAATGTTATGTACATTGATACTTCCGAGCTTTGTGATATTTATCTTGATCAAGTGGATGTGGTAGAACCTATTTTTTCAAGTTTTGGTGGCGTCAGTCGTTTCTATGGTAAAGTTACCACCGTAAAATGCTTTGAAAATAATGGCTTGATTGCAGAAATTTTAGAAGAGAACGGTGAAGGCCGTGTGTTGTTAGTGGACGGTGGTGGTGCAGTTCGTCGTGCTTTAGTGGATGCTGAGCTAGCACAATTAGCGGTAGATAATGGTTGGGAAGGCATCATTGTTTACGGCGCCGTCCGCCAAATTCAACAGCTCGAAGAGATGGATATTGGCATCCATGCCTTAGCACCTATTCCCGTTGGTGCAGATAAACAGAGCATTGGTGACATTGATGTCCCTGTAAATTTTGGTGGTGTCACCTTTTTCCCCGAAGATTATGTGTATGCGGATTTAACCGGTATTATCTTATCGCAAGAACCTTTGGAACTCGATGAATTTAACGAAGTGTCATAATACGTTTGTATGACATGGCATAAAAGTGCAGCGGAAGAAAGTCAAATTTCCCGCTGCACTTTTTTATTGTGTGATTGTTTTTATGCGCGTGTTCACAAATCCGTATAAAATTTGTTGCTTTTTATTAACATAATGGTAATTTTCCTAAAAGTCTTGTTCATCACTTGAACAGCATTTTTCCCCTTTTTTCATCATGCTTTATTTAGAAGGATAACATTATGAATCTTGCAGAGACCCCAACAAAAAATGGCGTTAATCGAAATGCCATCATTTTCTTATTCGATATTGTCATCTTTTTTATTTTATTGAATGTGTTACCTTTCGATCCGAAAGCCAATAAAGGTTTAGCCTTATTAGTCTTTATTGCTATTCTTTGGTTGACGGAAGCATTACATGTGACAGTGACTGCATTATTAGTGCCTTTACTCGCAGTTGGTTTAGGTTTAGTTGCCACCAAAAGTGCCTTAGCCGCCTTTGCCGATCCAACGATTTTCTTGTTCTTTGGTGGGTTTGCCTTAGCGACGGCATTACATATTCAACATCTGGATCGTATGATTGCGAATAAAATTATGGCATTAGCGAAAGGCAAATTATTTGTGGCCAGTATTTACTTGTTTTCCATTACCGCGTTTTTGTCTATGTGGATGAGTAATACCGCGACGGCAGCCATGATGTTACCATTAGCTATGGGGGTATTAAGCCAAATGGACAGAGAAGCCAATCATAATACCTATGTTTTCATTCTATTAGGGATTGCTTATAGTGCCAATATTGGTGGGATGGGCACCCTTGTCGGGAGTCCGCCAAATGCGATTGTCGCGTCTCAATTAAAATTGACCTTCTCGGATTGGTTACAATATGGTTTACCTATCATGTTGATTTTAATGCCTCTCATGATCGCGACCCTGTATATGGTCTTTAAGCCAAAATTGAATGTGCGTTTTGAAAAGCATTTTGAAAAAATTGAAATGACTAAATCACGCATTATTACCTTATGTATTTTTGTCACCATTGCACTATGTTGGGTATTTAGTAGTCATATTAATCCGGCACTATCTAGCTTATTAGGTTTAGAAAAGAAAATAGCCAGCTTTGATAGTATCGTGGCGTTATTAGCCGCTGTGGTGATTTGTTCTACGGGGGTAGCAACCTGGAAACAAATTCAAGACAATACGGATTGGGGGGTATTAATGCTTTTTGGTGGTGGTTTAACCTTGAGTGCCGTATTACGCGACTCAGGTGCCAGTAAGATTTTAGCGGACGGTATTGTCTTTTTAATTGAAGGTGGGCATTTCTATTTGATTGGTTTATTGGTGGCGGCATTTATTATTTTCTTAACCGAATTTACCTCCAACACCGCGAGTGCCGCATTATTAGTGCCAATTTTCATTTCGATTGCACAGTCTTTAGGTATGCCAGAACTTGGACTTGCACTTATTATTGGTCTAGGTGCTTCTTGTGCCTTTATGTTACCTGTGGCCACACCTCCAAATGCGATTGTATTTGGTACTGGCGAGATCAAACAGCGTGAGATGGTAAGAGTTGGGGTGTTGTTAAATCTCGTTTGTATTGTTGTGATTGCAACAGTCGGTTATTTCTTCTGGCTCTAAAAGCAGATTGGCGCATTCATCCTGAGGCGATAAAAAAAGTGCGGTCTAACATGACCGCACTTTGTCGTTGTTCACTTACTTACCAATACAGAACGAACTGAAGATCTTACCGAGCAAATCATCAGAAGTGAATTGTCCTGTAATTTCACTTAAATGGCTTTGTACCCGACGTAATTCTTCCGCCAATAACTCGCCAGCATAGAATTGTGTTAATTGCACATGACCTTGTTGCAAATGTGTTGCTGCTTGTTCTAGTGCTTCAAGATGACGACGGCGAGCGAGGAATCCCCCTTCCATATTGGTTTGATAGCCCATAGATTGTTTGAGATGTTCACGCAACAGTGACACCCCTTGTTGTGTTTTGGCTGAAAGGGTAATGATAGTATAGCCATGTTGTTCCGCCAGGCCTTCCTTTTCACCACTTAAATCCGCTTTATTACGTACAATCGTGACGGGAATATGGGTGGGTAATTTTGTTAAAAATTCTGACCGCACTTTTTCTAAATCTTGGTTATCGGCTTCTGTGCTATCTAACATTAACAAAATGCGATCAGCTTGTTCGATTTCACTCCAAGCACGCACAATCCCAATACGCTCGACTTCATCAGTAGCCTCTCGCAGACCTGCAGTATCAATAATGTGCAGCGGCATACCATCAATATGAATATGTTCACGTAGCACATCACGGGTTGTTCCTGCAATATCCGTGACAATTGCCGCTTCACGTCCAGCTAACGCATTAAGCAGACTGGATTTTCCTGCATTGGGACGACCCGCAATCACCACTTTCATCCCTTCTCGTAAAATTGATCCTTGTTTGGCTTCAGAGCGAACTTTATCCAATTGCACAATGATATCATTTAGGTAGGCTTCAATTTTACCGTCTGCTAAGAAATCAATTTCTTCATCAGGGAAATCAATCGCCGCTTCCACATAGGTGCGTAAGTAAATCACACTATCAACAAGTTGATTCACTTTATTGGAAAACTCACCTTGTAATGATTTTAAGGCAGAACGTGCAGCTTGTTCAGAACTGGCATCAATTAAATCAGCAATCGCTTCAGCCTGCGCTAAATCCAATTTATCGTTTAAGAAGGCTTGTTCTGAAAATTCACCGGGACGAGCGAGGCGTAGACCGTCAAGTTGTAAAATACGTTTTAATAACAGATCGAGGACAACTTGTCCGCCATGCCCTTGTAGTTCCAATACATCTTCCCCAGTAAAAGAGTGGGGCGCTTTGAAGTACAAGGCAATCCCTTGATCGAGCACAGTTCCATCAGTATCTTTAAAAGGTAAATAATCTGCCATACGCGGTTTGGGACATTTGCCTAATACCGCTTGGGCGACCTCAACCGCTTTCGGACCCGATACGCGTAAAATCCCAATTCCGCCACGCCCAGGGGCCGTCGCTTGTGCAACAATGGTTTCTTTCATACAAAAACTCTCTTAAAAATGACCGCACATTGATAAAACAAAAGGCACCAACTTGATGCCTTTTCTATTCATTCCGTTCAACATTACTTATGGCGAGAATGTAACCCTTTCTTCTCTAGGCCACGATAAATTAATTGTTGTTGGGCGATGGTGATCAAGTTGGATACTAACCAATATAATACCAAGCCTGATGGGAACCACAAGAAGAACACCATAAAGATGAGTGGCATGAAGTTCATGATCTTTTGTTGCGTTGGATCGGCTACTGGCGTAGGCGACATTTTTTGTAACAAGAACATCGATGCACCCATCAAAATCGGTAGGATGTAATATGGATCTTGTGCAGATAAGTCTTGAATCCAACCAAAGAATGGTGCATGACGTAACTCAACGGCTTCTAAGAAGGTCCAGTATAGTGCGATAAAAATGGGCATCTGAAGCAGAATAGGTAAACAACCACCTAATGGGTTCACTTTTTCTTCTTTATATAGTTTCATCATTTCTTGGCTCATACGTTGACGATCTTCACCAAAACGCTCACGCATTTCCTGTAGTTTTGGTTGCAACATACGCATTTTCGCCATTGAGGTGTATTGTGCTTTAGTCAGTGGATATAAAATGGCTTTCACCACTAACGTGACCCCGATAATCGCGAGACCCCAGTTATGCACAATACTTTGAATAAAGGTTAATAACCAGAATAATGGTTTCGCAATAAACCACGCCCAACCATAGTCAACGGTTAAATCTAAGTGATTTGCGACTGTTGCCATTTGATCTTGTAACTTAGGCCCAGTCCAAAGCGCACTTTTAATGGTTTCTTTCGCACCAGCAGGTACAGTCGTTACGGGACCACGATAACCAATGGAGGCAAGGTTATTAGTTTTGTCCGTTAAGCTATACAATTGGTTATCGGCATCTTGGTTTGGAATCCACGCAGAAACGAAATAATGCTGCAATACGGCGACCCAACCCGCTTTGGTGGGAATCGATAGATTTGCTTTTTCCATTTCCGTAAAACTATATTTTTTATAGTTGGTTTCAGACGAGGAGTACGCACCGCCAGTGTAAGTTGGCATTGCAACGTTACCTGTATCTTCTACTAAGGTATGACGTAATTGACCATAAGGCTCAACTTCGATGGTTTTATCACTTTGGTTATCAATTTCAAAGTTCACCCCAATATCGTAAGCACCACGTTTTAACACAAAGATTTTACGGAAGGTCACGCCATCTTTTTCAAACACGAATGGCACGATAAGTTCGTTTTGCCCCTCAGCCAATGCAAAGGTATCCCCTTCGACTTGATAGTTAGCACGACCTGCTTTGGTATCAATCCCGTCTTTGCCAACGAGCCCACTCTGTGCAATATAGACATGGTTGGCTTTATTGGTTAACAAGGTAAAAGGTGTATTAGAATTCAATTCTGCATCATATTTTAATAATTCAGAATGAACCACATCTCCACCTAAGGTATCAATTTTCAAACGGAATACGTCATTTTCTAATGTGATAATGCGACCTTGTGTTTGTGTTGCTGTGGCAATATCCGAAGATGAAGAAGCCGAACTTGCAGGTACATCAGAAGATACTTTTACTTGTTCAGTCACAACAGGTTTTGGCGTATGGTAGTCAAGTTGCCATTGCTGATAAACAAGAAAAGAAATGAAGAGTAGTGCGATGACTAACAGGCTACGTCTTGAGTCCATTATTTTTTCTCTTTTTTGTTATTGATCTTTGGGGGAACAGGATCGTATCCACCCGCGTTTAAAGGATGACATTTTAATATACGTTTTAGTGTAAGCCAACTCCCTTTTATCGCACCATGGGTTTTTACTGCGTCAATCCCATAGCAAGAACAGGTTGGTGTAAAACGACAACGGGGACCAATCAATGGGCTAATCACAACTTGATAGACACGAATCAGCCCAATGACGATTTTTGAGCCAAGCGAATGTGTCTTTGCCATAATTTATCCAATGTCTGTGTGAGTGTCCTGTTATCTAATTTACCGATTCCTTGTTTAGCCACAATGACAAAATCGTAATTTGGCAAGTTTCGCTGCGTTAAGCGGAAACTTTCCCGGCAGACGCGTTTGATGCGATTGCGATCATGTGCTTTTTTTAAATGTTTTTTAGCAACAGTCAATCCTAAGCGAGGATGGTCGAGAGTATTGGGACGAGCAAGAATGGTCAGTTCAGGTGTACTAGCACGGAACGGCTGTTCGAAGACGTATTTAAAATGAAGGGGAGTTAACAAACGTAACTCCCTCGAAAAATTCAGCTTAATCACACCAATAGGGATTAAGATTAGGCTGATAACGATTTACGACCTTTAGCACGACGACGAGCTAAAACTTGGCGGCCGTTTTTAGTTGCCATACGAGCACGGAAACCGTGAGTACGGCTACGTTTTAACACTGATGGTTGAAATGTACGTTTCATAACTATAATTTACCTAAATCAAAAATTGTTCAGTAATCTTGAAAACAAGGATTAATCAAATAAGGAACGGAATTGTAATCATAAATTCAACGTTCGTCAAATTAGAATAGGCAAAATGAGTAAATAAATCTCAGTTTTCCTAATAAAAAGCAAAAGTGCGCCTCGGATTATACGTTTTTTGCTAAAAATCTCAAGCAACCTTTTTAGATTTTTTTCTGCCTTTATGGAAGATCTTTACAGGAGTTTATTGTAGAATTGGTTTTCTTAAAGACCGCGCTTTTGGCGGAATATCTTCACTACATTTAACTATAACGATAATAGAATATGAAACCAGACCTGTCTTCTCTTTGGCAAGAATGCCTTTTACAGCTTCAAGACCAGATTTCATTAACAGATTTTAGTACCTGGTTACGTCCTTTGCAGGCCGATTTTAGCGTACAGAATACCATTGTATTGTACGCCTCTAATGTATTTATTAAACAAAAGGTCGATGAAAGTTATTTAGCTCAATTAACCAAAGTCGCACAAGAACTCAGTGGCAATACTGAGTTAGTCATACAGGTCAAAGTTGGGATCAAGCCTGAACCCAAACCCGTACAATCCGCTCCCGTCTCAACCAATCAGAAAGAAGAAA
Source organism: Bisgaard Taxon 45 (assembly GCA_030783905.1). Classification (GTDB taxonomy): domain Bacteria; phylum Pseudomonadota; class Gammaproteobacteria; order Enterobacterales; family Pasteurellaceae; genus Pasteurella. The sequence continues at coordinate 89,686 of JAQAHH010000003.1, read as the reverse complement.
AGAAACCACAAACGGTCATTCGTTCTTATTTGAACCCCAAGCACGTGTTTGAAAACTTTGTGGAAGGTAAATCAAACCAACTTGCACGAGCGGTGGCACAGAAAGTGGCAGATAATCCTGGCGAGCCGAGTTCCAACCCACTTTTTTTGTATGGTGGGACGGGATTAGGTAAAACCCACTTATTGCACGCAATTGGGAATGGCATTTTATCTCGCAACGAAAATGCGCGAGTGCTTTATATTCATTCCAATAATTTTATGCAACAAATGGTGAATGCCATGCGCGACAACAAAATGGATGAGTTTAAAAAATTCTACCGTTCATTGGATGCGTTATTGGTGGATGATATTCAGTTCTTCGCAGAAAAAGAAAAAACACAAGAAGAATTTTTTCATATTTTCAATAACTTGTTTGATACAGGTCGTCAAATCATTCTGACATCGGATCGTTATCCGAAAGAAATTGAAAAATTAGAAGAACGGCTGAAATCCCGTTTTGGTTGGGGATTAACAACAGCGATTGAACCACCGGAGTTGGAAACGCGTGTTGCGATTTTATTAAAGAAAGCTGAAGAAAAGAATATTTATTTGCCTGAAGAAGTGGCGTTTTTTATTGGGCAAAAATTACGTACTAACGTACGCGATCTGGAAGGCGCACTTAATCGTGTGAGCGCAAATGCGGAGTTTATGGGGGCGGCCATCACGATTGATTTTGTGCGAGAAACCTTAAAAGACATGTTGGCATTGCAAGATAAATTGGTCACGGTAGAGAATATTCAAAAAGTGGTGGCGGAATATTATCGGATTAAAGTATCGGATTTAAAAGGCAAGAGCCGTTCTCGCTCCATTGCGCGTCCAAGACAATTAGCGATGGCGTTGTCCAAGGAGTTGACAAATCGCAGTTTACCCGAAATCGGCAAGAATTTTGGCGATAAAGATCACACTACCGTCTTGCATGCCTGTCGTAAAATTGCGGAACTGAGAGAACAAGAACATTCTTTAGAAGAGGATTGGTCAAATTTAATCCGTACACTCTCTGTGTAAAAAGGGGAAAAATATGCAGTTTATTGTTTCAAGAGAAAATTTACTCAAACCATTGCAACAAGTTTGTGGCGTGCTTAGTAGTCGTCCAAACATTCCTGTACTCAATAATGTGTTATTACAAATTCGTGGTGAACGTTTAGTGATTACCGGCACAGATTTAGAAGTTGAGCTTTCCACTGAAACCGCATTATTACGTACGGATTTACAAGGCAGTTTTACGATTCCTGCTAAGAAGTTTTTGGATATTTGCCGTAGCTTGCCAGAGAACGCTGAAATTTCAGTTAGCTTTGAAGAAGATCGTGCGATTGTGAAATCTGGTCGCAGTAAATTTAACTTATCGACTTTACCCGCAGAAGAATACCCAAATTTGACTGATTGGCAATCGGAAGTGGATTTTACCATCGCACAAAGTACATTACGCCGCCTTATTGAAGCCACACAATTTTCTATGGCGAACCAAGATGCCCGTTATTTCTTGAACGGCATGAAATTTGAAACCGAAGGGAATTTATTGCGTACGGTGGCAACGGATGGACACCGTTTAGCCGTTTGTACCATTGCGTTAGAACAAGATTTACAAACCCATTCCGTCATTTTGCCACGCAAAGGCGTATTAGAACTGGTTCGTTTATTAGAGAACACCGATTTACCGGCCCGTTTACAAATTGGTACCAATAATTTACGCATTGATTTAGGTAACATTATTTTTACCTCAAAGCTGATTGACGGACGTTTCCCAGATTATCGCCGAGTGTTGCCACGCAATGCGACACGCATTTTAGAAGCAGAGTGGGATGTGTTAAAACAAGCTTTTGTGCGGGCAGCCATTTTATCTAATGAGCGTTTCCGTAGTGTGCGTTTGCAATTAAGTGAAAATCAACTCAACATTACGGCCACCAATCCAGAGCAAGAAGTGGCTGAAGAAATCATTGACGTATCTTATGCGGGCGAAGAAATGGAAGTGGGCTTTAATGTAAGCTATATTTTAGATGTATTAAATGCGTTAAAATGTCAGCGAGTACGTATGCGTTTGACCGACGCGTCTTCCAGTTGCTTAATTGAAGATTGTGACGATGCTAGCGCGGAATATGTCATTATGCCAATGCGCTTGTAGTTTTATTCGCAAATTTTATGGCCATTTCACGCTTATTGATTGAAAACTTTCGTAATTTAACAGCCGTGGATCTTGAATTGGATCACGGCTTTAACTTTTTAGTCGGTAACAATGGTAGCGGTAAAACCAGTTTATTAGAAGCGATCTTTTATCTCGGTCATGGCCGCTCGTTTAAAAGTGCGGTCAGTAATCGTATTATTTCTTACGAGCAACCACATTTTATCTTGCACGCCAAAATTCAAGAGCAAGCCCACCAGTGGTCAGTTGGGTTACAAAAATTACGGCAAGGGAATTCGCTAGTAAAAATTAATGGCGAAGACGGTAATAAAATAGCCGATCTTGCGCATTTACTACCGATGCAATTAATTACCCCCGAAGGTTTAACTTTGTTAAATGGCGGTCCGGTTTATCGCCGTGCTTTTTTAGATTGGGGCCTCTTTCATCACCACAATCACTTTCATTTAGCTTGGGTAAATTTAAATCGTTTACTCAAACAGCGTAATGCCGCCTTACAACAAGCCACGCATTATCAAGCGCTTGAAATTTGGGATCGTGAGTTGGTGAAATTGGCTCATCAGGTTAGTGAATGGCGTGCGCAGTATGCAGAAGCATTACGTCCTGAAATTGAACAGACTTGTCGCTTATTTTTACCCGAATTGGCGATCAGTGTGAGTTTTCATCAAGGTTGGGAGAAAGAGTGTGACTATGCTGATTTGTTAGTTCGTCATTTTGAACGTGATCGGGCAATTGGTTATACGGTATCAGGGCCTCAAAAAGCGGATTTTCGCTTTAAGGCAAATGGGTTACCGGTAGAAGATGTCCTTTCTCGTGGGCAGCTGAAGTTGTTGATGTGTGCGTTACGCCTTGCGCAAGGTGAACATTTAATGAAACAAAAACAGCGACATTGTCTTTTTTTGATTGATGATTTTGCTTCTGAATTAGATCAATATAAACGCGCTTTATTGGCCGAGCGTTTGAAACAAAGTGGTTCACAAGTATTTGTAACAGCTATTACAGAAACACAATTAAAACAAATGCAACCGCAACAACACCGCACTTTTCGGATTGAAGACGGTCGCATCTTACCGCTTTAAATACGCTATTTTTGGCTACAGATCGCAATAAAATTCAGCTTATTTTGTGGATCATTAAAGGTTTTAAACATACGTTTAAATTGTTCTCGGTTTTCTGATTTTAGCGCATTTTTAATGATTCTGAAGGTACCTAAAACGCCCTCATCATAAATCAGTCCCTTAGGAGAAAGTAATGTCATTTCCCCTGAATAGGCATCAATATTACGGAAACCACATTCACGAAATAAACTTTTCCAACCTGCTTTAGTGAGGGGGGTAACCGTTACATTAATTGCCTCACGTAATTGTGCGAGCACCTGTTGGTGATTTTCGCCAACTAGCATCACATCGTGAGTGAGGAGAAAACCATCCGGTTTTAATACCCGCCAGTACTCGCGAATGGCTCTCTTTTTCGCTTCAATGGGTAGCATGGTTAACATGGCTTCATTAATCACAATATCAAAGCTATTGTCCGCAAAAGGTAATTTCATCGCATTGGCACGCTGTACATGAATCAAATCTTGTAAACCCTCATTACAAATATTTTGATTCGCTTTTTCCAATGCGTCTTCATCTAAATCCACCCCTTCAATCTGGCAAGCGTATTGTTTGGCTAAGGCAATCGCGGTCGTCCCCATATTACAGGCAACTTCAAGCACCTTCTTATCCGCTCTAAAATCACCATTTGCAATTAGCCAGTCTGTTGCTTTTTTACCACCCGGACGTAACCGTGTTTTGCCTAACCGTGCTAAAAAATTGTGCCCAACGTCTGCTTTGCCCATCATGTACTCCTTAATGTGTTGAATTGAATTTAGCTTACCATGTTCAAATAAAAATAAGAATGAGAATTAACAGATCATTTGAATACAAAAAATGCGATCAAATTGACCGCACTTTATTGAGAAACAAGGGAGATTATCTTGTACCGTAAACGACAATCGTTTTGCCATGCGCTGAGATCAGGTGTTGATCTTCTAACATTTTGAGAATGCGTCCCACGGTTTCGCGTGAGCAACCCACCATTTGACCAATTTCTTGACGGGTAATTTTAATTTGCATACCGTCTGGATGCGTCATGGCTTCTGGCATTTTTGCAAGGTTTAATAAGGTTTGTGCAATACGTCCTGTAACATCTAAGAAGGCTAAATTACTCACTTGTCTCGACGTGTTTTGTAAGCGACGTGCAAGTTGGGCTGACAGATGCATTAAAATATCGGGATTGACTTGAATTAATTGACGAAATTTTTTATAAGAAATTTCCGCAATTTCACAAGGGCTTTTTGCTTTAATCCATGCAGAACGTAATTGCCCTTCTTCGAAAAGGCCGGCCTCGCCAAAAAAATCGCCTTGGCTTAGATAGGTCAAAATCATTTCTTTGCCATCTTCATCTTTGACTAAGACAGCAACGGAACCTTTAATTAGATAATACAATGTTTCGGCTTTTTCACCGGCATGAATCAATGTACTTTTGGAAGGATATTTGTGAATATGGCAGTGGGATAGAAACCACTCTAAAGTAGGATCTATCGATGATGTAGTTTGCATTTGTTCTTGCACGGAAGACCTCCATAAACTAATTTGTCCGACAAAGTAGAATCATTCTAACAAGTCCATTTTGTCTTTGATATCAATTGATTCGTGCAGTTCAGACCAAACTATCACGACACTACCTTGTTGAATTTGAGAAAGTAAAGCTTGTTTTTTCTGTTCTAAGGAAAGCTCACATTGGCCATAATCTGTGCCCTCCCGTAGAATGAAACTTTCCACAATATTGTTTAACGTGTCTTCTTCCAATTCTTGCCAAGGAATGATCATATTCTCACCTAAATTCAAATTTTATGCAAATAACCTTTCGAGCAATCGCCATTGCTGTTCAAAACCTTGCTGTGCCGAATGACGAAAATTAGAACGAACATAGCGCATAAAATGTCCTTCACAGAGGCTGACAAGGTGCGCAGCAATGATGCGTTCTTCGTAATCAAAGCCCTTTCCTTCACGTAGTTTGCGCATTTGTAAGATGTTGATAAATTGCAATTCAAGTCGATCAAAAAATTGGGCGACGCGTGCTTGTAATTGTGGTGCTTCAAACATCAAAGCATGTCCGGTCAAAATACGGGTTAAGCCGGGATTTTTGCGTGCAAAATCTAGCACCATTTGCATAATATTATGCACACGTGCAGCAGTATGTGTTTCATTTTTAATAGATTGTGTGATACGGGTAAATAAATGCGCTTCCAGATTATCAATCAATGCTTCAAACATTTTCGTTTTGCTTGGGTAATAACGATAAAGTGCGGCTTCTGAAACGCCCACTTCAGCCGCAATGCGAGCTGTTGTCATACGCTCCATTCCCCGTTCTGAATGTAACATATGCGTCAGAACGGTCAGCACTTGCTGACGGCGTTCTTTCAGACTGCGTTTGAGTGGTTTTTGCATAGCTTAGTGTTTACCTGAATGTCCAAATCCACCTTCACCACGATCAGTCTGAACAAAATCATTGACGACATTGAACTCAGCCTGTACGACCGGCACAAACACCAATTGGGCGATACGATCACCTATTTCCACTTTAAATGGCTCTGTACTGCGGTTCCATAGCGAGACCATTAAAGGGCCTTGATAATCAGAGTCAATCAAGCCCACTAAATTCCCTAACACGATGCCATGTTTATGACCTAAACCAGAACGAGGCAAAATAACGGCCGCAAGCGTAGGATCGGCAATATAAAGAGAGAGACCAGTTGGAATTAATACGGTTTGTCCAGCATCTACAGTGATTGGTGCATCAATTAAAGCTCTTAAGTCTAAGCCGGCAGATCCTTCTGTGGCATAAGTCGGTAACGGGAATTCCGTACCAATACGCTGATCGAGAATTTTGACATCAATTTTTTTCATTCTTTTTCCTATTGTTTAAGCTTGGCGATAACGCGTAATAATTTGATTAACTAATTGTTTGGCTAATGTTTTTTTGCTGTTTAGTGCTAATTTTGTGCTACCATTTTGCCAGAAAATATGTAGGCTATTTTGGTCTTGCCCAAAGACTTGTCCACCTGATACATCGTTCGCACAAATCATATCAAGCTTTTTGCGTTGTAGTTTATCTTGTGCATAGTATTCAACATGTTGGGTTTCTGCGGCGAAACCTACGGTAAAAGGACGTTGTTCTAGCAAATGTCCGATATCTGCAATAATGTCGGGATTTTTGACTAAGGTCAGGTTGATTTCCTCGCCTGCTTTTTTGATCTTTTGTGTAGCAACCTCAGCAACACGATAATCTGCAACTGCCGCACAACCAATAAATATCTGATTTTCAACCGCACTTTTGAGTGCTTGTTGATGCATGTCTTGAGCAGAAATGACATTAATACGCTGAACTTTTGTTGGGGTAGTTAAATTGACTGGACCGGTGATCAGTGTGACAGTGGCACCTCGTTCAGCAAAGGCTTCAGCAATCGCAAAGCCCATTTTGCCTGAGCTATGATTACTAATATAACGAACCGGATCAATCGCCTCTTGTGTTGGTCCCGCGGTAATCGCCACCTTTAATCCCACTAGGTCCTGTTCGATATTGAATAATGCACCAAGTGCGGTATAAATTTCGGATGGTTCAGACATCCGTCCAAGTCCCACATCGCCACAAGCTTGCTCGCCTGCATTGGGACCGACAACATGGTAACCTCGTTGAACCAGTGCGGTCAGGTTTTGCTGGGTGATGGATTGTGCAAACATTTGCTGATTCATTGCTGGGGCAAGTAAAAGGGGCGCCGATGTAGCAAGACAGAGGGTGGAGAGTAAGTCATTTGCCATACCAACGGTTAGGCGCGCCATAAAATCGGTACTTGCCGGGGCAATCACAATCGCCTCTGCCCATTTAGCTAACTCAATGTGTCCCATGGCTAGTTCAGCTTGGGGATCTAAGAGAGACTGCGCCACGGCATTGCCAGAAATAGCTTGCAACGTTAGTGGCGTGACAAATTCTGCCGCAGCAGGTGTGAGAACAACACGAACCTCTGCATTGTTTTTACGTAATAAGCGGATCAATTCAATGGATTTATACGCCGCAATGCCACCAGTGATACCGACGACGATGCGTTTTGATTGAAGGGGTTGCATGGTGAATCCTCGCGCTTAATGGTTATGCAAATCAACGAAGACGTTATTTTACTGTAATTTTTACCAAGAAAGAATGGTATTTTTGCGATCTTATTTCCAATCTGTTGCATGATCATTTTTCTTGATAAGTGATATCCGTCACTTTACTCCGTCATGAGATAAATTAGAGAGATGAAAACATGTCGAATCAAATAGAGATGATGAGTTTGATGCCACGTGAAAAATTATTGCGTTTTGGTGCCCCCGCTTTAACGGATGAAGAATTGCTCGCGATTTTTTTAAGAACGGGGATAAAAGGCTGTTCGGTCATGCAACTTTCGCGGCAAGTTCTACATCATTTTCGCTCGTTAAGAGGCTTAATGTCAGCGACGCAAGATCAGTTTTGTCAAGTGAAGGGACTCGGCATCACACAATTTATTCAACTGCAAGCCTGTACTGAAATGAGTAAACGCTATTTGCAAGAAGAATTAAAATTAACACAGGCGTTTAAAAATTCTGATAATGTGCGACTTTACTTGCAGGCAACCTTGGAAAATAAAGAAAGAGAAGTTTTTCAGGTTCTTTTTTTAGACAATCAACATCGTTTGATCAAACAAGAAGAAATGTTTTTAGGCACGATTAACTGTACCACAATTCATCCGAGAGAAATTGTAAAAAGTGCACTATTTTGTAATGCCGCCGCATTAATTTTAGCCCATAATCACCCTTCGGGAAATTCAGACCCGAGCGGGTCAGATAAAATGATCACGGCCAAGATCCAAGCGGCTGCAGAGTTAGTTGAAATCCGCATTCTCGATCATTTTGTGATAGGGAAAGGTTGTTACTATTCGTTTGCTGAAAATGGACTCCTATAAGGTTTTTTGTTACCATTCGATTTCTTGGCGAAAATTTTTACATTAATTTGTTGAAATATGGTATTTAGGCTTGAGAATAAAAGATAAAGTGAGTATAATTCACCACCTTTAATATAGTATGCGGGTCGGCTACAGCGACCTGACGAGGTTGCGTTTAAAACTGATAAAGTCGATATTGACGTAGTTTTATGTAATCCGAACCCTAAGCTCGAGCTTATATTTGATTTATTGGAGATTAATATGTCTAGAGTCTGTCAAGTAACAGGCAAGCGTCCAGCAGTTGGTAACAACCGCTCACACGCAATGAACGCGACTAAGCGTCGTTTCCTACCAAACCTTCATACTCACCGTTTCTGGGTTGAGAGTGAAAAACGTTTCGTAACTTTACGCTTAACTGCGAAAGGTATGCGTATTATCGATAAAAAAGGCATTGATGCAGTTTTAGCTGATATCCGTGCGCGTGGCGAGAAAATCTAAGGAGCTAAAACATGGCAGCTAAAGGACCTCGTGAGAAAATCAAATTAGTTTCAACTGCAGAAACTGGTCATTTTTACACTACGACTAAAAACAAACGTAATATGCCTGAAAAAATGGAAATCAAAAAATACGATCCAGTTGTGCGTAAACACGTTGTTTATAAAGAAGCTAAAATCAAATAATTTTAGTGAGTCTATTTCGAAAAACCCGACATTGTTCGGGTTTTTTTATAACAGAAATTTGAGGATTATCATGCCAGAATTACCCGAAGTGGAAACCACTAAAAATGGAATTAGCCCTTATCTTGAGGGATTTATCATTGAAAAAATGATTGTCCGGCAACCGAAGTTACGCTGGATGGTGAGTGAGGCATTACAGTCCATTTCTCAACAAAAAGTCATCTCCCTTAGCCGTCGAGCTAAATATTTAATTATTCAGATTGAAACAGGTTATATCATTGGGCATTTGGGGATGTCAGGGTCATTGAGAGTAGTGGAGAAAGAGGATCTTATTGATAAACATGATCACCTTGATATCGTGATGAACAATGGCAAAATTGTGCGTTATAATGATCCACGTCGTTTTGGTGCATGGTTATGGACCGAAACGTTAGACGAATTTCCACTTTTTGTGAAATTAGGTCCTGAACCCCTGTCTGACGCATTTAATCCAGATTATCTGTGGAAAAAAAGTCGTAAAAAACAAACCGCACTCAAAACTTTTCTGATGGATAACGCTGTGGTGGTTGGGGTAGGGAATATTTATGCCAATGAAACCTTATTCCTTTGTGGATTGCATCCGCAAAAAACAGCGGGTAGTTTAACCAAGGCACAATGTGTGCAGCTAGTGGAGCAAGTAAAACAAGTGCTTGCGACTGCAATTCAACAAGGCGGCACGACACTAAAAGATTTTCTCCAACCTGATGGACGTCCTGGTTATTTCGCGCAAGCCTTATTAGTTTATGGCAATAAAGACAAACCTTGTCCAACGTGCGGGACAAAAATTGAGAGTTTGGTGATAGGGCAACGGAACAGTTTCTATTGCCCTAGGTGTCAGAAAAAATAGGACTATTTGACAAGCCAATCAGGATCAATTTGTTCAGGAGAAAGCTCATTAATATTTTCTTTATAGAAAAGAATATGCGTCTCCGCCTGACTTCTAGGTTGCCAATGGGTAAAGGCGATCGGATCGTCTTTATAAATACCAATAATCGGTTTATTGAAACCTGATGCAATATGTACCGTTGAGGTATCTGTTGAGATTAATTGGTCACAATGGCGAATCAATTCAATGGTATGAAAGATCTTGGTTGTTGGATGGACAAAAATATGCGGATAATCGGCTGACAATTGTGTTAATTTCTCTGTTACTTCAGGATAGCTTAATAGCACCAGCTTTTTTCCCCCGCTGACTTGCGTGAGATAATCTAAATATTTTTTGATATTTTCATCATTCACTTTCTTGATTCTTGCGGCACCATAAAAATTAATCGCAAGATAATTTTCTAGCTGTTTTTGCTGCAAAAATTCAGCAATATCGACCGCACTTTGTGCATCAAATGGCACATCATAACTCATATCTTGCACAGGAATATTGGCTTTTTCTAAAGCTAATTTGTACAACTCAGAAAAGTGATATTCACCTTCAAGATTAATATTAAACAAACCGTAATCTGCTTTTTGATAGCCAATATAATTTTTGGCATTAATTAAGCGTAGTAGTAAAAGATCACGATTACGAATCATAATTGTCGGATCAATCACTAAATCATATTGTGCTTTTCGAATAGCTAAACCACATTTAATGTAATCCAAAATACTTTTCTTTTTTACATAGTAAAGTTGATCAATATATGAATTTTGTTTAAAAAGATAGGCATTTTGTTTGGTACAAATCACCCCAATTCTAATTTCAGGATTAAATTTTTTGATCTCACGGAATACAAATGAACTCACCACATAATCCCCAATTTTTCCGTCTTGGCGTAGGAAGAGGATATTTTTTACTGCCGTATTGATTTCTGAAAAGCGATCTTTTTTATCAAGTAATTGCTTTCCTAATTGCAGTCGTAAAACACGTAAGCTGTCTTTTAATCTCATTTTAGCGCTGCTCCATCGCGTCAATTTCAGAATCGACACCTCTAAATACACAAGGAGGTTCAACTCCGTAAGCATTTAATCCAGTTAATTGTAATGCACCGGTTAAGTAATCTGCTGGCATACGAATAGGATAAGCTAGTTTTAATAATTTACTTGCTGCCTCTTTCGTAATGAAATAAGCTGTTGCTCGAGTGATTGTTCGTTTAGAATGTTTCGATGGGGAACGGTAACGTACTAGGCGATAGCCTTCAGTGAGGTTTTTTTTACAAAAGTAGCTTTTCGCTTTTCCATGCTCATAGAATAGAATGTCGACGCTTTTAGGCACTTTTTTAAGGCTGTCTAATATTATCTGTTCAAACTCTTGGGAAACAATAGCATCGTCTTCCAAAATAATTGCGTTAGCAATATCTTGATCTTGCATCATATTATAAATGAAAAGATGGCTCATCGCACAACCAATTTCACCTATAGTTAATGGGCGATTAGCAGCAAATGTTTTAGGATAGAATTGATAGTCTACACACTTTTTTTGTTCTTCTGAAAGTGTTTTACCATTAATACCGTCGATAAAGGTGAAGGCTAGATTTAGTCCGTTTAAACGTTGAGAAATGGTATGACGACGAGGTGAATTTTTAAGGCTAATTACAAAGATTGGGGGGAGTTGTTCCATGTTCCTCATCCTTATATAGAATTAAACCCTGTAAGAAAACAGGGTTTAATTAACGTAATCTTATTTTGTACTTGGAATACTAAAACGTTTGTTAAAGCGTTCTACACGACCACCAGTATCAACAACACGTTGTTTACCTGTATAGAATGGGTGGCAGTTGCCACAAACATCTAAGTTTAAATCTTTACCCACTGTTGAGCGAGTTTTAATCACGTTACCGCAAGAACAAGTTGCTGTAACTTCTACATAATTAGGATGGATACCTTGTTTCATAGAAAACCTCAATTTGAAGCCATGCCGCTATCAAGCTCTTAGACTGACACCGCATGTAGTTAATATTACGCCGTATGGCAGTTTGTATGTAAGGGTGCAGATTGTACAAAAAAAGGGATAAAGTTGCAAGCAGAAGACTGCGCGCGAATAGACAGTTTTTGGCAAAAATGGTATATTTCGATTGTTTATTAATTTTACTTAAAGGCACGAGTTTATGTCAGGTGAGCATTATGTTGTTAGCCTTTCCTCCGCTGTAGAGCGTAGGCAACACATCAGGAATCAGTTTTCTCAGAAAAATATCCCATTTCAATTTTTTGATGCAATTAGTCCTTCTCCATTACTTGATCAACTCGTTTTGCAATTTTTTCCAAGTTTAGCCGATTCGAGCTTAACAGAAGGGGAAAAAGGCTGTTTTATCAGTCATTTATCCTTATGGCATAAGTGTATCGAAGAGAATTTACCCTATATTACTGTTTTTGAAGATGATATTGTTTTGGGAGAAGATGCAGATAAATTTTTGATAGATGATGAATGGCTTTTATCTCGTTTTGATCCAGAGGCAGCTTTTATTATTCGTTTAGAAACATTTTTACAAAAAGTAGTTTGTGAACCATCTCATATTGCACCTTATATTCATAGAGATTTTTTATTGTTAAAGTCTGCTCATTTTGGTACTGCCGGATATATTATTTCTCAAAGTGCGGCGAGGTTTTTATTAGATATTTTTAAAAATATTAGTAATGAGGATATTGCACCGATTGATGAATTGATTTTTAATCAATTTTTAGTTAAAAATAGCTTTAATGTATATCAGCTTTCTCCTGCTATTTGTATCCAAGAGTTACAGCTAAACAATGAATCCTCTGTATTGCAGAGTCAGTTAGAATTAGAAAGAAATAAGTTTAGGAACAAAAAAAGTGAAGAATCCAAAAGAAATAGAAAAAAAATTATAGATAAATTTATTTATATTCTTAAGAAACCTAAAAGAATTATAGATAATAATAAAAGAAAGCGTGAGGAATATAAAATAGAAAAAGATAAAATTATTATTGAGTTTAAATAAATTTAATAGAGTGATTTTATGGAAAGTAAACCTTTGGTTTCGGTTTTGATTTGTGCTTATAATGTCGAACAATATATTGAAGAATGTATTAATGCAGTGATTAATCAGACATATAGCAACTTAGAAATTATTATTGTGAATGATGGTTCTTCTGATAATACTTATTTTCTTTTAAAAAAGTTAGCCAAGAAAGATAATCGTATAAAAATATTAAATCTCAATAATCATATTGGAATAATTGCCGCTTTAAATGAAGGTTTACAAGAAATAGCTGGAGAATATATTGCTCGAACAGATTCTGATGATATAACTAAGCCAGATTGGATTGAGAAAATATTAACTTGTATGCAAAATGATCCTGAAATCATCGCTATGGGATCTTACCTTACTGTCTTATCAGAAGCAAATAATGGTAGTGTGCTTGCTAATCATCATCAAAATAAAGTTGAATGGAAAAATCCATTAAAGCACAAAGATATTGTTGAGAAAATGTTATTTGGTAATCCTATTCATAATAATTCAATGATTATGAAAAGTGAGATATATACAAAGTATAACTTAATTTATGATCCAGATTATCATTATGCTGAAGATTATAAATTTTGGCTGGAAGTTAGTCGAATTGGGAAATTAGCAAATTATCCTGAGTCACTAGTGTATTATAGGCTTCACCGTAATCAAACATCTTCTATTCATAATAGCCAACAAGAAATAAATGGTAAAAAATTACGTTTACAAGCTCTTAATTATTATTTAAAAGATCTTGGTGTTGATTATCAGTTACCTGAAAAATTTTTATTCAAAGATATAGCGTTATTGCAAAAAATATTTTATGAAAATGGTATGTTTAAAGAAAGTATAATAAGGCGTATCATCTACGAATGTTATCTTTCCTTGGGAGAGTATAATTATAAAGATATTTATTATTTTTTAATAAATAAGAATAACTTTCTTTCTATAAAAGACAAGTTTAAAATAATAAAAAAATATCTTCGCCCTAATAAATATCCATCTACTTATTAGGTGTTATTTTTTTGAATAAAATATTTTAGAGCCGGAGTCTAAAATATTTTCTATATAAAAATGTGAATGTGTGGAAATTAGTTTATGTTAAATACACCTTTGGTCTCAGTTTTGATTTGTGCTTATAATGTTGAGAAATATATTGAGGAATGTATCAATGCGGTGATCAATCAAACATATAAGAATTTAGAAATTATCGTAGTTAATGATGGTTCTTCTGATAGTACGTTATCAAAACTTCATTCACTTTCTGAAAAAGACTCTAGAATTAAGATGATTAATAATCCTAAGAATTTAGGCTTTATTAGTTCCTTGAATATTGGTATTGAGTATGTAAGTGGTGATTATGTCGCAAGGACTGATGCGGATGATATTACAAAGCCTGAATGGATTGAAAAAATTTTAGGATATATGTTGTCTCATCCTCAAATTATTGCAATGGGATCGTATCTAACTATTTTATCAGAAGATGGGAATGGGAGTAATTTGGCTAATTATTATGAACATGGTGAACAATGGAAAAATCCACTAACTCATAAAGAAATTGTGGAGGCAATGTTATTTCGTAATCCTATTCATAATAACTCGATGATTGTAAAAAGTAATGTCTTTAGAGAGCATGGATTACGCTTTGATCCTGCTTATCAACATACTGAAGATTACCAATTTTGGTTAGAAGTGAGCCGTTTGGGCAAATTAGCAAATTATCCTGAATCGTTAGTTTATTATCGTCTACACAATACACAAACTTCTTCTTTACATAATAAATATCAAAATATAATGGCGAAGAAAATTAGGAAAAAAGCGATAAATTATTATTTACAAGACTTAGGTGTTGTTCATAGATTAGGTGAAAATATATTTTTTGATGATGTTGTGAAGATTCAAACTGAGCTTACTAACTTAAACCTTCTAGCTAATGAAGTAGTAAGAAAGATACTTTATGATTGTTATTTATCTTTGAGTGATAATAAATTAAGGTATGTTGTATTATTCTTGGTTAATAAGAATAATTCTTGTTTTAGTGGACGGCAAAAATTGAAGATTATTAAAAGGATTATTCGGCCTTATAAATATGATTCTATGTTGTGAGATTATTATGAATATTTTGTTTATTTCTGATGAAGTTTATGCAAAGCATTTAGTTGTTACAATTAAAAGTATCTTGAATAATAATGGAAGCGGTATCTCATTTTATATTTTTGATTTGGGTATGGGAGAGAAAAGTAAGAAAGATATTTTTGATATTGTGACTGCTTATGGAAATGAAGTCTATTTTATTTTAGTAAATAAAAATGACTTTAATCGATTTCCAACCAAAATTACTTATATTTCCTTAGCCACTTACGCTAGATTAAAAGCCACAGAGTATCTACCTAGTAGCTTAAGTAAAATCATTTATTTAGATGTTGATGTTTTAGTCTTTAATTCATTAGAAGCTTTATGGAATGTTGATGTTAATAATTATTGTGCAGCAGCTTGTTATGATTCTTTTATTGAGAATGAAAATTCTGAGCATAAGAAGCTAATTTCAATGTCAGAGAGCGAGTTTTATTTCAATGCTGGAGTGATGATACTTAATTTAGAAGAATGGCGAAAAATAGATGTTTTCTCTCGGGCTTTGCAGTTGTTAGATATATATCCGGAACAAATGATTTATCAGGATCAAGATATATTAAATATTCTCTTTAAAAATAAAATCTACTATTTGGATTGTCGATTTAATTTCATGCCTCATCAGGCTGAAAGAATTAAGCAATGTTGTAAAGGAAAGTTGAAAAAGCTACATTCTTTAGAAAAAACAACGATGCCTGTAGTTATTTCACATTACTGTGGTCCAGAAAAAGCTTGGCATGATAACTGTAAACATTTGAAAGTACATGTTTATCAGAAAGTGTTAAGAGAAATGAATATTAGTCCTAAAATACCATTTTCTATATTAAACTATTTCAAATGTATCCTTCGATATATGCGACATCGGCACAAGTATAATATTTACTAAAGATAATAAATAAAAGTTATTCCAGTTTTATATAATAGGCATGGTAAGATAATACTTTGTTTAAGTAAAGCCGGATTAAGACGGGTTCAAATTACTGACAATGTGAAAAACCATGCAACTCATTCGTGTGGCACTAGCGGTGCCGTTATTCCGTTTTTTTGATTACCAACTCCCCCCTCATCTCAACGCTGTGATTGGGGGGCGTGTCGTTGTGCCTTTTGGTACACAAAAAAGGGTGGCGGTTGTTGTAGATTTTCCCACTGAAACAGATGTTGAAGCTAAGCAATTAAAGTCCGTATTTGAGGTGTTGGATCAAGACAAGCTGTTCAATACTGAAATGTGGGCACTCTTACATTGGGCAGCGAATTATTATCAAACAGCATTGGGCGAAGTGTTATTTCAAGCCTTGCCAGTCAAACTTCGGCAGGGTGAAAGTGCGGCAGAAAAAACGAAACTTTTTTGGCAGTTGACCGCACTTGGTCAACAGGCGTTGGAACAACAGCAAACCGGGGAATTTAAGCGTGCTAAGAAACAGCTTGAAGCGCTGAAGGCGTTATCTGAACATGTCCTTGAAAAAGGCAATCATCCTTTTAGTACAGCGATTTTTTCTCGCCTGAAACAAAAAGCATATATAGAAGAAATTGAGGTAACACCGCTTGTTCAATGTTGGCAGCAGACATTAGGCGAGAAACCCATCGCGAATCATGAAAATCGTTTAGTCCTCAATACGCAACAAGCGTTAGCATTCAGTCAATTAACCTTTCAAGCGGGATTTGCGGTTTGGTTGCTTGATGGCATAACGGGGTCTGGCAAAACCGAGATTTATTTGCAGTTGATTGAGGAAGTTCTGAAAAAAGGCAAACAGGTTTTGGTGTTGGTGCCTGAAATTGGTTTGACCCCACAAACGGTTCAACGTTTTAAGGCGCGCTTTAATGTGCCAATTGACGTTTTGCATTCAGAATTAAATGATTCGCAACGCCTAGCCGTGTGGCAACGCGCGAAAACAGAGCAAAGTGCGATTGTCATTGGGACAAGATCGGCACTATTTACTCAGTTTGCGAATTTAGGCTTGATTGTGATTGATGAAGAGCACGATGTGTCTTTTAAACAACAAGACAATTTCCGCTATCACGCTCGGGATTTGGCGATTGTGTTAGCTAAACAATGTGATATTCCCGTGTTAATGGGATCAGCAACACCGAGCCTCGAAAGTTTAAATAATGTCAAAAATGGAAAATATCGTCATATTGTCTTATCTAAACGGGCGGAAAATGCACAACATCTTCACCATTCGGTGATCGATTTAAAGCAACAAGTGGTTCGTAATGGCTTATCTGAACGACTGTTACAGCAAATGAATAAGCATCTTCAAAAAGGCAATCAAGTACTACTTTTTTTAAATCGCCGTGGCTTCGCACCCGTGATGTTATGTCATGAGTGTGGCTGGATTGCGACCTGCCAACATTGTGAAAAACCGTATACTTATCATCAACACCAACGTGTTTTACGTTGTCACCATTGTGCGACACAAAAACCAATTCCTCGCCAATGTACACATTGTGGTTCCACTCATCTCATTACTACTGGATTGGGCACGGAGCAATTAGAACAAACCTTAGCCAGTCATTTTCCCCAGTATCAAATTACGCGTATTGATCGCGACAGTACAGCTCGTAAAGGCAAATTAGAGGATTATCTCACTGATATTCAGCAAGGAAAAAGTCAGATTTTGATTGGGACACAAATGCTCGCAAAAGGCCATCATTTTCCTGATGTCACTCTCGTTGCTTTAGTGAATGTGGATAGTGCGTTATTTTCTCTTGATTTTCGTGCAGAAGAGCGCTTGGCTCAGCTTTATGTGCAAGTGGCAGGACGCGCAGGGCGGGCGGAGAAACAAGGAGAAGTGGTACTACAAACTCATTACCCTGAGCATCCTTTATTACAGCGTTTGTTGACTCAGGGTTACACTGATTTTGCGGAGCAAGCTTTGCAGCTACGACAACAAATGGGCTTACCACCATTTAGTGCACAGGCCTTGTTTAAAGCACAAAGTCGGCATGCTGAGGATGCAGAACAGGTCTTACAACAGATTGCAACGTACTTTGACACTTGGAAACAAGGTACCGACAGTCGTCTTCAGATTTTAGGTCCTATGGCCGCACCGTTTAGTAAAAAAGCAGGCCAATACCGTTGGCAACTTTTGTTACAACATACATCGCGGACACAATTACACCATGCCTTATCGGCTTTTCAAGCCACATCAACAATCAAATTAGGTTCAGTACGTTGTGTGTTAGATGTGGATCCGATTGATTTAAGTTAGCTTGTATTTGAGTTAAAAGGGATTTTTCAGTAGAATTGTGCTCAATTTTTGTGAATGATTTAGGAAATAGGTTTTAGCGTGGCAAGACGAAATTATGCTGGTCGTAGCAGTAGAAAGAAAAAGAAAGGAACAAGCAAAATTGCCTTATTAGCATTAGTGGCGGTTATCCTTGTGATTTTTCTGTCCGTATTAATGTTAATTAAAGAGAAAACACCGAAGGAGATTGTGGCACTGCCTAAAAAAGATGAGCAGTCAGCGAAAAGCGTGTTACCCAATCGGCCTGAGGAAGTATGGAGCTATATCCAAGCGTTAGAAACACGTACGGTGCCGGTGACGGATGATCCAAAAATTTTAGATAAAAATATGCGTTTGACAGAAGAACAACGCAAGATTTTGTTAGCAATGGAACAAGAACAAAAAGCAGCAGAGCAAGCTCGGTTGCAGCAAGAGGAAGCGCGTAAAGCGGAGGAGAATAGAAAAGAAACTATCACAACCGCTCTCAAAACGAATGACACGAAAAATGATCGCGCACAGACCGTAAATAAACCGCAGACCACGCCTGTGGTTGACACTAAAAAAGTTGAACCGGTCAAAGAGGTGGTGAAAGTGGAAGCACCGAAAAAAGTCGAGGTTGTCAATGCGGTAGCAAGCGAGAAAAAATATGGTTTACAGTGTGGTGCCTTTAAAAATAGGGTTCAAGCAGAAAACTTGCAGGCACGTTTGGTCATGTTGGGTCTTAATGCGCGGGTGAATTCAAACCAAGATTGGAACCGCGTCGTGGTTGGGCCGGTGGGAGATCGTTCTTCTACCTTGAAAGCACAAGAGAAGGCCAAAGCAGTAACACAATGTGTGCTGATTGGTATGTGACCTATCTGTAATCACCTAAAAAAACGTGGGATCCTCCCATGTTTTTTTATTTTTACACTTGCTTAAATATCAAAAAGTCTTAGAATGAACGATCGTTCATTTCAGGGAGCGTTGATTTCTTTCTGACTTTTTATTTCATTTACTTAATTGAATTTATTATGCGTCAATCTGATATAGACATGACTGAGCATATTTTTATAGCAATCGATCACCTGATGGCGAAAGAGGGATTACATAATCTGTCTATGCATAAAATTGCAAAGGCCGCCAAGATTTCACCTGGGACAATTTATATTTATTTTAAGTGTAAAGAAGCGTTGCTAGAACAATTTGCTCAACAAGTATTTACACGTTTTCAGCGTGCATTAGAGAAACATCATGACAGTAGTCAGACGTTTTTTGAACAATATCGTCAAATGTGGTGGAATATTTGGTACTTTTTGTTGGAAAACCCCAATATTCTGTTAAATATGCATCAATATCAATCCCTGCCGGGTTTTGATAAGGTGATTAAAGCATGGGATCGTAGTCACTGGACACTGTTTTGTGAAAGAGCCCAACAAGCTGGTGAGATAGGTGATTTACCCTCGAACATTCTTTTTGCACTTGGGTTAGAAAGTGCAATAAAACTTGCTTGGAAACAAATTTACTTTAAGGAAACGTTCTCTGTTGAGTTATTGGAATCTGTGATTCAGCGGACATGGCGAGCGATTCAGAAATAATTTATTTTTTAATTTTATGGAGTTTTTGTATGAGTGCGACTCAAGCAAATCAACCAAAACGATCTCATTCGATTGCCATGAAAATCATTCTCGGCATTATTGTTTTACTTTTTGCGGGTGTCATCGTTTTTAACGTGATCAAAGGAAAAATGATTGAGAAATTTATTGCCGGGGCGGGCGAAAAAATTTATCCCGTGACAGCAATGACGATTCAACCGCAACAATGGACGCCCGTTATTGAAACCACAGGCATTGTGCGCCCAAATCAAGGGGCGATGTTAAGTGCACAGATCTCGGGCACTGTTCAACAAGTACTCGTGCAGTCTGGTCAACGCGTGAAAAAAGGCACGGTATTAGTGGTGTTAGATAGTTCTGTAGAACAAGCCAGTTTGAAAGCGTCGTTAGCACAGCTTGCCTCTGTTAAAGCGACTTATCAGCGTTATTTGAGTTTGTATAAAACCAAAAGTGTATCACAACAAGAACTTGATAATGCGAAATCTGCCTATGAGGCATTAGAAGCAAATATTGCCGCCTCAAAAGCGGGGATTGCACGTCGTCAAATTGTGGCGCCGTTTGATGGACAAACGGGGATTGTGAAAGTCAATGTGGGGCAATATGTGAATCCCGGAATGGAAATTGTGCGCGTTGAAGATACGAGTAGCATGAAAATTGATTTTGCTCTTTCACAAACCGAATTAGAGCATTTACATGTTGGGCAGAAAGTGACCGCAATAGCGGATGCGCGCAGTGGCGAAACCTTTGCTGCTAAGGTTACCGCGATTGAGCCGGCGATCAGCGCGATGACGGGACTAATTGATGTTCAAGCGACATTTGAACCAGAAGATGGTCGGAAACTGCTTTCTGGTATGTTTACCCGACTACGCGTGGCTTTACCAACAAAATATGATCAGGTTGTGGTGCCACAAGTGGCCATTAGCTACAACATGTATGGTGAAATTGCCTATATCTTGACCGCACTTTCTGCGGAAGAACGTGAGACTTTAATGGCGCGTAAAGATTTTGACCCAGAAAAAATTGAGCAAGCTTATCGGGTGAAACAGGTGACGGTGTTTACACAAGATCGCCAAGGCATTTATGCTCAGTTAAAAGGCGAGGAAATTAAACCGGGTGATAAGATTGTGACAGGTGGACAGCAAAATTTAACCAATGGCAGTCTGGTACTTGTCGCGGATAAAGCTGGGGTAGGAACCATGCAACCTGCTGTCAAAAATAATCTGTAAAGTGCGGTTCTAAGAGGAAAAATTGAATGAATTACACTTTATTATTACAACAACTTGAACATATTCTCGCGCCTGAAACGTACATGATTTCAAGAATGGCCAACACCTCGGCTTTTTTATATGAGCACATGCCCGATTTAAACTGGGTTGGTTTCTACCTTGTTAAAGACGGTGTTTTAAAAGTCGGTCCATTCCAAGGTAAAGTCGCGTGTTCTGACATCGGCTTCGGAAAGGGGGTATGTGGCTATACTTGGCAAACGGGCAAAACAACGGTAGTAGAGGATGTGCATCAATTTGATGGTCATATTGCTTGTGATAGTGCATCACAATCAGAAGTAGTCGTGCCTATTTTTCAAAGGGAAGAGATGATTGCTGAATTAGATGTGGATTCACCTCGTCTCGCTCGTTTTTCCGCAGAAGATGTGGCCTTTCTAGAAAAATGTGCGGCACTGACCTGTGTTAAGGAATAGGAAATTACCATGCGATTTACCGATATTTTTATTCGACGCCCTGTTTTGGCGGTCTCTATTAGCTTGTTGATCATTATTTTAGGATTACAAGCGATTGCGAAATTAGCCGTGCGTGAATATCCCAAAATGACCACAACGGTGATTAATGTCTCGACGGTTTATCCAGGGGCTGATGCAAGTCTTATCCAAGCATTTATTACCTCAAAACTGGAAGAAGCCGTTGCACAAGCCGATAACATCGATTATTTATCGTCAAAAAGTAGCCCAAATAGCTCGTTAATTACGATTAAAATGAAGTTAAATACCGATCCAAATGGGGCGTTAGCGGATGTGTTAGCCAAAGTAAATTCGGTTCGTTCGCAATTACCTCGTGGTATTGATGACCCTGTAATCACCTCCTCTACTGGGGGAACGGGGATGATGTACATTCAGTTTAGCTCTAATAAATTGGATGCCAGTCAGGTGACGGACTACATTGAACGTGTAATTAAACCACAATTCTTTACTGTTGAAGGGGTAGCGGAAGTACAAATCTTTGGTGCGTCGGATTATGCGTTACGCATTTGGCTCGATCCAGCCAAAATGGCTGCTCAGCATTTATCTGCGATGGCGGTTAGAAGCGCCTTATCTTCAAATAACGTACAAACCGCGGCGGGGAATGATAACGGCTTTTATGTGACCTATAAAAATAAAGTAGAAACCACCACCAAATCGGTAGAAGAGTTAGGGAATCTGATTATTTCTTCAAAAGGCGATAAATTAGTGCGTTTACGCGATATTGCTGATGTGGAATTAAATAAATCTAGCGATAGTTCAAGAGCGGTGGCAAATGGCTTTGAATCTGTCGTGTTAGCCATTAACCCGACTTCTTCTGCCAACCCACTGGTTGTGGCGGAAAATGTACGTCCATTATATGAGCAAATTAAACGCAATTTGCCAGACAGTATGCAAGCCGAAATTTTGTATGACACAACCATCGCGATTAATAGTTCAATTGATGAAGTGATTAAAACGATTTTAGAAGCCACGATCATTGTCTTAGTGGTGATCACATTATTTATTGGTTCATTACGGGCTATCCTGATTCCGATCATTACTATTCCCATTTCATTAATTGGGGTCATTATGCTACTGCAAGCATTTGATTTTTCGATTAATTTAATGACTCTGCTAGCGTTGATTTTGGCTATTGGCTTGGTCGTAGATGATGCGATTGTGGTACTGGAGAATGTGGATCGCCATATTAAATTAGGTGAAACACCTTTCCGTGCTGCCATTATTGGTACACGTGAAATTGCAGTCCCCGTGATTTCGATGACGATTGCTCTTATGGCAGTGTATTCCCCAATGGCATTAATGGATGGGATCACGGGTTCTTTATTTAAAGAGTTTGCCTTAACTTTAGCAGGGGCGGTCTTTATTTCTGGGATTGTGGCGTTAACACTTTCACCGATGATGAGCAGTAAGTTACTTAAACCACATAGTGATCCAAGTAAATTAGAAAAATGCATCGAGAAAATGTTAACTACCATTAATCATGGCTATAACTATGCTTTAAATCTGGTGATGGCAAGCCGTCGTTGTATGTTGGCTTTTGCGGTTGTCATTTTTGCCACCTTGCCTTTCTTGTTTAATGGTCTCGCGAGTGAATTAACCCCTGCAGAAGATAAAGGGGCATTCATGGTGATTGGTCGTGCGCCTTCTAATGTCAATGTCGATTACGTGCAAGAAGCAATGCGTGATTACGAACGGATTTTAAAAGACACGCCTGAAGTGGATTTTTCAATGGTCATTTCGGGTGCAATGGGCAGCAACCAATCATTTAGCGTGGTGACCTTAAAAGATTGGAAAGCGCGCTCACGTAATCAAGCCGAGATTTTAGCGGAGTTAAATAAAAAAGCCGCACATATTCCAGAAGTTGCATTGACCGGCTTTAATTTCCCAGAAATTAATACCGGGGAACAAGGTCCACCGATCGGCTTTGTGATCAGTACTGCCAGTGACTATAAAGAGTTAGCTCATGTTGCGGAAAACTTCTTGCAGGAAATGAAAAAATCCGGTCACTTTGTTTATACTGCATTGGATCTGAAGTTTGATACCGCACAGATGCGGATTAAAGTGGATAAAGAAAAAGCCGGTACTTATGGTGTCACTATGCAACAAATTAGTGCGACCCTCGGCAGTTTCTTGTCTGCGGCAACGATTGAGCGTGTGGACATTGATGGGCGTGCCTACCGGATTATCATGCAAGTGAAACGGGGCGAGCGTTTATCCCCAGAAAGTTTAAACAACTATTATGTGACAGCAAGTAACGGCAAATCGGTACCATTAAGCAGTTTCTTAACTATGACGTTAGAATCACAACCGACCTCTTTACCACGTTTCAGTCAGCTGAATTCAGCCGTCATTAGTGCCGTACCGTTGCCGACTAAAAGTACAGGGGACGCGATTGAGTGGTTGAAAGTCGCTGCGCAAGAGCATTTGCCACAAGGCTATAATTATGACTTTACTGGTGAAGCGCGTCAGTTGGTCCAAGAAGGTAATGCTTTAGCGGTGACCTTTGTATTAGCTGTTATCATTATTTTCTTAGTTTTAGCGATTCAATTTGAGTCAATTCGTGATCCATTAGTCATCATGATTTCGGTGCCACTGGCAGTGAGTGGGGCGCTATTAATGCTCAATTTCTTAGGTTTCTTCCGTATCCCAGGAACCAGTCTGAATATTTACTCACAGGTGGGTTTGATTACGCTAGTTGGCTTAATAACCAAACACGGGATTTTAATGTGTGAAGTTGCAAAAGAAGAACAACTGCATCACGGCAAAAATCGTATTGAAGCGATTACTGAAGCGGCCAAAGTGCGTTTACGTCCGATTTTAATGACTACCGCAGCGATGATTGCAGGTCTTATCCCGCTCTTATATGCGTCTGGGGCAGGGGCCGTATCGCGCTTTAGTATTGGGATTGTGATTGTTTCAGGTCTAGCTATTGGAACATTATTCACCTTATTTGTGTTGCCCGTGATTTATAGCTACATTGCGACGGAACACAAACCTTTACCGGAATTTGATGAAAGCATAAAACCGTTAACGGATAACAGTTCACATTAATTTCAAGCATAAAAAATACCGCACAAAAGTGCGGTATTTTTTTCTGTCTTTTTTCATTCATTCGTCAAAGGGGATTTTGTTCTGTTGATGGCCACGCGTTCACAACGGCTTTAACTAAAGTCGCGAGGGGAATTGCGAAGAAAACACCCCAAAATCCCCATAAACCACCAAAAATTAATACGGCAATAATGATGATTAATGGATGTAAATTAACGGCTTCTGAAAACAGGAAGGGGACTAATAAGTTACCATCTAAAATCTGACTGATGACATAAGCACTAATCAGGTACCAAAAAGTTGGACTGATCCCAAATTGGGCGACAGCAACGAGTGCAATCGGAATGGTGACCAACACCGCACCAATATAGGGGACGAGTACGGATAAGCCGACTGCAACGGCTAACAGTAATGAGTAATTTAAGTTAAAGAAGACAAAAATTGCATAAGTCACCGCAGTCACAATAATAATTTCAAATAATTTACCACGGATATAATTGGCAATTTGTTGTTGCATTTCTTGCCAAACACTGGAGGCAAGGGTACGGTTACGTGGAAGAAAACGGCTCACGCCATCCATTAATTCTGTTTTATCTTTTAATAAAAAGAACACCATTAACGGCACAAGAAACATATAGATCCCTAATGTTACAAGGCTTAATAGTGAGGTGAGTGAGAATTTTAACGCTGATTCACCCAAACCGAGAATTTTGGCTCGGACGGTATTTAATACGGAATCAATCGTTTGGTAATCGACTAATTCGGGGTAATGCTCAGGCAGAGAAAGTAGCCACTCATTGAGCGTATTGAACATATGTGGCAAGTCGGTTAATAAATTTAAAGTTTGGTTCCATAAGGTTGGAATGAACACCAACACCATAATCAGAATAATCCCTAAAAAGCCACCAAAAACAATGCCGGTAGCCAGTAAGCGTGGAAATTTGAGTCGTTCAGTAAGAAAACGGATGGGCCATTCCAATAAATAGGCTAACACAATAGCAATCAGGAGCGGGGCAATGAGGCTGCTAAAAAAATAAATGGATATAAAACCAAAGAGTAAGATGGCAAACAACCCCATTGCTTGTGGGTCACTGAAACGGTTGTTATACCAGTTTTTCAACATTTCGATCATAAGATATCCTTCATTTAAGCATTTTGAGCGATTATAAGGTAAAATCTAATAAGATCATATTATTAAGCGAGGAAATTCTATGAGCGTGACTATTTATCATAATCCACGTTGTTCTAAAAGCCGTGAGACACTAGCATTACTTGAAGCGAAGCAATATCAACCGAACGTGGTGCTGTATTTAGAACACCCCTTCTCTGCCTCACAATTACAGCAGATTGCGCAAAAATTAGGTGTCACCAGTTTTCGAGACATGATGCGCACTAAAGATGAACTTTATCATAATTTGGGGTTAGATAAACCAGAAGTGAGTGAACAGCAATTACTCGAGGCGCTCGTCGTACACGGTAGTTTATTGGAACGGCCGATCGTCATTCATGGTGAAAAAGCAAAAATTGGTCGCCCGCCTGAATCGGTACTTGAGATTTTGTAATTTCGTTTTATAATGACGCCCGTTTGTTTACTACAAATGGGCTATTTTTTATCACAACCTATGAGGAAAAAGATGACTAAGAAGCAAAAACAGTCACTCAGTGCACAACCTTACCAGCACTGCCGTGGCATCATTCGCGATAATGCGATTTGTGCATTATTACATGATCCGTTATTCCGTCAGCGTATTGAGAAAAAACGGAAAGGAAAAGGCAGTTATCAACGTAAAGCCAAACACGCAGGGAAATATATCGAAAAGCCCGATTATAAAATTTTTGATTTGAAAGATTTTATAATCGGGTTTTTCTTAACTAGGTTTTACAACAATGCAACTCATTTAAACTCAGCGAGGTAAATTTATGACTGTGCAAACGGAAGTCCTTTTTAGTAATAATTGGAATGTGAGAATCAGTGATCCCGGCGAGGAAGGGGCACATAGCCACTTTTTTGAAACTATCTATATCACCTTAGTTGCCCATATTAATGGCTCGAATATTGCTTATGAATTTACAAGAAAAGTGGAAGATCAAGTCAAAATTAACCGCACGTTTACCGATTTAACTGAACTTTTCAAATTCCTTGGTGATTATCTCGACCCAGTGAGTATGGGATTTTTGGGGATTAAAATTGGCAATTTAGGTGTACAAGCCTAAATACAGTATAAAAAACGCAATCGTAGGATTGCGTTTTTTGTTGCTTGGATTAACGGAGTCTTGCTTTCGCTTCAGCGATAGCCTCAGCAATGCGAAGTGGAGAGACGCCACCTTTGGCACAGCGTTTGTCTAAGCAAGATTGTAAAGATAAGATCGGATACACATCCTCTTCCACAACATCACTAAACTGTTTAAATTCGGTAATACTGAGCGCCTCAAGGGCTTTATGTTGTTGAATCGCATACACGACTGTTTCGCCCACAATATGGTGAGAGTCACGGAATGGCACGCCTTTGGCGACTAAATAATCCGCCAATTCGGTGGCATTCGAATAACCTTTTAAGGCGGCTTCTTTGGTGCGCGCTACATTCACTTGAATGCCGTCTAACACCAGGGTGGCCATGTCAATACAATCCTGCCACGTATCTAGGGCGTCGAAAATGCCTTCTTTGTCTTCCTGCATATCTTTGTTATAAGCAAGCGGCAAGCCTTTTAAGGTCATTAGCATACCGGTTAATGCGCCCATGACACGGCCGGCCTTACCACGAATTAACTCACAAGCATCGGGATTCTTTTTCTGTGGCATCAGGGAAGAACCAGAGGTGACACGATCAGACAACTCGACAAAATTGGATTCGCCACTGTTAAAAATGATCATATCTTCGGCAAAACGTGAAAGATGCGCCATGCTTAATGAGGCGGTGGACAGTAACTCGACAATATGATCACGATCTGACACACTGTCTAAGCTGTTACGTGTGGCAACATCAAAGCCGAGATCTAAGGCTAATTGTTCACGGTCGATAGCATAAGCGGTGCCAGCGAGCGCACCACTACCCAATGGACAGCTATTCATCCGTTGGTAAGCATCGGCTAAACGGGAATAATCACGATCAAGCATTTCTACATAAGCCATGCACCAATGGGCAAAGGTAATCGGCTGGGCGCGTTGTAAATGCGTGTAGCCCGGCATCACCGCATGTTGGTTGTTTTCGGCGGTTTCCACTAATTTGCATTGTAAGGCATGGAGCGAGGATTGCAGTTCAATCACCCGTTGTTTACACCACATTTTGATATCCAAGGCGACCTGATCGTTACGACTACGCCCGGTGTGTAATTTTTTGCCTAGATTGCCGACTTTATCAATTAGTTTACTTTCGACCCAACTATGGATATCTTCCGCATCATCTTGCAAAATTGCTTGTGGATTGGCGCGCACTTCAATGAGAAGTTCATTGAGGGCAACGTCTAACTGTTGCTGTTCTTGTGCTGTTAATACCCCAACGCTGACTAAAGCTTTTGACCAGCCAATAGAACCTTCGATATCTTGTTCTGCTAAACGGTAATCGAAACGTAATGAGTCATTAAAATCTTTAAAACGTTTATCTGCTGCTTGTGTAAAACGTCCACCCCAAAGTGCCATAACATCCTCTTATTTTTATGGTTTAATTCTTGTGCCAATGATTTCACCTGCAAAAAGTGCGGTGAGTTTTTCCGGGTATTTCCAGTTCGCGATATCAACGCCCTGATTTAAAATTTTTGCGGCATCTAATGCCGCATTGACCTTGACAATCATGCCATCGGTGATGACGTTATCTTTAATTAATTGTTCAATTTGTGTGCCATTTAATTCAGGTAAGCGCTGTTTATTGGCGTCTAATACGCCATCAACATCAGATAACATGACTAAATCTGCCTCGATTAATGCGGCAATTGCTGTGGCGGCTTGATCCGCATTCACATTCATTAATAAGCCTTGGTTATCTACTGCAATTGAACTAATAATAGGCAAGAATGCTTCGCCAAGCAAATTGTTTAATAACGCGGGATTTTTTGGTAAAACGGTCGCCACGTGTCCCAGTTCTGGATCAAGTTGGGTGGCTTGAGTTAAATTGCCGTCAGCTAAACATAGCCCAACAGGGTTTAAATGGAATTTAGCGGCCTGTGCCACCAAGGTTTTATTGGCAATGCCTGCTAATGCGCCAGTGATAATATCAATTTGATCGCTTGGTGTGACACGTAAGCCATTTTTCTTTTGTACCGGTAAATGTAAACGTTGCATCAGTTCATCCACAATACAACCGCCACCATGCACGATCACTAAAGGTCGATCGAAGTTTTGCTGGTAATTGGCTAACGCGATGAATAAATTTTCCATTGCTGCAGGCGTATCCAGTAAGACACCGCCTAATTTAATAACTAAGGGTTTCATTTAAAGTAATCCTAATGTTTCAGTCAAACCATAACGGATATTCGCACATTGTACCGCTTGCGCTGCGGCACCTTTTAATAAGTTATCTTCCGCACCGATAATAATGATATGGCCATTTTTAGTTGCAAAACCAATATCACAATAAGGGGTAAATTCGACGGCTTTGATACTTGGTAAACCTTGTTCATAGACACGGACTAGGGGTTTATTGGCATAGGCGTGATGATAGGCCGAACGAATATGCTCATCATTTACGCCTGTTTTTAATTTGGCGGTAATGGTGGCTAAAATACCACGTTTGAAGTTGCCTAAATGGGGGGTGAAAATCACTTCTGTGCCTAAATGTGTGGCGATTTCAGGTTGGTGACGGTG
Organism: Bisgaard Taxon 45; assembly: GCA_030783905.1. Taxonomy (GTDB): domain Bacteria; phylum Pseudomonadota; class Gammaproteobacteria; order Enterobacterales; family Pasteurellaceae; genus Pasteurella. The sequence goes on along the minus strand of JAQAHH010000003.1, from coordinate 60,356 downwards.
GTTGAAGACACCGTAAGCGTTTAAGCTGACTTCACAAAAACTGTTCGTTAAAGTCGCTTTGCGACCCGCACCACTGACTCCGCTGACCGCATTTATCACGGGTAATTGGCTTAAATCTAATAAGTTTTGTTCGATGAGTGGTTTCAGACTGAGTTGAGAAACGGTTGGATAACAGCCCGCGACTGCAACTAAATCCGTTTGTGTGATTTTTTCCGCATTCCATTCTGCTAAGCCATATACAGCCTGTGTTAACAGTGCAGGATGTTGATGTTCAAAACCATAAAATGTGGTATAAAATTCAGCATTATTCACACGAAATGCACCTGATAAGTCAAAGACTTTGCATTGATGTTGTAAAAAAACAGGTGCAAGATCATGACTGACTTCATGGGCTGTGGCGAGGAACACGAGATCGACTTGTTGTGCGAGGGAACTTAATTGCTCCGGGAGTGGCTGTAAAGGTAAATCCACAACACACTTGAGTTGTGGATAAATGTCACTTATGCATTTATTGGCATCTTGGCTTTGGCGAGAGACGTACAGCCCAGTTAGCGCAAACTCGGGGTGTTTGATTAAAATACGAGCAAGTTCCGCCCCGGTGTAACCACTTGCACCAATGATAATTGCTTTTTGCATATTGTGTTGTGCCTTATAATAAGATAAATTTATTAAATGATTAATTATGCTATTATTATGCATAAATATTTAAAAGGCAATGGCTTTCTGTCTATCAAGAGAAAAAATGATGAAAAAAACGCCTTCTTTTTTGCAAATGTATTCCGCACTGATCGCGTCACCAACGATCAGCAGCATTGAGCCGAGTTTTGATCAGTCTAACCGTGCGTTAATTGAACTGTTAGCGAGTTGGCTCGCTTCCCTTGGTTTTAACACAGACATCATTGCGGTAGAGGGGAGTCGTCATAAATTTAATTTATTAGCCACCTATGGGGAAGGTGAGGGCGGATTATTGCTTGCGGGGCACACGGATACGGTCCCTTTTGATGAAGGACGCTGGCAATTTGATCCGTTCAAACTCACCGAAAAAGACGGTAAGTTTTATGGCTTAGGCACAGCGGATATGAAAGGGTTCTTTGCGTTTGTTGTTGATGCGGTTAGCCAATTAGATTTAACAACATTAACCAAACCCTTGCGTATTTTGGCAACGGCGGATGAAGAAACCACCATGTTAGGGGCGAGAACCTTTATTCACCACTGTCATATACGCCCCGATTGTGCCATTATCGGTGAACCGACCGCTTTGAAACCCATTCGCGCCCATAAAGGACATGTTGGGGAGGCATTAAGAATCACAGGAAAAAGTGGGCATTCAAGTGACCCAAGTAAGGGGATTAATGCGATTGAATTAATGCATGAGGCAACGGGGTATTTAATGCAGATGCGCGATGAATTACGCCAAAAATATCATCATACTGCGTTTGATATCCCTTACCCAACGCTGAATTTTGGGGCGATTTTTGGTGGTGATGCGGTGAATCGGATTTGTGCCTGTTGCGAATTGCATTTTGATATTCGTCCTTTGCCCAATTTACGTTTAACGGATTTGGATGAAATGTTACAAGCAAAATTAGCCCCGATGTTTGAAAAGTGGGGGGATCGTATTGCTTTACGTGCATTGCATGAACCGATTCCCGGTTATGAATGCGAACATTCGGCACAAGTAGTACAGGTGGTGGAGAAACTACTTGGTGAAAAATGCGAGGTGGTAAATTATTGCACTGAAGCACCGTTTATTCAGCAACTTTGTCCCACTTTAGTGCTTGGTCCCGGCTCCATTGAGCAGGCACATCAACCTGATGAGTTTTTAGCTGCTGAGTTTATTGAACCAACCCGTGCGTTACTGAAGAAGATGATTTGGCATTTTTGTGCTTAAGGGGTTTCAGCAGAGGAAGGAAAAAGTGCGGTCTGTTGTAAAAAATTTTCAAAACAGACCGCACTTTTTATGCATTCAGACATAATGTCGTTTTATTTGAGTAAATCTTCATTTTTCGCATGAATCCATTTACCGCGTTTTTTATCCATATACTGAAAATATTCGTTGGTAAAAGTCCCTTGCGAGCAAGTGAGTTTATCTACACGCGAGTTAACCTCTTTATTTTCTAACGCTTTAATCAGAGTTTCGGGACCTGTTAAGCAAAATACACCGCCCTCAATCCGTTTTTGTTCAATGTTGCTAATAATGATTTCCAGCGTGTCTTTTAAGAAAGGATTGCCTTTGGCACTGGCTAAAAAGAAATTGGTATAACGACCACGGCGCGAAATAACGACTTCGTTATCTTCTTCATCAATGATGCTGTCAAGACACCACACTAAATGTCCGTCAATATCCATATAAATTCCGCCTTCATGATATAAGGTGAAAATCCGCCAGAAATCCGCTTGGGCGGCACCGTCAGTCAGTTTGCTATAAGCATTAAAAGTGCGTTCATCTGCGTTTGCCTTGATATATTCTGCACGGGCTTCCGTACTGACATAGCGATAATCGTAACTTAACGATAATAAACGGTTAAAGAGATAATTACAGTAAACCGGCAAAGTAACTTTATTGCTGTAATTGGTTTGCCAAATCACACGATTAATGTTGGTTTTTTTATGCGATTGGCGTTTAGCCGGGCTAAATTCAGGAATAGTGAAACGCTTTTGGGGCAATAATGCATGAAAAGGATAACTTAGGGTTTTAACGATGTTGCCGAGTAGGCGTGTCATCCCATTGGTTATCAAAATAAGGTGTTTGTTTTTAACAGGTTTATACATGACAAAAGTCCGTTTTCTTTAAAAGAGATAAATTTTCGATACTTTATCATTTTATGTAAGAAAGAACAAAAGCCTTGTATGAAATGCAAAAAGATTTTTCGTGAAGAAGTGGTGGGCGATACCGGTCTCGAACCAGTGACCCCCTCCTTGTAAGGGAGGTGCTCTCCCAACTGAGCTAATCGCCCTTCAGATTTTGCCCTTGTAATACGAAAAGCGGACAAAGTAATGAAGCGTGATTTCAAGTCTAAGTGGTGGGCGATACCGGTCTCGAACCAGTGACCCCCTCCTTGTAAGGGAGGTGCTCTCCCAACTGAGCTAATCGCCCACTTGAGACTTAAAATCTGGGAAGAATTTTATGAAGTGGTACACATAAACGTGGTGGGCGATACCGGTCTCGAACCAGTGACCCCCTCCTTGTAAGGGAGGTGCTCTCCCAACTGAGCTAATCGCCCGCATAAAATTCTGTCACAACATTGGACACTTTGTTGAAAAGTGGTGGGCGATACCGGTCTCGAACCAGTGACCCCCTCCTTGTAAGGGAGGTGCTCTCCCAACTGAGCTAATCGCCCAAATGTTGTGAGGTGGCATTATAATTATTAGTTCTATTCAGTCAACAAGTTTTTACAAAAAAAGCATTAATTGTTTTAAAAGTAGGCATAATGTCACATTTTTTATTCGGAATTATGGAAACTCATAGTACAATATGGCGCAAATTTTTCGATGAAATAAAGGTAAGAGAAAAGGTTATAACATGAAAGCAGAAGCATTATTTGATTTAGACCCTAACGTAAAAGTGCGTACTCGTTTTGCGCCAAGTCCAACGGGCTATTTACACGTAGGTGGCGCCAGAACAGCACTTTATTCTTGGCTCTATGCAAAGCACCACCAAGGTGAATTTGTTTTACGTATTGAAGATACCGATTTAGAACGCTCAACACCAGAAGCGACTGCCGCTATTTTAGCAGGGATGGAATGGCTTAATTTAGCTTGGGAACATGGACCTTATTTTCAGACCAAACGCTTTGACCGTTATAACCAAGTGATTGATCAAATGATCGAACAAGGGCTTGCCTATCGTTGTTATTGTTCAAAAGAACGCTTAGACGATTTACGTCACGCGCAAGAACAGAATAAGCAAAAACCACGTTATGATCGTCATTGTTTAGGTGATCATAAGCACTCGCCAGAACAACCGCATGTGGTGCGTTTCAAAAATCCAACAGAGGGTTCCGTTGTGTTTGAAGATGCGGTACGTGGACGCATTGAAATCAGTAATGCCGAATTAGATGACTTGATTATTCGCCGTACCGATGGCTCACCAACCTATAATTTCTGTGTGGTAGTGGATGACTGGGATATGGGCATCACGCATGTGGTGCGTGGTGAAGATCATATTAACAATACGCCACGTCAAATTAATATTTTAAAAGCGTTAGGTGCACCGATTCCCACTTACGCCCATGTGTCGATGATTTTAGGTGATGATGGACAAAAATTATCCAAACGTCATGGGGCAGTCAGCGTAATGCAATACCGTGATGATGGTTATTTACCTGAAGCCTTATTAAATTATTTAGTGCGTTTAGGTTGGGGACATGGCGATCAAGAAATTTTTTCCGTAGAGGAAATGATCAAGTTATTTGAACTTGAAAGCGTGAGTAAATCGGCGAGTGCGTTTAATACTGAAAAATTACTGTGGTTAAATCATCATTATATTCGTGAATTACCACCAGCGTATGTGGCGAAACATTTAGCATGGCATTACCAAGATCAAGGCATTGATACCTCAAATGGCCCGGCTTTAGAAGACATCGTAAAAATGTTGGCTGAACGTTGTAAGACACTCAAAGAAATGGCTGCCGCAAGCCGTTATTTCTTTGAAGAATTTGACCACTTTGATGAAGCAGCAGTGAAAAAACATTTTAAAGTCGCTGCGATTGTACCACTTGAGAAAATCAAAGAAAAATTGACCGCACTTGACAGCTGGGACTTAGAAAGTACCCATCAAGCCATTGAGCAAACAGCCGTAGAGCTAGATCTCGGTATGGGCAAAGTGGGGATGCCATTACGTGTGGCGGTGACAGGTTCTGGGCAATCGCCTTCAATGGATGTGACGTTAGTGGGTATTGGTAAAGCACGTACTCTCGCACGTATTCAGAAAGCGATTGATTTTATCAAAAGTCAAAGTGCTTAATATTTAGGCTGCTGTTTAAATATCAGCAATTTGAGGTTGACAGTTTGTGTGGCGGAATTTATTATTACCGCCACGACATTTCTGATGTGGGGATATAGCTCAGTTGGGAGAGCGCTTGCATGGCATGCAAGAGGTCGTCGGTTCGATCCCGATTATCTCCACCAATTCATCTTCTAAGTCTTTAATTCCGTTTTTAAAGCTTATTCTTTGTTTAGTTTGAAAATAAATTACCAATCCTGCATTAAAGCCTGTATAATAGCCGAGCTTTATTTTCTGTATTAACGCGTGCGGCTATCAAAAGTGATCTTACAGCCACGATTAAAAAGCAAGACTGAACCGCAAAAGTGCGGTTGAACGTGAGATTATTTTTGCTAGTCGCAATTGGAAAATAGAGCCATTTTTTATTCACAAGTTAATCAGCAGTCTGATTTGATTAACGACTTTAAAAGGAACATTCTCGTGAATCCAATTGTTAAACAATTTAAATATGGTCAACATACTGTCACTTTAGAAACGGGGGCGATTGCACGTCAAGCGACCGCTGCAGTGATGGCAAGTATGGATGACACCACCGTTTTTGTTACGGTGGTCGCCAAAAAAGAAGTGAAAGAAGGTCAAGATTTCTTTCCATTAACCGTTAATTATCAAGAGCGTACTTATGCTGCTGGTCGTATCCCTGGTGGCTTTTTCAAACGTGAAGGACGTCCTTCTGAAGGTGAAACCTTAATCGCACGTCTAATCGACCGTCCAATTCGCCCACTTTTCCCAGAAGGTTTTTATAACGAAATCCAAATTGTGGCGACAGTGGTGTCGGTGAACCCACAAATTTGTCCAGATTTAGTGGCAATGATCGGTGCATCCGCGGCACTTTCTTTATCAGGTGTACCATTTAATGGTCCTATCGGCGCAGCTCGCGTTGGTTTTATTGATAATCAATTTGTCCTAAACCCAACCATGAATGAGCAAAAACAAAGTCGTTTAGACTTAGTGGTGGCAGGAACTGATAAAGCCGTGTTAATGGTTGAATCTGAAGCCGATGTATTAACCGAAGAACAAATGTTAGCTGCGGTGGTCTTTGGTCATCAGCAACAACAAGTGGTGATTGAGGCGATCAAAGAATTTACCGCAGAAGCCGGCAAACCGCGTTGGGATTGGGTGGCACCTGAACCAAATACTGTGTTAATTGAAAAAGTGAAAGCGATTGCAGAAACGCGTTTAGGCGAAGCCTATCGTATCACTGAAAAACAAGCACGTTATGAGCAAATTGATGCGATTAAAGCCGATGTGATTGCACAAATCACCGCAGAAAGTGCAGAAGGCGAAGAAATCAGCGAAGGAAAAATTATTGATATTTTCACCGCACTTGAAAGCCAAATTGTTCGTAGCCGTATTATTGCCGGTGAACCACGTATTGATGGTCGTACCGTCGATACGGTTCGTGCCTTAGATATTTGTACGGGTGTTTTACCTCGCACACATGGTTCAGCGATTTTCACCCGTGGTGAAACACAGGCGTTAGCGGTTGCAACTTTAGGTACAGAGCGTGATGCACAAATTATTGATGAATTAACGGGTGAGCGTTCAGATCACTTCTTATTCCATTATAACTTCCCGCCTTATTCTGTGGGTGAAACTGGCATGATCGGCTCACCAAAACGTCGTGAAATTGGTCATGGTCGTTTAGCCAAACGCGGTGTGGCCGCAGTGATGCCAACCTTGGCTGAGTTCCCATATGTGGTGCGTGTTGTTTCAGAAATCACTGAATCAAATGGTTCTTCTTCTATGGCATCGGTGTGTGGTGCGTCGTTAGCCTTAATGGATGCGGGTGTACCAATCAAAGCGGCTGTTGCGGGTATTGCAATGGGCTTAGTCAAAGAAGATGAAAAATTTGTCGTACTTTCAGATATCTTAGGTGATGAAGATCACTTAGGTGATATGGACTTCAAAGTGGCGGGCACACGTACGGGTGTGACCGCATTGCAAATGGATATCAAAATTGAAGGGATTACCGCAGAAATCATGCAAATTGCGTTAAACCAAGCGAAAAGTGCCCGTTTACACATTTTAGGTGTGATGGAACAAGCCATCCCAGCACCGCGTGCAGATATTTCTGATTTTGCCCCACGTATTTACACGATGAAAATTGATCCGAAGAAAATTAAAGATGTGATCGGCAAAGGTGGTGCCACCATTCGTGCCTTAACCGAAGAAACCGGCACCTCAATTGATATCGATGATGATGGTACGGTAAAAATTGCCGCCGTTGATGGCAATTCCGCGAAAGAGGTGATGGCGCGTATTGAAGACATTACCGCAGAAGTGGAAGCTGGCGCGGTTTATAAAGGTAAAGTAACCCGTTTAGCCGATTTTGGGGCCTTTGTGTCTATCGTAGGCAATAAAGAAGGCTTAGTTCATATTTCTCAAATTGCAGAAGAGCGTGTTGAGAAAGTGAGTGATTACCTTTCGGTGGGTCAAGAGGTGACAGTGAAAGTGGTAGAGATCGATCGTCAAGGTCGTATCCGTTTAACCATGAAAGACATTGCACCAAAACAAGATCACGTTGATTCTGTTGTTACAGACGTCGTAGCAGAAGAACAAGCGTAATCAAAATACCATAGCCCTTATTATGATAAGGGCTATGGTGTTGAGGTAGAGTTAATAAGTACAGTTTGTGCTTTAAGGCTAAGCGAAATGAAGCAACTTCATCCGTGGCTAAGAGGCTTGCTGCTATTCCCATTCTGGGTATGTTGTTTAACAGCTTGTGTAAATAATGAGCCTATTTTTCTTTCAAAAGAAAAAGTCATGCTAGCAGAGCAGCATCCGAATGAGCATATTGAACATGAAGTGATGATTGCCCACATTAGCGAATTGTTACTTATTAAAGGGTTAAAAAAAGAAGAACGTGCGATTTTGCATTTTGAGCGAGGCGTCTTGTACGATAGCTTAGGATTATGGGCACTAGCACGTTATGATTTTGACCAAACATTGGCGTTGTATCCGAAATTGGCTGCAGCGTTTAATTATTTAGGTTTATATTTATTATTAGAGGAAGATTACAGTACATCGTTGGATATTTTTAATGTGCTGTTTGAACTTGATCCTCAATATGAGTATGCATTCCTAAATCGAGGGCTAAATTTTTATTACGTTGGACGTTATGAATTGGCTCAGCGGGATTTTCTTCAATTTTATCAGGCAGATAAATCAGATCCATACCGCACTTTATGGCTTTATTTAAATGAATTAAAGCATAAACCACAGGAAGCTAAGCATAATCTTGCTCAACGAGCAAAGGGGCTTTCTGATGAATATTGGGGTACCTATTTAGTCCAATATTATTTGGGAAATTTATCAGTTAATGCGTTGTTTGCTCAAGTCCAGCAATTTGCCCAAAGCAATCGTGCAACATATGCAGAAATTTTAACTGAAACCTATTTTTATTTAGCAAAACTAAAACTCAATTTAGGTCAACTTAATGAGGCGGAAACGCTCTTTAAACTGGCCATCGCAAACCAAGTGTATAACTTTGTTGAGTATCGTTTTGCGCTGTTTGAACTCTTGAAATTGAAGCAAAGTTCAAAACCATAGTGGCATGCTTTATGCCATAGGCTGTTGTAAAACGTGAAAACGCGCAACATTGATTACACTAGCTCACCTGCATAGTGAGCATTTCTTTTTTTTATATTCGAGTATTTTAATGACTGAAACAACAATGACTTTCAATGATTTAGGCTTGCCTGAATTTCTTCTTCGTGCCGTCTCTGACTTAGGCTTTGAAACCCCTTCTCCAATCCAACAAAATTGTATTCCAAACCTGTTAAATGGGTATGATGTATTAGGCATGGCGCAAACAGGGAGCGGTAAAACGGCCGCTTTCTCTCTTCCTTTATTGGCACAAATTGACTTAGAGAAAAAATATCCACAAATGTTGGTAATGGCACCAACCCGTGAATTAGCGATTCAAGTGGCGGATGCCTGTGAGCAGTTCTGCAAATATGCCAAAAACACCAACATCGTTACCCTTTATGGTGGACAACGTTATGACATTCAATTACGCGCTTTACGTCAAGGTGCGCAAGTGGTTGTGGGCACACCGGGTCGTATTTTAGATCATATTCGTCGTGGTACCTTAGATTTGTCTAACTTACGTTTTATAGTATTAGATGAAGCAGATGAAATGCTACGTATGGGCTTTATTGACGATGTAGAAACGGTGATGGCGGAATTACCAGAACAACATCAAACCGCACTTTTCTCCGCGACAATGCCTGAGCCAATTCGTCGTATTACTAAGCGTTTTATGAAAGATCCAAAAGAGATCAAGATTAAATCTACCCAGACCACAAATCCAGATATTACACAGAGTTGTTGGTATGTGCATGGTTTCCGTAAAAATGATGCGTTATTGCGTTTCTTAGAAGTGGAAAAATTTGATGCAGCCATTATTTTTACCCGCACCAAAACAGGCACACTGGATGTCACCGAATTGTTAGAAAAGCATGGTTTCCGTGCGGCAGCATTAAATGGGGATATGACCCAACAATTACGTGAGCAGACTCTCGATCGTCTAAGAAATGGCAGTTTAGATATTTTAGTTGCGACCGATGTGGCCGCACGTGGTTTAGATGTTGAGCGCATTAGTTTGGTGGTGAACTATGATATTCCATTAGATGCCGAGTCTTATGTTCACCGTATTGGTCGCACCGGGCGCGCAGGACGTACTGGTCGAGCGTTATTATTCGTTGAACCAAGAGAGCGCCGTTTACTACGTAATATTGAGCATTTAACTAAAAAGCCAATTACGGAAGTGGAAGTGCCAAATCACGAGGTATTACAAGCTTGCCGTCGTGAAAAATTTAAGGCTAAAATTACGGTGCAGTTAGAGCATCATGATCTAGGACTTTATCGTAGCTTGCTAGAAGATATGTTTACAGCGGATCAAGATCAGGAAGATATTGCGGCAGCGATGTTGATGTTATTGCAAGGTAAACAGAAATTAATTTTACCGGCTGATCCGATTATCGATCGTAAAACTTCACGCGCTGATCGTAGTGACCGTCGTGAACGTGGTGGGCGTGAAAATCCACGTTCAGCGGAGCGTCGTGGTTATGGCACACCACAAGCCATGGATTTATATCGTATTGAAGTGGGCCGTTTAGATGGCGCGGAAGTTCGCCATATTGTGGGTGCGATTGCCAATGAAGGTGATATCAATAGTCGTTATATTGGTCATATTAAATTATATGATGATTACACCACGATTGAATTACCACAAGGTATGCCGAAAGAATTATTAGGTGTATTTGCGAAAACACGCGTGATGAATAAACCAATGCAGATGTCATTTGTTGGCGCCTCTCATGCCGGTTCAAGTCGTGATCGCGATGATTTTGCGGATCGTCGTGGCGGAAAACGTAAAGGCCGTGGTGATGAACCACGTTTTGGTCGTGAAGATCGTAAATTTAAAGAAAAAGGCCCACGCACGTTTAGCGATCGTCCACGTAGAGAAAGACGTGAGCGTCAAAAGTAAGTTAAGCTGAGTTTAAACGAGGCGGTATTGCGTACCTCTTCGTCAATAAACGATATGATGGCGCCTAAGTATTCCTTAGGTGCCATTTTTTGTGCGCTTGTTTATGCCTGTTTTTCGATAATCACTTTAATATCTTCTGGTGGTGCATAATAAGGTGCTGAGGTAATGAACAGTTGAATCCCCAATTTAGCATACTCCGCCACATTATTTTTATTCACACCGCCGGCCACAGATAAGGTAATCTTTTTATTGGTTAACGCTAATACATGCAAGGCGTGTTTGACTTGTTCCGGTGTGAATTTATCTAATTGAATAATATCAGGCTCAGCCGTTAACATTTGCTCAAATTGCACTAAGTTATCGGCTTCCAAGGTAATTTTATTTTCAGGCGCTTGTTGTTTAAGTCGCGTCACGATGCCTTGCCAATCTTCGGGATCGGCGAGGAGATTACGATGATTGGTAAATACCAATAAGGTTTCGCTCAGTCCTTGGCGGTGAATATGTCCACCCGCTGCTAAGACCGCATTCGTGGCTAATTTGCGCGTATTGGGGATACTTTTTCGAGTACAAGCCACAATGGCATTTGGATTAATGGCTTTGGCATTAGCAATCATCTCCGCAGTGTATTGTGCAACCCCGCAAGACCATTCCAACACTAATTGAACCACTTTCCAAGCTTGATGTAATTTATCAGCACGGGCTTGAGCGGTTAATAATAGGCTACCTGCCGCAACAGTATCGCCTTCGTTGACAAATACATGAGGTTCAATAGCCAGTTTCCGTAGCAATTTTTCTGCAATACTGATTCCCGCCACGATGCCGGCATTTTTACGTTTAAAGATCATTCTAGCCGGGACATTATCTAATCCGAGCGAATGAGTCGTGAGATCACCGCGATAGATATCTTCTAATAAAAAGGCGTCGAGTTCGTTGTCTGAAAAATAAAGCATAGTACTGTCCTTATCAATTAAATAAGTTGTCCTTGGTGTAATCGAATTTGCCGATGAGAGAGATAATCGGCTTCTTTCGGGTCGTGTGTGACTAATAAGGTGGTCATGTGATATGACTGCATTAAGTCCTTTAAGATTACCCAAATAGGTTGTTTGGTTGCCCAGTCTAATGAGGAAAACGGTTCATCAAGTAATAATAAATCAGGGGGATAGATTAATGCGCGCGCAAGCGCCGCGCGCTGTTGTTCACCACCAGAGAGTTGATTCGGATAACGATCAAGTAAATGGGCGATGTTGAGTTGGCGTAATAATCTTTGTTGTACTTCTCGATCTGCTTTTGGATTGGCTAAGTGTAAATTGCCAGATAGGGTTTTATGCGGAAATAAATACAAACGCTGATTAAGATAGCGACACTGCCGTTGCCATGGGGCGAGTTTATCAATGGATTGCTGGTCTAATGTAATCGTCCCTTGATAATCAAGATACCCTGCAATGCTATTGAGTAGGGTCGTTTTACCACTGCCAGATTGCCCTACGATAGCGACACATTCTCCTTTACTAACCCGCAAATTAATATTACGTAAAATCCCCACCGATAAATTGTTAATCTTGAGCATCTTAAATATTCCTATTGAGTGTACGTAAGACTAACAGTAGACAACTGGCAATAAATAACAACCATAGCGATGCACCTACGGCGATTTCGAAATCACCGCTGGCAATGTTCAAATAAACGGCCATGGGTAAGGTTTCCGTTTTAAACCGCGTAGCACCTGCGAGCATCAAGGTTGCACCAAATTCCCCCATTGCTCGTGACCACGCTAAAATTGCACCGCAAAGTAATGGCTTCCAACACATGGGCAGTTCTACTTTGAATAAGGTTTGAAGGGGGGATAAACCTAAATTGTAAGCCGCAAGCCGATATCCGGGGTCTAAAGCAGAAAAACTACCTCGTGCATTACGGAGCAAAATCGAACAGGCGATATAGGTTTGTGCCACAATAATGCCAAGTGGGCTGAATATCCATTGACTGATGAGGGGAATCAACTGGCTTAAGATACCTTGCGAATTAAACAGGAGTAGGAGACTTAACCCAGTAACCAAAGGGGGGAGGACCATCGGTAAATCAAGAAATGTATCAATCAATTTCTGCAAAGGTAACCGCACTTGGCTCATGACCCATGCAGATGGGATAGCGATGAAAATTGCGAGCAGTAAAGACAGGAGGGATGTACCAAGAGACATTCCTAACGCAAAATGCAGTTCAGGATCAGTCAATACGAGCAGGAAAAAGGAAAAATTGAGCTGGCTGATCAGGGCAAGCACTGATCCAATAACGACAAGGCATAAAAGCATTAAAGGGAACAGTGCAAGCTTTAAACTCAGACTTTTATTTAATAGGTAAGAAGCCTTCATCGACAAAATATTTCACACCTTGTTCTGATTTAAAAAAATCGAGCAATTGTTTAGCCTCTTGTGGATGTTTGCTTGAGCTCAAGAGCGCAATAGTCACTTTTTCTTCTGGCGTCCCTACTGGGTTCGGCAATATCGCCAATTTATCACGGACTTTCCACGCACCAGCACGCCCAACGACAGCAGCATCCACATCCCCATTTAATAAATAGAGCATCAATTGTTTGACCGTCGCCGCTTTGACAACAATTTTGTCATGTAATTGAGTTTGATAACCCGATAACGCAAGCATGTCTTCGGCACCTTTACCGAGCGCCATGGCTTTGCTGTCACCAATACCTAAGCGTAGATTGCTTTCGGCTAGCGCTTTAAAGGAATCAATGCCCGAGCTTTTTTCTTTACGAATCGCCATGACGGGAATATGACGCACGAGGGGAGCGGATTCTTTCACTTCACCGTTTTTTTCCAGTTTTTCCACATAATCACTTGAACCGGGTAAATAGAGATCGCCTGTTTTTACGGTATTATAGCGTGCCAGTAATTGCCCTGAACCAGCGTATTCAATGGTAACCTTATGGCCTGTTTCTTTTTCAAATTGTTTGACAATCTGTTCAACGGGATCTTTTAATCCTGCGCCGGCATAGAGGTAAAGATTCGCAGCTTGTGCTGCAAAGGCAGCAGTGAGTAAGCTTGAAAGCAGAATGAATTTTTTCATAGTTATCTCCTTTGCTTAAAAATGGGATAACTATAACATAATCATTATATAAAATATAATATATCGAATTTAGCGAATAAAAAAGGATTGAGCGTTACACCCAATCCTTTTTTCATGTGTGAAAGGGGAGGAAATTACATCATTCCGCCCATGCCACCCATACCGCCCATACCAGCAGCACCTAAATCAGCTTTATCCTCTTTCGGTAGGTCAGTGACCATACATTCCGTCGTGATCATTAAACCGGCAACCGAGGCAGCGAATTGTAAGGCAGAACGGGTCACTTTAGTTGGGTCTAAGATACCCATTTCGATCATATCGCCGTATTGTTCTGTTCCTGCGTTATAACCGAAGTTACCTTCACCATTTTTCACCGCACTTGCAACGACAGAGGCTTCTTCACCCGCGTTAGCGACGATTTGACGTAATGGCGCTTCCATCGCACGTAAGGCTAATTTGATACCTACATTTTGTTCTTCATTATCACCTTGAAGACCTGCGACTTTGCTTGCGGCACGGATTAAGGCAACACCGCCCCCTGCTACAATCCCTTCTTCAACCGCCGCACGTGTTGCATGTAACGCATCTTCTACACGCGCTTTTTTCTCTTTCATTTCTACTTCTGTTGCCGCACCAACTTTGATGACGGCTACACCACCAGCGAGTTTAGCTACGCGCTCTTGTAGTTTTTCTTTATCGTAATCAGAGGTGGATTCTTCGATTTGTTGACGGATTTGTGCCACACGACCTTGGATTTGTGCTTCATCACCGATACCATCGATAATCGTCGTGTTGTCTTTGTTGATCACCACACGTTTCGCTTGACCAAGATCTTCTAAGGTCGCTTTTTCTAATTCCATACCGATTTCTTCAGAAATCACGGTACCAGCAGTTAAGATCGCGATATCTTGTAACATCGCTTTACGACGATCACCAAAGCCTGGCGCTTTCACCGCAGCCACTTTCACGATACCACGCATGGTGTTAACCACTAAGGTGGCAAGTGCTTCGCCTTCCACATCTTCTGCGATGATTAATAATGGTTTACCTGCTTTGGCTACACCTTCTAACACTGGCAATAATTCACGGATATTAGAGATTTTTTTATCCACTAATAAAATAAATGGATTGTCTAATTCAACTGTTGCTGTTTCCGGTTTGTTGATGAAGTAAGGTGATAAGTAACCACGGTCAAACTGCATCCCTTCTACAACGGCTAATTCATCTTCTAAACCGGTACCGTCTTCAACAGTGATCACACCTTCTTTGCCCACTTTATCCATTGCTTGGGCAATGATCTGACCTACAATGCTGTCAGAGTTAGCAGAGATTGTACCGACTTGCTCAATTTCTTTTGAGGTTTCACAAGGTTTTGAAAGCGCTTTTAATTCTGTAACGACTGCCGTAACTGCTTTATCAATACCGCGTTTTAAATCCATCGGGTTCATGCCCGCCGCCACCGCTTTTAAGCCTTCGTTGACGATAGCTTGTGCTAATACCGTTGCTGTGGTTGTACCGTCACCGGCCGCATCATTGGCTTTTGACGCCACTTCTTTTACCATTTGTGCACCCATGTTTTCGAATTTATCTTCTAATTCGATTTCACGCGCCACAGACACACCGTCTTTAGTGATGGTTGGTGCACCGAAAGATTTATCTAACACCACGTTACGTCCTTTAGGACCTAAGGTGACTTTTACTGCATCAGCTAGAATATTGACACCTGCTAACATTTTGACACGCGCATCATTACCAAATTTTACGTCTTTTGCTGCCATTTTATTTATTCCTTATCTATTGAATAGTTAACTTTACTTCTACAATCTCTATACCAACTTGAGTGTGTTGTTCCATTAGGAACATGACGAAATCCAAACTTTTCCTCTCATTTTTGGTAGGTTTTAATTAAGATTGTATTTGATGTATAAAATAAGTTATAGCCACGCTATCGTAGAATGGATTTATTCCACAATGGCTAAAATATCGTTTTCAGAAATAATTAAGACTTCTTCGCCATCAATTTTTTCTGCTTTTACGCCATAACCATCATTGAAAATAACCGTATCACCAACTTTTACATCTAACGGTCGTACGCTACCATTTTCTAAAATACGACCTTTACCCACGGCTAATACTTTTGCACGAGTAGATTTTGTGGCGGCTGAACCAGTTAATACGATACCACCCGCAGATTTTGTTTCGACTTCTTCACGTTTGATAATCACTCGGTCATGCAATGGACGAATATTCATTGAATTACTCCTTAATTAAATTATGTTTTTGCTTAAACGTTTCCCTAATATGAGGGAGGATTTGTCTGTTTCAAGGGGAAAAATAAAATTATTTTATTCTTTTATCATCATCCACTTGTTTTTCGTATTCAGCTTCAAAGACCTCACTTTCTGTCTGACCAGTGCTTGTCTTGTGGCGGCGGCGAAAGAAACGGTGACGCACCACGTGGATCTTGTTGGTAATCAGTTTTTCAATCCAAAGACTGGTGATCGGGATTAATAAAAATAACGCGATTAAGTCAGTCAGAAAGCCCGGAATAAAGAAAAGGATACCTGCCACGATCCAAATCCCTGATTTTAATAAGGCGCGTGCAGGAATCTCGCCTTGGGACAATTGTTTTTGTACATTTAATAACGTGTACCAACCCCGAGCGCGGATCATGAATAGCCCGAACAGCGATGACAAGATGAGTAACAAAATGAGACTCAAAATGCCAATAGTCGATCCGACCCAAACTAAAAGGGATAACTCGGCATAAACAAATAAAAAAGCGATAAAAAGAAAGAGAACGAGAGGCATTGTTGTTTCCTTGCGATGTACATATTGATGAGATGTCATTATAAATGGGTGCAAATTAGGCAAATTTCAACCGCACTTTGGCATAAAAAATAAAGCCCACAATGTTGTGAGCTTTAAAATGGCTTGTAGGGTTATTGTACTGGATAGACCATGGGGGAGTTAGGGCCGACAGGTAAACCTAACACGAAGACCCAGATGAAGAACATTGCAGACCATGCGGCTAAGAAGGCCACAGAATACGGCAACATCATGGAGACAAGTGTGCCGACCCCCGCATCTTTTTTATATTTCAATACGGTTGCCATAATTAAACCAAAGTAACTCATCATTGGGGTGATGATATTGGTTACCGAATCACCGATACGATAGGCTGCTTGAATGATTTCTGGTGAGTAACCCGTTAACATTAGCATTGGTACAAAAATCGGTGCAGTCACAGCCCATTGCGCAGAGGCGGAACCAATCATTAAATTGATGAAGGCACAAATGAGAATGAAACCCATAAAGAGGATACCGCCATGTAGGCCCACTTCATTTAAGAAATTTGCGCCTTTGACAGCAATGTATTGCCCAATATTGGTCCAGTTAAAGAAAGCGACAAATTGTGAGGCAAAGAAGATAATGACCAAGTATAGTCCTAGGGTGCTCATGGCATCTGCCATCGCATTAACCACATCTTTTTCACGACGAATGCTTTTGGTCACTATCCCGTAAACCGTCCCCGGAATAGCAAAAAGAATGAAAATGAAGGCAACGATCGATTTTAAGAACGGTGAACCGGTGACTAAGCCTGTTTTGGGATCGCGTAAGATTCCATTTTCAGGCACGATGGTCCAAGCTAATAACGCACATAAAATCAAGAACACCAAACCGGCATATTTTAATCCTTTACGCTCTAATGGCGAGACTTCATTCGAGTGCTGTAAATCAATTTCTTCTTGTGAAAGGTGGCTGTTATAAGGACCTAATTGCGGTTCTACAATTTTTTCTGTAATGAAATAACCAATAAACGCGATCACGAAAGTACTGGCCGCCATAAAGAACCAGTTCGCCTCTGGCCCGACTGTATAAGTGGGATCAATAATTTGTGCGGCTTGTTGTGTGATGCCTGCGAGTAATGGGTCAATGGTCCCTAATAAAAGGTTAGCCGAGTAACCGCCAGAGACACCAGCAAATGCGGCAGCAAGACCAGCTAATGGGTGGCGACCCAATGAGTGAAAAATAATGGCGGCTAACGGAATGAGGACAACATAACCTAATTCAGAAGCTGTATTCGACAGAATCCCTGCAAAGACAATAGTAAACGTCGTCAATTTACGCGGTGATTTGGTCACTAATAAACGCATAACCGCAGAAAGTAGTCCTGCTTTTTCAGCAATCCCGACCCCTAATAATGCGACTAATACCGTGCCTAATGGGGCAAAGTTGGTAAAGTTTTTCACCAAATTAGTCAAAATTTTGCTTAATCCTTCTGCATTAAGCAAGCTTACCACGTAAATCATACCGTCTGCGGCACGTCCTTTTGCACCTTCAGGGCGTGGATCGGCAACGGCTAAGCCAAAATAGTCACCTAACGCGGAGGTTATTAATAATAAAACAATAAAAATCATAAAAAGGGTGACGGGGTGGGGTAACATGTTCCCGAGCCATTCCACCGTATGAAGAAATTTACTGCCTTTCGTTTGTTGTTGTGTTGTCGTCATGTTTAGTCCTTCTATATTTTATATGATACAAGGGCTATGCTTGTTTTTTGCCCAACTGCAATTTAACACGATAGATGCGACATTTGAATAAAAATTTTAACAAAGTGTTAACATAATCAAATTATTTCTTTTTTATTTCTGTTAATCTAATCATACACTATGGATAAATTTTTATTTTATGAGGTGCTTTCGGATTAATAAAACTAATCTGAATGATAAAAATATGTCGTGGGGGCAGTCTGTAAAATGTGACGCTGATCAAATATTTAGCAACGTTATTTCCATTATAATAGGCGTTAACTTATTCATCACTCGAAATGGAGGGTAATAATGACAGTGACGAGAAAAGAAGTGGATTTACTTGGAGAACGCGAGGTGCCTGCCGAGGCTTATTGGGGCATTCATACGTTAAGAGCGGTAGAAAATTTTAATATTTCCAATGCGGTGATTTCGGATGTACCTGATTTTGTGCGTGGTATGGTGATGGTGAAAAAAGCAGCCGCCTTAGCCAACGGTGAATTGGGGGCGATTCCGAGTAAAATTGCCAAAGCGATTGTGGCGGCTTGTGATGAAATCTTGAATACAGGCAAATGCTTAGATCAATTCCCGTCAGATATCTATCAAGGTGGTGCAGGGACGTCGGTGAATATGAATACCAATGAGGTCGTGGCGAACTTAGCACTAGAGTTGTTAGGACACAAAAAAGGGGAATACCAGTATTTAGATCCGATGGATCATGTCAACGCCAGTCAATCAACTAACGATGCCTACCCAACGGGTTTCCGTATTGCGGTTTATAACAGCATTATGAAACTGGTGGCGAAAGTGCTTTATTTACAACAGGGGTTTGAAAGTAAAGCAAAAGAGTTTTCCCATATTCTTAAAATGGGGCGTACGCAATTACAAGATGCGGTGCCAATGACAGTTGGACAAGAATTTAAAGCATTTTCGGTGCTATTAGATGAAGAAGTCCGTAATTTAACCCGCACTGCAGAATACTTACTCGAAGTCAATTTAGGTGCGACAGCAATTGGTACCGGCTTAAATACACCAAAAGGCTATGCGCCGCTAGCGGTGAAATACCTGTCTGAAGTCAGTGGCCTACCTTGTGTATTAGCTGAAAACTTAATTGAAGCAACCTCCGACTGTGGTGCCTACGTGATGGTACATGGTGCGCTTAAACGTACCGCAGTGAAATTGTCTAAAGTGTGTAATGATTTACGTTTATTATCTTCAGGACCGCGTGCCGGCTTAAATGAAATTAACTTGCCTGAGTTACAAGCAGGTTCATCCATTATGCCAGCTAAAGTTAACCCTGTGGTGCCAGAAGTGGTCAACCAAGTCTGCTATAAAGTGTTTGGTAATGACACCACCATTACGTTTGCGGCAGAAGCAGGACAATTACAATTGAATGTCATGGAGCCCGTGATTGCACAAGCGATGTTTGAATCGATTGATATTTTGACTAATGCGTGTGTGAACTTACGCGATAAATGTATTGATGGCATTACGGTGAATAAAGACATTTGTGAAAACTATGTCTTTAATTCTATCGGTATTGTGACTTACTTAAACCCATTTATTGGGCACCATAATGGCGATTTAGTCGGTAAAATCTGTGCAAAAACTGGTCGTGGGGTGAAAGAAGTGGTGCTAGAGAAAGGGCTTCTCACCGAAGCAGAATTAGATGATATTCTTTCTGTGGAAAACTTAATGAATCCAACCTATAAAGCGAAGTTGAATAAATAGCTTACAAAAGAGTTGTTAAAATCAACCGCACTTTGAGTCTGCTTAAAGTGCGGTTTCTTTTTTGGAAATTTTCTTTGTTATACCTCGCCAAGAAAAAATGGCACTTTACAGTGCCATTTCGCGATGCGGTTATCTATTATTGTAAGAGGGAAATATCCGCCACTTGTAAGAACAGATTACGTAAGTTAGTTAAGATCGCTAAACGATTTTGACGTAATTGTGGATCGTCCGCGTTCACCATGACATTATCGAAGAAGTTATCAACGGGTTCACGCAATGCAGCTAAACGATCCAGTGCCACTTGGTATTCACCTTTCGCAAATAGTGGGGCAAGTTCAGCTTGTAACGCAATGACGTGTTCAGCCAGAACTTTTTCGGTCGCTTCAACACATAAGCTTGTGTCAATGTTGGCCGGTAATTCCCCTTCAACTTTGGCTAAAATATTGCTTACCCGTTTGTTGGCTGCGGCTAGCGCCTCTGCCGCATCCAGTGTGCGGAAGTGAGCGACTGCACGTACTCGGGCATCAAAGTCAGACGGCTTGGTTGGGCGACGAGCTAATACCGCTTGAATGACATCCACTGCAATCCCTTCATCTTGATACCACGCACGGAAACGACCAAGCATAAACTCAACCACATCTTCTACTACATTGGCATTGGTTAACTTGTCGCCGAAAAGAGCGCTCGATTTTTTCACAATGTCAGCTAAATCGAGTGGTAGGTTTTTCTCCACGATAATGCGTAATGCCCCTAATGCCGCACGACGTAAAGCAAACGGATCGGCACTGCCTTTTGGTTGTTGACCAATCCCGAAAATCCCTGTGAGGGTATCAAATTTGTCCGCTAATGCTACCGCACTTGCCACCAAGGATTTTGGCAATTCATCGCCCGCAAAACGTGGCATATATTGTTCGTTTAATGCTACTGCTACTTCTTCGTCTTCGCCGTCTGCTCGTGCATAGTGCATACCCATCACGCCTTGCGTGTCAGTAAATTCAAACACCATGTTGGTCATTAAGTCACATTTTGACAATAACCCTGCACGTTTGGCTTTGGCTTCGTCTGCCCCGATTTGTTTGGCAATCTCGCCAGCCAGTTGTTCAATACGTGCCGTTTTATCACGCAATGTACCCAGCTGTTGTTGGAATAACACGCTTTCTAAACGTGGTAATTGATCTTCTAAACGTTGTTTTAAATCGGTTTTAAAGAAAAATTCAGCATCGGTCAAACGTGGACGCACCACTTTTTCGTTCCCTTCGATGATTTTGCTTGGATCGTCTGGGTTGATGTTCGACACAAAAATAAAGTGCGGTAATAATTTGCCGTCTTTATCATAAATGGGGAAATATTTTTGGTCGCCTTTCATGGTGTAAACCAAAGCTTCCGCTGGCACAGCGAGGAAACGTTCTTCAAATTTTGCCGCCAACACATTTGGATATTCCACAAGGGAAGTGACTTCATCAAGCAAGTCATCTTCAATATCCGCCACGCCACCCAGTGCGGTCGCTTTTTCTTGCGATTTCGCCAAAATTAACGCTTTACGCTCATTGAAGTCAGCCACCACTGAGCCTTTTTCTTTTAATAGTGCCGGGTATTGATCCGCGTGTGAAATTTGGAACTCACGCTCACCAAGGAAACGGTGACCACGAATGGTGCGACCGCTTTCCACGCCTAAAATTTCGCCTTTGATTAGTTCATCGCCAAGCAACATCGTCACCGTGTGAACAGGACGAATAAATTGCACCGTTTTGTCCGCCCAACGCATCGGTTTTGGAATAGGCAATTTGGCTAAGGCATTTGCCACAATATCTTTCAGCAAGTTTTTGGTCGGCTGCCCTTCGATTGTGGCACGGTGTACTAACCACTCGCCTTTATCCGTGGCAATGCGTTCAGCTTGCTCAACGCTGATCCCACAACCACGCGCCCAGCCTTCAGCCGCTTTAGTTGGTTTGCCTTCCGCATCAAATGCCGCAGACACCGCCGGCCCACGTTTTTCAATTTGCTTGCTTGGTTGGCTCGTTGCTAAACCTAACACTTTCACCGCTAAACGACGCGGTGCCGCAAACCATTCAACGTTATCAAAGGCTAAACCCGCTTGGTTTAACTCTTGCTCTACATTTTCCGCAAATGCGGTTGCTAATTTCTTGAGCGCCTTCGGTGGCAGCTCTTCAGTGCCGATCTCGGCGAGGAAGTTTTGTGTTGTCATTTTGTTTCTCTTAATTAATTTTGTGTAGAACACAATGAGTTTTAAATTTTTAGTACTCGATAGAGAGTAGTTTTACTTTAATTCATCTGATGAATATGCGTTTTTTGATTTGCTCTTTTGTTTTTTCTTTTGTGATGTTATCCAATTGAATATGTCTTTATTTTCATATTTAAAATAGTTTTCAAGTTTAATTTGATATTCTTTGGACGCTTTAAGATAAATCCCCTTAATTTCAGAAATGAATGCATGATCATCTGCGCCTAACAGTTTAGCTTTTGTAAACCATTCTTGTCCTTTCTCAATATCTTCAAGATCAAAATAAATTGCACCGAGTAATGTACAAGGACGATAATCGTCCTCTCGTTTACTGTGTGCAGTATGAGCAAATTCTAATGCTTGGGATAGATTACCTAAATCTCTATTGACACCACCATATGTTGTGAAATACGCAGATTCTATTTTTAAAGATGATAGCCGTTTTTTATCAACCGTTTCTAAATATTCTTTAACTTCTTCAGGTTCTTTAGCTTTTCTAAAATGGCCACTGGCATTAATGAGTTTCCAGATATTTTTATGTTTTTTATATTCGTCTAAGTAGTAAGAGCCTTCAATTAAATGGTATTGGGTGTAAATATTGTAGTAATTGAAGTAACTTTCTCCATTCTCATCTTTTTCTGTTAATAAAAATGCTTTTTCTGCTTCATTAATTCGTTTTTTGTTATGCAGTTTTCTTAGAACTGACATTAATGGCTTGAATTGTTTTGGTTCAATATATCTAACACCAAAATATGCTCTAATTTTTTTATTTACTTCTTTCTTATGGTTTTCTTGATGCTTTTTTTGGTAGTCAGGGTGTTCAAATACACTTGGTATTATTAATGTTTTGTTGGTTCTAATCTCTAAGATGACTCTTTCTTTGAATTGGTCGTAATCAATTTGAGAATCGAGCAAATCGTGCAAAGCATAAAATCCATTCATTTTCAGAAAGCTCAAATAGTATTCTTTCATTCTTTGATTAATACTCTTTTGATCTAATTCCAAAATAATCTGCTTCAATAACTCAGAATCATAAAAGGATTTTTTTATACTGTATTTCTGAGATAATGAGTCAAAATTATTTGATTCTATTGATGTTGATTGCATTTTTCCTCACTTCTAGATTATTTAGTGACCTTCCTCTTTGACGAGCCCCTTTATTTGTATCTGTCAAAGAAAGCGGCCACCTAAAATGACAACGCTCTAGTGCCGACCTCAGCGAGGAAGTTTTGTGTTGTCATTTTGTTTCTCTTTAAAAAATATCAAGATTCTATTTCTTTCTCGTACATTTAATTGTTATTTTTTCTGTTTTAACATCAGTTCCAAATTCCGCATGATAATTTTTATAAAGCATCATTGCTAAAGTCATTCCGCCCAAAATAACAGCCAATATAATCGCGATTTCAAATGTTGCGAATATGCCGATAGCTATTAATATTTTGTTCATTGTTATTTCAAGTAGTTCGTCACTCGTTGATGGGAAGAATGATACGGCAAAGACGAAAGCAAATGCGCCTAAAGTCCATTTGTCAATTGTTGTAATCTTTTGGGCCTTTTTCATTTTTTCGGCTAATTCACCCTTAATAATGAAACTCGGCTCTTTATTCTTCAGCGCTCTTTCAAGGTCTTCCTTCATGTTAATGACTAACATTTATTTGCTCCTTGTCGACATAAATTAATATTTATCGCACTTTGATTTTGCGAAATCTTCAATATAACTAAAAAGAGTGACGTTTCATTTGATTATGTTCGTTTCCCGACGAGCGCTATCTCTCTATCATTCACTTCGGCTGTGTTTCTTTTAGCTCCGGATATTTGTCATTCATCTCCATTGCCCATTGCACTAAGTGCGGTGCGATGTCTTTCAAATTCACACCGAGTTTTTCACCACGTAAGGCGTACCAGTCGATCAAGCAAACAGCAGAAATCGTGCCTAAATTCAGTTCATCGCCGAATTGTACTAAATAACGTGCTAACTCTTTGAAACTGCGGATATTGCGTTCGGTTAATTGTTGATGACGTGCTGTCCACCATTCGTTTTCAGGGCGGAGCAAACGCTCGGAAATAATCGGCAAGGTGTTTTCCATAATACCGTCAGTTAGCGCGTGCAGTTGCAATACCTTCCAGCGTTGGCTGTTACGAGGCAATAAATGACTCTCTGACTGAGTTTGTGCACCAAGATGATCTAGGTATTCACAAATCACATGGCTGTTATACAGCCATTCGCCGTTATCCAGTTGTAACGCCGGCACACGACCAAGGGGGTTGTCTTGATTATGTGGTGAGTTGGGATCAAAGGACGATTGTATAGTCTGTAATTCAATCTGATCCTCAAGCTGGTGATGTTTAATCACTGCCATGACTTTGCGTACATAAGGACTAGTGTTGGAATGCCAGAGTTTCATTTTTTGCTCCTTACTTGTTAGCCGAAAATGTCTTTTAACTGGTGAACATCAAGAATCACTTGCTCGTCTGCCAATAACAACGCCGGAATGCCAATATAGCCATTGCCTTTTGCTTGTTCAAAAGCGGGATGGCGATCACGCAATTTCAGAAAGCGTTTGAAATTTGCCATAGAGGACATGATTTCTACGCTTTCATAGTCCACTTTTAAACGCGCTAATTCTGCCACAAATGGGGTGGTATCAGGGCAGAGATTAGCAAATAATAAAATTGGCTTAGACAAAGTTTTTCCCTCTATATAATTATTGCATATATCCTAAAAAATAATAATGCATACTACCAATAATTTACTCACTTATGGAGCATATTGAAAACGCAAAAAATCTTTTAATTTTTTTCCCTCATTTACTTCATCATGGGGAATCAAAAGATAACACCACTCTTTTCCGCCATGTTGTCTAGAATAATCGGATGCGTGTTTGCACCATGTGCTTGCCGCTTGGGCTTTGGTTTGCACTTCTGGCGTATCTAAATCAGCACGTGCCTTGGTTTCCGCCATCAAAATACATTCCTCAGTTTCCACCACAAAGTCGGGCAAATATTCTTTTTGCTCCATACCCAGTTTGTAATCTATTTGAAATTGCCCTTTGGCAGGTTTGAACCATTTTTGTGCGTCGCGCTCCAGAATAACGGCAAAGCGACGTTCGGTGTCAGAATCGAATTTTTGCAGCGGGTATAAGCATTTTACAAAATGACCAAACAGCATATGTTTGATACGTATTTTGTCAGTCAAGGTACCACGTACCGAATGTACGACTTTGTTGGCTGCCACAGTATAGACACAAGGTTTTAGAGCACAGAACCCTTGGCTGATTTTGGCTTCGTAGCTACTAGCCTTTTCCCAAAAGTGTGCAGCCATTTGCGCATGAATTTCTCGTGCAATCAGGCGACGTTCTTTATCTAGAATATTCAAGGCCTCTTCTTCAGTTAAATAACTGTGCAAATGTGTCACCATTTGACCTGCCAAGTCATACAAAAGATCGGCCTGGGTGAAATAATCAATATCGTCAAAATCAAGCAGTGCATGAACGATATAGTCTTCGGGGCGTTTTTCAGTCAAGCCCATTTCTCGAGCCAAGCTCGTTTGCTCGTTGGTGTGCAGATTGTGAATTGTTATTTCCCGTTCGCTCGGTTGCAGATGCAAACGGCTGATATCCAAAGTGAATGGATGAAAGCCTGAGCTGACTTCACCACTTGGTACAATAGTAATTCGTGGAATATCAATATTTTTATCTACTATCACTTTTGTGGTTTTTGCCACAATATCTGATACATCCAGTGTATTTTCCATTGGTAATTCGCTTTGTACCGGTTGCAGACGTTTTTGTACTTCCTCCGTGATTTTTAGCTGTATATCTGTTTGTAGCAGTGTTTGAGAAGTGGGTATTTCGTTGGGGCTATGACTATATTGTGCTGCCACTTCCATCACCATATATGCAATGTGTTTTTCATGTTCATTGGTGAAAAGCGGTTGATAAGGCTGAGCCCCTTGTGCAGAAATAGATTCATGCAAACCTTCTGCCAAACCTAAATGCACCTCTATACCGCTAGCCACCTGAACGCTCGCTTTTTCATCATTTTGGCTTGAAGCCTCTAAAATGACCTGTTGCAAGCGTAACACCGAATCGCCTTTGTTTGCCTCATCAATAATTTCCTGAAAACGATCATGGGCGATAATATTGAGTCTGTCCACTGCCTCTACGCCGGTACGTTTACCATAAGGCAAACGCAACCCCCGTCCAATGGATTGTTCGATCAAAGTGCGGGCATTAGCAGCACGCAGTGGCACAATGGTGTAAAGATTAGTAACATCCCAACCTTCTTTTAACATATTGACGTGAATCACAATCTCGGTTGGCTCTTCTACGCTTTCCACTGCCAGCAAGCGGGCAATCATTTCTTCTTCGTCTTTGCCCGATTTGCTCGAATCCACCTGAATCACCTTGCCGCGATAACGCCCTCCGTAAAAGGCTTCCGACTCTATCAAAGCCAGCAAAGCCGCCGCGTGCGTAGTATCACGGGCAATCACCAGCATAAACGGCTTAACCTGCTTGACACCGTTTTCACGTGCATAGGTGAGCAGCTCTACCTTGGTGTTTTCATGCACACGCACGCCGTCTTCCAATTTGATTTTTTCGATTTCTTCGGGCGTATGGTCTTTGGCATTGAAATTACGCTGGGTGACGACTGCCGGCACTTTCACAAAACCATCCTCTAGCGCTCGTGCAAGAGGATAATCGACAATCACATTTTTAAACGGCTGCGGAGATTTTCCCGTTTCTACAAAAGGTGTTGCGGTCAATTCCAAACCGAATAAGGGTTTTAATTCATTAATCGCCCGCATACCTGCTTGTGCTCGATAGCGGTGGGATTCGTCCATCAAAAGCACTAAATCAGGCAAGTTCGCTAAATAATTAAAATAACTGTCACCTAGTACCTCACGCATCCGCTTAATACGGGGTTCCTTACCACCTCGCACTTCAGAGTTGATTTTGGCGATATTGAACACATTGATGGTAATTTCACCAAACAGATTATCCATGCTCATACTTAAACTCTGCTGTTCATAATTATCGCCAGTAATCACTTTTGGGGGATTGACAGCAAACTCACTAATTCCCTTAAACACATATTTAGGCGTATTGGGCGAAAAGTCGGCAATCAGCTTGTTGTAGATAGTGATATTGGGTGCAAGCACAAAAAAGTTGTTGATGCCGTGTGCCAAATGCAGATAAGCAATAAACGCCCCCATCAAGCGGGTTTTTCCCACGCCAGTTGCCAACGCGAAACATAAAGACGGAAACTCTCGCTCAAAATCCTGCAAAGTGGCAAATTCACCCTTTAAGATCTCCAAAACCGCCGCCACATCACGCTCGCGCCTGAGCATCTGTGGAGCTGCCTCTAATGCTTGCTTTAACTTTGCTACACTTTCTGCTTGCGGTGCACGTAGTGACAGACGTCCGTTTATGTGGTGTTGTACTCGTGAGGTCATAGATGTGTTATTCCTTATCCCATTGTGTTAACAAGCGGTCGAAATCGCTTTCAAGTTAGTGTTATAGTTCTTGCTGTTGGAGGTGGTTATCCAAAAAGTTTCGGATAGCTGAATTTCCCTTCAACTGACTATCTAAAAATATGTGCTTAAGTGGTAATGGAAACATCCTGTTCTTTGCCATTTTACTCATCGCCATCCACTTCAAACAAATCTCCTTGATTTTTGACCGCACTTTTAACCTTAGTCATTTTTGCGTTAACAGAAGATGGCTTTTCAGGCTGTACGGGGTCAGGTTCTGCCATCGGCAAATTGGCAATGTTTAAGCTGTAATCATCATGACCCCATTCACAGCGAGCCAAAATCATTTTCGGAATTTTCTTTAAAGTGAGATTGGGAAAACGCTCCGCCGCCTGAGCCGTCGTCAAACCGCGCCACGCCGAACAGCAAATCAACAGACTCTTCCCTTCGCCCACTTCGTCCGACAATACCTGCAACTGCTCGGCAGACAAACTCTGCGTGGTCACATAAATAAAATCGCACTCGCTAGAAAAGCCATGCTGCCACCAATGCGTTTCAGACGGCCTATAAGTAAAGCCCTCCAACTTGGCAAGGGCTTCGGCAAGCATTTCAGGGTTATAGTCGGGGTTGATAATCGGATTGCCCCATTTATCGTTCACAATCAAAGTCGGTGCCAAACGGTAATAACGAAAACCGCCGCCGCCCTGCCAATTCACCGCTTTGGAAATCCCGCCCTGATCGGTGCCGTCAATGACCTTTTGCAGACGCGGAATAATATGGGTATGGCAATGCTCACCCAGCTCCACCATAATCCAGCGTCGCCCCATTTTGTGGGCGACGGCGCCGGTGGTGCCGGAACCAGCGAAGGAGTCGAGAACTAGATCGCCGGGGTTGGTGGCAATATGAATCACTCTTTCTATAAGCTTTTCAGGTTTAGGTGTATCAAAAACTTCAGAACCAAAAAGGTCTTTAATCTCTTTCTTAGAAGTTCGGTTACTCCCAACATCAATTTGATGCCAGATCGTTTCTGGCGGTTTTCCTTCCGAATTTTCATAATAAATTCGGAAATAAACACTCCAACCATTTTTGGTTTTTACCCATTCAATGCGATCCATATCTTTTAAAAGGCGTTCTCTCCCCCAACGCCAACGGCTATCAGAACCATCAGGATTTTTTGGATAAACCAACTCTCCATCAGGAGCAGTAATTGGAAAGAACATTGAAGGTCTTTTTTCTCGATGTCCATCAGCACCCATTGCTCTTAATGGTTTTAAATAATATACACGGCCATATTCATCTTTCTTATTGTAATGATCTGGAACCGAAGTCTCAGTAATGCGATTAAATTCCATACAAGAAATATTTTTCGCATACACCAATAAATGATCATGGCGAGATGAAAAATATTTTGCATCCATTCTTGGACTATCTGCCTTCTCCCAAATTACGTTAGAAAGAAAATTCCCTCGTCCAAAAATTTCATCACAAAGCACCTTCAAATAATGAGCCTCGTTATCATCAATGGTAATCCACAGCGAACCGTCATCGGCAAGCAAGTGCTTGATAATCTCCAAACGGTCACGCATCAGCCCTAGCCAAATCGAATGCTCGAGCCCGTCATCATAATGGGCAAAGGCACTACCGGTGTTATACGGCGGGTCGATAAACACACATTTCACCTTGCCGGTAAATTCCTGCTCCAAGGCTTTAAGCGCCAGCAGGTTATCGCCGAAAATCAGACGGTTATCAAAAACATCCTTTTCCGACCGCACTTTGGTATGATAAGACTTATCCGCCTCTTCCAATAAAATACGGGCTTCCAATTTAGGACGTTTGTGCTTTCCTATCCAAGTGAGTTCTAGTTTTTGGTTTTTCATAAATATCAACTCGGTTTTTTTAATGGGTATAGTCGGCGGGTATCACCGCCGTTTTTCCAATAACTTCCTGTATCTTTATTCGGCCATCCGTAATCCGGACAAATCAAAGCATCACATAATTTCTCAACTAATCGAGCAAATTTTAATCCGTCTTGTGGATAAAGATTGAAAGAAAATTCGTTGAAATGCGCTCCTAATACATTTCTGGTTTGAGCTATTTGATTTATTTCTTTCAAGATTTCACCAATTTGTACTTCTGATGAATGATGGGATTGATCACGTATTTCTACTTTTAACTCTTTCAGCAACTTACTGTTTACTGCCCCTAATAAATCACTTAATACATAAATATTTCCTATTTTTCTAGGAACAGCACAAGAATACTTTAATGTTAAGAAATCTAATAAAGCTTCCAGAATAACACCTGATTTTCCTGTGATTGACTGAATATCAGGATCAGATTCTTCTAATAACTTTTTCAGTCTAACAACCTCTGGAATGGAACCAGATAAAGACATACCATTATCCAATGACCAATGCTTTAACTCCACAAACTGACAAACTTGTTCCGGCTTTAAAACGCCCCAACGAAATTTTTCTCTCCATGGCCGGTAATGTGTGGTAACAATAGCATGTTGAAATTTTTGAATCACATCATAAATCATGGTAATAACACGCTCTACATGAGGCTCATCCACACTACCTAATACATCATCTAAAACCAGAATTTTCTGCTCTGGATTTTCACGTTCAGCTAGCGCCAAAAATACGCATAACCCTAAAGTGTCTAAATGTGAATCGCTAAAATAAGCTTGTGGTGGAGTATCTTGCTCCCCTGCAAACTCCATAGCAATCTCTAAAGAGCCACGTTTGGCTGCATCTAGTGCCAAGGTAATTTTATCCAGTCCTTCTTTAGGGTGTATCAACTCATAAAGTTGTCCTACTCTTACTGAAATTGACCCAAGAATATGGTCAGTATACTTTTTGCGTTCAGATTCAATGATATTTAATATTTCTTTTAAGCTAGGTAATGTCACACCTAATTCCTTAGCAACATTCTCACTGCCCTTTAAATCATCCAATGATCTACGTAATGTTTCTATAAAATTTTTGTTATCTACACATTTATCTGATTCTTGCCTCCAGACATCTTTTTTACCTTGATGCTCTGCAATCCAACTTTGCCATTCATTTGGATTCTCCGGAATAGGAAAAGATGGAAGATCAAGATCTTGAATTTCAAGTGTATTCAAGCAGTAACCTTCCAATTGATTAAAGCTATCTTTAATATCTTTTAGAAAATCGTCTAGCCGTTGCTGTTGACCTTTTACTAAATTTTCATTTTTTAAAACAGATTGCTGAGCTATATTTAATTGCGACCACAAACCATTTAATTCAATTCGCTTATTGACTTCTTCTACTAAATTTTCCGCATTTTCAGCACTTTCACAAAGTGGGCACACATTTACATTATCATGTTTGTGAAAGTATTTTTTTGCTGCTTGAAGAATATCCATTACTTCCAAATAATCTTCAGACGCTTTTTCTTTTATATCTCTTAGAATGGATTCAGCTTGTGATAACTTAAGTATAGCTTCCTTTAACTCATTAGAAATAAATAGAAATTTATCATAACTTCCTTCAATTTTATTCCAAAATGATATTAAACAGTCAATATCATTTTTTCTCTTCTCAAAATGTACTGAATCTTTTTTAGCTTCACATTCTGCCCACAAAATAGCATCAGGAAATGGACGATTTACTTGTTCCCAAAAATTTTCAATATTCTTTCTATTTGTGCTTACACGTGTTATTGCATTCTCAAAATCTTTAGTCTTATCGTTAATTAATTTTCTTAAACTTGCTTCTGACGCCTCAATTCCAGATACATCAATAAAACGACTAATTTCTTTATAACGATCGGCTGGCTGTGCCGTAACCAATCTTAGAATTTCACTACGGCGTAATACCGATACTTTCGGCTTCAACTCTTCTTGATTAAGAAATACATTTTTCTTATCTAGAGATAACACACATGTTCCGTTTGAAGTTTCTAGTGTTACTTTAACATCTGCATAAGCTTTTCCCAATGAAGGCCAATATACTCTAGTAGAAGCACCAACTCCTCTTTTTTCCAATGAACCAACTTTACTGTTCCCGAGCAAATCAAAAGCATCTGAAATTGTAGATTTCCCTGTACCATTTTCTCCATAAATAATCATCAGCTTTTTACCCTTTTCAAACTTCAAAACAAAAGGCGTTACCGATCCTCTAAGATTTTCAATTGATAAGCTTTTCAATAAAACGGTTGACATTTTTACTCCCCTGCTTCTGCTTTTTCTTTATCAATAGCTTTTTCAACTGCCAATAACCAATCCTCTGGCTTCATGACTCCTGCGATTATTTTTTCTCTGTACCGCTCTAGGTCAGAAGCTAAAAATAATTTTTTCTCAAATAAAACAGGGGAGATCAACTCGATTAATTCTTCACTTGGTGATTTCATTTTTACCATTTCCTTTCATAATTATTCTTCACTACAGATGAAATATAAGAATTAAGGCCCATGCCTTGTATTGCTAAATCTTTCATATGCTCTACCGTATATCTACCCGGTCTTATATATGTATATAAATAATTTCTACATCGACCATTCTTGAATACAACATGAATTGAATCCTCAAATATCTGATAAGAAACGACATTAGAATTACCAGAACGATTTTGATAAAGCTTCATCGTATTATCTCCCACTCAATCACAAACATTTCTTCTTCCTCCACTTTCTGTTGCAAACTTTGTTCTAGCTCTTCAATCAGTTCATTCCGTTGATTTTCAATGTTATCCTGCCTGTCAAACAATTCACGCCGCTGTTTGGTGCGTTTGCTTTCCAATTCCCGCTGTTTTTTCTGCCACGCGAGTTTTTCTTCCAATGTGGCGGCCGTAGCGGCTGTACGGCGGATTTCTTTAATTTGCCGGTCGGTTTCTTTGATTTCTTGTTCCAATCCGTGTTTCAGGTCGTCTGCCCAATCCTCTAGTTTTTGCACTTCTTGTTCAAAGTAATCAAGGTTGCGTTGTTGTGCTTCATTCAGCATGGCTTGGCGACGTACAGTAATATCTTGGGATAAGGCCGTCTGAATCTGTAGTGGCTGGGGGATAAGTATTTGGATGGCGGGCAGACCAAGCAGCTTTTCTGGGTCGGATTCTTGCAAGATTTCGCCATCATCGGTGATGGCAGTAATCAACAAATGCTGCTCTTGGTTATCAAAAGCATGAATGGTAATAAGCTTAACCACCAACTGCCCGCGTTGTCCAATATAAGGCTCCAATGTGCTGATTCTGCCGTGTTGCTTCTGATATTCGCCGTAATCAAACATTAATTTGGCAGGCGGACAATGGCAGGACTTGGCTTGTTCAAGCAGGGCTTGTGCCAGTGGATGGCTTATACGGTAGAGATAAGCATCACCACTTTGGCGGGGAAGTTCATAGCGGCCTACTTGGATGTGACTGAAGTCGTTTGAAAGGTTTTCAGGTAATCTGTGCAAGGTAAAGCCGTGTTCATCAAAGGTTGCGTGTTCACCTAGTGCACTTTGAGTGAAGTTGAGCAGCAAATTTTCGTATTTGTTGCGGGTGTGCTCGCTGTCAGCTGCTCGGATTTTGAGTTTTTCCTGCACTTCTTCATCAAAGTTTTCTAGCAGAGCTTGGCGAGTTTGGAGCATGGCAGCATTGATTTCACTAGATAGCTCTTGCTGAAGTGCCTCAAAGCCAGCTTTGATATCATTCGGTTCTCGGCAATGACGATAGATGTCGGCAATACGGCGTTCAATATCTATGCCTGAACCGATGGCTCCAAGCACTTCATCGCTGACACCGAATACACCTTCGAAAAGCTTAAATTTTTGAGACAATAGTTCATACACACGAGCATCAGCTTCATTGCTTTTATTCAAAAAGTTCACCACAACCACATCGTGTTTTTGTCCATAGCGGTGACAACGGCCGATACGCTGCTCGATACGCTGAGGGTTCCATGGTAAATCATAGTTGATGACCAACGAGCAAAATTGCAGATTGATCCCTTCAGCCCCAGCTTCGGTGGCAATCATGATAGTGGCTTGTTCTTTGAAATGCTCGACAAGGGCAGCACGTGTATCAGCCGTTTTTGAACCAGTGATTTTGTCGCTACCTTCGTATTTTTTGAGCCATTTTTTGTATATAGTTTGGGCTTTATGGCCACTGTTGGTGCCGTTAAATAGAACAATACCATCGCCGTTTTCGCCTGAGTAGACACTTTTGGATAAGCATTCAAGCAGGTATTCTTGGGTACGTTTCGATTCGGTAAAAATAATGGCTTTTTGTGCTGCGCCCAAACGTTTAAGCTCAGCAAACGCTTTGTCCAATGCATTAAACAAAGCTTTGCCTTTGGCATCTTCGCGGATATTTTGTGCCAAGATTTTAAAATGATTGAGTTCTTCGATTTCGTCGGCTATGGCTTGGTATTGGTCTGGGGTTATGCCTGATGTTTCGCCATTTTCGTTTTCCCATTCTTCCGCAGTTTCGTCCAAGCTTTCATAATCCTCATCCAGCGTTTCGACGAGATCTTGTGTCGTTGCATCATTCAATACGCCTTGTAAACGCTTACTCATGGTATCTAGGGCGCCAGCAATTGCTCGGCTACTTGAAGCTAGAAGTTTCCATAATACCAGTGAAATTAGCTGTCTCTGTCCTTCAGGCAAGGCTTGAAGGTTGGGACGGCGCAAGTAGTCAGCGACCAATGTAGAAAGCAACCTTTCTTCGTCAGAAGGTGTAAACTCCTGCACAATAGCAAGGCGTGCGGTATAGGGTACATAGGCTTTCACCTGACGACGTAGAGTACGTTTGCAAACTGCTTGTAAACGCTTGTGTAAGTTTTTTAAGTTTTGTTCAGATGGTTTTCCTCCAAACTGGCTACGAAAGCTGTCCAAATCGCCAAATACACGTTCATCAATCATACTCACTAAGCCATACAGTTCCAAAAGTGAGTTTTGTAAAGGGGTAGCCGTCAAAAGAACTTTGGAGTGTATATGATTAAGTGCTTCTTTCAGGGTTTTTGCGATGACATTGCTTTTTTTATAGACATTGCGTAGGCGATGTGCTTCATCAAGTACAGCAAGATCCCAATCAACAGCTTTTAGGTCGTTGGCTTTAGATTTAGCAAACTGATAGGAACAAATAATAGGAGCCTCTTGGCGAAAAGGATTTTTTCCCTGTTTTTTGATGGTGTTATAACTTTTGGCTTCTAAAATTACCCCTTGTAAACCGAATTTATCCTGTAATTCTTGATGCCATTGTTTTCGGAGATTAGCAGGGGTAATGATTAAGATCTTTCGTTTACGCTCTGCCCAATGTTGCAAAATCACCAAACCAGCCTCAATGGTTTTACCCAATCCCACTTCGTCCGCCAAAATCACGCCTCTAGACAAAGGATTTTGACAAGCAAACAAAGCAGCATCGACTTGATGTGGATTTAAGTCAACTTGTGAATCTACTAGAGTCGTTGCTAACGATTCAACAGTGCCATCTGCTATATGGCGTGTCAGCAGCCAAGCATAATATTGGCTTTGTTGTGGAGTAAGTGTTTTTCCTAACATTCTGGTATTTTTTAATAGTGATTTAGGTTCAAATATTGAGAATACTATATTATTTATCTCTTACAACCTGGAAACCCTAAGGCTTCACGGCTTGCGTAGTACGCTTCCGCCACACCTTTGGTTAAGGCACGAATACGTAAGATATAGCGTTGGCGTTCGGTCACGGAAATTGCTTTGCGTGCATCGAGCAAATTGAAGCTGTGAGCGGCTTTTAAAATGCGTTCGTAAGCTGGCAATGGGAGAGGTTTTTCCAGAGCTAAGAGTTCGCTGGCTTCTTTTTCGTATTGGTCGAAGCAGTAGAATAAGAAATCAGTGTTGGCGTATTCAAAGTTGTAGGTGGATTGTTCTACTTCGTTTTGATGGAACACATCACCGTAAGTAGTTTTGCCTAATGGGCCGTCAGACCAAACGAGGTCGTACACACTGTCCACACCTTGAATATACATGGCTAAACGTTCTAAACCGTAAGTAATTTCACCTGTTACAGGTTTGCATTCTAAGCCGCCCACTTGTTGGAAATAGGTAAATTGGGTCACTTCCATCCCGTTTAACCACACTTCCCAGCCTAAGCCCCACGCCCCTAGTGTTGGGTTTTCCCAGTTGTCTTCCACGAAACGAATGTCGTTTTGCGTTGGGTCGAAACCGAGCATTTTTAAGCTGTCTAAATAGAGTTCTTGAATGTTATCTGGCGACGGTTTGATCACCACTTGGAATTGGTAATAATGTTGCAAGCGGTTTGGGTTTTCGCCGTAACGGCCATCGGTTGGACGACGTGAAGGTTGCACATAAGCAAACGCCATCGGTTCAGGGCCTAATGCACGAAGGGCGGTCATTGGGTGTGATGTTCCCGCGCCTACTTCCATATCAAAAGGTTGAACAATTGTACAACCTTGATTTGCCCAATAATCTTGTAATGCAAGGATCATACCTTGAAAGGTTTTTACATTGAATGTTGTCATGGTAATGTCTTTATAAAATAGGTTTAAAAAATAGCGATAAAAATACGCCTTATTATAGGGGAAAGTCAAAGCCGGATAAAGAATAATCTCTGTATTGACTGATCTTTCATGGTGTTAGAACAAGGGTAACCTTTGCTAATTTGTTGGTTTGTGTGAGGGCTGTTTAAAGTGCGGTGCGTCTTGTTGCTATTTGGGCAATTAAATTTGCTGAAGTTTACTTACTTTCGTTTCATTTTTCGTTACACTTGAACGAATTTTATGCGTGCAATAAAGGAGTGCGTGCCATGCTATATCAATGGTTATTATTGTTAAAAAAACCAAGTAATAAACTCTGGGTGACCGCCACTAGTTGGGCGTTGTTCACCGTCATTTTTGTGCTGTCGCTACGCTTAGGGGCGAGAACGTTAGAGGTGGCGAGCTTGCCAGATATTAAGCAGGAGACGTTAGAAAGTTTGCTTAATGTGATTGCATCAAGCATGTTAGCTGTCACCACGTTTTCCTTATCGGTTATGGTGTCTGCCTTTGCCTCAGCGTCAAGTGGGGCGACACCAAGAGCAACGGATTTAGTCATGGGCGATAGCACCACGCGCACCGCGATTACCAGTTTTATTTGTGCCTTTATTTACGCCATTATCGCCAAAACGGCTTTAGGCATGGCATTTTATGCACAAAATGGACGCTTTATTTTATTTATTAGTACGGTAGCCGTCCTGTTGTATTTAATTATTACTCTCATTCGTTGGGTGTACACTTTATCTCAACTTGGGCGTTTAGGTAATACGTTAGAAAAAATTGAACAAGTGACGGGGAATGCCTTGCAACACTACCGTCATTCCCCTCAAATGAATGCAGTATCAATGCGACAGCCAAGCGCCGTGGCCAAAAAAGTGGTGGCAAAGAAAAGTGGCTATTTAACCCATATTGATATGCAAGGGCTACAAAAAAAGGCGCAAGCGCTCGAGGGGTATATCCATATTTATGTTCGCCCCGGCGTACTGATCTCACCCGATACAGTGATTTGTGCACTAGAGACTGAACAGGATGTTGAAGAGGAAACATTACGGCAATGTTTTGTGTTAGCGAAAGAACGGACGTATGAACAGGATCCTAACTGGGGCTTTATTGTCTTAAGTGAGGCGGCGCAACGTGCTCTTTCACCTGCGGTGAATGATCCCGGTACTGCGATTAATATTATGACAATGATGATGACTTTGTTTGTACGAGCGCCTGAATCTAAAGCAGAAGAGCAGACTGTAGAATATGATCGTTTATCTATTGTTGAGTTAGATTGTGCAGAATGGATACGTGATGCGTTTGCCCCCATTTCCCGTGATGGCGCGGGGATTTTGGAAGTAAACTTGGTGATGCAAAAAGTGTTAGCCAGTATTTGGCGTAATGTCCCAGAAAAAGCGGTTTCACAAGCTGCTTTGCTTATGGCAGAACAAGCATTAGCCAGAGCAGAGCAGGCGTTAACGCTTAAGGCGGATATTGAGCAATTACGTAAAAAACACGCGCAATTATTCCATTTGGCGCCTTAACTTTGTACAAACAATAAGTGGTACTAAGAATTTATCACCGATTGGAAAAACATCCGCTATAATGGACGAACTTTTTAGAATAAGAAAACTCAAATTGAAGGAATTTATCATGCAAAATCCAAAAGATGACGTACTTTATGCCCCGATTGAATGGCAAGACCATAGCGAAGGTTATACTGATATTCTTTATCATAAATCCAGTGATGGGATTGCTAAAATTACCATTAATCGTCCTGAAGTACGCAATGCATTTCGCCCACAAACTGTCAAAGAAATGATTCAAGCCTTTGCGGATGCGCGTTTTGATGAAAAAGTGGGGGTGATTGTCTTAACAGGACAAGGTGAGAAAGCCTTTTGTTCTGGTGGCGATCAAAAAGTGCGTGGTGATTACGGCGGTTATAAAGATGACAGTGGCGTACACCATTTAAATGTGTTGGATTTTCAGCGTGACATTCGTACTTGTCCAAAACCCGTAGTGGCAATGGTAGCCGGTTATGCGATTGGTGGTGGACATGTATTACATATGATTTGCGACCTAACTATTGCCGCAGACAATGCGATTTTCGGTCAAACGGGCCCTAAAGTGGGTTCCTTTGACGGGGGGTGGGGCGCAAGTTATATGGCGCGTATCGTCGGTCAGAAAAAAGCGCGTGAAATTTGGTTCTTATGTCGTCAATATGACGCTAAAGAAGCCTTGGAGATGGGATTAGTGAATACTGTCGTGCCTTACGCGGAGTTAGAAAAAGAAACGGTGCGTTGGTGTCGTGAGATGCTCCGCAATAGTCCGATCGCCTTACGCTGTTTGAAAGCAGCATTAAATGCAGACTGCGATGGACAAGCTGGCTTGCAAGAGTTAGCAGGCAATGCCACGATGTTATTCTATATGACAGAAGAAGGGCAAGAAGGGCGCAATGCGTTTAATGAAAAACGTGCGCCTGACTTCAGTAAATTTAAACGTAATCCTTGATCCAAGTATTGTTGTAGGCGGTAAGCTTGTGATGAGCGAACTGCATTGTGTTATCTAACGTTAATACATAAGGAAGAAGTCTATGTTTTCTTGGAAGAAAGTCCTCTTTAAAGGGGGGATAAGTGTATTATCTCTCTTTATCTTTGCTGTTGCGGTATTTTTTGTTGGCATGGCGTTGTTAACACTTGATCCGAAAGACCGTTGTTTAGATTATGGAGGGCGTTATGACGATGCAACAAAAATATGTGAAAAATAACCATGATAAGAAAATTTAAGTTATATCAATACTGCATTCCTGTCGATAGCCAACTTATTTTACGCAATCGTTTTTTGAAACAGCGTGAAGGGCTGTTGGTTCAAGTTTGCTGTGATGATACACAAGGTTGGGGGGAAATTGCCCCCCTACCTGAGTTTAGTGTAGAAACCTTAGCGCAAGCGCGTGAACAAGCATTGGCATGGTTAGAAAAATGGTCAGCTAGTGAGGGTTCAGCGGGAAAATTGCCTTTGGAACATTTATACCCTTCCGTTGCCTTTGGATTAAGTTGTGCGTTGGCTGAAATGACAGGTTTGCTTCCTGAAGAAGGGAATTACCAAGTCGCGCCACTTTGTTATGGTGATCCTGATGAGCTCTATGAGCCACTCAACCAAATGCCAGGGGAAAAAGTCGCCAAAATTAAAGTGGGGATGTATGAGGCCAATCGTGATGGATTGATTGCTGATATGCTCCTTGAAGCCATTCCTGATTTACATTTACGCCTTGATGCGAACCGCAGTTGGACACCGACGAAAGCACAGATGTTTGCAAAGTACGTCAAACCAGAACATCGCTCGCGCATTCAATTTTTGGAAGAACCTTGTAAAACCCCGGCAGAAAGCCTCCAGTTTGCTGAAGAAACTGGCATTGCGATTGCCTGGGACGAAACCGTGCGTGATGCAGAATTCCAACAAAATCCACCGCACTTTTTTACGCCTCAAGTGAAAGCGATAGTGATTAAACCAACCTTAGTGGGGTCTATACAACGCTGTGTTGAATTGATTAAGCAAGCGCAGCAACATGGCATCCCTACGGTGATCAGTTCTTCGATTGAGAGTAGTTTAGGCTTAACCCAATTAGCACGTTTGGCAAAACAATATACCCCCGATATGCTACCTGGATTGGATACATTAGATCTGATGGCTTACCAAGTCATGCGTCAGTGGCCAGATTCAAGTTTGCCACTCATTGGATTGGATTCTGACTATATTACACTAATTAAAGATAGCAATTAAAGTGGACTGATAAGACCACCCAAATACTGTTATTTCAAAAAAAGTCGTTATAATTCTCACCCTTAAATGAGGAAGCTTTCATGTCGCAAACAAAACGAATTTTGCTGTTAAATGGTCCAAACTTGAATATGTTAGGGGCGAGAGAGCCTAAACATTACGGTCATTTATCTTTAA
This sequence comes from Bisgaard Taxon 45, assembly GCA_030783905.1. Classification (GTDB taxonomy): domain Bacteria; phylum Pseudomonadota; class Gammaproteobacteria; order Enterobacterales; family Pasteurellaceae; genus Pasteurella. The sequence continues at coordinate 20,393 of JAQAHH010000003.1, read as the reverse complement.
ACGCAATTGAGCAAAATTTACAAGCATTGGCGCAACAGCACGAGATAGAATTGAGTTGTTTTCAAGCCAATAGTGAAGAAAAGTTGATTGAAAAAATTCATCAAAGCTTTCAACAAATTGATTTTATTATTATTAACCCGGCTGCCTTTACCCACACCAGTGTGGCATTACGTGATGCTTTATTGGCGGTGGCAATTCCGTTTGTGGAAGTCCATTTATCCAATGTTCATAAACGTGAACCTTTCCGCCATCATTCCTATTTTAGTGATGTGGCAGAAGGGGTAATTTGTGGTTTAGGGGCAAAAGGGTATGAATTTGCGTTCCAGTTTGCAGTCAGCTTCTTGAAAAAATAGTGATAAATTAAAGAAATTGACAGAATTTTATCGCAAAGTTATCGATTTTCAGGTAATCTCTCGCACGAGATGTAAAATTAACCAATTGACAAGTGAGCTATTGTTGCTTGATCGCTCGCTTGTTGTCAAAAAATAATATGTTAGGACATAGATTATGGACATTCGTAAAATTAAAAAGCTGATCGAATTAGTAGAAGAATCGGGCATTATGGAATTGGAAATTTCGGAAGGGGAAGAATCCGTTCGCATTAATCGTGGTTCTGCTGCACCAAGTGCAGTGCAATATAGCCTACCTGTACAAGCTGCTCCCGCGCCAGTTGCTGCGCCTGTTGCCGCCGCAGCCCCAGTTTTAGCTGCACCAGTGAATGCGGAAGAGGTATCCGGTCATTTCATTCGTTCGCCAATGGTAGGCACGTTTTATCGTAGTCCAAGTCCAGAAGCCAAACCATTTGTTGAAGTCGGTCAGACAGTAAAAGTCGGTGATGCACTTTGTATCGTTGAAGCGATGAAAATGATGAACCGTATTGAGGCAGATAAAGCCGGCGTGGTGAAGGCGATCTTAGTCAATGACGGTGAAGCGGTTGAGTTTGATCAAAAACTTATCATCATTGAATAATCAACTAAATTTGTAATAAGCGATGTAATATCGCTTATTTTTCATATCAATCTATTACTAGATAGTGAATTCACTATTTACTTACAAAGTGGAATTTTCTTATGTTAGAGAAAGTGGTTATTGCCAATCGTGGTGAAATTGCACTACGTATTTTGCGTGCTTGCAAAGAATTAGGCATAAAAACTGTTGCGGTGCATTCCACAGCAGACCGTGAATTGAAACACGTTTTACTTGCAGATGAAACTGTTTGTATTGGTCCTGCGCCTTCAACGAAAAGTTATCTGAATATTCCTGCTATTATTGCCGCCGCTGAGGTGACTGGCGCTGATGCAATTCACCCGGGTTACGGTTTTTTATCTGAAAATGCGGATTTTGCGGAACAAGTTGAACGTTCGGGCTTTATTTTTATTGGTCCGACTGCGGAAGTGATTCGTTTAATGGGTGATAAAGTGTCAGCCATTGAAGCCATGAAAAAGTCAGGTGTACCTTGTGTGCCCGGTTCTGATGGACCAGTGGGGACAGACATGGCTAAAAATAAAGAAATTGCAAAACGCATTGGTTATCCCGTGATCATTAAAGCCTCTGGTGGCGGTGGTGGTCGTGGTATGCGTGTGGTACGTGACGAAGCGTCTTTAGAAGAATCCATCGCAATGACCAAAGCAGAAGCGAAAGCCGCGTTTAATAACGATATGGTGTATATGGAAAAATACTTAGAAAATCCACGCCACATCGAAATTCAAGTCTTAGCCGATACCCATGGTAATGCCATTTATTTAGCGGAGCGTGATTGTTCCATGCAACGTCGTCACCAAAAAGTAGTCGAGGAAGCCCCTGCACCGGGTATTTCCGAAACGGTGCGTCGTGACATTGGTGAACGCTGTGCTAAAGCTTGTGTCGAAATTGGTTATCGTGGGGCCGGCACATTTGAATTCTTGTATGAAAACGGTGAATTCTATTTCATTGAGATGAATACCCGTATTCAAGTCGAACATCCTGTCACTGAAATGATCACGGGTGTGGATTTGGTGAAAGAGCAATTGCGTATTGCTGCGGGTTTACCGATCTCGATTAAGCAAGAAGATGTCAAAGTACGTGGTCATGCAATTGAATGCCGTATTAATGCAGAAGATCCAAAAACCTTCTTACCTTCACCTGGTAAAGTCGATCATTTACATTCACCAGGTGGATTGGGGGTACGTTGGGATTCACATGTGTATGCGGGTTATACGGTTCCACCGTATTATGATTCAATGATTGCGAAGTTGATCACCTATGGTGATACCCGTGAAGTGGCGATTCGTCGCATGCAAAATGCATTGGGCGAAACTATTTTAACGGGGATCAAAACCAATATTCCTCTGCACGATTTAATTCTTGCAGATGAAAACTTTCAACAGGGTGGGACTAATATCCACTATCTGGAGAAAAAACTTGGTATGCGTGACTAATTAAAATCAGTCACTTAACAACAACGACAAAAGTGGATTTATCCACTTTTCTTATATCTGTTTCACAAGGAACTTATAAAATGAATCTTAATTCCCGCTATAAGCAAGCAACAAAGGAAGCGCTATGGGCGTTTGGGTTGACCATTTTATATATGGTTGGTTGGTGTGTTTTTGCCTATGGATTACCAAATACAAAAGGATTGTTTGACTTCCCACTTTGGTTCGAGTTTTCCTGTTTTTATTTGCCAATCCTCTTTACCGCTATTATTTATATTTGTATTAAATTGATTTTTTGTGATATCGAGTTAGAGGACGGCAAAGATGAACTATAGTATCCTTATTCCTTTATTCCTATATTTATGTTTTGTGTTTGCTGTTGCTTATTATGCTTATGCAAAAAGACAAAAAGGGAGCTTTTTAAGTGAATATTACGTCGGTAATCGCTCGATGTCTGGTTTTGTCTTAGCGATGACGACGGCAGCGACTTATGTTGGCGCGAGCTCATTTATTGGTGGACCGGGTGCAGCGTATAAATTCGGCTTAGGCTGGGTTTTATTAGCAATGATTCAAGTCCCTGTGGTACTTTTTACACTTGGCGTGTTGGGGAAAAAATTTGCCATGTGGGCAAGAGAGCATAACAGCCTCACGATCAACGACATTTTATTTTCTCGCTATAAAAGTCCAACTATTGTCTTATTAGCCAGTTTATCCTTACTCTTTTCTTTCTTTATTATGATGGCCGTACAATTTATTGGCGTTGGCCGTTTATTGGAAACCACTCTCAATATTGACTACCGTCTTTCTGTGTTAATTTTTGCCTCAACGGTTGGGATCTATACGTTTATTGGTGGCTTTAGAGCCGTTGTGCTCACCGATACCATTCAAGGTCTTATCATGATGATTGGGACATTCTTGCTATTATTTGGTGTGATTTATGCGGGTGGCGGTGTCAGTCAAATCATTGACACTTTAGAAACCATTGATCCTCGCTTGATTACGCCTTATGGCATTGAAGCAAGACCACTTGATTTTACCTTTATGGCCTCTTTCTGGGTGTTAGTCTGTTTTGGCTTATTAGGGCTACCACACACCGTTATTCGCGCGATGTCATATAAAAACAGTAAAGCATTACATAGTGGGATTGTGATTGGTACGGTAGTGATTGCGTTATTAATGTTGGGGATGCATTTAGCCGGTGCATTAGGACGAGCGGTCGTGCCAGAGTTATCGGTTACCGATAAAATTATTCCAACCTTGATGATTCAAGTGCTTCCACCGGTCGTGGCCGGGATTTTCTTAGCCGCCCCGATGGCCGCTATTATGTCGTCTATTGACTCGATGCTTATTCAAGCTTCCTCGACCTTAATTAAAGATTTGTATTTACGTTTTAAACCTGAGCAAATTCGTAACGAGAGACGCGTTAAAATTCTATCGACTGTTGCCACTTTATTGATGACGATTTTAGTCACGGTTGCGACATTAAATCCGCCAGATATGCTGATTTGGTTAAACTTATTTGCTTTAGGGGGATTAGAAACAACCTTCTTATGGGTGATGTTGCTGGGCTTATATTGGAAGAAAGCCAATGCGTATGGCGCAGTTTGTTCAATGATTGTCGGCTTGGGGTCTTATGTTACCTTAACTGCGGCATCAATTAAGTTGTTGGACTTCCACGCCATTGTGCCAGCGTTATTTTTTGGTTTGATCGCTTTTCTGATCGGTAACCAATATGGAGAACATAAGATGAAATAATCAGTGGTATTCTATGATCACCTGATTTGAGGGCAGACCGAGTGTCTGCCCTCATTATTTTGCGTAAAAATCTGCAACAATATGCCATGACGCGATACAATAGGCGCCGTGTTATTATTTCATTAACAAATTGAGGAAAATTGATTATGGCTTGGATCCAAATTCGTATTAATAGTACCAATACACAAGCAGAGCAAATGAGTGATTACTTAGCCGAAATTGGCGCAGTGTCAGTGACGTTTATGGATAGCCAAGATACCCCTATTTTTGAACCGCTTCCAGGGGAAACGCGCTTGTGGGGGAATACGGACGTGGTGGCGCTCTTTGATGCAGAAACGGATATGCAACAGATTGTAGATTTACTTAAACAAGCCCAATATCTTGTTGAAAATTCAGCTTATAAAATTGAACAAATCGAAGATAAAGACTGGGAAAGAGCATGGATGGATAACTTCCACCCTATGCGCTTTGGCAAACGCTTATGGATTTGTCCAAGTTGGCGTGAGGTGCCAGATGAAAACGCTACCAATGTGATGCTCGATCCTGGCTTAGCGTTTGGAACAGGAACCCATCCAACCACGGCATTATGTTTGGAATGGTTAGATAGCCTTGATTTACAGGGGAAAACAGTGATCGATTTTGGTTGTGGTTCCGGTATTTTAGCCATTGCCGCCTTAAAACTAGGGGCGAAAAGTGCGGTGGGGATTGATATCGATCCACAAGCGATTTTAGCGAGCCGTAATAACGCGGAACAAAATGGCGTAGCCGACAGGCTGCAATTATTCTTGTCTGAAGATAAGCCGATTGATCTAAAAGCAGATGTGGTGGTAGCCAATATCCTTGCAGGACCATTAAAAGAACTTTATCCGGTGATTAGCCAATTAGTGAAACCAAATGGTGTTCTAGGGCTATCAGGCATTTTAGCCACGCAAGCATCGTCCGTTTGTGATGCCTACGCGCAATCTTTTGTCCTTGAACCCGTGGAAGAACGTGAAGAATGGTGTCGTATTACGGGAAAAATAAAATGATTGTTTGGCGATGTTGAGAAAAATAAGAATAATTTTTATTAATAATAAGTGGTTTTATTGAATGGTAAACAAACCATCTTTGCTGACATTTTAAACGGGAAAACGTTTGCGTTCTTAATGTAAATCAAAGAATATCCAAAAAGTATGTTGTGTGTACAAAATATGCTTTCCAAATGGAATAAAAGTGCGTATTATAGCGTCCCTTATCGGTCAGGGTATGTTTAACCGATAAAAATAGGATTTGGATGTTAAAGGAGTAATGACAGTGCGGATAGGTTCTTATCAGCTTAAAAATCGCATTTTTCTTGCTCCTATGGCTGGCATCACTGACCAACCATTTCGGCGAATCTGCACTCATTATGGGGCAGGTTTAACTTTTTCTGAAATGATGTCAACGAATCCGCAAGTCTGGCATACCGAAAAATCGAAACTGCGCTTGGCTCATCATCAAGAAGCAGGAATTAATGCTGTGCAAATAGCGGGTTGTGATCCCGATGAGATGGCGAAAGCTGCTCAGATCAATGTAGAATATGGGGCAGAAATTATTGATATCAATATGGGCTGCCCAGCCAAAAAAGTGAATCGTAAAATGGCGGGCTCTGCGCTATTACAATATCCTGATTTGGTCAAACAAATTCTAAATAAAGTTGTTAAATCTGTTGCTGTACCAGTAACATTAAAGATAAGAACTGGCTGGGATAAAGACAACCGAAATTGTTTAGACATCGCTAAAATTGCAGAGCAATGTGGTATTCAAGCACTGACCATCCACGGACGCACAAGGAGTTGTATGTTTGAGGGGGCGGCTGAATATGACAATATCAAGGCGGTCAAAGAACACGTTTCTATTCCGATTATTGCCAATGGCGATATTACATCTGCTGAAAAGGCAAAGTATGTTCTTGATTATACCAACGCAGATGCAATCATGATCGGGCGTGGTTCGTTAGGTAATCCGTGGCTTTTCCGAGTGATGGATAGCTTAATTGAAAAAAACTCGATTGTTTTAGAGCCAAGTTTAAACGAGAAATGTAATGTGATTTTACAGCATATCCAAGAACTACATCAATTTTATGGTGCGGAGAAAGGATGTCGTATTGCACGTAAACACGTTGCTTGGTATTTACAGGGAATCCAACCTAATCCCGTTTTTAGACAGGCTTTTAATGCAATTACTGATCCCAAAGAACAATTAATTGCTTTAGAAGATTTTTTTAATTTGATTCTGATGGATAAAGAAAAAAATGTTAGAACAACAACGTAATCCTGCTGATGCACTAACTGTATCAGTGTTAAATTCACAATCTCAAGTCACAAATAAACCATTGCGTGATTCTGTGAAACAAGCATTGAGAAATTATTTGTCGCAGTTAGATGGCCAAGATGTCAATGAGCTTTATGAATTGGTCTTGGCGGAAGTTGAGCATCCTATGTTAGATATGGTGATGCAATATACACGTGGAAATCAAACTCGTGCAGCGACAATGTTAGGGATTAACCGTGGCACTTTACGTAAGAAATTAAAAAAGTACGGTATGGGTTAACGGGCCATTGTAGTATTTAAACTCATTTGGTTATAGAAGGGCGGACTTAGGTTCGCCTTTTTAATTTTTATTTTTTTCTTGTACAACAACATGATTTTTATCTGATCGGATGGCAAAAAAATCGAAGTGTAAATATCTTACGCAAACGTTTTCGTTTTTTCTGATTTCCCTTTATAATAGCCCCGTTTTTTCGTTTTAATTATTTAACTAAACAGGGCTCATCCTATGTTACAAATTTTTCGTGGTTCTCCTGCACTGTCTGAATTTCGTTTAAATCAACTTGCTGTGCGCTTCCAAAAAGCCAATCTTCCCGTCAACACCTGTTATGCGGAATACATTCATTTTGCTGATTTATCTGAGACGTTAACCGAAGATGAAACGGTAAAATTAGACCAACTATTACACTATGGTCCCACCCTTGCAGAACATGAGCCAGTTGGAAAATGTTTTATCGTGATCCCTCGTATTGGCACTATCTCATCATGGTCATCGAAAGCAACCGATATTGCACATAACTGTGGCTTAAACAAAGTGAATCGATTAGAGCGTGGTCTTGCTTTTTATTTTGAATTTGACCGCACTTTATCCACCGAGGAACAACAAAACCTACTTTCCCACATTCATGACAGAATGTTAGAGGACATTATTCACACCCCTGAAGAAGCAAAAGTGTTGTTTGATCAACAAGCTCCGAAACCGTTCACCACCGTGGATATTTTAACAGGTGGTCGTCAAGCATTAGAAAGTGCGAATGTGGAATTAGGTCTGGCTTTGGCAGAAGATGAAATTGATTATTTAGTGGAAAATTTCACCGCACTAGGTCGCAACCCAAATGACATCGAACTGTATATGTTCGCCCAAGCAAACTCTGAACATTGCCGTCATAAAATTTTTAATGCGGACTGGATCATTGATGGCGAAAAACAAGAAAAATCCTTGTTTAAAATGATTAAAAATACCTTTGAGAAAACCCCAGATCACGTACTTTCAGCCTATAAAGATAACGCGGCAGTGATGGAGGGATCAAAAATTGGACGCTTTTTCCCCGATCAAGATGGGCAGTATCGCTACCACAATGAAGATGCACATATCTTAATGAAAGTGGAAACCCACAACCACCCAACTGCGATTTCGCCTTTCCCAGGTGCGGCAACCGGCTCGGGCGGTGAGATCCGTGATGAGGGCGCAACAGGGCGTGGGGCGAAACCTAAAGCAGGTTTAGTGGGCTTCTCCGTATCTAACTTAGTGATCCCAGGCTTTGAACAACCTTGGGAAAATCCACTGTCTAAACCGAATCGCATTGCTTCTGCACTTGATATTATGATCGAAGGACCTTTAGGTGGTGCGGCATTTAACAATGAATTTGGTCGCCCTGCGTTATTAGGTTATTTCCGTACTTATGAAGAAAAAGTTAAGAGCTTTGCCGGCGAAGAAGTACGTGGTTACCATAAACCGATCATGTTAGCAGGGGGCATTGGCAATATCCGTGCGGAACACGTACAAAAAGGTGACATTCCTGTCGGTGCAAAACTAATTGTTTTAGGCGGACCTGCCATGAACATCGGTTTAGGTGGGGGAGCAGCTTCTTCCATGACTTCTGGTAAATCAAAAGAAGATTTAGATTTTGCTTCCGTACAACGGGATAACCCAGAAATGGAACGTCGTTGCCAAGAAGTGATCGACCGTTGCTGGCAGTTAGGTGAGGATAACCCGATTCTCTTTATTCATGATGTGGGGGCTGGCGGTTTATCCAATGCCATGCCAGAACTTGTGCATGATGGTGGCCGTGGCGGGAAATTTGAACTACGCAAGATCTTAAGTGATGAGCGTGGCATGAGCCCATTAGAAATTTGGTGTAACGAATCACAAGAACGCTATGTGCTAGCGGTTGCCCCTGAAAAACTCGAATTATTTACCGCACTTTGTGAACGTGAACGTGCCCCTTTTGCGGTGATTGGTGAAGCCACCGAGCAAGAACATTTAACCCTACACGATGATCATTTCGGCAACAACCCAATCGATTTACCAATGAATGTGTTATTAGGCAAAACCCCAAAAATGACCCGTGATGTGAAATCAAAAACGGTAGAAGGTAGCGCTTTAGATCACTCACAAATTGACTTAAAAGAAGCGTTTCACCGTGTGTTACGCTTACCTGTGGTAGCAGAAAAAACCTTCTTAATTACTATTGGTGACCGTTCTGTGACCGGTATGGTGGCACGGGATCAAATGGTCGGCCCATGGCAAATCCCTGTGGCAGACTGCGCGGTGACTACGGCAAGTTTAGACAGCTATCACGGTGAAGCCATGTCTATGGGCGAGCGTGCACCTGTGGCATTGCTTGATTTCGCCGCTTCAGCCCGTTTAGCCGTGGCAGAATCCATTACCAACATTGCTGCCACTAACATTGGTGATATTAAACGCATTAAATTATCGGCAAACTGGATGTCTGCCGCAGGTCACGAAGGGGAAGATGCAGGCTTATACCAAGCGGTGAAAGCGGTGGGGGAAGAGCTTTGTCCACAACTTGGCTTAACCATTCCTGTGGGCAAAGATTCCATGTCAATGAAAACCACTTGGCACGAAAACGGCGAACAAAAAACCGTAACTGCACCATTATCTTTAGTGATTAGTGCTTTTGCACGTGTGGAAGATGTACGCAAAACAGTCACGCCACAATTACGCACCGACAAAGGACACAGTCGCTTATTATTAATTGACTTAGGCGAAGGCAAAAATCGCTTAGGCGCGACCGCACTTGCCCAAGTGTATAAACAACTTGGTGATACCCCTGCCGATGTGGTGAATGTTGAAAGCTTGAAAAACTTCTTCAATGCGATGCAAGCCTTGGTGGCAGAGCAAAAACTCTTAGCCTACCACGACCGTTCAGACGGCGGTTTAATTGCCACCCTTGCCGAAATGGCGTTTGCGGGTAACTGTGGTTTATCGATCCATATCAGTGCATTAGGCGATAACGATCTTGCGGTGTTATTCAACGAAGAATTAGGTGCGGTGATTCAAGTGCGTGAGAGCGATTTAAGCTATGTGCGTGATGTTTTATCACAACATGGTTTAATCCATTTGACCAAAGAGTTAGGGGAAGTGACCACAGAAGATTGTATCGAAATTTCTCGTGGCACCAAATTATTATTCAGCCAAAAACGTTCTGAACTACGTGGCATCTGGGCAGAATTAACCCACCAAATGCAACGTTTACGTGACAATCCAGAATGTGCCGACCAAGAGTTTGCAGCGAAGAAAGATCCTGAAAACAAAGGTTTCTCCGCTTATTTAACCTACGACATTAACGAAGATATTGCCGCACCTTACATTGCCACAGGTAAAAAACCACGCATTGCGATCTTACGTGAACAGGGCGTAAACAGCCATTACGAAATGGCGGCCGCCTTTGATCGTGCCGGTTTTGACGCCATTGATGTACACATGAGCGATTTACATCACGCTCGCTACAACTTAAAAGAGTTCAATGCCTTAGTAGCTTGTGGCGGTTTCTCTTATGGTGATGTGCTAGGTGCAGGTGGCGGTTGGGCAAAATCGATCCTATTTAACCCAATGTTGCGTGATCAATTTAGCGAATTCTTTGCTAATCCAAATACCCTTACTTTAGGGGTGTGTAACGGTTGCCAAATGGTTTCTAACCTTGCAGAAATTATCCCTGGCACAGAAGCTTGGCCACGTTTCGTGCGTAATAAATCAGAGCGTTTCGAAGCCCGTGCCGCATTAGTGCGTATTAATGAAACAAATTCACTTTGGTTCCAAGGCATGGCTGGCTCACATATGCCGATTGCAGTGTCGCATGGTGAAGGGCGTGTTGAGTTTAGACATGATCAACAGTTACAGATGTTAAAAGATCAAAACTTAATCGTGGCACAATACATCGACAACAACCTCAACCCAACAGAAATCTACCCAGCCAACCCGAACGGCTCGGTAGAAGGTATCACCGCATTGTCCAACCAAGACGGTCGTGTTGCGATCATGATGCCACACCCAGAGCGTGTATTCCGCACAGTATCCAATTCATGGCACCCAGAAGATTGGAGTGAAGATGGGGCGTGGATGAGATTGTTTAGAAGTGCACGAAAACAAATAGATTAAGTGTTTGATTATATAGATAAGAGGGATTGTCTATATTAGGGATATATAATGGTAGAATTAATTGAGTCAAATCGAAAACTAACTAGAACTGTTCAAGAAGATAGGCGTAATATTAGGCTTGTAGCAACAAACTTATACTTAGTAAATCCTTCAATAGTATTTTTATCTGATGAAACTAGGGATAAGTTATATCTCATATATAATGAGCTTACTAGGAAATTTAATATACCATTTAATAATATATTTATTACTGGTTCTGCTCATATAGGATTTAGTTTAAAAAGAAATTGTGATTTTGATAGAAATTCTGATTTAGATATATCAATCATCAGTGCTAGTTTATTTAATAAAATTCTTAATTGTATCTTAGATGAGTCTAATTCTTATCGTTCAAATCATATATTTAAAAATCAGGAACAATTAAGAGCGTTTAAGGAAAATATATCTAAGGGGAAGATTCATCCTTTATATTTTCCAAATGGATATACAAAAAATGATTGGGATAGTTTTTTCCAAAAACTATCTAGACAACATAATAATTGTTTTTCTAAGATTACTGCCTGTGTATATTTGTCAGAAGAATGCTTTCGCTTTTATCAAGAAGAAGGTTTGAGCAAGTTCTGTGTATCTTAAAATAAAGGATAATATTATGAATTATAATGAGTTAAGTTATAAGATTCGATCAATACAGCTATTAACATATATCAATGATATTCGTAATGGTCGTTTAATTACCGATCCATTTTTTCAAAGAAATTTAGTTTGGAGAGAAATTCATAAAAGAGATTTTATTCAAACTATTTTAATGGGATTCCCCTTTCCACAAATTTTCTTATCTAAAGGAAAGATTGATTTAGAAAAACAAATGAGCATAGCATCTGTTGTTGATGGACAACAAAGAACTAATGCTATTATGGATTTCTTAAATAATAAATTTCCTGTAGATGGAAAATATTTTTCTGATTTATTAGATAAAGAAAAAGAACAATTCTATAAATATGAAATTGCTATTATTGAATTAGACCTTACTCATGACGACCCTAAAGTGCAAGAAATATTCCAAAGAATAAATAGAACATCAAACTCATTAACAGGAATTGAGAAAAAAGCATCTGAGTTTAGCGCATCAGAATATATGATTGTAGCAGAGTTTTTAAGTGAACATTTAACAATAGATTTAGATAAACAAGACTTAGATTCTATTAATGATGGAAACTCAATTAGAGAAAATCCTTATATAAATGAGGACATGAAAGAATGGTTCAAATCCGTTTCTGTAAAGAAATTCAATAAGCTAATCACAAATGACAATATTTTTACTAAAAATGAAATTGCTAAAAAAGTGAACTTAATGTATACATTGAATCTAATGACAACTTTTCTAGGAAACGAAATTTATAATCGTAATCAAAACGTTTGGGATTTTGCAGAGAATTATTCAAATGATTTTAATTTTAAAGATGAACTAGTCATAGCTTTTGAAAAAACTGCAGAGATATTTTTGGATCTAAAATTAAAGAAAAGCTCATTTTGGCATAAAAAAGCTAATTTCTTTTCATTATTTCTTGTAATAAGTAAAAATATAGATTCTATATCTCATTTCGATATAAATGAATTGAGAGTTAAATTAGAAGATTTCTCACCTTCTCTTGAATATTCGTTGGCCGCGAAAGAGGGTGTTAATAATAAGAAGGAAAGAGAATTAAGAAACAATGAAATAGTTAATTATTTAGGGTTAAAGTCGTATTAAAATTTATTTAATAGGAATATATTATGAGTATGGATATTAAATATGAATCATCATTCAAACAGCTTCTTCATTCAGCTAAGGCTACGGCACATTGCAAAAATAATGCTGCGTCTAGATTAGAGAACTTTAAGAATATTACATTTATAATTACAGTATTGGTTTCTTTAGGATTAATTTTTATTCCTTTGTGGGGATTTATACCGAATGAAATAACAGAGTCTTTGCATTCTATGTCCAGTCAGTTTATTAATATATCACAAATATTTTTAGCTGTTTCAGTATTGGTTTTATCTGTACTTATATCATCAGCCTCTTATGAATTAAAAATATATAAGCTTAGAGAGTGTGGTTCAGATTTAAGAGGTTTTGTGAAAAAGTTAAGATTGCTTGAAGAATTTTATAAAATAGAAAATAATAGCTATTCAGAGTTTCTTGAAGAGTGTAAGAAATTGCAAGTGGAATATGAGGAAATTATTAAATATTCTGAAGGACATAGCAATATAGATTATTTATTTTATGCTTATGAGTCTAAAAGCATTAGAGATAAAATATTTGAATTATATTATTTTAAAAAATTTTTATCATTACACTATATGGCGATTGTTTTAGCATTTGCAATAGTTTTCTTAGAGCTATCTATAATTCTTAACTTAATTGGAGTTATAGATATATATAATGCATTTTAATTTTGTCCTCCTCCTGATGGCGCTCGTGTCCACACGAGTGCCTTTTCATTATAGCTAGACTTTGTCTAGCTATAAAAACCATACGCTTTGCGTATGGAGCGGAAAAGCTTAAGCGGTGAGCAGAACAAAACATCCTCCTATAATGAACAAGGCTGACAACCAAAATTCAACATATAGGAGGATAAGTCATGGCAAGTAAATCCAATGACGATTCAAGTCTATCACACACAAGATGGAACTGTAATTACCATATAGTCTTTATCCCTAAGTATAGGAGAAAAGCAATTTATGGAAAATTGCGAGTTGATATAGGAGGGATACTAAGACAATTATGTCACTACAAGAATGTAGAGATAATAGAGGCATATGCAATGAAAGCTCATATCCATATGCTGTTAAGGATACCTCCTAAACTGGCAGTTTCAAGTTTTATGGGGTATTTAAAAGGTAAATCATCGCTAATGATATTTGAAAGACATGCAAATTTGAAATATAAGTATGGAAACCGAAATTTTTGGGCGAAAGGCTATTATGTAAGTACAGTAGGTTTAAATACGAAAGTTGTAGAGGAATATATCCGAAATCAGGAAAAGGAAGATATGATTCAGGATAATTTATCGAAGAAAGAATATTTGAACCCCTTTAAGGGGTAGGCAACAGAGTTATTGAACGGTTGTCAGAATTCACATGCCCCTTGAGGGGCATGTGAAGTACTAGGCCCTTATAGGGTGGCCTAAAAACCGCCCGTTTTACGGGCGGATTGTTATTTTCTCCAGAACTTCAAATACTCATCACAAACCATAACATAAACAACCTCTATCAATAAAGTGTTTCAGATATAACCTTTTTTAATCAATGCCGCTGTACAATAAATAAACATCTTTCGCTTTTATAAGGCGGGTATTTATGAAAAAAACACAATACGTTAAATCCCCCCCCCGATGGCGTCCGTGTCCACACGGGGGCCTTGTCATATCTAAATTAGTCTAAGCACTCGTCACAGACGAGCGCTATCTTTCTGATTTTTGTTATCTTTTTCTTTTTTATTTTGTGAGTTGGCTCGAGAAATACCCCCCCCTCGATGGCGCTCGTGTCCACACGGGTGCCTTGTCATATCTACATTAGTCTAAGAACTTGTCACAGACGAGCACTGTCTTTCTGATTTTTGCTATCTTTTTCTTTTTTATTTTGTGAGTAGGATCGAAAAATAAACCCCAAAATAATGCTTAATTTCTATTTTTGCTTAGAGTTTCTTTATTTACTTTTATTGGATTGGGGCAATGAGCAGAAAATATAAAATGAATAATCCAGAGGGAATTTATTTTGTTAGTTTTGCAACGGTTTATTGGGTAGATGTGTTTGTTAGAGAAATTTATTTTGAGGCAATTATTAAGGCTCTTGCATTTTGTTGTAAAGAAAAGGGGATGATTCTGTATGGGTATTGTATTATGCCGAGCCATATTCATCTATTATTCCAAGCGAAGGAAAAGAATCCCATGGCATTATTGCAGAGTTTTAAGAAATTTACTGCGAAAGCCTTGTTAAAGTTGATTAGTGAAAATCAGCAAGAAAGTAGGAAGGAATGGCTTTTATGGATGTTTGAACGGGCAGGAAAGAAAAGGGCTAATATTCAAAAATATCAGTTTTGGCAACATCATAATCAACCTATCGAGATTTACTCCGAAAAATATTTTGACCAGAAATTAGATTATATCCATCAAAATCCTGTTGTGAGTGGATTTGTTTCTCAAGCAGAAGATTGGAAATACAGTAGTGCTAAAAATTATGTAAATTGCCAAGATATTGTACTTGAAATAGAGAAATTGATTTAGTTATAGAAAAATTCATATTTGTATGCTTATTGGAACCCCACATATACCCCCGATGGTGCTCGTGTCCACACGAGTGCCTCGTCATATCTAAATTAGTTTAAGCACTCGTCACAGACGAGCGCTATCTTTCGGGTAGGAACGAGAAATGCCCCCCTCGATGGCGCCCGTGTCCACACGGGTGCCTTGTCAGTTTAAGCACTCGTCAAAGACGAGTGCTATCTTTCGTTTCCTATACGTTGCACCCCGATGACCCCGATGGTGCTCGTATCCATACGAGTGCCTTTTCATTTTCTCCAGAATGTCAAATATTCATCACAAACCACAACATTAACAATCGCTATCAATAAAGTGCTTCAGATATAACCTTTTTTAATCAATACCGCTGTATAATAAACAATCAACTTTCTCTTTTATAAGGCGGGTATTTATGAAAAAAATGCATTACGTTAAATCGCTAGGCGTTGTGCTTTTGGGAAATCTTTGTTGGTTAAGTGTCAATGCTCAACCTCAGTTGTTAACGCCAGAGCAATTAACTAAAATTGAAAATAAATTGATTGGGAAGCACAAACTTTCTTTACAGTGGGTGAGTTGGGAGAGGTTTGGCTCAGTGAATATTTTAAGAGATGCCGATGGGTTAAGCATTGAAGGGACGCAAGAGTTAAATGGGAACTTTGTCTCTTTATTTGGCAAAATTAAGGTGATCGACGAAAAAGCCTTTCTTTTTACAGGGGAAATTGTCACCCGTGTTGACCATATTAACAATGGCAATGCATGTACACGAAATGGCACCTTTGAATTCCGTGCGACAGGTAAACGTCAATATTGGCGTTTGCAACAAATGAAGAATCCTTGTGATCCCGTGACAGATTATGTTGATGTGTATTTCTAAGTCAGTAAAGTGTGCTAGAAATTTCTGTAAATTTGACCGCACTTTTTAACGGAGAGCAAGATGACGTTAATTGAAAAGCTGAAGAAGATTGAAGACTATGTTTTACAACATAGCCAATACCGTTTTTATTTCGCTAAATCGCCATTTGGTATGGCGTTGAGGATGCAATATTACTATTATCCCGAAGATATTTCCGAAGCCACTAAAGATTTAGGTACGCATTTCTTAACGCAAGCAGGCTATGACGATTTTTATACACCGCTTGCAGAACTGATGAACAAAGCGAATATTACGCCACCGAGCCCTGTGGAGATGGTTGAGGGAGGCAATTGGCGATTTTTGGCGATTAAATTCCGCTTCTTTTCTCCACTAAATCCAGCATTGAAAAAATACTATGATACAGAATATGTCACTTTTATGTGCATACCTTGCCAAGATCATGAAGGTAAGGATGATATGGCGCTGCTTTATACCTCACCGACAACGGGCAATCTGTTCAAAGAAATGGGCAATAGCCAATTACTTGAGCCAAACTGTGAAGCTGATCAAGCTTATCTTCAATTACTTGAAGAAGCTGTTGATTTTATGTGCGAAAAATTAGATATTGATGCACCAGAAGCCATTGCCATACCTGAAGCCTTGAATGAGTTTGTGGCATTGTTAAATATTCAGGATAATGAAGCATTTCAAAAACGTTATCAACAAATTCAAGAGGCGCCTGAAAAATGCCTACTGGATTTAGTCGAACAAGGCTATGCAGAGGAAGGCGATAAACCAGAATTGGTATTTTTGCGTTATCGTTTTTTATTGCAACCCATGTTAGATTCGTTTGATACGGATTGGCGCATTGATAATGAAGAATTAAGCGAATATTTATCAAATGTCACCAG
This sequence comes from Bisgaard Taxon 45, assembly GCA_030783905.1. Lineage (GTDB taxonomy): Bacteria > Pseudomonadota > Gammaproteobacteria > Enterobacterales > Pasteurellaceae > Pasteurella. The sequence continues at coordinate 3,486 of JAQAHH010000003.1, read as the reverse complement.
CAAAAGATTCAAACTGCCCAAAAAAGCCCTCGAACCTTATGAAATTGTCGAACGCTTAGAGAAAAAGAGCGACTATACTTTGTTAAATATTGAAACAGAACAAGATTCATACAGTTTATTTGTCTGTCAACAGAAAGATAAAAAACGTATTTTACAGTTAGCAAGAATATTAGATTTTGCTATTGTGCCTTTTTAAATAGAAAGAGAATAATAAAGCGTAATCTTATTTTTCATATGTTAAAAAGTTGGCTAAAAATGACCGCCCTTACACTGGCACTCGTGTTCTCACGAGTGCTTTTTCATTTCTCATTCAGTTAAACTCTCCATCACGGATGAGCCTATCTTTAGCGCTACAGACGGGCGCCAGGCTTTAAAAAAACGGTTTTCCCTTACCTCGCTAACACAAGCGTTAAAAATATCATAATTCGCGTAATAAAAAAACTTGTTATTGTTTAGTATATAGACAATAATCTATCGCTAACTTAAATATACTGCACCGCTTAACTGAGTCAGCGTTAGATATAGCGCACTATCCTATCAAGACGGACAAGTTGCCATCATGATGCCACACTGAGTACGTGTATTGGGTATTGTTAGTCACTTATGCCACCCAGAGAACGGGCGTGAAGACGGGGCTTAGCTGTGTATTTTTAGTAATACATGCTTTTATTAACTTTAAAAATGAATGTGTTTTTTATGAGAAAAATTTCGTACTTATCATTGTGTGTTATTTCGGCACTTTATAACCAATTGGCGGTTGCTCAAAGCCAATTAAAAAATACAAATGAGCATATTGAACTTGAACCGATCTTTGTAAATACCTTGATTGAGAGCAGAGAAGGTGCGCCACTTGGTGGACGTTTAATGGCAAGTGAAAAAATTATTCCAGCGTATAGCCTTAAACAGCGTGGCAGTAATCTTGGTGATGCGTTATCGAGTGAGCTGGGTATTCATGCTAGTCAATTTGGTGGTGGGGCGTCTGCGCCAGTGATCCGTGGGCAAGAAGGCAAACGGATCAAAGTGCTGAGCAGTGGTAATGAAACCTTGGATATGTCTGCTATGTCGCCTGATCATGCGGTGGCAGTGGATAGTCTATTAGCTAAAAAAGTTGAAATTTTACGCGGTGCAAATACCCTGTTGTATAGCTCAGGTAATGCAGCTGGTGTAGTCAATGTGGTCGATAATAAAATTCCTACCACTGAGGTTGTCGGGGTTGAGGGCGAAGTCGGTTTAAGAACGGGCAGTGCGGACAATGAACGTCTAGTGAATATGGCATTGGATGTGGGATTATCAAAACATGTTGCGCTACACCTTGAAGGTTTGTACAAAAAAGCCGGGGATTATCGCACACCGCCTTATCAGTATCAGGGCACTACACAGCATAAATTGGCCAATAGTTTTGTGGATAATCGAAGTGGCAGTGTTGGACTTTCTTGGGTGGGGGATAAAGGTTATTTAGGTGTCGCCTATAGCCAACGTAAAGACAAATATGGGTTACCCGCGCATTCCCATCTCTACGATGAATACTACATGCATGTTTTATTATCCGATGCGCATTGGCGTAAGCCTTATCTGACTCATTATCCGTTTTTAATGGAAGAAACCGACATTGATTATAATAATCCCGGTATTGATTGTATAAAAAAAGAGTGGCATAGCCATGGGCACTTGTGTAACCACGGTCATGCTCATCACGGAAATGGGCAACATAGTCAGGATCATCACGCGCATGCCGATCCGCATATTGCGTTAAAGACGCAACGTTGGGATTTGCGTGGTGAATGGAAAAATCCAGTAAAAGGCTTAGATAAAATCCGTTTTTCGATTGCCAAAGTCGGTTATCGTCACGATGAAAAGTCAGGGGCGATCTCAGACAATTCATTTAAAAATAAAGGCTATGCAGCACGTGTTGAATTCCTTCATCAGCCGATTGCGGGCGTCAGTGGGTTAATTGGTTTAAGTCATGTATATCAAGATAGTTATGCGTTAGATAATCATACACTTGAATATCGCAAACAAAATCTCCTTTCTGATCATACTACGGCTCAACAAAGCCTCTTTTTAATGGAGCATGTTGAAGTTGGTAAATGGCAATTTGATATTGGTGGACGTGTGGAAAAGCAACGCATTGCGATGAAATATCATTTTAATGTGCCAAAAGATGAGCAGCCACCAGAGGAACTGACTCGACCACATAAATCGAAAGCCTATTCTTATGCTTTATCGGCAAATTATCAATTAAATGATCGACATCAGTTTAATATAATTGTTTCGCATCAAGAACGTTTACCAAATGCACAAGAGCTATATGCACATGGAAAACATTTAGCCACCAATGCTTTTGAAGCAGGCAATAAAAACCTGAAAAAAGAACGCTCGAATAATATCGAATTAGGTTGGGATTACACAGGGGAAAAATTAGGGATCAAATTAAGCGGCTATTATCAACAGTTTTCCAACTATATTTATGCGGCGATTTTAAATGACAAGACAAATTGTCCTTGGCGACCAAAAGGACGTTGTTTACGTTCATTAAGTGATGATTACCCATTACGCTTATATCGCTACAATCAAGCGAAAGCGAATATTTATGGCTTAGAAGCTGAAGCAAGTTATCAAATTTCATCCACATATAGCGTGGCCATTTTTGGCGATTATGTGCGAGGTAAATTAAGAAATTTGCCTGCACTGCCGATTGGATATGAGCAAGTCTATGATGACAAGGATAATGTGATTGGTGTCAAACCAATAGGCTGGGAAAAACAACCTGATGGTGATGCACCTCGTATGTCACCAATGCGTTTAGGCATAAAATGGAATGCGTATTTTGACAACGGCATAAGTTTCAATACGCAGCTTTATCGAGTCTTTGCACAAAACAAAGTGGCACGACTAGAAACACCAACGAAGGGGCATACCATGTTGAATCTTGGCATGAGTTATGATAGTAAAATGGGGAATAATGAGTATACGTTATTTGCCAATGTGAATAATGTACTCAATAGCAAAGTCTATAATCATACTTCCTTTTTATCCTATATTCCGCAAAGTGGTGTAGGTGTTAGTGTGGGCATGAATGTCAGATTCTAAGAATTCATCAATCTTCGTATTAAAGAGATACTCAAAAGTTGTTTAATTCATCTTCGATGGCGCTCGTGTCCCCACGAGTGCCTTTTCTTTTCTTCAGAACGTAAAGCACTCGTCACAGACGAGCGCTATCTTTTTTAAAACCGAAAGAAAATCCCACTTTCCCTCTTCGATGGCGCTCGTGTCCCCACGAGTGCCTTTTTCTTTTCTTCAGAACGTAAAGCACTCGTCACAGACGAGCGCTATCTTTTTAAACTCGAAAGAAAATCCCATTTTCATCTTTTTTCTGCAAAATTTGCCAGCGGTAGACCGCTCTTCGATGGCGCTCGTGTCCCCACGAGTGCCTTTTTCTTTTCTTCAGAACGTAAAGCACTCGTCACAGACGAGCGCTATCTTTTT
>JAQAHH010000002.1 GCA_030783905.1 Bisgaard Taxon 45 | reverse complement strand
TCGTCACAGACGAGCGCTATCTTTTTAAACTCGAAAGAAAATCCCATTTTCATCTTTTTTCTGCAAAATTTGCCAGCGGTAGACCGCACTTAAGCGTTCGCTTTGCATCACATCTTCTACCTTACCTTGAGCGATAATTTTACCTTGTTGCATTAAAATAATGTGGTCGGCGTAACTGGCGGCGAGATCTAAATCGTGTAATACCATCACCACATTAAATTGTGCTTTATGCTGTTTTAAAAATTGCATGAGACTTTGTTGATGACGAATATCAAGGTGATTACAAGGTTCGTCTAATAAAATCACAGGCGCATTTTGCATTAATGCACGTACGATATTGGCACGTTGTTGTTCCCCGCCTGAAAGCTGATTGATTCGTTTGTGGCGTAAATGGCTCAGCTCAAATTGATCTAATAACAGGGATAGATGTTGTTGATCCACTTTTCTGGCGGAGAAAAGGGTCGGGTTAAATTGTCCTAATTTGACATATTCTTCCACACTTAACGGCATACCATAACGGCCATTTTGTGCCACAAAGGCTAATTTTCCTGCTCTAATTTGTTCCAGTACTGGCTGTCCGTTCAGGCTGACTTGCGCATTAAAGTAGCCTAATAACGCGCGCAATAAGGTAGATTTGCCTGCGCCATTCGGGCCAATAATGGCGGTATGTTTGCCTTGTGGAATAGTTAACTGTTCGGTTTGTAAAATCACCCGTTCATTGGCTTGCAAAGATAAGGGCTGTAGTTCAAAAAGTGCTTGCATACGGCGAGTCCTTACACTTTACGTTGAGTCGATTGGATAAAGATCCAAAAGAAGAAGGGACCACCGAGTAACGCAATCACGATGCCTACAGGTAGATCAATCGGGTAGGTAATCAGACGAGAAGCACTATCTACTGCTAATAAAAATACCGCGCCAACCCAAGCAGACAACAAAATTAGCTTACGGCGATGCCCACCGATGACGGTTGTTAAAATATTCGGGATCATCATGCCTAAAAAACCAATAATGCCAGATAAAGAAACGGCCGCACCGGTTAATAAGGCCGCCGCGATGACAGTTTGTAAGCGGAGTTTGGATACGGAGATGCCCATGGTAAAGGCGGTATCTTCGCCTAGCATCAAGCAATCCAGTTGGCGACCTAAAATAGCCAGCCAAACTAAACCAATCAACATGATGGCGAAAGGGTAGTAAATTGGGGTAAAGCCGGCTTCCGATAAGCTGCCAGCTAACCAAATGGTGGCACTGCGTAAGACCAAATCATCGGATAAAAATAGGATAAGGCCTACCACAGCGGAACAAAAGGCACTGAGGATAAACCCCATGATTAACAAACCCAACGTACCGCCCCCGAATAAATGATGTGCGAATAATATCACTAAACAGACGACTAAGGCACCGACAAAGGCTGCGAGTGGTACGCCAATGCCAATGGTGCCAAATGCCAATACACAAATGACACCTAACGCGGCACCGCCTGAGGTGCCAATTAAACTGGGATCGGCTAAGGGATTTTCAAATAGGGCTTGCAGCCCAGCACCGGCTGCTGCAAGTGCGGCACCAACGAGTAAGGCATTGAGAATTCGAGGAATGCGGATATCAAACGCAATGGGATCAAGGGCATTGGGTGGCTGCCAGCCACCAAAGCCCACACCAGAGGAAAACCAAATCAGAAAAAAGCTTCCCAATATGGCCAAAAAGACAGACAATTTTTTCATTCGGAATGCAGATTACTTCGCTAAATCATGTAAACGTTTTAACACTTCAGGGGTGTTTAACCCATAACGTAAGTAATCATTAGCTGGCCAGAAATAAATATGACCGGATTTTGCCGCTGGGCTATTGGCAATCTCTGGGCGTTCTAATAATTTTTCTACCCCACCAATGACTTCTTTTTGGTGTTCCGCCACAATAATGACATCGGGTTGTGCGGTTAACCATGCTTCACGATTGAGTGGTTTAATACCCACCACATCAACCGCCGCATTGACACCTCCTGCACGACGGATTAATTCATCTGCTGCAGTATGTTTGCCTGCCACTACGCGACCATCATAGGTTAATAAATAACGTTTCCCTGTGTTGGGTAAGGCTTGGATGCCGGCTTCCCATTGGCTTGCCACTTGGTTTGCTTTATCTTGTTTGCCAATTAACTGACCGACTTCACGAATCGCTTTGCCAAAGGCCTCAATATTATCTTCGGGTAAAACATTGACAGTTTTTACACCTAATTGATTCAGATTATCGAAAATGGTGGCAGGCATTGCCATGTAAGAACCTAAGACTAAATCGGGTTTACTTTGCACAATGGGTTCAACCGCGAGTTTACGATGAATCCCAATGACGGCGACTTTTTCGAGTGCGGGGTTCATGGTAGTTTGATCACGTCCCACAATCTTATCTTGACCGTCTAATGCCACCACAATATCGGCCACATCAGGCGTTAAGGTGACAATTTTTTGTGCATAGGCAAACGGGGTTAACGCCGATAAAAACAGAATAGTAAGAAGTTTTTTCATAATCATGTCCTATAATATGAGTGTGACTGTCAGTTTTTTTGTATATTGTGTCACCTGTCATCCGCCAGCTATGATGACGCGGTGATATACGCACGTTTGACGATATATATAAACTTCGCCATTCTATACTGTTAACAAAATAATAACAATTATCATTATAAAATTATCTTGTTTTTTCATGTCAATTATTCTGTGGCACCTATAATCAAGAGCAACAGTTGGCGTTATCGGGAAAGAGGGGATAAGCGTGAGGCGTGCAAAAAAATAGCCAAACAACGTCGTTTGGCTATTTTGGTTAATAAGGCGGTTATTTTTGCTGATATTGCTGTTTTAGTTTTTCTTTTTGTGTTTCCACTTCAGCTTGTAGCTTCTCCATTGCTTCTAATTTGCTGCCTAGTACGGCCAAATCTTTTTGTGCTTCAACTGGATTTGCCGTTGCTTTAACTACGAGTTCGAGTGTATCTATCGCGGTAGTATGGGCTTCTTTTGTTTTTTCGGCTAAACGCAATACATCAGGATCTTTAAGCTGTAATCCATCCAGTTCTGCACTGGTTGCTTGTAGTTGAGTACGCAAATTTGAAATGAATGTATTAATTTCTTCAGGCGATAATTGTTTGCCCTTTTCCATTTCTGCGACTTTTTGTTGTAACGCGTCCACCTCTTTATTCATTTTTTGATCGGTTGCCACTTGCCATTTGTCAAAAGCTTCATAGTCTTTGCGGAATTGTTCTTGTGGGTTAAGCGTGATTTCCATTTTTGATGCTGGTTCGGCATTTGTTGACGTGTTGTTTGCATTATCACAAGCAACAAGACTCAAGGCAAATAGCGAGGCTAAACTGATTTGTAGGATATTTTTCATATCGTTTCCTTAATATTGATATAGGGCTTGTTGTTTTATTTATATACAATCTGATTCATTATAGAGTATCAAATGGCGTTTTAATAGCAGTTTTTGCACAGGAAGAAAACTCAATACGAGTTATCCATTGTGTGGCTTTTGTTTTCTATTTACCTCATCTCCACACAAGAGAACCATTAACCAAGAAATAAATGATCACGATTAAAAATAAACTACTTGGTCAACATATGTTGTCTTTACAGTAGGAAAATCCTTGTGATCCCGTAATAGACAAGGTCGATATTGATTTTTAGTTGTAAAAAAGTGCGGTCGGATTTTTGTACAATTTATCACACAATTTTTCGTGACCTATTTTCATGTTTTTCTAAATAATGCTACTATGGGACAACTTTTAACAAAGTATTGACATTTACTTGCACAATGAATGGGTTACTTTTTACTTTTCTCAGCATTCCGATTATTGCCACCTTACTGCCTTTTTTACCGTTTAATCACTGGGCGGTAAGGATCTTTGATTTTCCGCGGTTACAGATTGCGATCCTCAATTTTCTCTGCCTTGTCATCGGCTGGATCGTTTTGCCTGAGCCACGTTGGCTGCTTGTCATCTTACAATTATTGAACCTGATTTGTATGGGGTATCAAATTTGGGAAATTTTGGCTTATACGCGTTTAACGCGTCCGCAAGTCTTGCAATATCAAGGTGATCGCGATCAGCGTAGTATCTCGTTATTGACCACCAATGTGCTGACGCCTAATAGGCAAGTACATAAATTATTATCGTTGATTGAACAATGGCAGCCTGATGTCGTATTAACACTCGAAACGGATCAGTGGTGGGAGGAAAAATTATCCTCTCTCGAAGATCATTATCCTTATACAGTGAAAATTCCCCTTGATAATTTATACGGTATGCACTTATATAGCTGCTTGCCTTTGCGTAATACAGAAATTCGGCATTGGGTGCAAGAGGATATTCCTTCTATTTACACAGAAGCGTGTTTGCCTTCTGGTGAGTGGATTCATTTGTATTGTTTGCATCCGATGCCACCTACGCCAACAGAAAGTGCAACCTCAACCCAACGTGATGCCGAATTGCTCTTGGTCGGACAAGAGATCAGCGATAATAATCAGTCGGTGTTAGTGTTTGGGGATTTAAATGATGTGGCTTGGTCTACCACCTCACGTTTATTTCAAAAAACCAGTGGTTTATTAGATCCGCGTGTAGGACGGGGATTATACAGTACCTTTCATGCGAAATACCCTTTTTTACGTTGGCCATTAGATCATATCTATCACAGTAATGACTTCATGATGCGTGAGATTCATGTGCTATCCGATATCGGTTCTGACCATTTCCCCGTCTATGGGTGTTTCCAATACCATCCTAGTGTCGAGGTTGCTCAACCTGAGCCTGAGGTGGAGGAAAGTGATCATGAATTAGCGCAGGAAAAAATTGCTGAAGCGGAGCCAGAGAAAAAAGTGATAGAGGAGAAATATTAGACCCAGAAGGGTGCTCGGGGAAAATCGCGCGACTGGCTACAGATGAAATGAGGCAAAAAAATGGCACCTTGCGAGGTGCCATTTTGTTATCTGCTAAGTATGCTTAACAAGCCTGTTTACCAAATTCATCTTGACGTAAAATGTGACGTACACTTTCATCAAATTGAGCTAATACTTGTTCGGCATCTTTCGGATCTTTCCCTTTCGCATCAAGGTAGAACTTGATTTTTGGTTCTGTACCAGATGGACGGACAATCAAACGGCTACCATTTTCGAGGACAAACACTAAAATATCACTTTGGCGATCGGTTTTGGTGTGATCCAAGAATTGTGCCACGTTGAAACCACCAATGTTGCTCGGCGGATTTTGACGAAGTGCGGCCATTAATTTGCCAATTTCTGATAAATCATCCACACGAATAGAAATTTGTCCGCTCACATAAGCACCAAATTCTTGCGTGAATTCATCTGCGTAGTCGGCCAAGGTTTTGCCTTGTTTTTTCAAATTGCGTACTAAATCTAAGAATGCAATCGCTGCGGAGATCCCGTCTTTATCACGTACTTTGTCTGGATCGACTAAATAGCCTAAGGCTTCTTCAAAGCCGAATAACAAGCCATCGACTTTACCAATATATTTAAAGCCAGTGAGCGTTTCTTCCGATTGGAAACCGTATTTTTTCGCGATTTCAGCAAGCGCTGGGGACGACACTAATGAACAAGCAAGAATACCTTTTTGTCCTTGTGCATGATATTGTTTCGCTAAATACCAACCTAAGAAACAGCCTACCACGTTACCATGCAATGGTTTCCAATTTCCTTCCGCATCTGGTACGGCCACCGCTAAACGGTCAGCATCAGGGTCGTTGGCAAGAATAAATTCAGCATTTTTTTCTTTTGCTACTTTAATGGCTAAGTCTAATGCGCCTTTTTCTTCTGGGTTTGGGAAGTTTACTGTTGGGAAAGTACCATCTGGCCACACTTGTTCTGCCACTAAATGCGGTTGCGGTAAACCTGCTTTGGCTAGGGTTTTACTTAACACTTCATAGCCGACACCGTGCATTGCGGTATACACATAGTTAATGTCTGTTTGCGGTTCTTTAGCAAGGCTAGCCGTTTTGGCAATGTAGGCATCAACTACTTCATCATCTAATACGATAAAATCTTGGCTACGCGGTAAATCGTTAATTGAGCCGGCTGCCACTTTATCAATCAGTTTGGCAATGTCTTTGTCAGCAGGTGATACAATTTGACCACCGCCATTGGCTTTACCTAAATAGACTTTATAGCCATTATCTTCTGGTGGGTTATGACTTGCGGTCACCATGACACCTGCCGTGGTATCGAAATATTTGATCGCATAAGCAAGGACTGGGGTCGGTAATTTACGTGGTAATAAGTAAGCTTTGATGCCTGCGCCAGCCATGATTTCGGCCGTATCACGTGCAAATACATCTGAATTTTTACGCCCGTCATAGCCAATCACAATAGAAGGGGTGTGATCATAGTCTTTTAAATAATTGGCTAAGCCCCCCGCTGCTTGCGCAACTAACACGCGGTTCATCCCCATTGGTCCGGCTTGTAAACGACCACGTAAGCCAGCGGTACCAAACTGTAAACGTCCATCAAAGCGAGCATTTAATTCTGCGTTTGCTTTAGCATCACCTGTTTTTGCTGCCTCAAGAAGTGCGGTGAGTTCTGCATGAGTTTCAGGATCAGGATCTTGTGCTAACCAATTTTGAGCAAGGGTTAAAATTGACATAAATTCTCCTTAATTGTATTAAAAAGTACGCGGTATATTGCATGATTAGACTAGCTGAAAAAGAGCAGAATGAAAATGATCAAACTCAAATTATTTGAACTGAGTCACTTTGCAATCGATTACGTTCTTATTTATCTGGAAAGGAGAGCAAGACCTGTATAAGAAAAGGGTAAAAAGAGAGAAACTTATTCTCTCTGTCATGCGACCTTATAATAGGAAAGCAGCGCCCCATTTAATGATATCAAAGAAGAATTTATTTTGGTTGGTTGCTACACCGTCTGGATTGGGTTTTTCTTGCGGAGAGAGATCCTCTACCATGCCACTTTTATATTGTCCTTTGACCACAGCAAGATCATCTTTTGCTTGTTTTCTCAACAAACGACATTGTTCTTCTTCTAATGACTTTTCTTGAGCTTGCTTAAACTTTTTGTACTGACGGGTGGCATAGCCCATGGATTTTTCATCAGCTTGGATCATTTTGACATATTGCTCACCAATAATTGCTTCTAATGGGTAGAAAAACACATATTGTGAATGGATATAGGCATCTTCTTTAGAAAAATATTCATGTTGGATACGGGTTAAATTGGGGTAAATACATTGTTCTGCTTGTGTGCTGGCGATCGCCCAACGTTGGGCATCTTGATCAGATAACTCATAATCAAGATTAGCAAATTCAGCCGGAAATGTACTGGGTTTGCTGGATAAACAAGCCGTAAGAGGCAAGGTTGTGATGAGTAGCATCAATATTCTTAACATATTACACCTTAAAAAGGAGAAAAATTGCGCGCGATTGTAGCAATAATTAGACTATTCGCAAAGCCTTTGATGGCCGCATGAACACAAAAGTGCGCTGTGTTTTTAGTTTGTTTTGTAGGGCGTTGAATTAACAAGCTCCACTTTGCTCCTGAATATGCAATTGCTGTGAATGGTGTGGGATTAAGGTCGAGCGGTGTCCAACACTGATCAGAGTAATCTGAGGGAGTTCATTTTTCAGTAAGCGATACATCGCGTCTTCCAATCCTTCATCCATACTGGCGGTGGCTTCATCTAAGAAGGCAACAATCGGTTTATGCAATAAAATACGCGCAAACGAGAGACGTTGTTGTTCGCCTAAAGAAAGCACGCGTGTCCAGTCATTTTCCTGTTCTAGCTTATGGCTTAAATGGGCGAGTTGTACTTTTGCTAGCAAGTCTGCTATTTGTCGTTGATTTACATCTTCAGGCGCCAGTTCAGGATAAAATAACGCATCAATTAGACGACCTTGTGGCAAATAGGGCTTTTGAGAGAGAAAGAGCGTATCTTGTTGTGGACGTGCAATCGTTCCGCTAGCATAAGGCCATAACCCCGCAATCGTTCTTAACAGCGTGGTTTTCCCTACGCCAGAATGCCCTTGAATTAATAGCCATGTGCCGAGAGGAAATTGCAGATTGAGTTTATCAATGAGTGTTTTGCCTTGTGGGGTTTCCACGTTGAGATCATGAAAACAAATGTCCTGCTCACTTTCTTTGAGGATTAATTGAGTTGGGCGGTTAGCGGCTTTAATCGCACTATGAAAACCCGTTAAACGATTTAATACGGCACGATAAGCGGCAAAGTCATCATAGGAATTACGGAAAAAAGATAAAGAGGATTGCACTCGGCCAAAGGCACTGGCGGTTTGCATTAAGTCCCCCAGTGTGATTTGTTGACTAAAATAGCGGCTGACTTGAATCACGAACGGAAATACGACAGAAATTTGCGTGATGATTAAGTTAAAGCCCGATAATTTTAATGTTCGATAAATCACTTGCCAGACATTATCAATCACTTGATTAAATTGTGTTGTTAATAAGCGTTTTTCCATTTTTTCGCCACGGTAAAAGGCAATGCTTTCTGCATATTCTTTTAAACGAATAAGTGAATAACGGTAGTTGGCGTTTAATCGTTCATTGGCAAAATTCAATTGAATTAAGGGACGACCAATTTTAAATGCCACAATACTGCTAAAGAGCACGTAAATAAAGACCAAAAAGACCATCGCATGGGGAATCTCTATATTGGCAATCGTCATTGGGCCAGAGAGATTCCACAAAATAAGCGTAAAGGCAATAATTGAAACAATAGAAGAAATTAAACCCGTGGCAAACTCTAAGCTAGTGGAAACAAAAGCACTCACATCTTGTTGAATACGTTGATCAGGGTTATCTAATTGCGCTTTCACATATTGCGTTTTGTAATACGCCTGATTTTCTGTCCATTTATTGAGCATTTGATTATTTAGCCACACTCGCCAGTGGATCAGAAAACGCTTGCTGAGATAGTAAGTCAGTAGTGCATTGGTTACGCTTGAGCTAGCGATCACGGCAAAAACGATCATTTGTTGCCAAAACACCGTTGCATTCATATCTTGTAGTGATTTGTACAGGGCGTTATACCAATTTGATGCTAAGATATCGATCCGTACTGAAAGTAAATTTAACAACACAATGATCACAAAGTAGAACAGCGGAAGCATACTGTGTTTAGGATGAAAATAGTCTTTCGCTAATAACCAAAATTGCTGGCCCCATTGGGTGGTTTTTGCCAAGAGATAAATGGTGAAAGGAAAGAGTAACGTTGTCAGTGAGAGGCTTTTTAGTAACCAAATAAAAGAGTCGTATAGCTCTTGTGACCAATTCATAGTTGTTCCAAAATAATGTTTAAAAAACAATCCAATATTGTTAAGAATTTTCATATTTTTAGCAAGAAAAATGTGACTAAGATTAAATTTTTAGTATTTCTTCAAGTTTTTAAAAAAAGAGGTTGTTATAATCCATTTTAGTTATTTTTTGTTAAATTTTTAAAATTGATGTAGAGGTCGAGATGAGTGATATTGCAATCACGATTAGCCTCCTTGCTCTTGTCGCTGTCATTGGGTTGTGGATAGGACATTGGAAGATTAGAGGCGTGGGGTTAGGTATTGGTGGCGTGTTATTTGGTGGGATTATTGTCGCTCATTTCACCAACCAATATGGTTTAACACTTGATGCACATACGATGCATTTTATTCAAGAGTTTGGTTTAATTTTATTCGTGTATACGATTGGTATTCAGGTGGGGCCGGGCTTTTTCGCCTCATTACGCCAATCGGGCTTAAAATTAAATGGGTTTGCCGCGTTAATTGTGTTATTGGGCTCTGTCGCGGTGGTTGTGATTCATAAGCTCGCTGATGTTCCCTTAGATATTATTCTCGGGATTTACTCTGGTGCGGTGACCAATACGCCATCTTTAGGGGCGGGTCAACAAATTCTTTCTGAGTTAGGGCTAACACAAACAACCTCAACTATGGGGATGGCCTATGCGATAGCTTATCCCTTCGGGATTTGTGGGATTTTGTTGAGTATGTGGTTAATCCGCTTATTCTTCCGCATTAAAATTGATGATGAAGCGAAAAGTTTCCTCAAAGAAAGCGGGCAAGATAAAGAAACCCTTGGCTCGATAAATGTCAGAGTCACTAATCCGAATTTAGATGGGCTACGTTTAGTGGACATTCCCGGCTTTGATGAACAAAGAGACATCGTGTGTACGCGTTTAAAACGGGATGAACATATTAGTGTGCCACAAGCTGATACGATTATTCAGATCGGCGATTTATTGCGTTTAGTCGGGGAAATTCCATTATTACGTAAAATCAGATTAGTTTTAGGCGAAGAGGTTGATGTGCCTTTATCTAGTTTTACTGGCGATTTACGCTCTGATCGTATTGTGGTCACCAATGAAAAAGTACTGGGTAAGAAAATTCGTGCATTGGGTATTCATCAGAAGTATGGCGTAGTGATATCGCGTTTAAACCGTACGGGGGTTGAACTGGTACCGACAGCGAATACCACCTTACAATTTGGTGATGTGTTGCATGTGGTGGGACGTAGCGATATGTTAAATCAAGCCGTCTCACTTCTCGGTAATGCACAACAAAAACTGCAACAAGTACAAATGTTACCCGTGTTTATTGGAATTGGTTTAGGCGTACTATTAGGCTCCATTCCTTTCCATCTTCCTGGTTTTCCCGTGCCACTCAAACTTGGTTTAGCGGGGGGGCCATTAGTGGTGGCCTTAATTTTGGCGCGTATCGGGAGCATTGGTAAACTGTATTGGTTTATGCCTCCTAGCGCCAACTTAGCCTTGCGTGAGATTGGGATTGTCTTATTCCTTGCGGTAGTCGGGTTAAAATCTGGTGGCAATTTTGTTGATACCTTAGTCAATGGCAATGGTCTAGAATGGATGGTTTATGGTATTTTCATCACCTTTGTGCCCTTAATGATTGTTGGGATCATTGCTCGCTTGTATGCCAAAATGAACTACTTAAGTTTATGTGGTTTATTAGCGGGTTCGATGACTGATCCGCCTGCCTTGGCGTTCGCGAATGCGATTAAAGAGGATAGCGGTGCCTCCGCGTTATCTTATGCAACGGTATATCCACTCGTGATGTTTTTACGGATTATCTCACCTCAGCTATTGGCTATTTTGCTGTGGACATTGCTGTAATAACAAAAAACCGCACATTAAAGTGCGGTTTTTTATTTGTTTTTTATCGCGTAGAAAGTTGGAAAATCATGGCTTCCGCTTGGCAACTAAATACAAATTGTGCTTTAAGCAACGCGCCTTGTTCTACTGCTGAAATATTGCTTATGATTTGACAAGGATCGCTTTCAGCCGCTTTGGCTTTTTCGGTTAAATAAGCCAGTGCTTCTTCGGCTTGCGCTTCAGTGGCATACACTTGTTCAAATTCTACTGTGCAGTCTGAGCCATCAATGATCGTGCCCACATCCACACAACAACAGGCTTTGGCTTCTTCTGGGTTGCATTTTAATTTACTCATACTTTTTCCTTCTAATTTTGATGAAATATTTAGCACATTTTAACACTGTTCCTGTTATTCGTAAAATTTAACCCCGTATTTTATGGGGAAATCAGGCGGTTGGTATGCCCGTACTGGTCTGAACTCTTGCCAAATCAGATAAATACATTTGCACCCCTCTAGAGACTTCTTTAGAATCCCAACGTTTTACTACAATTTATTACAAATAACTTAAATAACTTCAATAACAAAGGTCTAATAATTATGGCGAAAACTAGCAAATTTACTCAAACTTTTCTTGCTTCTGTATTGGCAGTGGCGGCAGGTGGCGCTTCAGCTGCCGCGTTCCAACTTGCTGAAGTATCTACCTCTGGTCTAGGACGTGCTTATGCGGGGGAAGCCGCGATTGCAGATAATGCGGCTGTCGTTGCCACGAACCCAGCACTAATGAGTTTATTGAAACAAGCTGAAATCTCTGTTGGCGCCATTTATGTGGATCCAAAAATCCATTTATCCTCACCGCTGAAAGGTTTTTCCTACAAAAATATTGCTCCGAATGCATTAGTGCCGACTGTTTATGGCGTGTATCCAATTAACGAAAAATTTGCAGTGGGTGGCGGTCTAAATGTGAATTATGGTTTGGCGACCGAATTTGATGATAAATATGCTGGTGGTTTTTTAGGCGGGAATACTGATTTAACTGCGATTAACTTTAACTTGAGCGGTGCTTATCGTGTCACCGAGAAATTCAGCGTTGGTTTAGGTTTAAATGCAGTACACGCTAAAGCAAAACTTGAGCGTTATGCCGGAGGATTAGCAAAACAAAAATTTCAAAATCCTCCTCTTGGTATTAAAGAAACTAGTGTAATTTCAAAACTACAAGGGGATCAATGGGGGCTTGGTTGGAATGCGGGATTGGTATATGAATTTAATGAACGTAACCGTATTGGTGTCGCCTATCATTCACAAGTAGATATTGATTTTAAAGGACAATATTCAAACCAATTTCCAACCTCAAATAACCTTGTAGTACAAGGGTTGAGTGCGCAAGGTATTACCGCAACTGGTGGCAAAGAAATCTCAGGCACCTTACATTTACCATTACCTGCGTACTGGGAAATTTCAGGCTATCATAGAATGACCGATCGTTTTGCAATGCACTATAGCTATAAATATACCCAATGGAGCAAATTTAAAGAATTACGTGCTAAAGGCACTGACGGCAACACCTTATTTAGCAAAACAGAAGCATTCCGTGATTCTTCCCGTATTGCGCTTGGGGCGAGCTATGAGGTAACCGATGCATTAACGGTACGTACGGGTATTGCCTATGATGAAAGTGCAGCGGATGAACATAACACCATTTCTATCCCTGATACAGATCGTACTTGGTTCAGTGTTGGTGCCACTTACCACTTCACGCCAAATGTATCGCTTGATGCAGGCTTTGCACACTTAACGGGTAAGAAAAATACCTTTACAGAAGAGAAGGTGCCATTTACAAGTAAAGCGAGCGCAAACCTTTACGGTTTAAATGTGAATTACCGTTTCTAATTTAAACAAAATCAAGCATAATAAAGCGTACTTCGGTACGCTTTTATTTTTTAGAGGATATTATGTCAGCGATTTATTATTGCTATGAGAATTCACCTGTGGGGCGTTTAGTAATGCTGTGCCAAGAAGATAAACTGACCCATCTTGACTTTGTGCGAGATCAGGTTACCCCTCATCCGGATTGGGTTTTAGATGAAAATCGACCGCTCTTTTTACAGGTCAAACACGCCTTGCATGCCTATTTTGCCGGCAAAGGCGCGGATTTCGCTTCGATTCCGTTAGCCCCGCAAGGGACTGTATTCCAGCAACGTGTTTGGCGCGCGCTACAGCAACTGGCGTATGGTGAAAGCACCACTTATGCGGAATTGGCTAAGCGTATTGGCAACCCTCAAGCGGTACGTGCAGTGGGTGGGGCGGTTGGTCGTAATCCTATTAGTATTCTGATTCCTTGTCATCGCGTGTTAAGCAAACAACGTGAATTGACGGGTTTTGGTGGCGGTTTGCCCATCAAACGCCATTTGTTGCAATTAGAACAGATTGACTATGTGGATCGGGGGATTGAGTTTGTGAAACCGAAACACCTCAAAAAATATCAGCCTAATTGACCGCACTTTATGACACCACAAACTGAGCAGGAATTATTACAGCGGGCACAGGCAATAGCGGGGCTGCGTTTTGCGGATCTCGCACAACACTTACATATCCCTGTTCCGCCGGACTTAAAGCGGGATAAAGGTTGGGTGGGGATGTTAATCGAAACCGCACTTGGGGCGACGGCAGGCAGTAAAGCGGAGCAAGATTTTGCGCATCTGGGGATTGAGTTGAAAACCCTACCGATTAATGCACACGGTCAGCCATTAGAAACCACCTTTGTGAGTCTTGCCCCTTTAACTCAGAATGTTGGGGTGAATTGGGAAAATTCACATGTGCGACATAAATTAAGTAAGGTGCTGTGGATTCCTGTAGAAGGGGAAAGACAGATTCCCTTGCCTGAACGCCGTATTGGGCAAGCGATTTTATGGCAACCTTCTCCGCAACAAGCCCTGCGCTTGAAACAAGACTGGGAAGAACTGATGGAGTATATCAGTTTAGGCAAACTGGCGCAGATCAATGCCACCTTGGGTGAGGTATTGCAGTTGCGTCCTAAAGGCGCCAACAGTAAAGCCATCACTCGAGGGATTGGGAAACACGGTGAGATAATTGAGACATTACCCTTAGGCTTTTATTTGCGTAAGACCTTTACCGCTGAAATTTTACAGCAATTTTTAATCGGTGAAGGGTAATTGACTTGGTCTCTTTTACACAACATTATATGATTTGTTTTATTTTTATAAAAAAAGGAACGTACTATGTTTGAATGGATTGCGAGTCCAGAAGCCTGGGTTGCACTATTTACTTTAGCCGCATTAGAAATCGTATTAGGTATTGATAATATTATTTTTATTAGTATTTTAGTCGGACGCTTACCGGAACAACAGCGCCAATCGGGACGCTTGATTGGATTAGGTTTGGCGATGGGCATGCGGATTTTATTATTACTTTCTCTTTCTTGGGTGATGTCATTAACAACCCCCTTGTTTACGGTGTTCGGGGAAGAAATTTCCGGGCGTGACTTAATTCTGTTGCTTGGTGGCTTATTCTTGGTGGCCAAAAGTACACATGAGATTCACCACGCGATGAGTCCAGAGGAAGAACATGAGGACGATAAGCCAAAAACAGTGAGTTTTTTAGGTATCTTAACTCAGATCGCGATTTTAGATATTGTGTTTTCATTGGACTCGGTGATTACGGCAGTGGGCATGGTTGATCAAGTGGGTGTGATGATCGTTGCGATTATTATGGCGGTTGGGGTGATGATGTTTGCGGCAAAACCGATTGGCGATTTTGTGGAAACCCATCCAACCTTAAAAGTGTTAGCGCTGTCTTTCTTAATTTTAATTGGGGTTGCCTTGATAGGCGAAAGTTTAGATTTCCACATTCCGAAAGGCTATATTTATTTTGCGATGGGCTTCTCTGTGGTGGTCGAAATGATCAATATTAAGATGCGTAAAAAACTGCTTAAAAAACCAAGTGCTTAATTTAACACAAACATGGCAAGCCTGAAGGGCTTGCCATGTTGTTTTAGGATCATACTCGCTTAATGCGCTTCGTCCCAATTTTTGCCCACACCGACATCCACAATAAGTGGCACCACAAGTTGCGCGGCTTGTTCCATTGTGGTTTTAATCAGTTGACTAAAGACGTCCACTTTATCGGACCGCACTTCAAACACTAATTCATCGTGTACTTGCATGATCATTTTAATATCAGGCTGTCCGGCAATTTCGCGATCTAAACTGATCATCGCCCGTTTAATAATATCCGCTGCAGTGCCTTGCATTGGCGCGTTGATGGCGACCCGTTCAGCCGCTTTGCGACGAATCGCATTGGAAGACTGGATATCGGGTAAATATAAGCGTCTATCAAACAAGGTAGTCACATAGCCTTGTGCTTTGGCCGTTTGGCGAATAGCGTGCATAAAGGTTTGTACCCCCGGGTAACGTTGGAAATACACATCTATATATTGTTGTGCTTCATGACGCGGGATGCCTAATTGGCGGGAAAGACCAAAGGCACTCATGCCATAAATGAGACCGAAGTTAATGGCTTTGGCACGGCGACGTTGTTCACTGCTGACCTGTTCTAATGGCATGCCAAAGATTTCTGCTGCGGTGGAACGGTGAATATCTTGTCCTTCATTAAACGCCTTGATAAGCCCTTTATCTTGGGATAAATGCGCCATAATCCGTAGCTCAATTTGCGAATAGTCAGCCGCGACAATTTGATAACCTTCTGGTGCAATAAAGGCTTGTCGAATTCGACGGCCTTCCTCATTACGGATGGGGATATTTTGTAAATTCGGATCACTGGACGAAAGACGCCCAGTGGCCGTTACGGCTTGGTGATAAGAGGTATGAACACGTCCTGTGTCTTTATTTACCATTTGTGGCAATTTATCGGTATAAGTGGATTTTAATTTACTTAACCCGCGATGTTCCACTAAGAGTTTTGGTAATTCATGTTCGTAGGCAAGTTCTTCTAATACTTCCTCGTTGGTTGAAGGCGCACCTTTAGGGGTTTTCTTCAAAACAGGTAAGTGCAATTTATCAAACAAGATCGCTTGTAACTGTTTAGTTGAGGCGAGATTAAACGCTTCCCCAGCCAATTCGTAAGCTTGTTGTTCAAGTGCGGTCAGTCTGTCCCCAATTTGTTGTGAGTGACTAAACAGCGCATCGCTGTCAATGAGTACCCCGTGGCGTTCGATGCGTGACAGCACTGAGGCTAACGGTAGCTCGATGGTTTGGTATAACTGGACTAAATCAGGTTGGGCACTGACTTTTTGCCATAATACTTGCTGTAATTTCATGGTAATATCCGCGTCTTCTGCCGCATACTCAGCGGCCTGTTCAAGCGGAATCTGATTGAAGGTTAATTGTGATTTACCTTTTCCTGCAATATCTTCAAAGCTAATTGTTTGGTGACCTAAATAGCGCTTAGCGAGATCATCCATATTGTGACGCCCAGTACTGTCTAGCACATAAGACAGTAACATTGTGTCGTACGCCACCCCCTGAACGTCAACACCATAGCGAGCAAAGATACTTAAGTCATATTTAATGTTTTGTCCTACTTTTTGGATATCAGGATTGGTTAAAATCGGTTTGAGCAAAGCTAAGGCAGTGTGCAAATCCACTTGTGGTGGGGCGCCAATATAATCGTGGCAGAGTGGTAAATAGGCGGCTTCGCCATTTTCCAGTGCGAAAGAGATCCCCACTAAATGTGCCACCATATAATCTAAATTATCGGTTTCTGTATCAATGGCAATACACTTCGCTTGTTTTAGTTTCGCTAACCAAGGCTGGAGATCATCTAAGCTAAGAATACATTGGTATTGGCTACGATCAATGTTGACATTAACGCTATGCGCTACCTGATGTGTCTGTGGTGTGGCTTGGTAAGGATTGAGTTTAACAGCCTGTTCTACACCGTTAGTGACCGAGCTTTCGCCCCCATTCATCATTTCACTTAGCCAACGTTTAAATTCATAACGAGCAAAATACTCAATTAATTCGTCTTTATTTGCCTTTCCCAAGGTGAGTTGTTCGGGTTCAATATCAAGTGATACATCGGTTTTGATTGTGGCAAGTAAATAAGACAAATCAGCAAGTGCTTTCGCGTCGGCTAATTTATTGCCTAATGTTTTGGCACCGCGTATTGATAAATTGGCCACTTTATCGAGATTGGCATAAATTTCTGCCATACTACCAATGCCTTGTAGGAGCGCTAATGCGGTTTTTTCACCGACACCAGGCACGCCGGGGATATTATCAGAACTATCTCCCATTAAGGCGAGGTAATCAATAATTAATTCGGGAGGGAGACCATATTTGTCAAGCACACCTTCTCGGTCTAGTAGGGTGTTGTTCATGGTGTTGATAAGCATAATGTTGTCATCCACTAGCTGAGCCATGTCTTTGTCGCCAGTACTGATTAACACTTTTTTCCCCACGCGAGAGGCTTGTACTGCAAGGGTACCGATGACATCATCAGCTTCCACCCCTTCTACCACTAATAGCGGAATACCTAAGGCACGAATGATATTATGCAAGGGAGTAATTTGACTGCGTAATTCATCAGGCATTGGCGGGCGGTGCGATTTGTACTGTTCAAAAATTTCATCACGAAAGGTTTTGCCTTTCGCATCAAATACCACGGCAATATGGCTTGGTTGCACTTGTGAAATGAGGCTTTTTAACATATTTAATACACCGTACATTGCCCCTGTTGGCTCATTCAACGAGTTGGTTAAAGGGGGAAATGCATGAAATGCACGATATAGATAAGAAGAACCATCCACGAGGACTAAAGGGTTATCTGCAATTTGGGCCATAAGTTATCCGTTTATCTAAATAAAAATAGGTTGCTATTATAACGTAAAACCGCCAAAAGGCGTTTAAAAAGCACAAGCTTTTCAATTTTGATGGGGGCGTAGCGTGCGCCAGAGGAAGTGACAATAGTCATTTTGAATAAAAAATATGTGATCTAAATCACATTCAATGCGCTGATTTATGACAAAAAGGGAAAGAATTTGCTACATTACTAATCCCATCGTTAGAATGGAGTTTTCAAGGAGAATACAATGAAGCAATTTAAATTATCAGTGATTGCCGTGAGTTCACTCGTTTTATTAGCGGCGTGTTCAAACCAACAAACTGTTGAGCAAGCGAATCAAGCGAAATTGCAACAACAAGTGGCAATGGGCTTAATTTGGACACAGCAATCGGGCGAATATGCAGCATTAACCCATCAAGCGTTTAATTCTGCCAAAGTGGCGTTTGATCATGCTAAAGCGAAAAAAGGCAAGAAAAAAGCCGTGGTGGTGGATCTCGATGAAACCATGCTTGATAACAGCGCTTATACAGGGTGGCAAATTCAAAGCGGGCAAGATTTCTCACCAAAAACCTGGACAAAATGGGTTGATGCAAGACAATCCGCACTTATCCCGGGTGCCGTTGAGTTCTCTAACTATGTTAACGCGAATGGTGGTACCGTTTTCTTTGTTTCCAACCGTCGTGATGATGTAGAAAAAGCGGGTACAGTAGATGATATGAAACGCCTTGGCTTTACTGGCGTCAATGAAAAAACGTTATTGTTGAAAAAAGATAAATCCAACAAATCGGTGCGTTTCAAACAAGTTGAAGATATGGGATATGACATCGTGTTATTTGTGGGTGATAACCTAAATGACTTTGGTGATGCCACTTATAAAAAATCTAACGCAGAGCGTCGTGATTTTGTGGCAAAAAATAGCAAAGCATTTGGTAAAAAATTCATCATGCTACCCAATACCCAATATGGTGACTGGGAAGGTGGCTTAGATAAAGGCTACTTCAAAGGTGATTCGCAAAATAAATTAGACATCCGAGCGAAAGCAATTCATGCTTGGGACGGTAAATAAACTGCTCCTCTTTTTAAACTCATGTGCGGTGAATTTCACCGCATTTTTTTCGTTTCATTTTCCTATCGCATTTTGACGATATAACTTATATCATTAGCGGATTCTTTTTATAGGCAGTCAAAATGCAAAAATCGTGCTTACTTTTGATAAGCCTTTTAGGCTTACATGGCTGTGGGACTATCGTGAAATTAGTTGATCCCACGCAACCCTATTCAGCGTATGCGGGCACAACATATGATCTTGATATGGCAAAACAATGGGGATTACCTATTTTAGATTTGCCACTCTCTTTTATATTGGATACCGCATTACTGCCTTATGTCTGGACGCAAGAAATCGAATAAATGACCCATGAAATTAAATAAACAGCAACAACAAGCCGTAGAATACGTCACCGGACCTTGCTTAGTGCTCGCTGGGGCGGGTTCGGGTAAAACACGGGTTATCATTAATAAAATTGCCCATCTAGTGGCTAAGTGCGGTTATTTACCACGTCAAATCGCAGCGGTTACCTTTACCAATAAAGCCGCGCGTGAAATGAAAGAACGTGTGGCACATTCCATCGGTAAAGAGGCTAGTCGTGGTCTGATTGTCTCCACGTTTCATACCTTAGGTTTTGATATGCTCAAACGTGAATATAAGCACTTGGGCTTTAAAGCAAATATGACGTTGTTTGATGAGCATGATCAATACGCCTTATTAAAAGAGTTAACGGCAGATGTATTGTGCGAGGATAAGGACTTACTGCGCGAATTAGTCGCAGCCATTTCTCGTTGGAAAAATGATTTGATTTTGCCACAGCAGGCAAAACAACAGGCACGTGATCAAAAACAACAGACATTGGCGGAATGTTATGCGCGTTATGAGCAACAAATTCGTGCCTATAATGCGTTGGATTTTGATGACTTAATTATGCTACCGACGTTATTACTGAAACAAAATGAAATGGTGCGAGCCAAGTGGCAACAAAAGATCCGTTATTTACTAGTGGATGAATATCAAGATACCAATACTAGCCAGTATGAATTGATTAAATTGTTAGTTGGCGAGCGCGCTTGCTTTACCGTGGTGGGCGATGATGATCAATCAATTTATTCTTGGCGTGGCGCGCAACCACAAAATATGATGCGACTGAAAACCGATTTCCCTCACTTAGAAGTGGTGAAATTAGAACAAAATTATCGCTCAACGCAACGCATTTTACACTGCGCCAATATTTTGATTGATAATAATGAGCATGTATTTGATAAAACACTTTTTTCGACCTTAGATCAAGGGGAAAAGTTACAGGTTATCGAAGCAAAAAATGAAGAAGAGGAAGCGGAACGTGTGGTCGGTGAATTAATCGCACACCGTTTTATGCGCAAAACCAAGTATAAAGATTATGCCATTTTATATCGTGGTAATCATCAATCGCGTTTGTTGGAAAAAGTGCTGATGCAAAACCGTATTCCCTACAAAATTTCGGGGGGGACATCGTTTTTCTCGCGCGCGGAAATTAAAGACATGATGGCGTATTTGCGTTTAGTGGTGAATCAAGATGACGATGCGGCATTTTTACGTGTTGTGAATACGCCTAAGCGGGAAATTGGCACGGTAACCTTACAAAAATTAGGTGAGTTAGCCCATGAAAAGCATTGCAGTTTGTTTGAGGCAATTTTTGATTTTGAACTCATCCAACGTATTACTCCCAAAGCCTATAATGCATTACAGCATTTTGGGCAGTGGATTGTCCAATTAAGTGATGAAGTGAGTCGCTCAGAACCAGAACGGGCGATTCGCAGTATGTTGGCACAATTGCATTACGAAGAATATTTATACGAATATGCCACCAGTCCAAAAGCCGCAGAAATGCAAAGTAAAAACGTGGCGACCCTGTTTGACTGGGTTGCGGAGATGCTCAAGGGAAATGAGATTGACGAACCACTCACGCTTAATCAAGTTGTTACGCGTTTAACCTTACGTGATATGTTAGAAAGAGGGGAGGAGGATGAGGAAAGTGATCAGGTACAATTAATGACCTTACATGCCTCTAAAGGTTTAGAGTTTCCCTATGTTTTTTTAATTGGCATGGAAGAGGGCATTTTACCACACCAAACCAGTATCGATGAGGATAATGTAGAAGAAGAGCGCCGTTTAGCTTATGTGGGCATTACGCGTGCCCAACAAGGCTTAACCTTTTCGTTGTGTAAAGAAAGACGTCAATTTGGTGAGTTACTTAAACCTGAAGCCAGTCGCTTTTTAGCGGAATTACCCGCAGATGATGTTCAGTGGGAACGTGATAAACCCCCTTTAACGCAAGAACAAGTCCGTGAAAATACCGCCACACAATTAGCGAATTTGCGTGCGATTTTGCGCGGCAAATAGTTTTTTTTGGGGTATTTGATGGAATTTGTAGAGAATTCAGTCAACTGAATAATTTTTTTGTAAAAATGATTTGACTTATTTTTAGAAAAACGTATTATACCGCCCACAAACCGATTGCGGTGAGATGGCCGAGAGGCTGAAGGCGCTCCCCTGCTAAGGGAGTATGGGGTCAAAAACTCCATCGAGGGTTCGAATCCCTCTCTCACCGCCATTTACTCAAGTATTTTACTGAGTCAATCTTGGCGAAAGTAAAATCGTGCTGCACCCGTAGCTCAGCTGGATAGAGTACTCGGCTACGAACCGAGCGGTCAGAGGTTCGAATCCTCTCGGGTGCGCCATTTTAATTAGACTCTACTGATTAAAGTGGTGAAAGCAAGTCAATAAAATCAGGTTATATCAATACGCACCCGTAGCTCAGCTGGATAGAGTACTCGGCTACGAACCGAGCGGTCAGAGGTTCGAATCCTCTCGGGTGCGCCATTTCATTCTCCTTTCTCCTTTCTCTTTTTTCATTCAGCTTATCCAAAATTCTTGCATGTAGCTTATTTTTTAGTCGATAGCGTTCGCGTCATTGGCGTCAAGTCATATTGTATGGCGTGACTGAGAACGGGTTAGGCAATACGTATGACGTTTCTTTAAAATATCGGGCTGATCCAACAATAACGAATAATAGTTTGCTAAAAAATAGGTTTGTTCATTGTCAGGAATGGGAAACGGAATGAGATTCAGTATTTCTTGATGCATGGCAGAAACAGCGGGAAAGCAGACCGCACGTTGAATTTTTATCTGAAAATCTTTATGCAAGGGGGAGGCACAATGTTGTCGTTTAATCCGACCTAGCGCATTAGCCAAATGAATCAGGAGGGTTTTCACTTGTATCGTGTTGACATCTACATGCCAGTGTCGCGCCAAATGTGCTTGTGTATTAAATACAATCTCGACAATTTGGGCGTCAATTAACTTTCGCACTTGTAACATTTTTAAGTGTGATTCAATATCCATTTTCCCCCCGCCACCTATTGCCTTGCAGTCTAGCTTACTTTCTTAAAATTAAATAGTGCAGAGATCACAATTTTATCGCAAAATAACGCCTAGTATTTTGAAAACAATAGCAAGAGTGACGTATGTTGGATGCAAAGATTTTAGCGCAATATTCTGGATTAATTTTCGATATGGATGGGACGGTTGTGGATACCATGCCTTGCCATGAACGGGCTTGGCTCAAAGTGGCGGAAACCGTCGGCTATCCGTTATCCCCGTCGGTGATGTATGAACTTGCCGGTGCGCCACTTTGTACCATTGCAGTGGAAATGATGCAGCGTGCGAATATGCCTTTAACACAATTACAGGAAGTGATGACACTTAAACGTCAATTTGGTCATGCTTTCATCATGGCGGAAGCCACATTGTTACCAGCAGCAGAAATTGTTAAAACCTATCATCATAAAAAACCAATGGCGTTAGGCACAGGATCGCACCGTGAAATCACGCATAAGTTATTAAACAAATTAGCCATCGCCCATTGTTTTGGTGCAGTGGTGACTTCTGAAGATGTCACTCAACACAAGCCGGCGCCAGATACATTTTTACGTTGTGCTGAATTAATTGGGGTGAATCCGCATACTTGTCTGGTATTTGAGGATGCGGATTTAGGCGTGCAAGCTGGGCTAGCTGCGGGCATGCATGTGTTTGATGTGCGGACTCATCAATTACATAAGGGTTAATGTTTTAAAGTGGATTGGGTTTTATTGTGATCCACAGGAATAAGAGATGAACATTTAATGTTAGCATGGTTTTCTTGGATAGATTGGCAATCGCACAGTTTATGGCTGATGTTTGGCAGTGCTTTTTTGAGTGCGACTGTCTTACCAGGTAATTCCGAAATTGTCTTTGTCGCCTTAGTGACGCCATTATTATTACTAAATCAGTCGAACCTGTTCTCTAGCGAAGTCTTGTGGTTATTCAATATTGCTGTCGTTGGAAACAGTTTAGGTAGCTTGACCACTTACTGTTTAGGTTATTGGCTACCGCAGTTAGCAGAAAAACAACAGCAACACCCCCACTTTAATTGGGTATTGCAGAAAGTAAAAGGTTATGGGATTTGGAGCCTGTTGTTTAGCTGGTTACCGATAGTGGGCGACTTATTTTGTGTGCTTGCAGGATGGCTAAGATTGAATATACTTGGTGCATGTGTGCTAATCTTTTTAGGTAAATTGGCTCGTTATCTTTTTTTACTGTTACTGACCATGAAGGTGATAAGTTAGCTCAGTGACATTTCACATGCAAAAAAATACCACCCAAGGTGGGTGGTGAATAACCTAAGGAACCAATTTTATTAAAAACAACTGCAAGTTGCTGTATCTTAAGACTGATACGTTTAAAAAAAGTTCAAAAAAATTTATGCGCATTTTGCGAAAACTTGAAAATTTAAGGACATATTATGCCATTACTTGATAGCTTTAAAGTTGACCATACCCGTATGAAAGCGCCTGCCGTACGTATTGCGAAAACCATGACCACCCCAAAAGGTGATAACATTACCGTCTTTGATTTACGTTTTTGTGTCCCAAATAAAGAGATTCTCTCGCCAAAAGGGATTCACACGCTAGAACACCTTTTTGCTGGCTTTATGCGCGAGCATTTAAATAGTGCTGAGGTAGAAATTATAGATATTTCACCTATGGGCTGTCGTACTGGATTTTATATGTCATTAATTGGTACACCAAGCGAGCGACAAGTGGCAGACGCGTGGTTAGCCTCTATGCAGGATGTGTTGTCAGTAACCGATCAAGCTCAGATTCCAGAGCTCAATGCATTTCAGTGTGGGACTTATACTGAACACTCATTAGTCGAGGCACAACATATCGCACAAAATGTGCTTGAGCGTGGTGTGAGTGTCAATAAAAACGAAGATTTATTACTCGACGAAGCATTATTAGCAGGTTAACGATTAGTGAAACACAACCGTCCAGAAGGAAATCTATATGACAAAAATTGGTACCCCACTTACGCCTAAAGCAACAAAAGTGATGATGCTCGGTTCAGGTGAGCTTGGCAAAGAAGTGGTGATTGAATTACAACGTCTTGGTGTTGAAGTGATTGCGGTTGATCGTTATGCTAATGCGCCTGCACAACAAGTGGCGCATCGTGCGTATACGATTTCAATGCTTGATGGTGAGGCGTTAAAAGCATTGGTGGAGCAAGAAAAGCCGGATTATATCGTGCCAGAAGTGGAGGCGATTGCGACAGCAACCTTAATTGAGTTGGAACAAGCCGGTTTTACCGTAATTCCAACAGCGAAGGCGACACAATTAACCATGAATCGAGAAGGTATCCGTCGTTTAGCCGCGGAAGAGCTTGGATTGCCCACATCGCCATACCAATTTGTCGATAATTTTGAGGACTTTAAACGCGCAGTAGAGAAGATTGGCACACCTTGTGTAGTGAAACCCATTATGTCTTCGTCTGGACATGGACAAAGTGTACTGAAATCAGCGCAGGATGTACAACGCGCTTGGGAATATGCACAACAAGGGGGGCGTGCTAGTGGTGGACGCGTCATTGTAGAAGGCTTTGTTAACTTTGACTATGAAATAACCTTATTAACGGTACGTCATGTTCAGGGCACCTCGTTTTTGGCACCCATTGGACACATTCAAATTGATGGTGATTATCGTGAATCTTGGCAGCCACAAGCCATGTCTGCCACCGCATTAGAAAAAGCACAGGCCATTGCGGAAAAAATTACTGGTGCATTAGGTGGGCGTGGTATTTTTGGCGTAGAAATGTTTGTCTGTGGTGATGAGGTCATTTTTAATGAAGTTTCACCCCGTCCTCATGATACTGGTATGGTCACCTTAATTTCACAAGAATTGTCTGAGTTTGCACTACATGCACGAGCCATTTTAGGCTTGCCCATTCCTGAGATTACATTGATTAGCCCGTCAGCATCGAAAGCGATTGTCGTGGAAGGTCAATCGACGCAAGTGGAATTCGGTCAGTTAGCGGAGGTACTCGCGGAACCGCAGACTAATCTTCGTCTCTTTGGTAAGGGGGAAGTGAATGGGCGTCGTCGCATGGGGGTGATTTTAGCGCGTGATATTTCTGTCGAGAAAGCATTAGAAAAAGCACGCCGTGCTTATGATAAGCTTGAGATTACGCTGTAAGGTGTTCTAGGAAAAAACGACCGCACTATTAAGTGCGGTCGTTTTTTCCTTTATTTTTGAGTTAAATAATCTAACACCACTTGATGATGGTTTGAGGTTTTGAATTGGCGGAAAACCTGCTCAACTTTACCTTGTTCGTCAATTAAAAAACTGATGCGATGAATGCCATCATAGGTTTTGCCTAAAAATTTCTTTTCTCCCCACACACCAAATTGTTCGGCAACTTGATGATCCTCATCGGCGAGCAGATGAAAATTAAGGGCTTTTTTTTCACTAAATTTACTTAATTTTTCTGGGCTATCAGGACTAATACCTAAAATTACCACCCCATGCTTTTCTAATTCAGTTTTGCTATCTCGTAATCCGCAAGCTTGAGTATTACAGCCCGGTGTGAGGGCTTTAGGGTAAAAATAAACAAGGACTTTTTTGCCAACAAATTGATTTAGAGCGATGCTTTGTTTGCACTGATTAAGCAAACTAAATTGTGGCGCACTTTCGCCGACGGATAAGGTTTTCATGAAAATCCTCTGTTGAAAAATAAGTTTATCGAAAAAATTAAAAAAATTACTTGCAAATCCGAGTTATTTTAGCGATCTTAAATCGAAATTTACAAGCAAACTCAACACCAATATAGTGAATTCATTGCAAAAATGACAGCTATTTATAATTAATAAATATTTTCAGGAGGCTGTATGTCAGCAAACAATTATCTCTTCTCGGGCAGTATCGTTGCCATCGTGACCCCAATGGATAGTTCTGGTGAAATTGATTTTGTCAGATTAAAAAGTTTAGTGGAACATCATATTGCTGCAGGTACGGATGCGATTGTGTCTGTCGGTACGACAGGGGAAGCCGCAACCTTAAGTATTGATGAGAATGTGAAAACGATTTTAAAAACGGTTGAGTTTGCTGATGGACGTATTCCCGTGATTGCAGGAGCCGGCGCCAATGCCACCAGTGAGGCCATTGTGATGACTAAACTATTAAATGATAGTGGTGTCGCGGGCTGTCTTTCTGTAGTG
Source organism: Bisgaard Taxon 45 (assembly GCA_030783905.1). GTDB lineage: Bacteria > Pseudomonadota > Gammaproteobacteria > Enterobacterales > Pasteurellaceae > Pasteurella. Next base: position 161,495 of record JAQAHH010000002.1, on the reverse strand, counting down.
CCTTATTATAATAAGCCGACTCAAGAAGGAATGTATCAGCATTTCAAAGCTATTGCAGAGTGCACTGATTTACCACAGATCTTATATAACGTACCAAGCCGTACCGGCAGTGATTTATTACCTGAAACTATCGCACGTTTGTCAAAAGTGGAAAATATTGTGGCAGTGAAAGAAGCCACCGGTGATTTGAGTCGTGTGAAAAAAATCAAAGAATTAGCAGGTGATGCGTTTATTTTCTTAAGTGGTGACGATGCCACAGGGTTAGAATCCATCAAATTAGGTGGTCAAGGGGTGATTTCGGTCACCAATAATGTGGCAGCTGCTGATATGGCAAAAATGTGTCATCTCGCATTGAATGGCCAATTTGACGAAGCCGAGAAAATTAATGAACGCTTAATGGCGTTACATAAAAATCTGTTTGTGGAATCGAATCCGATTCCTGTGAAATGGGCAGCGTATCGTTTAGGGTTGATTGATAGCCCAACCTTACGTTTACCTCTTACAACCCTGAGTGAACATCTGCAACCTAAAGTAGAAGAAGCATTAAACATTGCAGGCTTGTTGTAGCCTGAAGTAATGGGACATGATGATACTCAAGTCTGTTTAAACTTTGCTATTATCTTGTTGTCAAAGTGCGGTAGCGTTGAAAAAATTTATTATTAAGGAAAATAGTTATGAAAAAGTGGTTATTCCCTGTTGTGCTCGTGACGACATTGGTAGCTTGCTCAGCCAGTAATGAAAGTAAACAGCAGGCCAACGATACTTATCAAAAATCAGATGCCGCATTACCGCTCTTCGCACCATTGAATACGGCGGGGGTGAATTTGCCCAAGCAGGATACCACTTATCAACTTCCCCAAGTGAAATTGAAAAAAGCGGATCAAGTGGATATACGTCCACCAGAAACCCCTTTAGCGATTATTCAAAATTCGATCGCCCAATTTGATGGGCAACGAGCATTAATTGCTTATCCTCTCGAAAAAAGCGCGGTGTATAATCTTCAACAAGTCGCACGCTTGTTAAAGGAACAGGGCATTGGTTATCAATTAACAAACGATAAGATGACAACAGATTGGGCACCAACGGGGCGTTCTGATGAAATTGGTGATACGCAAGTGCGTTATGAAATTGAACAAGTGAGTTCCGGCAATTATAGTGCACTGTTTGTTTCTATTTTACAAATGAAACGTGATGAAGTGGTATTTAGTCCGAATTTGGCCGATAAACAACGTTATAGTTCCGATCGCTTAAATCAGCTTGTTGGTGAATTAGATGCTGCTTATCGTAAACAAGTGCGAGAGTTAAATAACAGTGGATTGATGCCAATTCAATCGACCTTAGGTAAAGACAGTAATGGCAGAACGGCATTGATATTAGGTGCCCCTTTTAATCATGCTTGGACAAAACTAGGACAGGTCTTACCACAACTTGAATTTGATATTAAAGACGACATGATGGGGCGTGGGGTGCGCGAGTTAAAATATAGCCCCGCAGGTGCAAAAAGTTGGTGGTGGCCATTTGGTCGTACAGAAGGGGATACCGGTTTGAAAAAAGGGACTTACTTTATGCAGTTAAGTGCCTTAGGCAGACAAAGTGCAGTGGTGATGACTGATGATGAGGGAAATGCATTATCAGGTGCACAATCGCAAGCAGTGTATCAAGCATTACAAAATTTATTAGCAAAATAGCCTCACACCGCAATGGCTAAACATGCTATCAGTCGTGATAACTTGGTTTGTCTAAGCTATGTGGCATTAATGGGACTGGGCTTTCCCATTCTGCGCTATATGAGCATTCACTTTGATACGTTAAATAATAACGCTGTTCGCTTTCTCTCGGGGGGCAGCGTTTTTCTTTTGGTCAGTGTGTTTTATTATCATGCGGAACTCAGTCGCGTTTTACATCATCCTAAAATATTATTCTCCCTTCTCTTGCTCGCGGGTTTTATGACCGCCAACATGTACTTTTTTATTCAGGGGATGAAATATACCTCCGCTTTATCGGGCAGTATTTTTGGCGTACTGGCGATGCCAGTTTCGATTTTACTCGCCGCACTCATTTATCAAGATGAAAGAAAAAAAGTGGCGCAACGTCAATTCGCAGTGGGCTGTGTGATATTGATCTTAGGGTCTTTATTGTTTGTGTTGCATGGGCAACACAACGCATCAGACAAGGATTTTTTGTTAGGGGCGCTTTTTTTAACTTTGGCTATTGTCATCCAATCAATTCAAAACTTAGTCGTAAAGCAAGTGGCGAGAGGTACTAATGTGATCGTGATGAGTGCATTCACGGCATTTTTATCTGGCATGATATACTTGGTTTGGGCGTTGAAAAGTGAGATCTTTTTTGATTTAACTGAGGTCAGTGTGGGGGCACTTGTTGAATTAAGTTTGGCGGGTGTGTATGGTATGATGACAGGCATGTTATTGGCTTTTTTTATTGTGAAAACACAAGGGATTGTGCGATTTAATGTGATTCAATTATTAGTTCCTATTTCAACCGCATTGGTAGGGTATATTACTTTAGGAGAGGTGATGAGCGTTTACCAAGGTATCGGCGCGTTATGTGTGCTTTTGGGCTGTATTTTATGTTTAAGAATCCGTACTTGACGTCCTATTTTCCACTACGCTTTAGTACAATTTGTTTGTTCTGCTGATGAATTGATTAGGCTACAATCCAACAACATTTTATTTTGCCGATTAAGTTTTATCCATTTTAGCTGGTTAACCGCATTTATCTGAAGGAAAGCAAATGAAAATTCAACACATCATTCATGAAAATCAATTAGGGTTATTATTTCAACAGGGTTCATTTGGGTTAGAAAAAGAAAGTCAGCGCGTGTTGGCAAACGGGGCAATTGTGACGACGCCACATCCCGCGCTGTTTGGTAATCGTCGCTATCATCCTTACATCCAAACCGATTTTGCTGAAAGTCAGCTTGAGTTGATTACGCCACCAAATAAAAAGTTGGAAGATACGTTTCGTTGGTTATCTGCTATTCACGAAGTGGTACACCGTTCGTTACCTGAAGAAGAATATATTTTTCCATTGAGTATGCCAGCAGGCTTACCTGCCGAAGATCAAATTCATGTCGCGCAATTAGACAATCCAGAGGATGTCGCCTATCGTGAATACTTAGTGAAAGCATATGGTAAAAATAAGCAGATGGTCAGTGGGATTCATTATAACTTCCAACTTTCTCCCGATTTAATTCAACGTTTATTTGCCTTACAGTCAGATTATCAAAGTGCGGTCGATTTTCAGAATGATTTATATTTGAAAATGGCAAAAAACTTCTTACGCTATCAATGGATTTTGTTGTATTTATTGGCCGCCACACCCACCGTCGAATCCGCTTATTTCAAGGAAGGATCGCCTTTAGCTGAAGGTCAATTTGTACGCAGTTTGCGTTCGAGTCAATACGGTTATGTCAATGATCCTGAAATTAAGGTCTCTTTTGACAGTGTGGAAAAATATGTTGAAACGTTAGAGCATTGGGTATCAACGGGTAAATTAATTGCTGAAAAAGAATTTTATTCGAATGTGCGCTTGCGTGGTGCGAAAAAAGCGCGTGAATTGTTGACAACGGGAATTCAATATCTGGAGTTCCGTTTATTTGATTTAAACCCATTCGAACGTTATGGCATTAGCTTAAAGGATGCGAAGTTTATCCATGTGTTTGCTTTATTCATGATTTGGATGGATGAAACGGCTTCTCAAGAAGAGGTGGAATTGGGTAAAGCGCGTTTAGCTGAAGTCGCCTTTGAACATCCGTTAGACAAAACCGCCTATGCTGTCGAAGGCGAATTGGTCTTATTAGCCTTGCTGGCGATGTTAGAGAAAATCGGCGCAGAGCCGGAATTGTTTGAGATTGTGAAAGAGAAATTAACTCAATTCACGGATCCAAGTAAAACGGTAGCAGGCCGCTTAGTGCAGGCGATTGAGCAAGTGGGCAGTTATCAGCAGTTAGGTGCCCAACTTGCACAACAATACAAAGCCCAAGCTTTCGAGCGTTTTTATGCCTTATCTGCTTTCGATAATATGGAGCTTTCCACCCAAGCCTTATTATTTGATTTGATTCAAAAAGGGATTCATACGGAGATTCTGGATGAAAATGATCAATTCTTATGTTTACAACACGGTGATCATATTGAGTATGTGAAAAATGGCAACATGACCTCGCATGACAGTTATATTTCACCGTTAATTATGGAAAATAAAGTAGTCACTAAAAAGGTTCTCCAAAAAGCGGGTTTTAATGTACCACAAAGTGTCGAATTTACCTGTTTAGAAAAAGCGGTGGCGAGTTATGCTTTATTTGAAAACCGTGCGGTGGTGATTAAACCAAAATCCACCAACTATGGTTTAGGCATTACTATTTTCCAACAAGGAGTACAACATCGTGAGGATTTTGCTAAAGCGCTAGACATTGCGTTCCGTGAAGACAAAGAAGTGATGGTGGAAGAGTATTTAGTGGGAACAGAATATCGTTTCTTTGTGTTAGGTGAGGAAACCTTAGCGGTATTGTTACGTGTACCAGCCAATGTGGTGGGAGATGGTGTACATTCCGTGGCAGAGCTTGTTGCGATGAAAAATGATCATCCGTTACGGGGTGATGGGAGCCGTACCCCATTGAAAAAAATTGCCTTAGGTGAAATTGAACAATTACAGCTTAAAGAGCAAGGTTTAACGATTGATTCGATTCCTGCTAAAGATCAGCTTGTACAATTACGTGCTAATTCTAATATCAGTACAGGGGGGGATTCCATTGATATGACTGATGAGATGCATGAAAGCTATAAACAATTAGCGGTGGGGATTAGCAAAGCCATGGGGGCGGCAGTGTGCGGGGTGGATCTGATTATTCCGGACTTGAAACAACCTGCACAGCCACATTTGCATTCTTGGGGGGTGATTGAAGCGAATTTTAATCCGATGATGATGATGCATATTTTTCCTTATGCGGGACAATCCCGTCGTTTAACCCAGCATGTCATTAAGATGCTGTTTCCTGAAGTGAGATAACATCACAAAATGCAAGATAAAGGCGAACTGCTGTTCGCCTTTGTTATCGGGTTATTGCTTATTTTAACTGACTAAGAATACTCAAAATGCCGTGACAATAAGGTTTATCTAAGCATTTGCCATACTGCTCAATTGCACTTTGCTCCGCATTAGAGACCAGATAGCCGTGTCCTGCCACCGCAAACATAGCAAAATCATTCGCACTGTCGCCAAAAGCCAAGACTTGCTCTTTGTTGAGTCGCAATTCCTCCATTAAAAAGCGCACCGCCTGATCTTTGCCACAGCATGTCGGAATAAATTCCACATCGTAACTGTCGCCAGGATCACCCACCGCAGGATTCGCTTTTGTGATAACCACGTTCAGTTGCGCTTGCTCGGCTAGCATACGTATCCGCGCAAAATCATTTTCCATGTTATCTTTGATCAAATAATGAAAGCTGGTTTTATAAGGTCCTTGATAATCTTCAGGTTGCCTCTTTAAAGTGATGCCTTGCGCAAGAATTTGCTCAACAAGCTGATCAACTTTTTGTTGCTGATAACCTGATGTAGCAAGACGTTTTTGCCAGGTTTCTGATGGCACTAATTTTCCTGCTTTGATCCAATAAAATTCCGTTCCTAAACTACAACATAAAAAATGTGGACTACGTGAAATCATACGGTTAGCTTTACGTAAAGCGGAAACTTTATTCGTACCCGTTATCCAACCGAGCAGGATGCCTTTTTTCTCACCTTCTTGTAACAGGAAATGTTCTAATTCCTTGATTCCGCTTGTTGCTTGCTTCTCAGGTTGGTAAGGAATATAGGTTTCGTCCATATCACAACAAACTAAGTATTGCACTTCAGTCGGTCGTGGAAAAGTGGCCGGTAGCGTGGTTGCTGTCAACGTCATCATGCCTCCCCAAATTGTGTACTGATCATAAACCATGCTGGTTATCATAACTGAAAAGCGAGCAGATGAGGTGAAAAAAGACTTGTTTTTGTGCGGTTGTATGCTCGGGGTTGGATAAAATCTTACCTAGCAAATTGTCTATAATCTCTTTACAATACCGTAAGTTTTCTTTATTTACTTTTGAGGTTTCACATTGACTGAGTTACTCACGGAAACATTTACGCTTGAACCGCAAGACAATGCACGTTTACAAGCCTTATGCGGGGCATATGAAGGCAATTTACAACTGATTGAAAAATCATTGAATTTAACCATATCTCGCCGTAATTTTACCTTTACCATTCAATCGAATGAGGCAGAACAGAAACCTCATCATGCGAAATTGCTAAAAAGCGCGGTCAACTTAATTCAAGTTTTGTATCTAGAAACGGCGCCTGTGCGTGGACAGATTCGTGAGCTTGATTTAGAAGATGTGCATATTGCTCTTCAAGAAAGTCGCATTTTAGTGCAAGAAACGGGCGAGAAACGTGAAGAAAGCAGCGTGTATGCCTCGTCGATTAAAACCAAACGGGGCCTAATTAAACCGCGAGGTCCAAATCAAGTTCAATATCTGCATAATATTTTCCGTCATGATATCAGTTTTGGCATTGGACCAGCGGGCACGGGGAAAACATTTTTAGCCGTGGCCGCCGCGGTGGAAGCACTCGAAAAGCAAGAGGTACGCCGAGTGTTACTCACTCGACCTGCGGTAGAAGCAGGGGAGAAATTAGGTTTCTTACCCGGTGATTTAGGGCAAAAAATCGAGCCTTATTTACGTCCACTGTATGATGCCCTGTTTGAAATGCTCGGTTTTGAACGTGTGCAAAAATTAATGGAGCGCAACGTGATTGAAATCGCCCCTCTAGCTTATATGCGCGGGCGCACATTAAACGATAGCTTTATCATTTTGGATGAAAGTCAAAATACCACCGTTGAACAGATGAAAATGTTCTTGACTCGTATTGGGTTTAATTCGAAAGCGGTGATCACGGGGGATATTACCCAAATTGACTTACCGCGTAGCCAAAAATCTGGCTTACGGCATGCCATTGAAGTATTAAATAAGGTGCCAGAATTAAGCTTTAACTATTTTGACAGTAAAGATATTGTTCGTCACCCAGTGGTCGCAAAAGTAGTGCAAGCCTATGATGCTTGGGAAGCGCAAGATGAAATCCGCCGAGCCGAGCTTGCCGCACAGCGCCGTCAAGAACGTGCTGAGAAAGAAAACGCAGAGAAAGTGCGGTCAGAAAATACAGAAAATGAGAACGGATAAATGAAACACGTAATGATTGATTTACAACTGGCCTGTGAAAATACGAACAACTTACCGAGTGAGGCACAAATTCAAGCTTGGGCAAATCGTGCGGTACAACCTGAGTTATCTGATGTGGAAATGACCGTGCGTATTGTAGACGAAGCAGAAAGCCACGATCTGAATTTAACCTATCGTGGCAAAGATAAACCAACCAATGTGTTATCTTTCCCCTTTGAATGCCCTGATGAAGTGGAATTAGGCTTGTTAGGTGATTTAGTGATTTGTCGCCAAGTGGTGGAAAAAGAGGCGCAAGAACAAGGTAAGCCTGTGATGGCTCATTGGGCGCATATGGTGGTGCATGGTAGCTTGCATTTGCTAGGCTATGATCATATTAATGATGACGAAGCGGAAGAAATGGAAAGCTTAGAAACAGATATCATGCAATCTTTAGGTTTTGAGGATCCGTATCTGAGCGAAAAATAAACGCATTAATAAAAAGTGTTCTCTTTTTAAACCATTTTATGAAATGGTGGTCAAAGAAATCTAACATTTTCGTCAGTGCGTATAAAAACGCCAAGATGACATGCTTATCACAGTTGTATAGGAAGAAATCATGTTAAAAAAATTCGTTATGCTATTCGCCACATTGGGTTTAACTGCCTGTGTAACATATTACCCATACCCAGATTATCAGCCTCGTAGTAAACCCGTTTCTAAACCCCGTTATGAGCCCGCTTTAGCACCGTCATACGACTCGCAAACTCAACGTGGCTATCCAAAGGAGAAAAAGGGCTATTACAAAATATCAACCGAACAAATGAATAAATTTATTCAGGCAAAAAATAATGTGGAATATTGTTTATTGCCTGAGTTGGGGCAACAAGAGGATGCGCGTTTGACAGCATTGGAAAAGCATTTAGTCAAAACGATCATTCATGAAAAGTTGGAACAAATCGTGGGTAAATCTGCTGCCAACGTGATTTATGATGATCCAGAAGCCTATGATTATTTTGAATTTAAATATCAGCAGTTAAAGCATGATCTGACCAATATTCGCGAGTCAGAATGTCGCCAATTAAAAGAACGCTATCATCAGCGTTTTAACGCGCTCAAACGTCAGCGTGGTTTAGACAATCGTTCTGGTCACCCGATTGAACAGCGTATCCAAGATCAGCAACAAGCGATTGAAGAGAAGATCCGTGATCAGCAGATGTCAATTGAGCGAAAAATGCGTGAACAACAAGAATCAATGGAACGCAAAATCTTTGGGCAACCGGAGCCACTGTATAAACCGCAACGCGATATCAGTATTGATTGGTCACATCCATTAGATCGTTGGTAATTGCCGCATGAAGGTAAGATGACAGGCGTAAATCAGCAAAGAAAAGTGCAATGTTGGGTGGGGGACGATGGTGTATTATTTCCCCCACTGGCACGCTTATCGGGGATAAAAAGTGCGGTATGGATCGGTGATCATTTACCGCCTTTTTTGCCTTTTGCCCATTTTGATTTTAAGCAAGCAAAAAACATGTTGGGGCAAGAGTTTGCCTTAATCGTTTATGATGCGAGAGCGGGACTTAATCTCGATGCGTTAGCCATCGCCAGTGGTACTTTACAGCGAAAGGGTGTGTTGCTGATTTTATTGCCACAGTGGGCAACGTTGAGTGCTTGGCACGATCCTGATTCTGTCCGTTGGTCAGGTGAAAATCGCCCCATTTTGACACCGCACTTTCTACGCTACTTTCAACAAAAAGTACAAGAATATGGCTTTCCGATTCATCATACTTTTTTCCCTTCGCTATCATTACCAGATAGATCAATTAGTGCGGTCAATTTTCAAGCAGAACCGACAGCAGAACAAGCGCAGCTATTGCATCACCTAAATCAGTGTAGTGAAGAGGTATTGATTGTGACTGCAAAGCGTGGCCGAGGAAAATCGGCACTTGCGGGTTTTTGGGCAAGACAGTTGCTGCAACACAAGCAATCCTTGATTTTAACCGCACCGAATAAAGCTGCCGCCACTATCTTACAGGCCTTTGCGAATAGCGAATTGGAGTTTAGCGCGCCGGATTTACTCTGTGCGCAAATTGCACAAAATCCTAGTGAGTTTGCTGATACATGGTTACTGATTGATGAAGCAGCGATGATTCCTTTAAGCTTATTGACTCAGCTGACCTCGACTTTTAAAGGCATACTCTGTACCACCACAATACAAAGTTATGAAGGGACGGGGCGCGGTTTTTTACTCAAATTTTTAGCGAATTTAGACCGCACTTTTGCCCATTTTAAGTTGCATCAGCCCTTGCGTTGGCAAGCCAATGATCAGTTAGAAGCCTTTATGGATGATCTGTTATTATTGCAAGCAGAAGATCTGCCTTTCGCCCAACCTCCTCTTGGCCAACGTCTGCAATATCAGCGTTATTCGCAGCACGCATTATATCAGCAACAAAAAATCGCGCCGCTTTATGGCTTACTGACACGCGCCCATTACCGAACGTCGCCCCTTGATTTGCGTCGTTTATTTGATGCCCCCAAGCAACATTTTTATTTAGCTGAAAATGAGGAACAACTCCTTGGGGCCGTCTGGCTTGTAGAAGAAGGCAACTTGCAATCCGACACACTTATTCGTGATATTGAACGAGGTTTACGTCGCCCACGTGGCAATTTAGTCCCACAATTATTGTGTTTTCAAGCGCATTTGCCACAAGCCTGCCGTTTATCTTCATTGCGTATTTCCCGTATTGCGGTTCAGCCCGATTGGCAACAACAGGGAATTGGGCAACAGCTAATCCAACAAATTAGCCAACAAGTCGCGGTGGATTTTTTATCGGTGAGCTTTGGTTATACCGAGCAGCTTGCCTCGTTTTGGCACAAGTGCGGTTTTAGGTTAGTACATTTATGCGAACAAAAAGAAGCCAGTAGCGGTTGTTATTCTGTGATCGGGTTAAAACCGTTATCTCCAGCGGGGAAACACTTTTGCCAGCAGGCTTATCAGCAGTTTCAACGCAATTTAGGGCTCTCTTGGCACCCCCTCGCGCGTTATTTTTCGCCTTCTACACCATTATGGCAATTCGATCAGCAAGATGGGCGTGCATTAACCCATTTTGCCTATTTTCAAGGATCATTGACGGCTGCTTTACCTGCGATACAGCGCTTGCTTGCTCAATCAGATAAGAATATTTGTCCACACTTATCCACATTGTTGCAGTCAGCATCTGGCGAGATGGTTTGTGTCGGTGGAAAAAAACATGGGTTAAAAATATGCCGTGAAGAAGTCAAGAAATTGTTGCAAAATCATACAGGCGTTTTATCATGATTCAGTAGGGCGTTGAGCAGGAGGATAAGATGACACAGATAAAAAAGAAAGGCTTATTGCGTAGGGCTTGGGAAAGTTATAATCAATTCTGTCAGGAGATTGGTGTTGAAAAAGGCGGTGGACGAGGTTGCTGTTGTGTGCCTGTAGTCAAATTTGACGAAAAGTGGAGTGAAGAAGAAAAAGCCGCGATGAAAAAGGCACAAGTACAACCAAAATCGTAAACAACATGCCAAGGATTAACTTGGCATGTTTGTTATATAAGCAAACGAAATGAAAAGGCAGAACTTTTTCATTTTTTTTGTTTCTAAAAGAGGTCGATTTTTTTAGGAGTTTTGTTGTATGAAAAAATTACGATTTCGTTGGTCCTTATCGTCCAGCAAATTACTTGCCCTCACCGCTTTCTACTTTAGTGCTATTTTAAATTACCCTTTCTATACCAAAGTACTGAGCATCCACCCTTTAACCCACACTTCTGCCGATTATTTCATTTACACCATGCCATTGGTCATCTTTGTGATTCTCAATGCAGCTTTTCAACTTATTGCACTTCCTTTTGTACATAAGATTATCCTGCCTTGTATGATTGTGATAAGTGCAGCTATTGCTTACAACACGTTATTTTTCGATATTTATTTTAATCGTGAGATGTTGCAAAACGTAGTGCAAAGTAATCTGGCAGAAGGTTCACGCTTGATCACATGGACTTATCTAGAATGGCTGTTGGTGTTTGGTTTTGTGCCGGCACTGTTATATTGTCTCACTCGTGTTAACTATCATCATGTCGTGAAAGAAGTGCTCGTTCGCTTGAGCATGATCTTACTTTCCGTTTTAGTATTTGTTGGCGTGGCAGCCTTTTTCTACCAAGATTATTCCGCTTTTTTCCGCAATAACAAAAGCCTGACACATTTATTAGTGCCTTCCAACTTTATCGGTGCAACGATTAATGTTGTCCAGGATTTACGTGCCGCGAATTTACCTTATGTTCAGCTCGATTTGAATGCTAGCCAACACAAAAGGGATCAAGATCGTCATGTCACAGTGTTAATTATTGGTGAAACGACACGTGCGAAAAATTGGGGATTAAATCATTATGAACGCCAAACGACGCCGCTATTAGCAAAACGGGGCGAAGAGGTGATTAACTTTCACAAGATGACCAGTTGTGGCACGTCGACAGCGGTATCTGTGCCTTGTATGTTTTCCAGTTTAGATCGGAAACACTTTAGTAATGTACAAGCGGATCACCAAGATAATTTACTCGATATTTTACAGCGTGCAGGTATTGAGGTGATGTGGCTAAATAACAATTCTGATTGCAAAGGTGTGTGTAAACATGTGCCGAATAAGAATGTCACCGCACTCAATTTAGCGGAGTATTGTCGCAATGGTGAGTGTTTAGATAATATTCTTTTGACGCAAATTGATCAGGTGTTAGACAGTACGGAAAAAGATACTGTGCTTGTGTTACACACGATTGGTAATCATGGACCAACCTATTATGAACGTTATACGCCTGAATACCGTCAATTTGTCCCTACCTGCGAGACCAACCAAATTAATCGTTGTTCAGCGCAACAGCTCGTCAACACCTATGACAATGGGATTTTGTATGTGGATCAATTTATTGATCAGGTGATCAGCAAATTAGCACAGCGCGAACAATTACAGAGTAGCCTGATTTATGTGTCTGACCATGGCGAATCCTTAGGGGAGAAGGGCGTTTATTTACATGGTGCCCCTTATGTGATTGCGCCACAAGAGCAAACCCATATTCCGATGGTCATGTGGTTTTCACCGCGTTGGCAAGCCACCCAGCAGGTGGATTTAGCTTGTTTACGTCAAAATGCGAAAGCAGAAAGCTATTCGCATGATCATTTTTTTAGTACCGTATTTGGTCTGATGCAAATGTCGGAGGACAGTGAAACCTACCGACCAAATATGGATATATTACGCCGCTGTAAAACGCAATAGTCCAAAAGTTTACATAAAAGCCAAGTGATACTTGGCTTTTTTACTGGCTTTTTATACAGACTTTCATTGGAAATAGGCTAGAATTAAGCTAAACTATTGACCATCTTTTTTACTTTATTTTATGCACAACACACCGCCGTTATGACAACCACATATTTCGATTTCAGCATCCCAACACAAGTCAATGATCATAAAATTCTGGGTAACGTCCTGATGGGCGCGGACTGTCTTGCGATAGATCAGATTGCCGAACACTACTCAGGATTGACATTGATTGTGACTGAAGATACACGAAGTGCGGTGCGTTTAGAAAAAGTGTTAGCACAGTTGAGTTCCCTACCCGTGACCTTTTTCCCCGATTGGGAAACCTTACCTTATGATGCGTTTTCACCTCATCAAGATATTATTTCGGCAAGGTTAAGTGCTTTATCTCATTTACAGCATTGTCAAAAAGGGATGGTTATTTTACCTATCACTACTTTAATGCAACGGTTATGTCCGCCAACATTTTTACACCATAATTTGCTTTTAATTAAAAAAGGCGAGCGCTTACAAATCAATACATTGCGTTTGCAGTTAGAAAGTGCGGGTTATCGTGCGGTTGAACAAGTACTTGAACATGGGGAATATGCGGTACGCGGTGCGTTATTGGATCTTTTCCCGATGGGCAGTGCGGTGCCTTTTCGCTTAGATTTTTTTGATGATGAAATTGATTCGATCCGAACCTTTGATGTGGATACACAGCGTACCCTTGAAGAAATTGAGGCCATTAATTTATTGCCTGCGCATGAATTTCCAACGGATGAGAAAGGGATTGAATTTTTCCGAACTCAATTTCGGGAAACCTTTGGCGAAATTCGTCGTGATCCAGAACATATTTATCAGCAAGTGAGCAAGGGGACGTTAATTTCCGGTATCGAATATTGGCAGCCTTTATTTTTTAAGCAAATGGCGACCTTATTTGATTATTTGCCTGACAATACCTTGTGGATCGATATGGGGGATATTCAGGGACAAGGCACACGTTTTTATCAGGATGCACAGCAACGTTATGAAAACCGCAAAGTTGACCCGATGCGTCCGCTATTATCGCCTGAGCATTTATGGCTACGTATAGACGAGATTAATCGTCACTTAAAACAGTATCCGAGAATCAGCTTAAAAACGGATAAAGTACGTTCCTCGCCTCGGCAACGAAATATCGCGGTACAACCTTTACCGCCCGTGGCAATTCAGTCCCAACAAAAAGAGCCATTACAGCAGTTACGCCAATTTACTGAGCAATTTCAAGGCAATATTGTGTTTTCAGTAGAAAGTGAAGGGCGACGTGAAACCTTGCTTGATTTGCTTGCACCCTTAAAATTAAAACCGCAAAAATTGACCGCACTTTCACATGTCAGCGAGAAATATAACGTATTAATCAGTGGCCTAGAACATGGCTTTATTATTGATAAAGATCGCCCTGTTGCAGTGATTACGGAAACCGAGTTACTTGGTGAGCGAGTGCAGCAGCGTAGCCGTGATAAACGTAAAGCAGTCAATCCAGATACGCTCATTCGTCATCTTGCCGAACTCAAAATAGGTCAGCCTGTGGTACATTTGGAGCATGGTGTGGGGCGTTATGCGGGACTCGTGACGCTTGAAAATGGTGGCATTACTGCCGAATATTTGCTGTTAAATTATGCTAATGAATCCAAATTATATGTCCCCGTCTCCTCTTTGCATTTGATTAGTCGCTATGTGGGCGGTTCTGATGAAACGGCGCCATTACATAAATTAGGGAGTGATGCGTGGGTACGCGCACGTCAAAAAGCGGCAGAAAAAATTCGTGATGTGGCGGCCGAATTGTTGGATGTCTATGCCCAACGCGAAGCACAAAAAGGCTTTGCCTTCCATTATGATCGTGAAGCCTTTCAACAATTTGCTGCCACTTTCCCTTTTGAAGAAACGGTGGATCAAGAAATGGCAATCAATGCGGTGATTGCGGATATGTGTCAACCTAAAGCCATGGATCGTTTAGTGTGTGGTGATGTGGGCTTTGGTAAAACAGAAGTGGCGATGCGGGCGGCATTTTTAGCGGTAATGAATCATAAGCAAGTGGCGGTGTTGGTGCCGACGACCTTATTGGCGCAACAACATTTTGAGAACTTTAAAGATCGTTTTGCCAATTTACCGATCAATGTGGACGTGCTCTCTCGTTTTAAAACGGCGAAAGAACAAAAAGTGGTGCTACAAAATTTAGCAGAAGGTAAAGTCGATATTTTGATTGGCACACATAAACTGCTTCAATCGGATGTGCAATTTAAAGACTTAGGTTTACTGGTGATTGATGAAGAACACCGTTTCGGCGTGCGCCAAAAAGAACGGATTAAACAATTGCGTGCGAATATTGATATTCTCACCTTAACGGCGACGCCGATTCCAAGAACCTTAAATATGGCCATGCACGGTATTCGGGATTTATCCATTATTTCAACACCGCCTGCCCGTCGTTTGACAATCAAAACCTTTGTCAAACAGGCGGATGATAGCATCATTCGAGAGGCGATCTTGCGGGAGATTTTACGTGGTGGGCAAGTGTATTACTTACATAACGATGTGGCGAGTATTGAAAATTGTGCTCAAAAGTTGGCGGAGCTGGTTCCCGAGGCACGCATCACCATTGGACATGGACAAATGCGAGAGCGTGAGCTTGAACGGGTGATGTCCGATTTTTATCACCAGCGTTTTAATGTGTTGGTATGTTCTACCATTATTGAAACGGGGA
This sequence comes from Bisgaard Taxon 45, assembly GCA_030783905.1. Classification (GTDB taxonomy): domain Bacteria; phylum Pseudomonadota; class Gammaproteobacteria; order Enterobacterales; family Pasteurellaceae; genus Pasteurella. The sequence continues at coordinate 146,233 of JAQAHH010000002.1, read as the reverse complement.
TTGATGTGCCTACTGCCAATACCATTATTATTGAACGTGCGGATAACTTTGGTTTGGCACAACTACACCAACTGCGAGGACGAGTAGGTCGTTCACATCATCAGGCTTATGCTTATTTATTAACACCACCACCCAAAGCGATGACCAAAGATGCACAAAAACGGCTTGAGGCGTTAGAGAGCTTAGATAATTTAGGGGCAGGCTTTATTCTTGCGACTCATGATTTGGAAATTCGTGGGGCAGGAGAGTTATTAGGTTCTGAACAAAGTGGGCAAATTGAATCGATTGGCTTCTCTTTGTATATGGATTTATTAGAAAGTGCGGTGAATGCTTTAAAAGCAGGCCGGGAGCCATCTTTAGAAGAACTAACCCAGCAACAAGTGGACATTGATTTGCGTTTACCTGCCTTGTTGCCAGAGGATTATTTGGGCGATGTGAATATTCGTTTATCGTTCTATAAACGGATTGCGGGAGCCGAAAATAAACAGGCGTTGGATGAATTAAAAGTCGAGTTAATTGACCGTTTTGGTGCGTTACCTGAAGCCACCACCGCGTTGTTCCGTATTGCAGAATTACGCCAGCGCGCGAAAAGGATCCAAATTCAGAGAATTGATGGTCATGCACAAGGGGGATTTATTGAATTTGCCACTAATGCGGACTTAGATCCAATGAAATTTTTACAACTCATCCAAGCCGAGCCAACGGTATATCGCTTTGATGGTCCAACTAAATTCCGCTTTAGCAAAACCTTTGAAAGCCATAAAGTGCGGTTGGATTTTGTGGAGAATTTAATTGCACAGATAACACATTAATTTGTTTAAAAAGAATCAGGACGGCAATCTGAACACGTCGGATAAGCTATCTGACACCTTTTTTGAAATAAATAGTTAACTTTTTGAGTAGAGCAGTATTTTCAATATTTGCTTTTGAAGTCTAGCGTAGCTTGCATACTACTTCCGTCATTTTGACCGAGGGGTTAACACTTAGAATGCTTTTATCGTCGGTTAAATTTACTTTTAAAAACGCCACTCCCAGTTTAAATAAACTTCACTTTTCTTATAAGAATAAAGCCAATTTACATTGCTTAGATTATATTGATATTGGTAGCGAATGCTAGGTTCAAATCCTCCAATTGCCCAATGAGGAGCTTTGATATTGGCGTTATAGGTCCATTCTAAATCTCGTCGCTTTGTCGCCAACGTATCATTAAATGCACGATAGTAGGTTGCATTTATATTTGCAGAGAGTTCAACGCTAAAACCGGTTTGAAATGTGTGTTCCATCCCTGCAAACATACCATAGCGATAAAAGCCATCTTCTCTAAATTCTGTATCATGTTTAAGAGTATAGCTTATGCCTGCGAATAAGGTTGTTTGTGGCTTAAAGGCAAAAATCTGTGTTGCAGAAAATCGCCATTGTTTTCCACTGTAAGGTTTTAAATGAGCGGGATGGTAATCTTCTTGTTTATATTCTGCCACAAAAATATGGTAACTACGTTCAAGATTATCAAAAGCATATTCAGCTCGAAAACCATAATCATACTGTAACCTTTGGCCTCCTTCTTCTACCCATGCTAAAAATGGTCCTAGACTTAAATCAGATTGGCGAGTGAGATAGCGATAACTCAAGCTAGTATTAAGTTGTTTTTCTTGAAAGCGAGGTTGGTGGCGGTAGACCTCACCTAAGATAGACGATCTAAATTGAATACCGTGGTTTCTACTCAGGTGTTGATATTTGTTTAACACAAATGCGTATTTTAGCCCCATAGTATTAATCGCTTTAGGGGAACTTTGCGTTATTTGTACTGGTTCTCCAAACTCGTCACTGAGATATGAACGCTGATATTGTGCGGATTGATTTAAATTTCTTACATATCCATAACTTAGAGAAATATTGCCTTGCCATTGTTCACGTTGTTTTAATGCGTCTCGGTATTGTTGCACTTTTTCCATCACAGTCGGATTTTCCGGCAAATCAATTTCAGCAAATAAACGTTTGGCTTCAGTTAAACGAGCATCAGAGAAATATAATCGAGCCAAATCTAATTTGGCTCGGATAAATTCGGGAGCAAGTTCAAGGGTTTTCTCATAGTATTTAATCGCTTGATATCGTTCTCCTTGATTGAGTGCAATGTTGGCTTGTGCAAAGGTAATCATGGCAAGTTGTGCTTGTTGTTGGGATTTATAAAGTTCCAACAATTGTTGAATATGCTCTGTTTGTTTTTGATTAATACTTTCTAGCAAGTAATATGTAAGTTCCTCAAAGGAATGAATTTCCACAATATTTTCATATTGTACCGCACTTTTTTGCGATGAAAAGAAAGCGTCTTGCGTAATGATGTTAGGCGTTTTTTGTTGTGCTTTTTGCAGTTGGTGTTCAAGAGAAAAGGTCTCAGATTCAATATTTGCATATGAAAAATTTATGCTTACAAGGATGCCTAAGGTGAAATAGCGTTTACGCATTTTTCTTTTCCTGTTAAACGTCCTTTCTACAAGAAAATTATTTTCTACCTCAGTAGAAAGGACAAAGTCGAGTCAGTGGTTGTCATTGTTTTGTTCCGCCAAATGCCGTATCTTTGCTATGGTCTTTATTAAAGGTCGCCATACCTGCTAAGCCAGCAGCTTGAGCACCGTAGAATTTACCTTCAGAATGACCCGCAATAGTTCGACCATTGCTCGTTGCTGTTGCCCCCCCTTTAAAACCAGCCCCAATAATTTTGGCATCAATACCAATATCTAAATCTGAACGTTTAATCTGACCTATCACCGTTTTTTTCGTAAAATCAGCAGTAAATTTTCCTTTTAGTACATCAACGCTATTATTATGATGTTTATTAATTCCTTGAACACGATAACTAACTTGACCATTTGGTAAGTCTTTTATTTTTGTTTGTTTTGTACCGGCATAATAAACGGTATATTTACTTGCTTCTTGGACCGGATTTTTGCTATTACGTGGCACATCTTCCCAATCACCAAACCAGACATCCATATTGCCAACTTGTGCAAAACTCATACGTCCTGCATCACGGTGTTCAGGAATAAAGGGAATCCAAGCAATCGCCTTAGGCATATTGTACATTCTACCAATAATCACACCATCAGCCGTTTTTTCAATTACAGAACGGGTAAATGGTTTGCCAACTCTCGAAGCAATTTTCTCAAAAGATTGGAATTTATTATTGATACTGCCTGATTCAGCATGTTTGTGTACAATATTAATTCCAGCTTTACCGTCATATTTATTACCTGCAGCAGCATCACCGACTAAAACAAATTTTGTTGCCGTATTCTTAGCGTTATTACCGGTGCTGACATTTCCAGATGTATTGGCAGCGAAGGCTGTCGCGGTCATGGTGAATAAAGCGATTGTTATCGTACTTTTTGTTAATTTATGCATAATTTTTTCCTCATTTGGATTAAATAATAACGTTTGCTATTTAATGTCTAGCCCGACAAAACGGTTAATTAAAATCTTGCGGTTACGCCAAATTTAATGGTACGTCCTGGAGCAGGCATAGAAGAACGTGTCATGGGATCGAGATAATAAATGTCCGCTAAATTAGTTACTGCCAAAGAGAAATTCAGATTTTTGTTATATTGATAATTCATATAAGCATCTACTAAGAATACAGGTTGCCAACGAGGATTGTCAGTTCGACCATTTAAGAAGCCTGCTTCACGTAACGAGCGATTACGAGTATGTTTAACGTTAGTGTGATAAGTAAGGCGAGTGCTTATTTCTAATTTTTCATTGAAAAGACGTGTGCCTAAATTTGCCACAATGGAATATTCTGGCAGAATGGCATTTTTTAAATAACCATCTCGGTTTCCGCCATTCACGCAGGTTGGATAGGTTTTTACAGTATCAGTGGTTCCGTCTAAGTAATCTATTTTGTGTCTTAAAGGCGTTTCAAGGAAAGCAATGTTTTTATCACAAAGTTTATTTTTTATATTGTAAGTAAAAGAAAGATCGCCAAAGAATTGACCTTGATCATAACGTGCTTGTAATTCAATGCCTTCAAGAGTACGTTTATCAAACTGCTGTAATTCAAGATAATAAAAATCATGCCAAACACGATCATAAATATGACGAGTGACATTATGAAAGTAGTTAATACGGAAATCTGCTCTACGGGCAGTTGAAAAAAGAGGAAGTAAGTCTTGTACATAACCTATTTCAACGCTTTTGGTATGTTCTGGCTTGCGTTTGGCTAAAACACCTACGGTATCAATAGAATAACCTATCGTATCTTCAAAAATACTCGGCATCCGCTTGGTTTCATTATATCGAGCATAAATACGTGCATTCTCCGTTAAAAATACTGTGGCGGAAAGCGATGGTGCCCATGCATGGTCTTTACGTGGCTGTGAAAGTTTATTTAATTGTTGTTGAGTATATTGTTTATTTTCTGTATCAATTCTTGGGCGACCCCCTTTATATTTTGCTATTTTTTCACCTGTAAGCGGATTTGTGATTTCTTCATTGAGCAACGCTTTGGTTATGGTGCCATTGAATAAAGGGTTATTATTTGGAGAGAATTTGCCATCTTCCCCTCTTTCCCAAAGAAACTTTTCGTCAAACTCCTCAATTCCTTGTTGCTCAATGTATTCATAAATCTTATTGGCTATTTCAGTTGCTTCAGCTTGAGTATCCTCATCTTGTGGATTTGCAGGATTTAATTGTTCAGCTACTTTTTCTAGAACAAAACTATACGCATCAGCTGGGTCTATCGTATTGATATCACCACCATTCTTTTTAAAATAAGTATTAAATACATCAAGCCCCAATTTTTCATTGGGTTCTTTGAATTCCATTACACGCTTAGACGGTAATATGAAAGCATAAGCCGATAAATAATTGAGATATTGACTTCTGTCTTTTTCTTGAGTGATTTGTTGAAGGCGATTATCAATAGATTTGTAATGGGTATATCTTGCGCCAGCAGTAAGCAGTAACCAATCCGTTGGTTGATAAGTCAAATTAAAACCTGCATTCAATTCATTTCTTTTTCCTTGCCTTCCGCCAGAGCGTATTTCGCTATATAATCTGCAAGCATTTGGATTTGTGCTTAAACAATCCCCGCCACTGTTCGTTCTATTTTTGTCCCAAATTTCAAAAATATTCGTTGAATCTAACGTTTCTCTTTTATAGTTTGCCATCACATCTAGCATAATTTTGGGGCTAATTTCCATTCTGTTACTGATATTTAATCCCCAATAATTATCACGAGAATATTGTGCTTGCGCTTCTTGCATATTAAACACACCGAAACTATTTTTAGTGCGGTTTGGATCTTTTTTATATTCTTCAATGAGTTCCCTCATAATTCGATAATATTCTTTTGGGTTATTTTCGGGAGTAATATCTTTCATATAAGTCGCGGCTACCACTTTTTCTCTAAAGACGGTATCCTCATACAAAATATCGCCAGGCGTACCACCTGCAGAATTGGTTTTTGTTTTATTACGTAATAACCATGCCCCTAAATTTAAGTTTATCCATTTATTATCTGGGTTGTAGTTAAAATCAAGATTAACCGCGGTTTGTTTAACGTTGGCTTCAGGCCATTGCACCACAGTACCTAATTGAGTGATCGTGGCATATAAACGAGAAGGCATAATATCACCATAACGAATATCAGAATGACGAATGCCAAATTTGAGTGAGCTCTCAGAGTTGAAATTGAATTTTGTTTTCGCTAGCCAAGATTCGGAGTGGTAAGAGGTATTCGGGATTTCGGTTTCTTTTGGATAAACTTTTGCAATTAATGGTACATAAGGATCATCACTTCGTAATAATGCTTCTCTTTTTTCTTCACTTTCTGCCTCTAACAATTCTTGTATGCTGACATGTTCACCGTATTTATGGCTTCCTTTTTTACCTGCATAATAATTGCCTTTATCACGATAGGCATAAGCGAGCAGTCCTTCAAATTTAGCATCTTTAACTGCTGCAGCGATACGAAACGCTTTGTCGTTTTTCGGATTTAAACGGGAACCTTGACGTGCTTGTACTCGATCATTTTGTTTAAAAAAGACTGCCCATTCGCCAAGTCCTGATTCAAGTCCATCAGGTACGGTTCGATAATCGGTGCCAAATTGATAGCGATTGATAATATTTGAGGTAGAATTCGTCGCAAGCTCAGTTTTCAGTTCTACCCCAACCTTTTCCCCCGCTTTGACAATATCATCCACCTCGAGGGTTTTCATTCTGACTGTACCAGCTGGACCAGTACGTAAAGAACGATCGAGGTTGGCACCTTTTTCTACACGGATACTACTGATTAGAAACGGATCTAAATAGTTACGGTTGCTCACGCCTGCAAAGCCTCGCCAAACGGTGATGGCTTGTTCTGTGTCATCCACTAATACAGGAATGCGTCCTTGTCCCCAAGAACCGCGAATAATGGGGTCTATGGCACCACCATTACGTACATCACCACTGTATGTGCCAGAAAATCCACTTAGTAAATCGCCAACAGAGTTGCCACGATAGGCGTCAATTTCTTTTTTACTTTTATATTCTGTCACCTGATTTTTTAAATAAACTTGATCTTTGCCTTCTTGTGCTTGGGTTTCAGCGGTGCTTAACACGGTGATGGTGTCGAGACGATTATTGGTACTGGACAAGGCAAAGGGAGAGCTTAGTAGGAAAAGAAGGAGGTTGGTTGCAAGGCTATAACGTACTTGTTTTCGGGAAACAGTGAATTGAATAGACATAGAGACTTCCTAATGAATTAATACTCAAATGAGAATAGTTATCATTTTAATATCTAATTATTGTTTAAGCAAACCTGAATTGCTAAATTTTTTCATCTTTAGGCAATGTGCGAGAGGACAGACTGATGATTAAATTATCGTCTCTTGAAATTATTGAAAAAAGTCTGCATGTTAGGTGATTTCTTGAAGTGAATAGTTTGATTAGTACGCATAACAGAATTCAATCTGATGTGTAATTTAACGCCTTAGGTTTACTCGTGATTAATGAAGCACATCGCTTTGATGGTCCAACTAAATTCCGCTTTAGCAAAACCTTTGAAAGCCATAAAGTGCGGTTGGATTTTGTGGAGAATTTAGTGAAAGGATTGAGTCAGTAGAGCGAACAGTTTTGTTATCAACGTATTGTGTTGGTTAACAATATAGGTTGATAAAGTAAAGGCGATTGTGAGAATCGCCTTTGTGTTGCTAGTGCACGAAATCTTCTATTTTTTCTTCGCGTATTTGAGAGAGTCGATTGCCACGGCAAGAATGATAATGCTACCTTTGATGATATATTGCCAATATGGGTTAACGCCGATGTAGGTTAAACCATAGTTGATAACGGTAAAGATAATCACCCCAGTGACGACTCCGATAACTGTACCCACTCCACCAGCAAATGACACGCCTCCTACCACACAGGCCGCAATGGCATCTAACTCATACATGAAACCTAAGTTATTTGTGGCAGAACCGATACGGCCGGCTTCTAACATCCCACCGAAACCGTAGAACATACCTGCAATCATATAGATTACAACTAAGTTACGTGCCACGTTAACACCAGAAACACGGGCTGCTTCGGGGTTACCACCAATAGCAAAGATATTTTTACCAAAGCGCGTTTTATTCCAAAGAATCCACACTAAGAAGGTGGCAATCGCAGCATAAATGGTAATGTAAGACAGCTTGAATGAACCGAATTTAAAGAAACCTTGTGCAAAAGTAGAGAATGTTTCGTTAAATCCAGCAATTGGCGAACCACCTACGGCATCGTAGTAAAGCGAGTTAATCCCGTAAACGATAATCATGGTCCCCATGGTTGCAATGAACGGAGTCACATTTAAGTAGGCAATGACTAAACCATTCACCAAACCGATGACTGCGCCAATCACACATACCGTTAAGATCACAACCGGAATAGGGAGTTCAGGCAAATCGGGGAAGACGCGGTTAAAGTTATCCATGGCTTGTAGCAAGGTGGCGGATATCACTGCGGCTAAACCAACTTGGCGACCTGCAGATAGGTCGGTACCCTGTGTGACCAGTAACCCTGCCACACCAAGTGCAATGATTAAGCGGACAGACGATTGAGTTAAGATATTACTGAAATTTCGTAAATTCAAGAATGTCGGGTCTTGAATAATGATGATCCCGAGTAAAATTAATAAGACAAAGTAGATTGCATTTTGTTTAAAGAATTCAAGGGATTTATTTTGTTTTAACGCAGCCATAATTTATTTCCTTAATTCTGTGTGTTATAAATATTTTGCAGCGAGCTGTAAAATTTCTTCCTGTGAGGTTTCTGCCGTATTGACGATGCCTGCGACTTTTCCGTTACTCATTACTAGAATCCGGTCAGTCACCCCTAATAACTCGGGCATTTCAGATGAAATCATGATGATACCTTTATCTTTTTTCGCCAATTCCATAATCAGCTGATAAATTTCATATTTGGCCCCAATGTCAATACCGCGTGTTGGTTCATCTAACATCAGGATTTCAGGTTGAGTTAATAGCCAACGACCAATGACCACTTTTTGTTGGTTACCACCAGATAAGGAGCCAATATTGGTTCTGTGAGAAGGGGTTTTCACATTCATGGCATCAATCACCCATTGGGTGTCGCTTTTCATTTTCGTATTACTCAATAAGCCTAACTTACTGATATAGGATTTCATGTTAGAAATTAATGAGTTAAATTCAATACTGAGGTTTGCATAAATCCCTGTTGAGCGACGTTCTTCTGTCACTAAGGCGAAACCATTATTAATTGCCTCAAAGGCATTCCGGTTTTTCATTTCTTCACCGTGTAACTTAATCACACCAGATTTACGTTCACGTACCCCAAAGATGGTTTCCACGATATCAGTACGTTTTGCCCCCACCAGTCCAGCAATGCCCAGCACTTCGCCTTTGCGTAATTCAAAACTAACATCTTGAATGGACGGCTGATTAAGTGCGGTCAGATTTTCCACTGTTAAGATGGTTTCTTTTGGGGTATTGGTTTTTGGTGGGAAACGTTGTGTGAGTTCACGCCCAACCATCATGGAGACAATCTGATCCATCGTGGTGCCTTTGACCTCGACGGTATTGATCCATTTACCATCGCGTAAAATCGTAATTTCGTCACAAATTTTAAAAATCTCGTCCATTTTGTGCGAAATATAAATGATGCCACAGCCACGTTGTTTGAGCTTCGCGATAATTTTAAATAGGTGTTCAACCTCTTTTTCTGAAAGCGAAGAAGTTGGCTCATCCATGATGACGATTTTGGCATTATATGAAAAGGCTTTCGCGATCTCGATCATTTGCATTTGTGACACCGATAATTTGGCCACTTTTTCCTTAGGATCGATATCGATATCTAATTCTTCAAAAATCGCTTTGGTGTCACGGTACATTTTGCCATGATCCACAAAGCAGGCTTTTAATGGATAACGGCCTAACCACAGATTATCCATTACTGTACATTGTTTAACCAAGTTAAGCTCTTGGTGTACCATAGAGATACCATTTTCTAAGGCTTCTTTTGAGGTTTTAAAATTTACAGGTTTGCCTAAGAAAAGGATATCACCTTCATCTTTACTATAGATACCAAACAGGCATTTCAATAAGGTCGATTTCCCCGCACCATTTTCACCCATTAAGGCATGCACAGAATGAGAACGTACCGTCAGATTGGCATTATCTAATGCTTTAACACCGGGGAAGGACTTACAGACATTGGTCATTGTGAGCAGTATTTCACTGTCTTGATTTGGCATTTGAGTTGTCATATCCAACCTCACATAAAAAGGGGGAGGATGTCCCTCCCCGAGAATTACAACTGTTTTGTTATAGTTTATTATTTGAGGAACTCGTTTAAGTTATCCGCATCCACACCAACATAAGGAATACGTACTACACGATCTTTTAACTGCCATTTAGTGCCTTCAGTAGCAGGTTTACCTTTTGCAAGATTGTTACTTAATTGAACAACGGCTTTCCCTTGATTCACACCATCATTTAACACCGTACCGGCAATTTCGCCTTTTTTGATTAATTGAAGGACTTCTGGTAACGCATCTACACCGAAGATTGGTAATTTTTTACCATGTGCTTTTGTCGCTTCCAATGCGCCCATTGCCATACCATCATTGTTTGCAATGATCACTTCGATTTGGTTCGCTTTAGAGCTAGATAGCCATGCATCCATTTTATCTTTCGCTAAAGCAGCATCCCACATCCCTGTGTCGATGAATAATTGTTCAGTTTGAATGCCTTGATTATTTAGCTCTTCAACCACGAATTTTGTCCGAGCTTCAGCATCTGGGTGACCAGGTTCACCTTTGAGTAACACATATTGGATTTTACCGTCTTTATTGAGGTCGTATGCTGAGTTTGCTTTCCAGTGTTTAGCAATTAATGAGCCTTGAATTAAACCGGACTCTTTTGGATCGGTACCCACATAGTAAGCATGTTCATAACTGCCAATCGCTTTTGCACCAGGATCTTTGTTAAAGAACACAACGGGAATATCATCAGGTTTCGCTTTTCCAATAATCGTTGGGGCGGCAGCTGGGTCAACAAGGTTAATGGCTAAGGCTTTAACCCCTTTAGAAATCAAACCATCAACTTGGTCATTTTGTACCGCTTGTGCGTTTTGTGAGTCGTTCATTAATAACTCAATATCTTTAAACTGCTCCGCTTCTTTATTGATTTCTTTACGCATGAGTGACATGAAGTTATCATCATATTTGTAAATGGTTACACCAATACGATCAGCGGCTTGCGCTGCTGAAGCGGCTACGCCTAGACCGACTGCTAAAGCAACAGCACTTAATACGGTTTTTTTCATAGTAACTCTCCTATGTTAGAACGAATAGATGTTGTTATCTTTTTGCGTTTAACCCACTTTGGCTAGATAACTGGGGAAATCATACTGGAAAATATTTTCTAAGACTGTGATCTCACTCACAATTGTGAAAACGATTACAATTGACTCATGAAACTGTTATCTCGATCACATTTTTAAGCTATTTTGAGGCGTTAAAAAAAGAAAACGTGGCTAAATTTGCAGAAATTTAACCACGTTTTTTGTATTGTTTAGTGAAAATGTTTACGTTTTCATCACTCGCTCATTGTGAATGTTGTTCTGTTGAGAAACGTCTGACTAAGGTCGGATTAAATTGAATGTGTGAGGGTTTTTTCACCTCTTGATCCACTAAGCTTAGTGCCAGCTTTGCCGCATAATTTGCCATTAAATCAATAGGGTAGCGGATAGTGGTTAATTTAGGGATCAAATAACGAGCAATCGGCATATCATCAAAGCCAATGATCGAGTATTGGGCCGGAACACGAATATTATTTTCATTTAATACGGAAATCGCGCCAGCTGCCATGGAATCATTATAAGCGACGACAGCCGTAAGATCGGAATTGTAACTGAGTAAGTTAATCATGGCTTCTTCCCCGCCTTCAAAGTCGGGTGAACTATGTGTAATGGCATGTTCAATGACGGGAATGTTGTATTGTTTTAAGGCCGCTAGATAACCTCGGTGTCTTTCTATTTCATCCATAATATAATGGTTCGAGCCGATATAACCGATTTTCTTATGACCCAGTTTAATGAGTGTTTCTGTCGCGATAAACGTCCCTTTTTCATTATCTAAACTAACACAACGGTGTTCATACCCTTGCACGACACGATTGATAATCACCATCCCCGGCACTTTGTCTAAATATTGGCATAACACTTCATCACTGAGTGCTTTCGCATGTACGACCAGACAACTACAACGTTTGCGTAATAGTGTATCGATCGCTTCTTTTTCTTTTTCTGCATTATGATAGCCGATACCAATAATGATGGTTTTTTTGTATTCTTCTGCCACTTTATCTACCGCTTTCACTAAGATCGCGAAGAACGCATCAGTTACATCGGTGACTACCACACCAATCGTATCGGTGCTTTTCATGGCGAGGGCTTGTGCATTGGCATTGGGTTGATAACCGAGTTTTTCGATTGCGGCTTGGACGGCGATGCGTGCTTTTTCACTTGCAGAAGGATGATTATTGAGCACGCGAGAGACGGTGGCGACAGAGACGCCCGCATGTTGTGCGACATCATGAATAGTAACCATAATGAGTATGACCTTTCCTTTGAGAAATCTGTGTTTTCATCCCTAGTAAGATAGGGTTAAGTCTGAAAACGTTTAACACTAAATCTGACACCTTATACACAAAAAACAAAGTAAAATCGTAAGGGATTTCTTGATTTTGTGATCTAGTTAACAGTTTATTTTTGATAATTTGGTATCTTATGCCCAAAATAAAATGTAACCGTTTCCAGTTGTCGGGAGTAAAAGATGCGTCATTCACTATTTGAACCAACCGAACACCCACATCGCCGTTATAATCCATTAACCGATCAGTGGGTACTTGTCTCACCACATCGAGCAAAACGTCCATGGCAAGGGCAACAAGAAAAAGTGGCTGAGGATGAAAAGCCAAGTTATGATCCAACTTGTTATTTATGCCCATCCAATAAACGTATTACGGGCGAACAAAACCCTGATTACCAGAAGCCTTTTGTGTTCAAAAATGATTTTTCTGCTTTATTAGAAGAAACGCCTGATCCAACACCGTCAACTGATCCTTTATTCCAACTATCAAAAGCCCAAGGCGAAAGTCGCGTGATTTGCTTTTCGCCCGATCATAGCAAAACCTTGCCTTTATTAACAGTCGAAGAAATTCACGAGGTGATAAAAGTATGGCAAGCCCAGTTGCTCGAATTGGGACAAAAATATCCATGGGTGCAAATTTTTGAAAATAAAGGGGCGGCGATGGGGTGTTCTAATCCGCATCCCCACGGACAAATTTGGGCAAACAGTTTTTTACCGAATGAAGTGGCACGTGCCGATCAAACCCAACGTGCCTATTTAGCTAAACAGGGCGCCGTAATGTTAATGGATTATGCCAAACGCGAAATTGAACTGAAAGAACGCGTAGTGGTTGAAACTGAACATTGGTTAGCCGTCGTGCCTTATTGGGCGGTTTGGCCGTTTGAAACCTTATTAATGCCAAAAGCACATGTGAAACGTTTGACGGAGTTAAATGACGCGCAAAGTAAAGATTTAGCCCTTGCATTGAAAAAACTGACGACAAAATATGACAACTTATTTGAAACGTCTTTCCCTTATTCAATGGGGTTTCATGCTGCGCCGTTTAATCAGGATAGCAATGAACATTGGCAACTTCATGCGCATTTTTATCCGCCACTTTTACGTTCTGCGACCGTCCGTAAATTTATGGTGGGTTACGAAATGCTAGGGGAGTCACAACGTGATTTAACTGCGGAGCAAGCCGCAGCGCGTTTACGTGTACTCAGTGAAGTGCATTATAAGCAAAAATAATCGAGTGAGATGCCACGCTATCTCTGTTTGTCATTTGATAAGACGCATCGTGTTTGCGATAAAGGAAAGGTATATAATATGACTCCACAGCAATCTGCTCAACGTTTATTTGAAGAAAAATTTCATTGTACACCCACCTTAAATGTTTATGCGCCGGGAAGGGTTAACATTATTGGGGAACATACGGATTACAATGATGGTTTTGTGATGCCTTGTGCGATAAATTATGGTACGGCAATTAGTGGTCGAAAACGTGAAGATAACCGCTTTAAAGTGTATGCCGGCGATTTGCAACAATGGGATGAATTTGATTTGGCGGAAGAGATTACCCCGAATCCAGCAAAAAAATGGACAGGTTATGTGCGCGGTGTTGTGAAATTTGTGCAGGCTCATTGTCCCGATTTTAAGTGCGGTGCGGATTTAGTCATTTCAGGTAATGTGCCTTTATCTGCGGGGTTAAGCTCTTCCGCATCGTTAGAAGTTGCGGTCGGTAAATTTTGCCAACAATTAGGTCATTTACCTTTAACCAATACGGATATTGCGCTTATCGGTCAAAAAGCCGAAAACCAATTTGTCGGTTGCCAATGTGGCAATATGGATCAATTGATTTCAGCCTTAGGACAAAAAGATCACTTGTTGATGATAGATTGCCGTTCGTTAGACACAATCCCAACCCCGATTCCAACTAATGTGGCGGTGATGATTGTGAATTCTCATGTCAAACATGATCTGGTCGCAGGTGAATATAATACCCGCCGTCAGCAATGTGAAACTGCAGCGAAATTCTTTGGTGTGAAAGCATTGCGTGATGTCTCCATTGCACAATTCAAGCAAAGAGAAGCGGAATTAAGCGCACTTGATGCTGAGGTGGCTAAACGTGCGCGTCATGTGGTGACAGAAAATCAACGAGTGTTGGATGCGGTACAAGCATTGCAAAGCGGTAATCTTGCTTTATTGGGGGAATTAATGGCACAATCACACGATTCAATGCGTGATGATTTTGAAATTACGGTGCCACAAATTGACTATTTAGTGGAATTGGCGCAGATCGCCATTGGTAAATCAGGTGGAGCAAGAATGACCGGTGGTGGTTTTGGGGGATGTATTGTGGCGGTGGCACCAGTGGAAAAAGTAGATGCAGTGCGTCAAATTATTGCTGATAATTATTACCAACAAACGGGCTTAAAAGAAGATTTTTATGTGTGTACTGCTTCACAAGGGGTAGTGGTATGTTAAGCAAAAGTACACAGGGGATTGCGCCAGATGGGCAATCCTTTCAATTATTTACTTTGTCGAATGCGACAGGCATGTCTATTCAACTAATGGATTGGGGGGCGACATGGCTGTCTTGCAAGGTGCCGGTACAACATCAGCTACGTGAAGTGTTATTAGGTTGTCAGCTTGAGGATTACCCTAAACAACAAGTCTATTTAGGTGCGACAGTGGGGCGGTATGCCAATCGTATCGCGAATGGGCAATTTCGGTTAAATGGGCAAACGATTCAACTGTCTGTTAATCATCGGGCGCACCAATTACATGGTGGAAAGACGGGCTTTGATTGTCAGCGTTGGCAACTAGAAAAGTGCGGTGATGATTTTGTCTGTTTTTCACTGTTTTCACCCGATGGTGATCAGGGGTTTCCTGGTAATTTGACAACGCGTGTCACCTATTCACTGACAGAAGAAAACTGTGTGGAAATTCAATTTGAGGCAGAATGTGATCAGGCCACCCCGTTAAATTTAACTAATCATGCCTATTTTAATCTTAATAATGCAGAGTTGGGGGAAGATATTCGAGCGCATTACTTACAAATCAATGCAGATCAGTATTTACCGGTTAATCAAGAAGGTATTCCTTGCTCGGGCTTAAAACCAGTGCAAGGTACCAGTTTTGACTTTCGTGACATGAAGTCTATTGAAAAAGACTTTTTGCAAGATGAGCAGATCTTGGTGAAAGGGTATGATCATGCCTTTTTGTTAAATCAAGACAAAGAACACATCAGTGCGATTCTCTCCGCGGCAGACGGTTCCTTGCGCTTACAGGTCTCGACCTCTCAGCCTGCTTTACAAGTGTACACTGGTAATTTTCTGGCGGGTACGCTGAATCGTTTTGGCTCTTGTTATCAAGATTACATGGGGATTGCGTTAGAAACACAAGCCTTACCGGATACCCCGAATCATCCTGAGTGGTGGACACTGGGGGGGATGAGCCAAGCGGGGGAGACCTATCGGCATTGGACTCGCTTTCATTTTTCATCATAATCACATTATAACAATAAATGCGAATTGTTGTTTTTTTGCCCCACTGTCTAGGGGCTTTTTTTTGCTATTAATCGGGAAATATGTTACTTTTCAACGGTCAATGTTGACTGAAACTTATTCAAGAATTTATGGCTAACGAAGAACACTCGAATACTCACTCTACTGAATCCCAGCAGAAAAAAAGTTTTTTCCAATCACTGTTTGGGCGTTTTTTCCAAGGTGAATTAAGGAATCGTGAAGAACTGGTTGAAGTGATTCGCGATTCAGAGCAAAACGAGCTGATTGATCAAAATACACGAGAGATGATAGAAGGGGTCATGGAAATCGCGGAATTACGTGTGCGTGACATTATGATCCCACGATCACAGATTGTGTTTATTCACACTGATCAAAATTTAGATTCCTGTTTGGATACGATCATTGTCTCAGCGCACTCACGTTTCCCTGTCATTACTGATGAACGTGATAATATCGCTGGGATTTTACATGCGAAAGATTTACTCCGCTTTTTACGTTCTAATGCCGAAGAATTTGATTTAATGCCTTTGTTACGTCCTGCGGTGATTGTGCCAGAGAGTAAGCGGGTTGATCGAATGCTCAAGGATTTTCGTTCAGAACGTTTTCATATGGCGATTGTGGTCGATGAATTCGGTGCAGTGTCTGGTTTGGTGACGATCGAAGATATTCTCGAGCAAATTGTAGGGGATATTGAAGATGAGTTTGACGAAGAGGAAATTGTCAATGTTCGTCAGCTTTCTCGCCATACTTATGCCGTTCGTGCACTCACTGATATTGAAGACTTTAACCAACAATTTAATACTCATTTTGCCGATGAAGAAGTAGATACAATTGGTGGGGTGGTGATGCAAGCGTTTGGTTATTTACCAAAACGCGGAGAAGAAATCACCATTGAAAATATCAGTTTCAAAGTTACTTCAGCGGATAGTCGACGTTTAATTCAATTACGTATTACCGTGACCGATGAGCAACTGGCGGAAATCGAAAAAACGGATGATATCAAAGAAGAATAACGGCTTAGCAACAGGAGAGGAGCACGGGGTAAGCCTCGTGTTTCGTTATTTATAGCCTATGAAAAACACACTGTTTACTTATTTTATTGCCATTTTCTCGGGATTTATCGGGGTACTGGCTTTTTCTCCCTTTGACTATTGGGGCGCGGCTTACTTATCTCTGTTAGGCCTGATTTTTGTCGCCAAAAACGCACAGAAAAAGACCGCACTTTGTGGGGCGTTTTTGTGGGGCTTGGCATTTTTCGCTTTTGGCATAAATTGGGTACACGTGAGTATTCATCAATTTGGCGGGGCACCTGTATCAGTGAGTTATGCGTTAGTCCTCGTGTTAGCCGCATATCTGGCGCTATTCCCTACCTTATTTGCTTATCTGATCCAGCGTTTTCAGGTGACCAGTCTTGCGATGTTCCCCGTCATTTGGACCTTTACCGAGTTTTTACGTGGTTGGTTATTGACGGGCTTTCCTTGGTTGCAGTTTGGTTATAGCCAAATTGACAGTCCATTTGCCCACCTTGCCCCACTGTTTGGCGTCACCGGCTTAACGTTCTTTGTAATGTGGGTAAGTGCGGTCAGTTTTAATTTATTTTCTGTGTTAGCCTCTCGCCCAAGACAGTGGAATGTTGCACTGTTTAATAGCGCTTTGCTGATTCTACTCAGTGGCCTCAGCGCGTATTCGGCGAAGATTAATTACGTGAAAAAAGCGGAAAGCGATGTGTTAAAGGTCACTTTAGCGCAGGGCAATATTGCACAAAACTTAAAATGGGAACCAGAATACCTATATAACACACTCGACACTTATCATCGTTTAATCAGTCAACATCTCGGCAAAACGGATGTCATTGTTCTGCCAGAATCAGCGTTACCAGTATTAGAAAACCATATTCAGCCCTTTTTTCATGCTTTGCAAGAACAGGCAAAAGCGCAAGGCACAGAGCTCATCATTGGCACGATTTATCAAGATGCAGAGAATAAACTGCTCAATTCGATTATTACCTTGGGCAATCCTCATCACCCGTATTCGTTAGACAAGGCAAATCGTTATAATAAACATCATCTCGTGCCTTTTGGTGAATATGTACCGCTTGAAACCTTACTTCGCCCATTAGGCTCGGTATTTAATTTACCGATGTCTGCCTTTCACAGCGGTGAACTGATTCAAGCCCCCTTATGGGTAAAAGATCGCCAGTTAAGTGCGGCCATTTGTTACGAGATCATTTTGGGTGAGCAGTTAAGAAAGAATGTGAAGAAAGAGACCGATTTTATTCTCACGATTTCTAATGATGCGTGGTTTGGCGATTCTATTGGGCCTTGGCAACATTTACAAATGGCAAGAATGCGTGCTTTAGAGTTCGGTAAACCCGTTATTCGCGCCACGAATACTGGTATTAGTGCATTGATTGATGAACGAGGGAAAATTGTTGCACAAGCACCACAATTTATTGAAACGTCCTTGACGCAGGAGATCGTTGCGACCACTGGTCAGACACCTTATGCGGTATTAGGTAATACCCCTCTTTATGTCTTATCACTTTTCTTGCTAGGGATGAGAGGGATAGCGGGCTTGATTCGTCGTCGTTTATTAAAAAGTACGTGATTAAACAAAAAAGCACTGATAGAAATTATCAGTGCTTTTTTTGTCAGAATCGATTAACGACTACGGAAAATAATGCGACCTTTGTTTAAATCGTAAGGCGTCATTTCAATGGTCACTTTATCACCGGTTAAAATACGGATATAGTTTTTACGCATTTTACCTGAAATATGGGCTGTCACAACGTGCCCGTTTTCTAACTCAACACGAAACATCGTGTTTGGCAAGGTTTCTAAAATAGTGCCTTGCATCTCAATGCAATCTTCTTTTGCCATTGGTTCCTCTAAATAAACTACAAATGCTTACAGCATTTTGATTTTAATTGCTGTATATTATACGGTTGTGCTGAATTATACAAGTTTTGTGATGTACGGCAAGTTTTTATTCCATTCGATCTAAGATAAAAATGAAAAAGATCCTGATTACTGGTGGGGCGGGTTTTATTGGCTCTGCTGTGATTCGTTACATTTTAAACCATACCCAAGATCAGATTATTAATCTCGATAAGCTGACTTATGCCAGTAATTTAGATGCCTTAGCCACAGTGGTTGATCGTCCAGATTATTACTTTGAACAAGTTGATATTGTTGATACGACAAGACTGAGTGAGATTTTTCAGCACTACCAACCTGATTGTGTGATGCATTTGGCCGCGGAAAGTCATGTTGACCGTTCAATTGCTGGCGCTGCCGCTTTTATTCAGACCAATATTGTGGGAACCTATGCTTTACTTGAAGTCACGCGACAATATTGGCTATCGCTAGATAACACAAGAAAAGCCCACTTTCGTTTTCATCATGTTTCCACCGATGAAGTATTTGGTGACCTTGATTTTCACCAAGCCGCCTTTACAGAAACTTCTCCTTATCGTCCGAGTAGCCCTTATTCAGCGTCTAAAGCTTCTAGTGATCATTTAGTGCGCGCTTGGCATCGCACCTATGGTTTGCCCATCGTGATGAGTAACTGTACAAACAACTATGGCTTTTATCAACATACGGAAAAACTGATTCCGTTTATGCTGTGTCAAGCATTGCAAGGGAAACCGTTGACAATCTATGGTAACGGACAGCAAGTGCGTGATTGGTTGTTTGTCGAGGATCATGCGCAAGCCTTGTACCTTGTGTTGACACAGGGGAAAACGGGGGAGTCTTATAATATAGGGGCGAGGTGTGAGTACAGTAATATTGCACTTGTGACGATGTTATGTGAGATCTTAAATCAGTTAAAACAGGCGGGTAAATTGGTCGCTTTTAGCGAGCAGATCGGGCACGTAACTGACTTTAAACAACTGATCACCTTTGTACAAGATCGCCCCGGTCATGATTTACGTTACGCACTCGATACTGCAAAAATTCAACAACACTTAGGCTGGTCGGCCAAAACCGATTTTGAGGCGGGATTACGTCAGACAGTAGCATGGTATGTCGATTACTTATCGCCATGAAGAAAAGATATTTTATTGGAAAAGATACTAAAGTGCGGAAAAACTGGTATAGTGATTCGCACTTTATTTTTATTCAGACAATGCAAAAATAAAAGGATCGTTTATGCCAATGCAAATTATGTTATCGACTCAAGTGGCAGATGAGGCTTGGGGAAAAAATGCACTATTGAGCTTTAATCAGGCGCAAGCTACTATTCATGTTCCCCATTACGCTGAGCGCATAGCGGTACAGAAAGCTGCCCGTAAGTTGCGTGGGCAAGGGATTAAGGACGTGGTACTTGAGGGCGAAAATTGGGATTTAGAAACCTGCTGGGCGTTTTATCAAGGATTTTATAGCGCAAAACAAGATTATGCGGTGGAATTTCCAACTTTAGAGGACGACGCACTGGCAGAATTGCTTGCACGTATTCAGTGTGGTGATTTTGTACGTGAAATCATTAATTTACCGGCTGAAGTGATCACGCCAGTGGAATTGGCGACTCGTGCTGCACAGTTTATCGAAGAACAAGCAGAAACATATGGTGATAAAAGTGCGGTCAGTTTTAACATAATTTCGGGTGAAACGCTGAAATTACAGAATTACCAAGGTATCTGGAATGTAGGGCGGGGTTCAGCCAACCCACCAGCGATGTTGCAATTAGATTTCAATCCAACGGGGAATCCAGATGCACCCGTTCTAGCTTGTTTAGTCGGCAAAGGCATTACCTTTGACAGCGGTGGTTATAGTATCAAACCAAGCGATAATATGAGCACCATGCGTACCGATATGGGTGGGGCAGCACTATTGATAGGAACCCTAGGCTTAGCCATTGCGCGTGGGTTAACACAACGTGTGAAACTCTATTTATGTTGTGCGGAAAATCTTGTCAGCAGCAATGCCTTTAAATTAGGTGATATTATTACCTATAGTAACGGGGTGACGGCTGAAATTCTCAACACCGACGCAGAAGGGCGTTTAGTGTTAGCAGATGGTTTGATTGAAGCAGATAAACAACATCCACGCTTTATTATTGACTGTGCAACCTTAACTGGTGCCGCTAAAATGGCAGTAGGGAATGATTATCATTCGGTCTTATCGATGGATGATAAATTGGTGACGAGCCTATTCCAAGCAGCTGAAGTGGAGCAAGAGCCGTTCTGGCGCTTACCGTTTGCGGAATTTCACCGTTCACAAATTAGTACAGCCTTTGCCGATATTGCTAACACTGGGAGTGTGCCAGTGGGCGCAGGAGCGAGTACCGCGACAGCGTTTCTATCCTACTTTGTGAAAAACTATCAACAACATTGGTTGCACATTGACTGCTCAGCCACTTACCGCAAAACAGCAAGCGATTTATGGGCGGTTGGCGCAACGGGAATAGGGGTACAGACATTAGCGCGTCTTTTATTAACTGAAGCAACTGTATAAGGATTGAAACACATAATGGAAAAAACCTTATCAATTATTAAACCCGATGCAGTAAAACGTCATCTCATCGGTGCAATTCTAGCTCGTTTTGAACAAGCGGGATTTCGTATTGCCGCAATGAAAATGTGTCATTTTACCCAAACACAGGCAGAAGGCTTTTATGCAGAGCATCAAGGGAAAGCCTTTTTCCCTGATTTAGTGGCGTATATGATGTCTGGACCTGTGGTGGTATTAGTCTTGGAAAAAGAAAATGCAGTCAAAGATTACCGAGCGTTAATTGGCGCAACCGATCCAGAAAAAGCGGAAGTTGGGACAATTCGTAAGGATTTTGCCCTTAGTCAGCGTCAAAACTCAGTACATGGTTCAGATAGTTTGGACAGTGCAAAACGTGAAATTGCCTATTTTTTTGTTGAGAATGAGATTTTTTAATTTTCTTCACTTGACGGTTTGAACCGCATTTCCCCTTGTTATAAAAGTAACAAGGGGAAATTTTTTTGCAATAAAGATTGAATTTTTTGAATAAAAGCGTATTATAGCCGTCCAGACGCAGAAACATCTAAATGAGCACAAGAAGGATATTATGTCTAGTTATTTATTCACTTCAGAATCCGTGTCAGAAGGACACCCAGATAAAATTGCCGATCAAATTTCCGATGCAGTATTAGACGAGATCTTAAAACAAGATCCAAAAGCACGTGTCGCCTGTGAGACCTATGTTAAAACAGGGATGGCATTAGTCGGTGGTGAAATTACCACATCAGCGTGGGTGGATATTGAGAATTTAACGCGCCAAGTGATTTGCGATATTGGTTATAAACATTCTGATATGGGCTTTGACGGACATTCTTGTGCGGTATTAAATGCGATTGGTAAACAATCTTCTGATATTAACCAAGGTGTAGATCGTGAAAATCCATTAGATCAAGGGGCGGGCGATCAAGGGATCATGTTTGGTTATGCGACCAATGAAACTGACGTGTTTATGCCTGCTGCGATTACTTATGCTCACCGTTTAATGGAACGCCAAGCCAAAGTACGTAAAGACGGTACTTTGCCGTGGTTACGTCCAGATGCGAAAAGCCAAGTCACGCTAAAATACGAAGATAACAAAATTGTGGGCGCAGATGCAGTCGTGCTTTCTACTCAGCACTGCGATAGCATTGAGCAAAAAGACTTACATGAAGCGGTGATGGAAGAAATTATCAAGCCTGTTTTACCGGCAGAGTGGTTATCCAAAGACACTAAGTATTTCATCAACCCAACCGGTCGTTTTGTGATTGGTGGTCCAATGGGCGATTGTGGTTTAACGGGGCGCAAAATTATCGTGGATACCTACGGTGGTGCGGCACGTCATGGTGGTGGCGCATTCTCAGGGAAAGATCCATCTAAAGTTGACCGTTCAGCAGCCTATGCTGCCCGTTATGTGGCAAAAAATATTGTTGCTGCTGGTCTTGCGGATCGTTGTGAGATTCAACTTTCTTATGCGATTGGGGTTGCCGATCCGACTTCGATCATGGTTGAAACCTTTGGTACAGGCAAAGTGGCCAATGAATTATTAGTGGCATTGGTGCGTGAATTCTTTGATTTACGTCCTTACGGGTTAATTAAGATGCTTGATTTAATTCAGCCTATTTACCGTGAAACGGCAGCTTATGGTCACTTTGGTCGTGAACAATTCCCTTGGGAGAAAGTCGATCGTGCAGAAGAATTACGTGCAGCGGCAGGGCTTAAATAAGTTTATCATATGACAAGTAAAGGCGAACAACGGTTCGCCTTATTTTTATATCCGTGATGCAACAACAGACCCAGCTTCGCCATTTAAATATGCAAGTTCAACGTAAACTTGCTCAGTGTTTACAGCTTGCC
Source organism: Bisgaard Taxon 45 (assembly GCA_030783905.1). Lineage (GTDB taxonomy): Bacteria > Pseudomonadota > Gammaproteobacteria > Enterobacterales > Pasteurellaceae > Pasteurella. Next base: position 123,254 of record JAQAHH010000002.1, on the reverse strand, counting down.
AGCCACTATTTCAATCGCCCATTCCCCATGCCAACGGTACGTTATAATGTGCGTGGCATGAAGGCCGGTGTGGCATATTTGCAACAAAATGAAATCCGTCTGAATCCTATTCTATTACTTGAGAACTCAACGGTATTTATTCAGCAAGTCGTGCCACATGAACTGGCGCATTTGCTTGTTTACCAATTATTTGGTCGGGTTAAGCCCCATGGTGAAGAGTGGAAAAACCTTATGCAACGTGTGTTTCACTTAACCCCTGAGGTATGTCATCAATTTGATGTGTCAAGTGTGACAAAACAGAGCTATCCTTATCAATGTCAATGCCAAACACATTATTTAAGTGTTCGTCGTCACCATAATATTCAATCAGGTAAAGCTATATATTTTTGTAAGAAATGTAAAGTTGAGTTAATTTTGCAATGATTTCTCCAAATAAAGTGTTATACTCATTTTTGGATAGGATTTAATCAGTAACTTTAAAGAGGATCTAATGATGAAAAAATCACTACTTGTATTGGCTATCGGTGCATTATGTTCATTGACGGCAAGTGCTAATTTTTATGTTCAGGGGGATTTAGGCGTCGCGAAAACAAAATTCAGCTCATATCCTGAAATGAACAAGACTAACATTACACCAAGTGTGAGTGTTGGCTATGATTTGGGGGCTATGCGTTTGGCTTTGGATTATACTCATTATGGTAAGTTTTCAGGAACTTCCTACTTTGGTGTAAATCAGAAAGAACATGTTTCTGCAAAGATTTATGGTTTAGGTCTTTCAGCATTTTATGATTTTAATGTCAATTCTGCTTTAAAACCTTATCTAGGTATGCGTTTGGCATCAAATATTTTTGATATTGAGAATAAAGGTAGCAATTTCTTCAGAAGTGAGAAAACTACTAAATTAGGCTATGGCTTTATTGCTGGCGCTCAATACGGTTTAACGACAAATTTATTTGTTAATGGTGGTATTGAATATAATCGATTAGGTCGTTTCTCTGATACTTCTGTCAACCAATACGGTGCGAAAGTAGGTTTACGCTACGATTTTTAATCTGATTGTCTGATTAAATGAGTTTAAATAGTGCGGTGGAAAAGGTGAAATTTTCTACCGCACTTTTTTTACGCATAATAATAGGCTTTTCTCTTGAAATTTCTTTTTTTGCACTTATATCAGAAAGCACTTGTTTATTTATATGTAATAAAGCGCAATAAAAGGAAATAGTATGTCGAAAAATCAAGAAACGCGTGGTTTTCAATCAGAAGTCAAACAGCTTCTTCAATTGATGATCCATTCTCTCTATTCCAATAAAGAAATTTTCTTACGTGAATTAATTTCAAATGCGTCCGATGCCGCAGATAAGCTACGCTTTAAAGCATTGTCTGCACCTGAGCTTTATGAAGGTGATGGCGATTTAAAAGTGCGTATTCGTTTTGATGAAGAAAAAGGCACATTAACCATTAGTGATAATGGTATCGGGATGACACGTGATGAGGTCATTGATCATTTAGGTACGATTGCTAAGTCAGGTACTAAAGAGTTTTTAAGTGCATTAGGTCAAGATCAAGCTAAAGATAGCCAATTAATCGGTCAATTCGGAGTCGGTTTTTATTCAGCATTTATTGTGGCAGATAAAGTCAGTGTGAAAACACGTGCGGCAGGGGTGAGTGCAGATAAAGCGGTATTTTGGGAGTCCGCAGGCGAAGGTGAGTATTCTGTTGCCGATATTGAGAAAAAAGAACGTGGTACAGACATTACCTTGCATTTACGTGAAGATGAAAAAGAATTTTTAAATGATTGGCGCTTACGTGAAATCATTAGCAAATATTCCGATCATATTGGTCTGCCAGTCGAAATTCTAGCCAAAGAATATGACGATGAAGGCAAAGAAACGGGTATTAAATGGGAAAAAATCAATAAAGCCCAAGCCCTTTGGACACGCAGCAAAAATGAGATCTCCGATGACGAATACAAAGCGTTCTATAAGCATTTAAGCCATGATTTTGCTGACCCATTACTTTGGGCACACAATAAAGTAGAAGGCAATCAAGAATATACCAGTTTGCTTTATGTCCCATCGAAAGCCCCTTGGGATTTGTTTAACCGTGAGCATAAACATGGGTTAAAACTGTATGTGCAACGTGTCTTTATTATGGATGATGCACAGGTCTTTATGCCAAATTACTTACGTTTTATGCGCGGTTTATTAGACTCTAATGACTTACCATTGAACGTATCGCGCGAAATTTTACAAGATAACAAAGTGACGAGCGCTTTACGTAAAGCCTTAACTAAACGTACATTACAAATGTTGGCAAAATTAGCCAAAGACGATGCAGAGCAATACCAACGTTTTTGGCAAGAATTTGGTTTGGTGTTAAAAGAAGGACCCGCAGAAGATTTTGCCAATAAGGAAGCGATTGCCAAATTATTGCGTTTTGCCTCAACACATAATGACAGCAGTGAACAAACGGTGTCTCTCGAAGACTATGTGGCTCGCATGAAAGAAGGGCAAAAAGCGATTTATTACATTACGGCAGATACTTATGTCGCAGCTAAAAACAGTCCGCATCTAGAATTGTTTAACAAGAAAGGCATTGAAGTGTTGTTGCTTTCTGATCGTATTGATGAATGGATGTTAAGCTACTTAACCGAGTTTGATGGTAAACCATTACAAACTATCAGCAAAGCGGATTTAGACCTGGGTGATTTAGCGGATAAAGAGGAAGACAGTCAAAAAGCACAAGATGAGCAATACACTTCTTTTGTTGAGCGTGTGAAAACCTTGCTAGGTGAGCGTGTAAAAGAGGTGCGTTTGACACATCGCTTAACGGATACTCCAGCAATTGTTTCCACGGGAGATGATCAAATGACGACCCAAATGGCGAAATTATTTGCCGCTGCGGGTCAAGCAATGCCAGAAGTGAAATATACGTTTGAACTGAATCCTGAACATGCCTTAGTACAAAAAGTGGCAGAAGTGGCTGATGAGCAACAATTTGCCGAATGGATTGAATTACTCCTCGAACAAGCCATGCTAGCGGAGCGGGGAAGTTTAGAAAATCCGGTTGCCTTTATTAAGCGTATGAACAGTTTGTTAGGTAAATTAACAAGTCATTAACGCATAATTTTGAAATATGCTAAAATCCCTCGGGTAATATCTCTGAGGGATTTCTTTTTTAAGGACACATTATGATTACGGTTTATGGCATTAAGCATTGTGATACGGTGAAAAAAGCACTAAATTGGCTAACCGCGAATAATATTGCTCATCAATTACATGACTACCGTGTAACGGGAGTAGATAAACATTGGTTAGCGCAAGCCGAAGCCCAATTTGGTTGGGAAAATTTGGTCAATAAACGGAGTACGACTTGGCGGAATTTGAGTGATGAGGTGAAAGCAACCTTATCCAAACAGAGCGCACTTGAGGTATTGTTTGAGCAGCCAACCTTAATTAAGCGCCCGATTATTTTGCAAGATGATAAAGCATTAATTGGTTTTAATGTGAAAGAGTACGAAGCCTGTTTTAAAGCATAAGCGGCGTGCGCTATCGCTGACGTGCCCTGTTGTACTCAGGGTTGCCCCGTTTTAATTTCTCAAGCAAAAGTGCGGTATAAAGATGAAAAGTTCTATTATTGAATTAGCCAGTGATTTGATTCGTCGCCCATCAATTAGCCCTAATGACCAAGGCTGTCAACAAAGCATTGCCCAACGCTTAGAAAAGCTAGGTTTTCAGATTGAATGGCTACCTTTCGGTGATACGCTGAATTTATGGGCAAAACACGGTTCTGGATCACCGGTTATTGCATTTGCAGGGCATACGGATGTTGTGCCAGTCGGTGATGAAAAACAATGGCAATATCCGCCTTTTTCGGCAGAAATTATAGATGGTATGTTGTATGGACGTGGTGCGGCTGATATGAAAGGCTCGCTTGCAGCGATGGTAGTCGCGGCAGAAAACTATGTAAAAGCCCACCCCGATCATATGGGCACCGTGGCGTTATTAATTACCTCAGATGAAGAGGCTACGGCTAAAGATGGCACAGTGCGAGTGGTAGAAACCTTAATGGCAAGAGGCGAGCCAATTGATTACTGTATCGTGGGGGAGCCTTCAAGCGCTCAACAATTAGGCGATATAATCAAAAATGGTCGCCGTGGGTCTATCACGGGCAATCTGACTATTCAAGGAGTGCAAGGCCATGTGGCTTACCCGCATTTGGCTGAAAATCCCGTGCATAAATCACTGTGCTTTTTAACGGAGCTGACAAGCTATCAATGGGATCAGGGCAACGATTTTTTTCCACCGACCTCTTTGCAAATTGCCAATATTCAAGCCGGTACAGGCAGCAATAATGTGATCCCTGGGGAACTTTATGTACAGTTTAATTTGCGTTATTGCACAGAAGTGACAGACGATATAATTAAGCAAAAAGTCGCAGAGATGCTAGAAAAACATCAACTCACTTATCGTATTGAATGGCAGTTATCGGGCAAACCGTTTTTAACCGCACAAGGCAAATTAGTGGAGACCATGTTGGAGGTGGTCGAAAAAGTCACCCAAAACCGACCGCACTTGGATACAGGGGGCGGTACCTCGGATGCTCGTTTTATTGCTTTAATGGGGGCAGAGGTGGTGGAATTTGGTCCACTGAATCAAACCATTCATAAGGTGAATGAGTGTGTCAAGGTCGATGATCTGGCAAAATGTGGCGAGGTTTATCAGCAAGTCTTATCTCGTATTCTGGATCACGCATGAGTATTGTCTTTACATCTACACAATTAACCGGCAAAGCACGTACACACTTAGTGCGGCTTCCTTGTCCCTTTTCCGCAAATCATTTCTTACACAAAGATTGCCTCAGTGCTTTTCAAGGTTTACAGCAACAGGCGGCTAAACATGGCTTTAATTTACAGCCAGCCAGTAGTTTTCGTGATTTTCAACGTCAACAAGTCATTTGGAATAGTAAATTTAATGGTGAACGTAAAGTGCATGATGATCAGGGCAATCCGTTAAATTTAAGTCCCCTTTCTGACTGGGAAAAAGCGCAAGCTATTTTACGTTGGTCTGCTTTACCTGGGGGAAGTCGTCATCATTGGGGCACGGAAATCGATGTATTTGATCCGCACTTATTACCCCCACAGCAAACATTACAGCTTGAGCCTTGGGAATATGAACAAGGTGGGTATTTTGTTGAACTGGGTCAATGGTTAAGGGAACATTTAGCTCATTTCGATTTTTATTTACCTTTCACGCAATTAGCCGAACATAAACAAATTGGTTACGAACCTTGGCACATCAGTTACTTGCCTGTTGCACAGCAAGCTCAACAACAATTTGGTCCTGAGATATTGTGTGAGGCTTGGCAACAAGAAGACATTGCAGGAAAGGCGTGTTTACTCAGTCATTTAGCACAAATTTTTCATCGTTTTTTTATTTAAGGAGAGAGGATGGACATTCAACAATTTCAGCAGCAGGATATTGAAATCTTAAAAGAAGAAACTTTATATCAAGGCTTTTTCCAATTAAAAAAGATTCAATTCAAACATAAATTATTTGCAGGTGGATACAGTGGTGTGGTCACGCGTGAATTATTAGTCAAAGGTGCCGCTTCTGCGGTGATTGCTTATGATCCGATTAAAGATGCCGTGGTGTTAGTTGAGCAAATACGTATTGGCGCTTATCAACCTGATTCTGCACAATCGCCTTGGTTATTAGAATTGATTGCCGGCATGGTGGAAGAAGGGGAAAATCCAGCAGAGGTCGCATTACGTGAAAGTGAAGAAGAAGCCGGCGTGCAGGTGCAGGATTTGCAACATTGTTTAAGTGTGTGGGACAGTCCGGGCGGCGTGCTTGAACGTATCCATTTGTTTGTGGGCAAAGTAGACAGTACAGCAGCGAAAGGGCTACATGGCCTGAGTGAAGAGGATGAAGATATCCGTGTTCATGTCGTAAGCCGTGAGCAAGCTTATCAATGGGTTAATGAGGGCAAAATTGATAATAGTATTGCGGTGTTGGGATTACAGTGGCTACAACTCAACTATAAGACAATCTCATCATTCAGTTGATTAAATCCATGTGAAAAAAGTGTGATTTAGGTTTAATTTTCAGAAAAATTTTTATCAATAAATATGACATAGCTAACATTTTTTTATTTTGGTAGGTGCAATTTTTTTGATAAGTCGGTAATTTACAAAGAGTTTTATTTTAGTCGTAGGAGTTCGCTTTGTTCAGCACTTATAGATATGATACATCAGCGGAGGTGTTCAAAATCATTCAAATTACCGATCCTCATTTGTTTAAGGATGAGCATGGGGAATTATTAGGCATCAACACATTTCAAAGTTTTTCGCAAGTTTTACACGAAATTAAAGCGAGTTGTTTTAATTATGATTTAGTGTTAGCCACAGGGGATTTAGTTCAAGACAGTAGTCGAGAAGGCTACTTACATTTTTGTAACCAAGTGAAAAGCTTAGAAAAAACGGTCTTCTGGATTCCTGGCAATCATGATTTTCAACCGAAAATGTTTGAAATTTTGAATCAAGATCAAGGTAATTTGAATCCGAAAAAGCACATTCTTTTAGGCGAAACTTGGCAGATTTTAATGTTAGATAGCCAAGTATTTGGGGTGCCTTATGGTGAATTAAGCCAATATCAAATAGACTGGCTGGTGTCAAAATTAAAAGATCATCCAGAACGTTATACCTTAATTGTCTTACATCACCATATTTTACCTACTCATTCGACTTGGTTAGATCAGCATAACTTACGTAATGCCCATGAATTAGCCTATGCATTAGCGCCTTTTGACAACGTAAAAGGGATCTTACATGGTCATATTCACCAAGAAATGGATGCCAATTGGCAAGGTTATAGAGTGATGGCAACACCTGCAACCTGTATTCAATTTAAGCCCGATCATAATACCTTCACACTTGATGCGGTACAGCCGGGTTGGCGAGAACTTGAATTATACAAGGATGGTCGGATTGAAACGCGCGTGAAACGTATTCAAAATAAGACATTCTTTCCGAATATGCATGAGGATGGCTATTAAAGACAAGCGTAATATGCCACAGTTTTATACTGCGTTAAATTGATGAGGAAAGTGAGTTCGGTGACTCACTTTCCTTGTTTTTGCCTACAATACTAGCTACGATAATCGTAATAGTCATACTCACTGAGTGCCTTGCGTTTTGTACCATTTAAAATAAATCCTTTTACTTGTACTCCCGCTTGGGCAAAACGGGTTTTAGCAATTTCAATTTCTTTGACCGTAGTTTTCTCAAATAAGCCAACAAGCAATGTTGTTCCTACATGGCGTCCAATAATGGCGGCATCAGTGACAGGTAGGATAGGAGGTGTATCAATGACAACAAGATCATAATGTCTTGACGCCCACTCTAAAAGTTGCTGAAAGCGCGCAGTATAAAATAATTCAGATGGATTCGGTGGCATATTTCCTTTAGTGATCACCTCAAATCCAGCATATTGGTGGACGACCTCTTCAAATGGGATATTTTGCGCAATTGCTTCACTTAATCCTTGTTTATTCGCAATGCCGAGGAATGAGCGTAAGTAACTGCGCCGTAAATCAGCATCAATCAGTAAAACACGTTTTCCCGTTTTTGCTACAATATTGGCTAAGTTACTCGAAATAAAACTTTTTCCTACCGCAGGTAATGTGCCAGAAATCATGACAAGATTATTTGGTGCTTCTAGCATGGCAAAATGAAGGCTTGTTCTTAAACTGCGAATGGCCTCAATGGCATTGTCTGTTGGATGACTTTCTGACAGCAGTTGATATTTTCCTTTATGCACATCTTTGCGGGAAACTGTCGGTTGTTGTTCCGAATGCGGAATGGCGGCGTAAGTTGGTAGCCCCGTTTTTTCTACCTCCGCGACGGATTCAATACCGTGTTGGAAATAATGTTTAAACAGCACAAATAACGATGATAAAAGTGCGCCTAATAAAAAGGAAATCATGATAATGATCGCTTTTTTAGGTGCCACGGGATTTGGAAACACCTGTGCATGATCTAGAATGCGCACGTTACCAATTGTGCTCGCTTTCACCACATCTAACTCTTGCATTTTATTTAAAAGTTGAATGTAGATTTGTTGATTAACTTCTAAATCACGTGTGAAACGAATCATTTCTTTCTGTGTATTGGGTAATTTTTCGAGTTGTTTATTTAATCGTTGTTTTTCTGCATTTAAGACATTTCTTTTGTCAATTAAAGCAACGTAAGACGGGTGTTTTAACGTAAACTTGCGAGAAATCTCACTTTCTTGAATAGACAGCTCGCTGAGATCCGCCTCTATTTGAATAATGGTGTCTAAAGTCGCTTTTGCTTCAAGGCTGAGGTCAACTGATTCATTTTTTAAGCGGAATTCATTGAGTCTATTTTCTGCATCAGACAGTTTTTGACGCACGTCTGGTAATTGTTGGTTAAGAAATTCTAGACTTTTAGAGGCTTCTGCGGAATTTCGCGCAACATTTTGCAATAAGTAGCTTTCAGTAATATTCGCAACAAGATCCTGTATGTATTTTTTATTTTTTCCCTGAATCGCGATATTAATGATACCCGTTTGTTTACCAATTTCATGAATCGACAGTTTATCCTGTAAATCGGAAATGACAGTTAATTCGGGTAACTTATTTATTAAAAAACGTTGCTTAGGTTTAGCGTTTATCTGTGATAACGAAAATTGAATGAGATCGGTTTTATAGGTTTCACCGACTACGCCACTCAGCAATTTTTCTGCCGTTTTTTCTGCAAAAAGGGTGTAGTTATCTGGTTGCTCGCCAATTTCTAAGATTAAGCTATCAGCAATGTCCTTAAATGGGGTGAAATGAGCAATAGTTATTTGCGGAGAATAGCCTGTGACGTTGGCTACCAAGCTACCCAAAATCGGGATGGGATAAATTGGCTCAACTTGTGTGGTTAAACCAAGCTTTTCAACGGCATACGAGAGTACCATTCTTGATTTTAAAATCGCGATTTCGGTATGAGAGGACGATTTTTCCTCAAAGATACCCGTGAAATCTTGTAATGCGCCTCCAGCTGATTTGTCTTCAATCTGTATGGACGCATTGGCGAGATAAATAGGTGGGGCAAGAAAGGCATAACCTCCGCCAATCAATGTTGTCAGTAGGGTAAATAGGGCAATCCACCCTTTATGATCTAATAAAATACCGAAGAATTTCATTACATCAATTGTGTCTTCATTATTTTTCTCGTTCATTATTTCATATCCTATAACATGTTGTTCCATTGTTCTGCTGCGCTCTCTAGCATTTGATAAGCATACTCAAACATTTCTTGACTCTTTTTATAAGGGTCGGGAATGTCTTTTGGCGCAGTTAACCAATGTCCAAATAAAATGACTTTACCTTGAGACAAAGGGCATAGTTGATGGACTAATTCAATATGCGCTTTTTCCATAACAAGAATCAAATCGGCTTTCTGACATAATGCACGTGTCAACTGTTTCGCTCGATGGGTTGAGAGATTTAATCCGTGGTGATTAGCAATGTTTATCATCATATCGTCCGCAGGTTTGCCAACTAAGTGATAATGCTCAGTGCCAATCCCTGCAGAGGTAATGTTTTTTTCTGGGAAATATCGTTGCAACAATTTTTCACCGACTGGAGAACGACAGATATTTCCCATACATACGACCAAAATTTGCTCAAACATACTACCAATTTCGAATTCTTAACATACTTTCTGTGATGGAGTCGAATCCTGACAAGGTCGGCACGATTTGACTAATGACACGATTCCACCGTGCAACAGGTGCGGTTGTAACATAGACCACATCATACGGTTTTAAATAAAACTCTGTACCAAGCAGATAAGAGGTCGCATCGGTAACATCTAATTGGTAAATATCCGCAATTTTTTCTATATTCTCATCATCAGAGGTAACTTGTCTTGTGGGGGAAGGATAACGTTGTCCGCGAATAACGAAGATACCTGTTGCATCGGCTGCCAATTTATCAATACCACCACTGGCTGTGATTGCCTCAGTTAATGTCATGCCGTAGTGCATAATTTTAAGCATTTGTGGTTGCGCAACTTCACCGATAACAAAGACTTTATTGGCATCATTACGAGGAACATGGACAATATCACCATCAACTAACAAGCGATTTTGGCTTAAATCACCACGTTGGATAAGCGCTTCAATCGAAATCTTTTCGTCTTTTCCTTTACTATTGAGGGTAACATTGTGCCAATCTGCATGCTCAGACAGTCCCCCTGCATGATTAATCGCATCTAATAAGGTGAGCGGAATATTGGTTAAATATTGTTGACCTGGGCGATTGACCTCCCCCGTAATATAGGCCTTTTTCGATTGGTAAGTCGCAACGCTGACTTCAATTTGTGGTTCGCTGATATAGTTGGCGAGTTTTGAAGTCAGTTTGTTTCTAATTTGACTGACGGTCAGTCCAGAGACATGAATAGAACCGACATAAGGATAGAAAATTGTGCCGTTAGCATGAACTTGGCTACCTGCTTCTGCCGCTGAACGATAAGTTCCTGCTGGTGTGGTTAATTCAGGGTGATCCCAAACCGTAATATTTAACACATCACCAGGACCAACACGATATTGATAGGCTTTGATTTTTTGGTCTAAAGGTGGGTTGGCTCGTGCAAAAGGTACAGACGGCGCGAGTTGTTTCACCAACGAAGGCGTAATTAAATATGCATCGACAGCTTTTTGTGCATTGAGTGGTTTACCTTGTGCATAGACCTTAACCCCACTTACTGGTGATTTAGTGGAGGGTAGCATGGCGGAGCAGGCAGAGACAGAAATGCCAACGCCTATTAGGATGAGAAGTCTAGATAATTTATACATGTCTTTTACTCATTTTAGTGTGTGAATAAGTGAAAGGCTTACAGCTACCTTGGTTTTTTGTGAATCTGGATACCGTTGATGTATTGATATTCGCCGTCGATTTACCCCCAAAGATGTATGTGATTATTTTGTTGAGTGTGAATTAAGTCCGCCAATTCCGTGACAGGTTGGTATCCTGTTGGCGCATTGCGTAAAATGTCATGAATTTTTTGATAATCTGATTTTTTACATGCACGTTCTAACTCGTTTAACAGCAAGGCTAGCTCAGACAAGGGCAGGAATGTTTCTTGTGCGGTTAGAATTCGTGGATGTAAGGTTTTTTCTACATTTTCTCCACCAATCAGAAGCTCTTCATAGAGCTTTTCTCCTGGACGTAGACCAGTGAATTGAATTTCGATATCACCATTTGGATTATCTTCATTTTTGATCGTGAGACCAGAAAGCAAAATTAATTTCTTCGCTAATTCAAGAATTTTAACGGGTTCTCCCATATCGAGAATAAACACATCGCCCCCTTTTGCCATGGCCCCCGCTTGAATAACAAGCTGTGCTGCTTCAGGGATCGTCATAAAATAACGTATGATGCGTTCATCTGTGACGGTAATTGGACCACCTTCTTTAATTTGTTGCTTAAATAAAGGAATAACCGAGCCAGAGGAACCTAATACATTGCCAAAGCGTACCATACAAAAGCGCGTTTTATGGGCGATACCGTCTAGGGGGTTGCCATAGACATCAGCACATGCCTGAAGACATAGCTCGGCCACACGTTTGGTTGTGCCCATGACATTGGTGGGTCTGACAGCTTTATCGGTAGAAATTAACACAAAGGCATCGACTTGGCATCGTATCGCGGCTTTGGCTGCGTTGTATGTGCCAAAGATATTGTTATATACCGCCTGTATGACATTGTATTCAACTAATGGAACATGTTTATACGCTGCTGCATGGTATACCGTATTGACCTCAAAAGTTTGCATGATTTTGATAAGCAACTTGAGATTTTGTACGGAGCCTAATAGGGGAATAATTTCTACATGAGTACCTTTTTCTTGTTGGATATGTAATAACTCAAGATGGATAGAGTAGAGTGCGTATTCTGAAACATCAAACAGCACTAATTTAGTAGGATGATTGAGTAGGATTTGCCGACATAATTCTGAACCAATCGATCCCCCCGCGCCTGTTACCATGACAGACTTATGCTGAATATTTTTATTTAACAACTGAGTGATTGGGGGAACAGGATCTCGACCTAAGAGATCTTCGATAGCAATTTCTTGAATATCAGAAAGTTGAACTTTGCCATCGACGAGTTGTTGTAAGCTCGGCAATTCTTTGATCTTACAAGACGTTTTATTCAGTTTTTTAATCAGTTCTCTTCGGCGTTCTCGGCTGACTGACGGAAGGGCAATTAAAATTTCATCAACATGATAATCCTTTAATAAGGTCATGGCGGTTTTGAAAGAGTAGACTTTGAACCCGCCTAACGTTCTTCCCCAAAGTTGTTTGTTATCATCAATAAAAAATAATGGCAAGAATTCACACGAACTTTGTAGGGCGCTAATAACTTGTTGCCCTGATGCGCCCGCCCCATAAACTACAATACGTATTTTAGGCGCTTTTGTGGTTAAATGGGCTTTTACGATAAATCTTATCATGCCGCGACTGAGCCAAATCCAAGTGAACATTAAAAAACCATACATTAATGGAATGGAGCGCGGTAACATTTCTTCCGCAATGAAGGTCACGAAATATAGATTAAGTACAGTGAGGATAGTGGCTAAACCTAAGCGCAAAATTAAGGTTTCGCTAAAGCTACGGATAATAAAGTCATAAACGCCAAACAAAAGTAAACTTCCTACAGAAAGTAAAGACATTCCTAATAAAAATGGTAAATTCACTGCGACATCAAGGCTCCAGTATCTCAACATATAGCATTGCCAAAGGAGAATGGGGAAAGCAATGAAATCCAAGCATAATAAGATAATTTTCTTATGAGTCTTAGAAAGCAGTGTCAATGATGTGATTAAGTAATGGATATTCATAAGTTCTAAACGCTATTCAATTTGTTTAATAATAGTTCTAATTACATCCTCACATGTTTTGAGGTCGTCCTCTGTCAATGTCGGATGCACTAAAAACATCAAGCTTGTTTCACCTAACTGCTTTGCATTTTTTAAACGTTCGACAGGTCTCCATGGTGTATTATCGAATGCCTTTTCTAGATAGACTTCGGAACAAGAGCCACTATAACAAGGTACACCAAGTGCATTAATAAGCTGTAAAATACGATCTCGATCCCAGCCTTGAGGTAACGTCTGCGGGTTGACTTGCACATAACATTTGTAAGCCGCATGAACATAGTCAGCATTATGGTGATGGACTGTGAAATAAGGTGACGATTCAAATACCGCTAAAATACGTTGCATATTTTCATTGCGTTTTTTTGTCCATTCCGGCATTTTGGTAAGCTGTATTCGACCAATTGCCGCTTGAATTTCCATCATTCGCCAGTTTGTACCAAAGGATTCATGTAACCACCGAAAACCTGGAGAATGTTTTTTATGATAAACGGCAGCGAAACTTTTACCATGATCTTTATAAGACCACATTTTATTCCACAATTCGTGATCATTTGTGGTCACCATTCCACCTTCACCACCGGTTGTCATGATTTTGTCTTGGCAGAAAGACCAAGCGCCAATGTGACCTATTGAACCTGCCGGACGCCCTTTGTACATTGCGCCATGAGCTTGCGCACAATCTTCAATCACAAATAAATTCTTTTCTTCAGCAAGTTGCATGATTGGATCCATATCACACATTAAACCAGCCAGATGTACACAAATAATGGCTTTTGTGTTAGGGGTGAGAACCGATTCAATGGTGTGCCGAGAGATATTTTGTGAGTCGAGCTCAATATCGGCAAAGATGGGGTTAGCACCGGCGGTAATAATACAACTCGCGGATGCTAAAAATGTTCTTGACGTGACAATAACATCATCGCCAGCACCAATATTTAATGCCTTTAACGCGACATCAAGAGCAACCGTACCATTCATTAGGGCGATCGCATACTTTGTTTGCGTGAACTGAGCAAATTCTTTTTCAAATTCACGACATTCTTCGCCTGTCCAATAATTTACTTTATTTGAACGAAGAACTGCGGATACGGCCTCTATTTCTTCTTGTGAAAATGAGGGCCAAGGTGAAAACGGTGTATTTAGCATAATAAATCCCCCCAAGGTGAAAAATTAGTTAGTAGTTGGAGTGTGATTATTAGGGCAAACAAAATGAATATATTTTTGTGCCTCCTGAAGTTGGTCAAATTCATGTTTTAGAATGGCAATATTATGTAAATCATGCCATTCGCCAGCTTTAAAGGTTGCCTCTCGCTCAGTTCCCTCTAGTCGCCATTGACATTTTTTAGTATAAAGCGCTAAGCTTGGTTGATTCATTGCTAGGATTTCTGCATATAACCGTCTTAAACCCACAGAATAAAATGCCCATGCCGTCATTAGCATAATCGTCTCTGCACCATATCCTTTGTTCATATAAGGCGGTAAAAGTTTGATGCCCGATCTGGCTGAGCGGCTTTGCCAATCAATATCCCATAATCCCGTGATCCCTATATTTTTTTGTGATTCATTCTCCATAATAACAAGACGATAATCTTTTTGAGATGTCGTGAGTGATCGAATAAAATTCTCTTGAGAATGTAGCGATACGGGAAAATTCCAACCCACTGTTTTTCCTGTAATAAGAGGATCATTCATTAAATGTTGTAATAATTCGCAATCTGAAAGCTCTATTGGTTTTAAAGATATTTTGTTCGCAGTTAACATAATTGGCTCCGCTTATTTTCTATATAATGGGAAATATTGATCTAAATTTTTAATCTCTTCTTCAGAAAAGCCTTTTTCATCGCATAGACGTTTGTATACATCTAAATTGGTGACAATCCGATGTGTTCTAAATAAATGTTCATTAGAACTGAATCCTTTTTTATATTCATATAAAGAATCGCGTTTTGCCCCTAACCCTCCGCCAAAATGTAATATTTTGTATTGATTTTCTCTTCCCCATTTTCTGGCTTCATGAGTAATTAATTTCGACGGTTGTAATTCTCGATAATCATCTAATGTCCCACCTAGATGGTGTTGTAAAATGCCACTTTTAGCACAGTGGGTGTACATTGAAGAGGCAATGGCTTTTTCTTTTCGACAAAATGCAGTGATTAAAATAATGTTATCGTTCAGTAAGTTAGATAGACTTTCATAATAGTCTTTGCTAAAAAAATAAAACGAGGTTGCATTGAGTGTCCGCATTGTTTCTTCATAAATTCGAATGAATGTGTCAAGATTACTGCGGTTTAATTTCTCTATTTTTGTTGTGACCCCAACTTTGATAGCTTTTCTTATTCCTCTTTGGTGCCGTTGTTGTGTTTCTGCCCAATGTTCTTCCTCTGTTTTCGTTAGGTCTGATGATAGTGTTGGGCCATGTTCTACAATATGCCCCAGATGAGAAGACCAATTTGCGTTTAGAATAGGGTGTAATCGAATAAATAATGAAACGCAGTGGTTTTCTTTTAAATACGTTATGGCAGCAGTCAACATATGATTAATTTCTGTTTCAGTCAGATTAGGTGTATATAACAAACCACTGTAACCATATGTTGACGTTGCATCCCAATAGCGGTCATCGATTTTTCGAGTAATAATTGGAATTAATAATTTTTTTTCCTCTAGGGTAATAATGAGTGCTTTGGCTTCACCTTTATCAATCAGTGTGGACGAGTTAATCCAACCCGACATATGATAAATATCAAACTCAAACTGGTTAATGTTATTATCCCACTCACTATCTATTGGCACTAATGTGCACTTTACTGAGGTATCCATCTTATTTTTTCTCCCGATTGCCTGAAAATTTAGGCATTGCATGGCCTGTTTGATCATTAATATTTTTTCTAAAAATAACGACGAGTATCGTTTTTAGGATAATTTTTAGGTCTAAACACAATGATTGGTTTTTGACATACCAAACATCTAATTTTAATTTTTCCTCCCAGCTAATTGCATTGCGACCATTGACTTGGGCATAACCCGTAATTCCCGGGCGTACATCATGCCGCTGCATTTGCTCCTCACTGTATAATGGCAGATACTCCATCAAAAGTGGTCGAGGGCCAACTAGGCTCATGTCTCCTTTTAATACGTTCCATAACTCTGGTAGTTCATCTAAACTTGTAGAGCGAAGAAAACGACCGAATGGGGTTAAGCGATCAGCATCGGGTAATAGTGCACCATGCTCATCTCTTGTCTCTTTCATTGTTCTAAATTTACTCATCTTGAAGGGTTTACCATGTCGTCCCGGTCTTACTTGATGAAATAAGATAGGGGAACCTAAATTCTTTTTTACTTGATAAGCAATAAGTAAGAATAGAGGAGAAAGCAAAATTAATGCGATTGTTGAAACAATAATATCGATAAACCGTTTTAGCATGGGGAGGTTCTCCTAAATCAACGCACTATAAAGATGAAGTCAATTTTGTATTCATGCTTAATCTCTCATGAGATTTTTAAATAGAGCAATAAACTTTTCCGTGCCTTTTTTCAAAGATAACTCGTTGAAATAAAAAGCTTTGCCATTATTTCCTAAGGTCTCTCTTTCTGATTGAGATAAGTTGTAAATAGTCAAAATAGCATGTTCAATACTTTCGCTATTTTCTGAAATCGCCGTTTCACCACATTTTGCAGACATCACAAGATTGGCCGCATCGCCAGGAACTGCAACCACAATCGGTTTGCCTATCGCCATATAGGCTTGTATTTTGGATGGAACAGTGATTTCAAACAGCTTGTCTTGTTTTAAATGAACTAATAGGACATCGGCTTGCTTTAGTATGTTGCCTACTTCTGACATCGGAACTCGTGGAATA
Organism: Bisgaard Taxon 45; assembly: GCA_030783905.1. Classification (GTDB taxonomy): domain Bacteria; phylum Pseudomonadota; class Gammaproteobacteria; order Enterobacterales; family Pasteurellaceae; genus Pasteurella. Next base: position 106,442 of record JAQAHH010000002.1, on the reverse strand, counting down.
AAACTCACATTATTTAAGCCGTCATGTGTTTTGCGCTCTTTTAATCTTTCCGTTTCTGTTCCCGAACCCACAAAGACAAAGTGAATATCTTCATAGCGAGACATTTTAAGTGCCACATCCAGAATCGTGTCTAATGCCTGTGCTTTTCCCATATTGCCCGCGAACACAATATTAAATTTATGCTTTGCTAAATTTATTTGAGGATTTGAACTCGGCAGGGTAGTTGATAATGCATTGTCATTGCACCAGTTATAAATCACCGTAATCTTTTGTTCAGGTACGGATTTACTGACTAACCTTGCTTTAAAACCGGGACTTAATACTACAATGTGATCAACAAACTGATAAACAAAACGGCAAACAAGGTCGACAATACTTAAAATACGATCATTGGTTAACATGCCCGTTGCTTTCAGCGTATCTGGCCATAAATCTTGAATATCATAGACAACAGGTGTTCTTCTAAAGAATTTGATAAATACTGCGGCAATGCCTGTGGTGAGTGGTGGATGATAGGCATAAATCACATCACATTTTTTGGTCGCAAAAATACCAAATAACATCGCCATAAAAGCAAAGCTCACATAATTGAGAATACGTTTTAGGGCCGAGCTATCATGACTTGGATATAAAGGCACTCTTAAAACAGGGATTCCATCAATCATTTCTTTCTGGAAACATTTAATGCGGTAACCTTCATAGAGTTTTCCACCAGGATAATTAGGAAAACCCGTTAGGACTTGCACGTCATGACCTTGTGCTTTTAATTCTTTAGCGAATGCCAACCCTTTAATTGCGGGTTCTGGTTCAAACCATTGAGTTAATAATAAAATTTTCATCAGTATTTTTTCCAAATAACGCGATTCACATAATCGGTATAACTTAAAAGGATACGTATCACTTTGGCACTTACATTAGGCATGCTGTAGTCTGCCACTAAGCGTAAATCCCGGTCTTGTCCACGACGTTGTTCATCGAGAATAGCCAAACCTTGCAAAATACGTTCAGTTTGTAAGCCAACCATCATGACGGCCGCTTCCTCCATGCCTTCTGGTCTTTCATGCGCTTGCCGTAGATTTAATGCGGGAAAATTTAAAATAGAGGACTCTTCATTGATTGTGCCACTATCCGATAAAGTTGCTTTTGCCATGAGCTGTAATTTGTTGTAATCAAGAAAGCCTAGCGGTTTTAATAGCTGAATTAATGGATGAAAAGTGATATTTAACTCCTCAATCCGTTTACGGGTTCTTGGATGTGTCGAAACAATAACGGGATATTGATATTTTTTCGCGACCGCATTAAGTGTATTGATGAGATCCAAAAAGTGCGGTTCTGAATTAATATTTTCTTCACGGTGTGCACTGACGACAAAATATTGGAAAGGTGTTAACCCTAATTTATCTAATATTTTTGAGTGCTTAATTCGCTCATGATAAAAATGCAGCACTTCAAACATCGGGCTCCCTGTTTTGATGATGAGATCAGGGCTTAGTCCTTCAGCGAGTAGATACTCTCTTGCGATATCACTGTAAGTGAGGTTAATGTCGGCAGTATGATCTACAATGCGACGATTGATTTCTTCTGGCACACGCATATCAAAACAACGATTCCCCGCTTCCATATGAAACGTTGGAATTTTCCGACGTTTGGCGGGTAATACCGCAAGACAGCTATTCGTATCACCAAGAACCAATAAGGCATCTGGCTGGGTTTGCTCAAGTAATTGATCAACCGCAATAATCACATTGCCAATTGTGGCTGAACTGGTTTTTCCCGCGGCATTCAAGAAATAGTCAGGTTTGCGAATACCTAAATCATGGAAAAAGACTTCATTTAATTCGTAGTCATAGTTTTGTCCTGTGTGAACAAGAATATGGTGGAAATATTTATCGCAAGCCGCAATGACTCGTGATAAGCGAATAATTTCTGGTCGAGTACCGACAACCGTCATGACTTTTAGTTTTTTCATTTTTTATTCCTATTAGGGGGTAGTTGGCATGGCATAAGTATCGGGTTTTTCACGGTCAAATAGTTCATTTGCCCATAACATGACAAACATTTCATCATCACCAATATTCGTAATATCATGTGCCCAACCCGGTACTGTTTCGACAATAGTGGGGTGTTCACCATCTGTTTCTAATTGATAACTTTCACCTGTCACGACATGTTTAAATTTGAACAAGGCTTTACCTCGAATCACTAAGAATTTTTCTGTTTTACTGTGATGATAGTGTCCACCTCGGGTGATCCCCGGTTGGGCTGAAAAATAAGAGAATTGCCCCGCACTAGGGGTCTTAAGCATTTCGACAAAGACACCTCTTGCATCTCGGTATTGTGGAATCGTATAGGTAAATTTTTCAGGGGGTAAAAAACTCAGATAAGTGGCATATAATGCGCGTTTTAAACCAACACCAACCTCATCCGTTATTAAAGTATGACGAGAGTGTTTAAATGCAGTAATAAGCTTGTATAAATCCCCCACCGTGATTTTATATTCTGGCTCAATATAAAAATGTGTATGTTGATATGTGTTATTTCCTTGAATGAGATGCCAAAATGCATTGATAACATCATCAATATAAATCAAACGGATCTCTGCGTTAGCATCATGAATATTAACAGGGAGATCATGAATAACATGATGACAAAAAGTGGCAACCACAGAGTTATAATTGGGCCTTGACCATTTGCCAAAAACATTCGCAAGCCGATAAATATAAATAGGATTATGGTTTTCTTGATGGAGTTGCATAACCACTTCTTCAGCATTTAACTTACTTTGCGAATACTCCGTCATTTCTTTTCGCTCAACTTGTATTGAAGACGATAATAATATTGGTGTTTTTTTCTGATGCGTTTGTAATATATGGCAAATTTTTTCGGTTAATGTGATATTGGAATCAATAAAGTCTTGCGCATGCAGTGGTCTATTCGCGCCAGCTAAATGTATTATCCAGTCTGCGGCTAACACATCACGTGTGAGCGCTTCTTCTGTTGACTTTCTATGGTATTGTAAGATCTGAATATCTTGCTTTTCAGATAAAAACTGAATTAAATTTGTTGCGATAAAACCATGAGAACCCGTCACTAAAATGTTCATACTTATACCTCCGGTGAAATATATTCACCCTCAATCATCTTCTGTATGAATTCAAGTTTAAGCAGTAATTTTTTCATTTCATTGACTGTCAAACGCTCGGTATTATGTGAGTTGTAATCGGTGACTTCGGTAATTTTAGGTTCGCCTTTTTCGACATATTTACTGTAATTTAAACTCCGTTGATCAGCTGGAATGCGATAATAATTGCCTTCATTAATGGCATGAACCATTTCTTCACGACTTAATAACGCTTCAAATGCTTTCTCACCATGACGTGTACCGATAATTGAAATAGGGTGATTTGGGACAGATAATAATTCAGTAATTGCTTTAGCTAGGGTGCCAATTGTTGCTGCGGGGGCTTTCTGTACAAACACATCACCGTTTTGGCCATTTTTAAAGGCATATAGGACTAAGTCCACCGCATCTTCCAAGGTCATCATAAAGCGTGTCATTTCAGGATCCGTAATGGTAAATGGCTTACCTTGACGTATTTGATCGACAAATAATGGGATAACTGAGCCACGTGATGCCATCACATTACCATAGCGAGTGCAGCAGATCGTCGTTGGCGTACCTTCTAAGTTGCGCGATTTGGCAATAATGACTTTTTCCATCATGGCTTTAGAGATCCCCATCGCATTAATGGGATACACGGCTTTATCGGTACTTAGACAGACCACGCGTTTTATTTGATTTTGGATGGCGGCTTCTAAGACATTTGCAGTCCCCAAAATATTGGTTTTTACCGCCTCCAATGGATAAAATTCACAAGAAGGGACTTGTTTCAATGCGGCTGCATGATAGATATAGTCAACACCCCGAGAGGCATTTAAAATACTATCGTAGTCACGCACATCGCCAATATAGAATTTTAATTTCGCATCATTATATTTTTTTCGCATATCATCTTGTTTTTTCTCATCACGAGAAAAAACACGAATTTCTCGAATATCTGTTTCTAAGAAACGTTTGAGTACAGCATTACCAAAAGAACCCGTTCCACCTGTAATTAAAAGTGTTTTATTTTTAAACATAATACTTTCCTCAAATTTAACGATTACACTAAATCCAAAAATATCTTTTTATTGGCATCTAAGACCTCTTCGCTATTCACAACAGAATCAGCAAAGTCTAAGCATTTTTGTTTCATTAACCATCTTGTTTCTTGATCCAAATTATGAAAATCCGTTAAAGCGTTAATAAACTTATCTCTATCCTTTAAAGGAATATCCCAACCGATTCCTTTCTCCTCGAGTGCTCTCCAAGGCGTTTTGTCACTTAATAATATTGGTGTACCCGCAGAAAGCGCTTCAATAAATACATGACCATAATTTTCACCTTGAGTCGGCACGAAAAATAAATCATAGTTTGAAATTGTTTCTTGTACTTGTTTATTTTCTATGGCACCGTAATATTTCACCTCTATATTCGAGGGAAGGTTATTTATTAATGTTAAACATTGATTCCAATATACTTTATCTTCCAATGGTCCATAGATACCGAGGAAAACAGGAAAGTCTATTTTTTGTAATACTTCGAGTGCAAAATAAAGATTTTTCATTTTTGCAATTCTAGACAGAAAACAAATATTCATTTTGGTGTTATTATTTTTTCTATTTAGGCTAGCGGGTTTTAAATTAGAGATATTTCGTGCAATGATGATATCTTTATATTCAATATTATTTTGGTTCAGAAAGTCAGCGATGTCTTTTTTTTCTGCTTCTGAGGAAGCTTGCCATACAAGTTCTTTGGGATATAAAGAAAGTAATCTTGCTACAAATACAAAGAGTTTTTTCTTTCGTTTTTTTATTGATAAAGCCGCTGAAGAAAGTTCTCCTCTTGGTGCTAATACGACAGGTGTTCTTTTTATTAATCGTCGTTTTCTCCATAATAACGGTTTAATTGAGAAAGTTGGGCTAAAGAAACTATTTAAATATAAAATATCATAATCTATGGCATTGATTGCATTAGTTAAATTCGCTTTATTTTCTAAATAATATACATTGACATCATCATATTTTATCCACTGATTCAATGGAATGTTGGGATATGATTGTGCATCATTTAAATCTCTATCTGATGTAATGAGGTAAAATTCAAACTCATCCTTTAAGCGAGAAACTAAATTATGTATTGTTCTAATCGGACCGCCGCCTTTTACACCTGGGAGGTAGGTTCCTATTAAAATAAGAATTCTAGGTTTATTTTTCTTCATATTTTCCTACTGATGTATCAATAAGTGGATTTAATATTCTTCTTCATTTATAGATAAACTGTTGACTTCATAATAAAAGAATTGATCGTATTATTTAGTCGGATACACTTCTTGTAAAAAAAATCAACATTAGCATTCCCATTCCTCCAATTGAAAAAAACATATATTCACCCAAGTTAAGACATAAAATACATAATACAATGGCCAATTTTTGTATATCTGACCGGGCTGATTTTTTTATAGAATAAAATAGCCACAAAAATACCAATGAACCGATTAAGATGCCTAGTTCTTCTATGACCGCGACGGGAAGCACACCTTTTTCAATGGTAGCACTGATGGGTAAGCCAAAAATTGGGTCAGTCGCGATTTCTAATTTATTCGGCTCTGACGCAACACCAAAACCAATGCCAAACATCGGATTTTTATTGATGTTGTGTATCATACTCTCAACTAGGTTCCCTCTAGATGCATCAGCTAACTCAGTAATGGTTGTCGATTCAGTTCGTTTAAAAACGTAATGCTTCACGCTATCAATATAAAGTGGATAAGTTGATACGCTTATTCCAAGAATAATCAATAGCCAAATATAAAGAGATTTATTCTTAAAAATAGGGTTTGCCTCAAGAAAACGTTTACCTAGCAGAATAGGATTGAATAAAATAGAGAAAAGTAGTGCTAAAAATAAAGCTAATCCAGCAGTTCGTGCCTCAGATAAAATAATCAATACCAGACAAATACAAAACCAGATGACATCTGAGGTGATTAACTTTTTACTTGAAAGCATTTTTCCTACAATAATTGTTGCGAGTAATGCAATAGTTGGACCAAATGCTTGAGGATGATTTAATAAACCTTGGAATCCGGTCCCATTCCTTGCAAAGCCTATTTCTGGAATAAAAAATAATGGCAAACTAAAAATAGCAACTGATTTCAAAATTGAAATAATAAAGTTATATATCTGAGTTTTATCTTGGTCAGACATAGCCGTCCAGGTATTTATAAGGACGAATGCAGCAATAAACCAAGATAATAATTTTAATATTGATATGCTAACTTCATAACTTACTGAAATACTATGCAAAATGAGTATGATATTTAATATGCATAGCCAAAATAAGTATTTTGATATTGTCGTTATTTTATTTTGTATTAAATAAATTGTAATGTTTATCAAGCCAAGTAAGATCATTAAATAGCGAGCTAATGATGCAAGCGTGCTTTCTGGACTCATTATTGGGTTAAATAATGTGAGTAACCAAGATATAAAAAATGCAAATATCAAGTATTTACCGCCTAATACGGCTACTATAGCAAGTATTATGAAACTGAGATTAGCCGTTGCTGGGCTTGCTAGTCTCAATGCTAATAGAATGATAAATAATAAAAATAGCCATCTATTTTTTGTATTTTCTATCTTCATTTTTTATCTCTTTTAAAGTTAAGTGAATGTGTTTATATTAGCTCTTTTTTTCTACAAAAATGGTAGCTTATGATATTTAGTAATATTGCAGCTATTCCTTGAGCGTATAGTGCACCCAAAAATCCAAAGTAACTCATTAATGGATATACACTCGAGAGAATAAAAACAAACCAAATAGATGTAATAAATAACCAGCTTCTTGTATTGACTTTAATGATAATAATATTCCCTAGTACATTAATTGGCGTATATATAACGGATATGATAAAGAATAGAATGATGACTTCGTGAAAATCAGTATATTCTTTTCCATACCAATTCATAATGTGTGGGGAGAGTATTGTTCCGATTATCAAAAATAACAGTGAAACAGATAATGTTACTAATAAAGTTAATCGGACTTCTTTTTTTGATTGATTGTCTACCTTATATTGTTTGACTAATCTTGGTAGTATCAATCTTGAAACAATTCCTGGAATGAACATTGCTAATGAGAACCACTGTAATCCGATACTATAAACTGAGAAATATAATGAGCTATATTTATCTAGTATGATCTTTCCTAATAGCCAAGGTGCAGTGGCTGCCAGTATTGAAACCAATGACATAACACCACCAAATGAAATTATTTCTTTTATTGCGTTTTTTCTAATAATAAAATTTTCTACTTTCCTAAATAATTCAGTTTCTTCTTTTAATATATAAGATTGAGCTGATATCAAAAAAACTATTGAGAGTATATAGGCGTATATTTGTATTGATATATTATTTGTTTTTATCGTGATAAATACACCGATTAACATAATAAAAGTATTAAATATAGAGAGAAAAAATAAGTCTTTGTATTTTTCTACTCCCATTACACCGCCAGTGGGAACAATATTAAGAATTAAAAAGAAAACTGTTGCTGATATGAGCCACTTATAATATGTTTCAATGCTCCAGACTTTATCAATGAATAAAAATGTTAATGTTGAGGAAATTATCGCTAAGATTAATGAAATACTATAAAGATTTCCTAATATTAACGTATTCTGATTTTCTTTTTTTTCTGCAAAAAAACGCGATGAAGAAACACCAAGTCCCATGGAACTATAATTGGAAATGATTGTTGCTGTCATAATAAAAAAATTATAGGTAGCAAAATCGTCAACGGGTAAGTTCCTTGCCAATAGCATCCCAGATAATAATAACATTCCTCTGGATAAAATATGGCTTCCCATAGACCAGATAACATTAAAAAAGAAAATCTTATTTATCATAAAAAATTATTATCTATAGTCTAATATTGGTTTGAGATTGATCTAGCACATATTTCAAATCATAAAGTACAAAATTTTCTTTACCTAATTTCTTAAAGTCTTTTTCAGTCATTGTTTTAAATTGCTGATGAGCGACTGCAATAATAATGGCATCATAACTATGGGCAATAATTTCATCTATCGGTGTTAATCCATATTCATTTTCAGCATCATATTTATCTACCCAAGGATCGTAGATATCAATATCAATATCGTATTCTTTTAATGAATTCACGAGATCAATAATTTTAGTATTACGTATATCTGGACAATTTTCTTTGAAGCTCAATCCCATGACTAAAATCTTAGAATTAACGACAGGAATGTCTTTTTTCACCATTTCTTTAATTAATTGCGTGGCAACATATTCTCCCATGCGATCATTTAAACGGCGTGCAGCAAGAATAATTTCAGGGTGTAGCCCTAATGATTGCGCTTTATGTGTCAAGTAGTAGGGATCTACGCCAATACAGTGCCCTCCCACCAAACCCGGTCTAAAAGGCAAGAAGTTCCATTTGGTGCCTGCCGCTTTTAACACATCTTCAGTATCAATGCCCATTTTGTTGAAAATTAAGGCTAATTCATTGATGAGCGCAATATTGACATCTCGCTGTGTGTTTTCAATTACTTTAGCAGCTTCTGCCACTTTAATATTTGGTGCTTTATGTGTTCCTGCTTTAATAATCAATCTATAAACTTGATCAATATATTCCGCCACCTCAGCATTTGAGCCAGACGTAATTTTCAAAATATTCGTGACACGATGTTCTTTATCACCAGGGTTAATTCGTTCAGGGCTATAACCGACAAAGAAGTCGTGGTTAAATTTCAAGCCTGATATTTTTTCTAGTACGGGTACGCAAATCTCTTCGGTTGCGCCGGGATAAACGGTTGATTCATAAACAACTACATCCCCTTTTTTTAATACTTCACCGATAGTTTCGGACGCTTTTATCAGAGGTTTAAGATCAGGCTGCTTATAATGATCAATCGGAGTGGGAACCGTCACAATAAAAAAGTTACATTCTTCTAACCCTTTAGTTTGTCCGGTATAGCGTAATTGCATCGCTTGTTGTAGTTCTTCTTCAGAAACTTCTAAGGTGTAATCTTTGCCGGCAGCAAGTGAGTTGACTCGTTTCGCATTAATATCGAAACCTACAGTGGGAAGTTTTTTGCCAAATTCGACAGCGAGTGGTAATCCAACATAACCAAGACCAATGATGCCAATTTTTAATTTATGAAGATTCATATTTTGTCCCTTATAGAAAAATATAAATGGAAACGAAAGTGGATATGGTAAAACCATAACGATTATATAAATAAAGTAATATTTTCTTTATTTATTATAGAAATACTTTCTTCTTATTTTTAAAACGTGAATCCGTATCTAAATCTCATTCTGATATAGATTTTTATTAATTTTTCTTTTATTAAGGTAAGCAGGGAAATTCTGTTTTTTTCTGTTTTTTTCTATTTGTTTTCTGCTTTAAATATTCTTGTCTTATTAGTCTTAACTCGCTGTGTTTATATTGTTGTTGTAATTTTAATCTGTCTATGATTATAGGGAACGATTAAAAAAAAGCAAACTAGGGCAAGGTATATGTTAATTAAATTAATCAGTTTGATAGATAAAAAATGAAGTTTTGCTCATAAAAAAAAGATATTTTGGATTATTATGGTTTTTATTGTATGAAATGCATAAATAAATATAAAGATTTATCAATATAAGTAAAAAAGGAATAAGAAAAAGAAGTATTTTAAGAATAGTGTTTGTTTTATTTAAACAAAGATAAAGTAATTTGGTTTATTGTAACAAAGGGTAAAGTTGTGTAAATGTTTATTTGAGGGAAAAATAAGTGATCTCGTGATTTTTAGATGAATAATGAGAAGGGTGAAAATGCATTTTTTCCAATGTTTTATTCTAAAATAAAATAATGAAATAATGCAAGTGTATTTGCTAAAAACAGATATTAATATTTGCGTTCCCTCTAAATGATTATGCTTTGTATAAATAATTTAGAGGGCTTTTGCATTGTTTATTGTTAATTCTTCGCTTATCTCATCTAGTTAGAGACAATACCGTAGCATCGGGAATAAGTCCTATAAGCCTAATGCATACTTCAGTGCCTGTTTTTTTAATGGCGTTGCTTTATTGGCAAAGAATAATGTGGCATTACGTACTATTTTGAGCGGTAAAAGATCTTCTTTAAAGGTTTTATAAAAAATATCCATGCCCGTTTGCATCAATAAGTTATCAGCTTTACGTTTGCGCTGATAACGTAGAAGCACCATATCACTCGCTAGGCTCTCACCTTTTTGAGCCGCTTGTTGGAGGACCTCAAGCAGTATTCTGACGTCTTTAAAACCTAGATTAACCCCCTGTCCTGCAAGGGGGTTAATCGTGTGGGCGGCATCCCCCACTAGCACAATACCTTGTTTAAAGTAAGCTTGTGCATGGGTACGAGCCAGGTCAAAACTATTTGCTGCTTGTACCTTGATTTTTCCTAAGCGGGTGGGAAAGGCTTGTTCAATGCGCTCTGCGAGTTTTTCTTTGGAGAGTTGTTTCAGATTTTGAATACATTGTGGTGAATCATACCAAACTAAACAGGCTTGTTTTCCTAATAATGGTAGGAAGGCTCTCGGCCCTGAAGGGTAAAATTGTTGCCATGTGATATCTTGTTGTTCCAATTCTGTATCTACTGTAATGAGTAGGCAACTTTGACGATATTGCCAGCCCGTCGTGCCAATATTGGCTATTTGACGTAGTTTGGAATTCGCACCATCAGCCGCAATGATCAGTGGGGCTTGGTAAATTTCCCCATTCGCTAAAAAAATTTGCCAATTTTCACCGCACTTGACAACTTTTTGGATAACATTGCCTACACAAGTTTGGATGTTTTCAATAGTTGATATCGCTTGCCATAGACCGAGCTGAACCACATTATTCTCCACCATAAAGCCTAATTCAGGTAGGTTTAATTCATGGCTATGAAAAGCGGTGCTGAATCCCTCAATTTCCCACGTTTCTAGTGCTCGATATGGGCAAATACGCATGTGTTCGATATATTGCCAAGCGCCTAGTTGTTTTAATAAATTGACGGAAGCAACACTGATCGCAGAAATACGAAGATCATAAGGTGAATCAGGTTGAAACTGTGGGAGGGGCGCATGTTCGATAAGTTGGACTTGATGCCCTTGTTGACCTAAGCCAAGCGTACAAGCCGCACCAACCATCCCACCGCCAACCACGATGATATCTTTTTGTATGACGTCCATAGGATTTTCCTTTTCTTTTTGTTGTCTATTCTACCGTCAATGAGGGAATTTCAAAAGAAATCTCTTTTTTAGCTAGCCAGCATAGGTTCAAGACTGTAAAATAGCCAGTCACATTTTTATAGGTTAACTGAATTTTTTAAACGATATGACGCAAAAATTACATATTAAAACGTGGGGTTGTCAGATGAATGAATATGATTCATCTAAAATGGCAGATCTCTTAAATAGTACTCACGGCTTAGAGTTAACAGAAATTCCGGAAGAAGCGGATGTGTTATTGTTAAACACTTGCTCAATTCGTGAAAAAGCACAAGAAAAAGTGTTCCACCAATTAGGACGTTGGAAAGAATTAAAGAAACATAAGCCGGGGCTTGTTATCGGTGTTGGGGGCTGTGTGGCTTCACAAGAAGGGGAGCATATTCGTACGCGTGCGCCTTATGTTGATATTATTTTTGGCCCACAAACCTTACATCGTTTACCAGAAATGATTAATCAGATCAGAGGCGGTAAAAGCTCGGTAGTCGATGTCAGCTTTCCAGAAATTGAAAAATTCGACCGTTTACCAGAACCGCGTGCCGAAGGTCCAACCGCTTTTGTATCCATTATGGAAGGTTGTAATAAATATTGCTCATTCTGTGTCGTACCTTATACGCGTGGTGAAGAAGTAAGTCGCCCAGTGGACGATGTGTTATTTGAAATTGCACAATTAGCAGAGCAAGGCGTGCGAGAAGTGAATTTACTCGGACAAAACGTCAATGCTTATCGTGGCGCAACCCATGATGACGGTATTTGCACTTTTGCGGAATTGTTACGTTTAGTGGCAGCCATTGATGGTATTGATCGTTTACGCTTTACTACCAGTCACCCGATTGAGTTTACTGATGATATTATTGACGTGTATCGAGATACACCAGAGTTGGTCAGTTTCTTACACTTGCCTGTGCAAAGTGGTTCAGACCGCGTATTATCTATGATGAAGCGTAATCATACCGCGTTAGAATATAAATCCATTATTCGTAAGTTAAGAGCGGTACGCCCAGACATTCAAATTAGTTCAGATTTTATTGTGGGCTTCCCAGGCGAAACCGCAGAAGATTTTGAGCAAACCATGAATTTAATTGCGCAAGTGAATTTCGATATGAGTTTCAGCTTTATTTACTCAGCACGCCCAGGCACGCCAGCAGCGGATATGCCTGATGATGTGACAGAAGAAGAGAAGAAACAACGCTTATATGTGTTGCAACAACGCATTAATAATCAAGCTGCACAGTTCAGCCGTGCGATGTTAGGCACAGAACAGCGCGTGTTAGTGGAAGGCCCTTCGAAAAAAGATTTAATGGAATTGACTGGTCGTACAGAAAATAACCGTATCGTGAACTTTGTGGGGACACCTGATATGATTGGTAAGTTCGTGGATATTAAAATCACTGATGTATTTACAAACTCATTACGTGGCGATGTCGTCCGTACTGAAGATCAAATGGGCTTACGTGTTGTGCAATCACCACAGATGGTGATTAATCGTACTCGTAAAGAAGATGAACTCGGTGTGGGACGTTACCACGCGTAGTCGTGCTATCCGTTCGAATATTTAACCGCTCTTGTGTTTCTCAAGAGCGGTTATTTTTTATGAAAAATTTTTGATAAATTGACCGCACTTTTTATTTCTTCATTTTATTATGAATGGCTTGTTATCGGACATTCATGACTTTTCACTTTATTTTACTTCATTAATAAATAGCTAAATTTTGCTTATTTATCAAAAGCCTGTCTTCTATTTGATTTTATGTTAATTATTTGTTTGTTTTTTGTGTGGGAATGGAGATTTATTTCAATTTTTCATCAAGAATTGTGACTACGCTCTAAATATTGGCACGTCCTTCTTTACTCCATTTTATAAAGTAGTTAGTTTAAATGTGCTTGTTTTTACAGTGTTTTTATTTTTCTTTTGGATTGAGATGATTATGAAAAAATTTAGCCCTAGTCTTTTAACACTTGCTCTCTCAAGTGTTTTACTAACCTCAACATTCGCATACAGCCAGATAAACGCCGATGATAAAGATACTCTTGGTGTGAAGGAACAGAAAGAGAGTTTGCTATTCCATCAGAGTTTGACTAAGGAAGGAAGTGACAATGTGCCAATCTGGCGAATCCCGTCTTTACTTAGAACCAAAGACGGTGTTCTCATCGCCGCAGCAGATAAACGTTGGCAACACCGTGGCGACTGGGGGGATATCGATACCGCAATCCGAATTAGTCATGATGATGGAAAAACGTGGGGAAATATTAGCACGATTTTGGATTTAGTAAGTCAGAATGAGGGGAATTCGCCAGTTATGAATTCTAATACTAATCCTTGGGGGGATAAAAATGATGTTGTAAATAAAAGAAAACATCATCCAGATTACTCTAGCCAATATATGAATTCTGCGTTTCTGATTGATGCTCAAATGGTGCAAGATAAACGAAATGGGCGAATTTTTCTTAGTGTAGATATGTTTCCTGAAAGTGCGGGTTTTTTTCATTTAAATGGTGCTTTTAATAATCCTAGTAAAGATGGAAGTGGGCGAGTGAATATTGGTGGAAAACAATATTTAAAATTAATGAATAAAGGTAAACAATGGACTTTGCGTGAAGATGGAAGTGTATTTGATGAGTCAGATAAGAAAACAGGATATAGAGTTGTTATAGAAGGAACACCAAGTAAAAACTTTAAAGATTTGGGAGATATATATAATGAGAAAAATGAAAATGTTGGCAATATCTATTTAACTAATAGAAGTGGTTCGAAAAACCAAAATGCGCCATTTCATATTCCAACGACATCATATTTATGGATGACATATTCAGATGATAATGGGAAAACTTGGTCAAATCCAATTGATATTTCTGCTCAAGTGAAAAAAGACTGGATGAGATTTTTAGGGACAGGTCCAGGTGTTGGTATTCAAACGAAAAATGGAAATTTAATTTTTCCAGTTTATTATACAAATCAAAATAATGTTCAATCATCGGCTTTAATTATCAGCAAAGATGGCGGGAAAACCTGGGATTTAGGTCAAAGTCCAAATGATAGCCGTTCAGATTTATGGGGGCAAAATTCAAGAAACTTAAAAACTAACTCTATGGGGCATGAATTAACAGAATCACAATTAGTTGAATTAGAAAATGGTGATCTTAAACTCTTTATGCGAAATACAAGCGGTAAAGTGATGATGTCGACATCTAAAGATGGGGGTTATACTTGGGTAGATACAAAACAAGTCGAAAAGCTAGATCACGGTTATTCTCAACTTTCTGTCATTAAGTATTCGAAAAAAATTAACGGCAGAGAATATATTATTTTTTCGGGGCAGTCAGAAAAAGGCGCTAGTGGAGATCAGCTACGCCGTAATGGAAAACTGTATTTAGGTGAGGTTCAAGCTAACGGTGATATCAATTGGGATACAAGTAAGTTAGTTAGAAATATAAAAAGTATAGGTAAAGCTAATGGAACATTAGATAATGGCTACGTTTACAGCTCAATGGCAGAACTTGGGGATGGTAGTATTGGCTTAGCTTATGAAAATAGCACAGACTATCGAACCATTATGTATCTCCCCATCGCGATGCAAGAATTCTTCTGGAAAGCTGACAAGCTCTTTAGTGATATCCGTCAAAAAGATCCGTTGGTATTTACTTATAGTGGAGAGAAAAATTTAGAAAAAATCGGTGATGGTATTGCGATTAAACGTGGAGAAGGGGAAAGCCAAGGGGGAATAACAGTCAGTGAAGGCTTGCTAGTGTTAGATCAGCAAACAAAAGATGATAAAAATAAGGCATTCACCAAACTGATTCTCAATAATTCAGGTGTTGTTCAAGTTAATTCTCAACAAAATCTTGATGAGCTAGTGCTCAATAAGAATGCTAGTGGTTACCTACAATTTACTGTGACAGACACAAACACACCTCAACTTAAGATTAATAACGATGTCAATGCAAATGGACAAGTTATAACGGTTAAAGTCAATTTGCAGAAAAAACTCCAACCCAATACCAAAGGCTATTATCACGCACAAGGCGAAGAGCTGATTAGTTACAAAGATAATGGCACGACTCAATTTCAGCTCGTGAATGGTGAGATTTCAGATGGGATGTATGTTTATACCGTGGCAACAGTACCGAAACCAAGCGTTTTCCGTTCAACAACGACACCGCATTCACTTTATATCACCAATAAATTAGTGACAGCAGATGGCAAAGCGGTGTCAACCGTTGCGCCATTAAGCACACCGAAAGTGATTAATGCCCGCCCGTTAGTCAATCCTATTTTAGCGTCTTATTTAAGTAGCAGCCTTGCGATAAGCCAAGTGAGCAACCAAGTACAACACAGCTTTATGCAACAATTAGGTATGCTACAACATAACGATCGCTCACTCTTTGTGAAATATTTTGATGGTCAGCAAAAATATGTGAATAACCTAGGCTTTATTGATTATGGCTACCATTTTGATACACATTATAAAGGCGTAATGCTTGGTGGTAAATTATGGCAATCGGCACAAAACGGTCATGCGCTCTATATGGCAATGAACAAAATGCAATATAAAGTGAAGCCAATGGCGATTGATGGTGACACGCAAGGCAAATACCAGAGTTGGGGGATAAATACGAACTGGCATTCGACGCTTTTAGATCATATTCAGTTTGATGTATCAGCGGGTTATCAAACACATAAAGGCGATATTGTTGGCGTGAATGGGGCATTGAAAGGTCGAAGCGTGAATGCGGGAGCCGATATTGGCTATCGCTTTGCTGTTAATGAGAGCTTAAGTTTGATTCCTTATACCGGCTTACATTACTTACAAACAACGCTCTCAAATTTAAGTGATACAGCACATAATGTGGAGATTCGTTTTAATTCATTGAAAGCCACTAAAACAAATGTTGGCCTGGATGTGGCCTATAAATTGCCTAAATTTGAGCTACAGGGTCATATTTCTTATGACTTCTATCGTCAAAACAAAGCTGGAATTTGGGTGGATAATGTCGCATATAAACAAGGTAAGTTAGCGAATACGTTAAATCTAAGCGCACAATTAAGTGCGAATATTACGCCTCATTTGAGTTTATCTACCGATGTGGGTATGCAACAAGCTGATAAAAAAGCGCAGTATTTGCTAGGCGTGAGTGCAGCTTATCACTTTTAATTCACCTCTTATGAGTCATTTCATCAAAAGTGCGGTGGATTTTCTTAAGATTTTGAAATTGATAGAAAATAGACCGCACTTTCCTTTCCCTTTTTAAGCTATGCTTGCTCATCAATGATGTTTTTTATTGCTTTTAAGTAAAGTATATGTATCATACTCTCGAATTTTTTCGTTTATCTGAGGAAAGTGGAATGTATACATCAAATTTTTCTAATTTATTGCTCAATGTTGACAGTTACAAAGCATCACATTGGTTGCAATATCCACCCAATACAGAATATGTTTCTTATTATATTGAAGCACGTGGAGGAAATTTTGATGTGCTTGTATTTGGTTTACAAGCTTTTATCAAAGAATACTTACTCAAACCTATCACGCAACATGATATTGATGATGCGGAAGTGGTCTTGACCGCACACGGCTTACCATTTAATCGTCAGGGCTGGCAACGTTTATTGGAGAAACATCAAGGTCGATTACCCATTAAAATTGAGGCCGTGCCAGAGGGGACGGTATTGCCCGTCGGAAATGTCATTTGCCAAATTGTCAATACCGACCCTGAGTTTTTTTGGTTAGGCGGATATTTAGAAACCGCATTGTTACGAGCAATTTGGTATCCCTCTACGGTAGCGAGTGTGTCATATTTTTGTAAACAAAAAATTAAAGCGGCATTAGAGAAATCTTCAGATAGTTTAGCGGGGATCGGCTTTAAATTGCATGATTTTGGTGCGCGGGGGGCTTCGAGTCTAGAAACGGTGGCATTAGGTGGCTTAGCACATTTAGTGAATTTTATGGGGACTGATAGCGTGTCTGCATTGGTCGCAGCCAAGCGTTGGTACAATGTGACCACAATGCCTGCATTTTCCATTCCTGCCGCGGAACACAGCACGATGACTTCTTGGGGAAAAGAACGAGAAGTAGAGGCTTTCCGTAATATGATCGAGCAATTTGCAGGTGAAAATAAGATTTATGCTGTTGTATCAGATAGTTATGATCTTTGGAATGCGTTAGAAAATATTTGGGGTACTGAACTAAAAGAGCTAGTGGAATTAAAAGGTGGCACGTTAGTGGTTCGCCCAGATAGTGGCGATCCTGTTGAAGTTGTTTGTCGTACTTTAGCGATCTTAGCTGAAAAATTTGGTACAACCTTAAATAGTAAAGGGTATAAAATGTTGCCTGACTGCATACGTATTATTCAAGGTGATGGGATTAATGTGAACTCCTTAGGCAGAATCTTGGATGCGATTATGGCTAGCGGTTTTAGTGTCGAGAATGTCGCCTTTGGTATGGGAGGTGGGCTATTACAACAAGTCAATCGAGATACGATGAGTTGGGCGATGAAAGCCAATGCGGTATGTATTGCGGGTGAATGGCATGATGTTTATAAAGATCCTATCACTAGTCATGCAAAACGCTCAAAAAGAGGCATACTTGCCTTGGTTAAACAAGCGGATCATTGGCAAACAATTGAACACAAGGCGCTTGAAAATCAACAAAATCAGCTTCGTACAGTGTTTCTCAATGGACAATTATTGATTGATGAACATTTTGATGATATTCGAGGGAGAGTGGGACTCTAAACGGTATATATAGGCACCGTATTTTATTCGTGTTAGACACTTTTCGATGAGATTTTCTTGCATCTGGTGAGAAAATCTGGCTTTATTGCACGAGATTCTTGATTTAAAAGGTTGGGCAAGGTAATGTACCTACTCAACCTTTTTTACATTTTTCATTTTTTTATTCAAAAAGGAAATGGAGATTTATTTAAAATAATTTATGCCATATATATCGTTTTGATAGCGCATGTTTATTTCTAAATTAATTTTTCCTTTTGTTTTTTCTTATTACTTATCGTTAGTTTATTTCATAATTAAATGTGCTAAAAACAAGATTCTTGAATTAATTATTTTATTTATTATTAATAAATATTGAGTGTTTAATTTTTATTAAGATTGGTTATTTATTATCTTTTTAAATTTACGCAAACGTTTGCTTTTATTGAGGTATGACCAGTTTTTATTGATATGATACATATTTAATATCAAAATTCATCTCCCAATTCATTTTATACGAGGTTTGTATGAAAAATAAAAGTAAATTATTAGCATGCTGTTTAATGGTTTTTCCCATGACCAGTTTTTCTGTTGGAAATAACAATTTTATTGGAGCAGGGGTATCTGTTGGTAATAGTATTTATCATGTCAAAAAGCGTACCTCAGTAGATCCGCTTTTAACGCTAGATCTTTCGTTCGGTAATTTTTATATGCGTGGTGCAGCAGGCATAAGTGAAATTGGTTATCACCAGCAATTTACGACTCATTTTGCCGCCTCCCTTTTCATTAGTCCCTTTGATGGCGCAGCGATAAAAAGTAAAGATCTCAAGGCCGGATATGATTCTATTCAAGATCGTAAAACACAAGTTGCTGCTGGGATCGGGCTAGATTATGATTTAAGTGATATGTTCAATTTACCGAATACGACTATTTCGTTCGAGATGAAAAAAGGTCGTCGTGGCTTCAATAGTCATCTTACGTTAGCTCAGGCGTTTATGTTGACTGATAAACTCAGTATTTCTCCTTCTATTGGTTTAAGCTATTATTCAGCAAAATATACCAATTATTATTTTGGTATTAAAAAATCTGAATTAAAAGGATATAAAATAAATACGGTGTATCACCCTAAAGCGTCTTATTCAGGCAATGTGACATTAAGTACAAATTATGCAATAACAGATCATATTGGTATGGGACTTTCTCTTTCTTGGGATGCGTATTCTAAAACAATAAGAAAATCACCAATTGTTAAACAAGGTAATGAATTCAGTTCAACATTGAACTTCTATTATATGTTTTAAACTCTGAGCAGGGAGGCTAATTAGGCTTCCCTTTTTATTCCACTAACACAGAAGTATGTTTAGCTAAATTGATGAAGGAGAGTTATTTTCCATGAGGAAATACAGTAAATATATTTTGCTTGTTTTATTTCTTTGTCTCATGATTTTCTATTATATGAGCGAGGAGGAAAAGCGTAGTGATATTATTTTCCCCGCGTTAAGAAGTGATATACAAAAAGTGATTACGGCAAGTGGTATTTTACAGGCTAAAGAAGAGGTTGAGATTGGTTCGCAAGCTTCTGGGCAAGTGAAGCAAATTCTGGTGAAAGAAGGGCAACGGGTCAAGAAAGGTGATTTATTAGCACTTATCGATCCTAGAATTGCGGAAACAGAATTAAAGTTAGCAAAAGCTGAATTGGACGCGGCGGAAGCAAATTTAGCCATCAGACAGGCAAATTTAGTTTTGGCTGAAGCGAATTTAGCACGTTACGCTTTGCTGGATAAAAAAAAGGCTACTACCAAAAAAGATCTTGAAGAAATCAGAAATAAGCGAGACATTGAACAGGCAGAGCTACGTATCGCAAAGAGTCGTATAGAAAGCGCGAAAGTGAAGCTAGAAAAAGCGAACACAGAACTGGGGTATACCGAAATTCGTTCCCCACTTGATGCGGTGGTGATTTCGGTTGTTGCACAAAGTGGACAAACCTTAGCCGCGAGTCAGCAAACCCCGGTTTTAATGAAGTTGGCGGTTATCGATACGATGAAAGTGAATGCTCGAATTTCAGAAGCCGATGTAATTCATCTTCATGTAGGTGCACCTGTGCAGTTTACTTTGTTAGGTGCGCCACATGAGCAATTTCATGCTTCATTAGACTCGGTTCAATTAGCACCAGTGAAAGTCAGTGAAGCGACCTATTATTATGCCACCTTTGAGGTGCCTAATCCCGATCATAAACTACGTATTGCGATGACAGCTGAAGTGTCTATTTTATTAGACAAGCGAGAGAATGTTGTGACACTTCCCATTTCGGCATTAGGTCAAATGCTTAAACCAAACCATTATTACGTGACACGCTTAAATCAATCAGGTGAAAGAGAACAAGTTGTCGTGAAAACGGGCTTAAAAGATGAAGCAAGCATAGAAATTGTGGAAGGCTTATCAGAAGGCGATGAAGTCATCTTATCGGTGAATCCTGCCACGCATTTGAATGATGAAGAAATATACGGTCTGGGATTATGATAAATCAACCTTTAATTGAATTAAAAAATGTCGTGCGTCGTTATGGTCATGGCGAGACTGAAACAACTGTATTAAAGTCGATTAATCTCAATCTCTATGCGGGTGAAATGGTCGCGATTGTGGGGGCATCGGGGTCGGGGAAATCCACTTTAATGAATATATTAGGTGTACTTGATCAAGCGGATGAAGGTGAGTATCTTTTTCGCGGCCGCTCGATTGCCACATTATCGCGTGATGAATTAGCTGATTTACGTTGTTACCACTTTGGTTTTGTTTTCCAACGTTATCATTTATTGCCTCATCTCACTGCGCTAGAAAATGTTGAGGTGCCAGCGATCTATTCTGCGATGGACAAAGAAAAACGTACCGAACGAGCACAAAAATTACTGTGTCGTTTGGGATTAGACAATCAGTTAAAGAATAAACCCTCTCAACTGTCAGGTGGACAGCAACAACGTGTCAGTATTGCTCGTGCATTGATGAATGGAGGGGAGATTATTTTAGCGGATGAACCGACGGGAGCGTTAGACAGCCAAAGTAGCCAAGAGGTGTTATCAGTCCTGAAGACATTAAATCAGCAAGGGCATACAGTGGTGTTAATTACGCACGATAAGCAAATTGCAGCACATGCTGACAGAATTATCACGATGAAAGATGGCGAGATTATTGCGGATAGTGGCGTGAATGAAACGGCAATGAGATCATCTTGCCAAAAGGCAAGTATACAGGCGCCCGTGTCTACGATGCATTACTTAGCCGCGTGGCGTCGCTATCAAGCTGCTTTCTTGATGGCAATGCATATGATGTTGGCACATAAAATGAGAACATTACTCACGATGCTCGGTATTATTATTGGTATCGCAGCCGTTGTTTGTGTGATCGCCTTGGGAGAGGGGGCCAAAAATAAAGTGCTGGCTGAATTTAGTGCGCTCGGCAATAACACAATCGATATTTATCCCGGCAAAAATTGGGGCGATCCTGATGCGCTCAAAATTCAAACACTTAATCATGCTGATTTAATACTCCTACGCCAACAACCTTATTTAAAAGGCGCAACACCACAAATTTCGGCAGAGCAACCATTGCGTTTCTTGAATAGAACTTTGAATGCGACTATTTATGGCGTAAGTGAAGATTTTTTCCAACTAAGAAAATTCCGGTTACTTAGTGGACGTGGGTTTCATCGTCATGATATGACAACAAATCAAGCTATTGGGGTGATAGATAAAAAGTCACAGCAAGCGATCTTTGGCACACAAAGTGCGGTAGGAAAAACGATATTTATTGGACAAATGCCCATTGCGATTGTTGGGGTGGTCGACACACCTTCCCAAAATATGGAAGGAAAACGAGTCACAGTCTGGCTGCCCTATAATACCGTAGTGAGTCGTTTATATAATCAGTCTTATTTTCAACAGATTACGGTACAAGTCAAAGAACATATTGCACCTGATATAGCCGAAAAGGCGATTATTGATTTATTGACCATACAACATGGGAGAAAAGATTTCTTTACCTTCAGTAGCCTTAAGTTTTTACAATCACTTCAACGAACGACACAAACCTTAACGATGATGATCTCTTCGATTGCGTTTATTTCGTTAGTCGTGGGGGGAATTGGGGTCATGAATATTATGCTCGTGTCTGTCATAGAGAGAACGCGTGAAATTGGTATTCGTATTGCAGTTGGCGCAAAAGAGAAAGATATTTTGCATCAGTTTTTGATTGAATCAGCGAGTGTGAGTCTATTTGGCGGTCTGTTGGGAGTATTACTTTCCTTATTATTAGGAACTCTGTTTTCTGCTTTCACTGACAGTATTAAAATGCAATTTACGTTTTCTTCATTTGTGATTGCGTTTGTTTGTTCGTCACTGATCGGTATGATCTTTGGCTATTTTCCTGCACGCAATGCTGCTAGATTAAAGCCCGTTGTTGCGTTATCACAGGAATAAGGCAGACAGTACCTACTACTGATGAATGACGGACATGCACGAGTGACGGATGGTCGGTTTTCTATAAGATGGTGGCGGTATCGCCACCATTTCGTTTGCATACAAAAACCTAAGTAAATATAGGTTAGCACCACTAAACAGCCACTAATTGAAAAGCAGGAAATGAAGGCAGTGAATTTTAGGCATAAAAAAAGTCGCATTGTGCGACTGAATTACTGATTTTGTTGATGTTTTAAATGGTGCCCGAGGGCGGACTTGAACCGCCACGCTTCGAAAAGCGAGGGATTTTAAATCCCTTGTGTCTACCGATTTCACCACTCGGGCGCACTATTTGACATCTTATTTTAACTAACTTGGTATCAGCTTATGGAGGCGTGTCCCGGAGTCGAACCGAGCTACATGGATTTGCAATCCAGTGCATAACCGCTTTGCTAACACGCCGTTAGTTTGGAGCGGGAAACGAGGCTCGAACTCGCGACCCCAACCTTGGCAAGGTTGTGCTCTACCAACTGAGCTATTCCCGCATTCGCTGTTAGTGCGGTGCATTCTACTGATTTATAAAAATCTGTCAACGGTTGTTTTGAAAAAAAATGATTAATTGGTGAAAAAAAGTGCATATTAATTTTTTCTGTTTAAAAAATGAGTTTTTTGTATAAGTATAACCAACTTGGCGTTTTTCTTGTCAGCTACAAATTTCCTTTTTTCTTTTTTCGCTTTTATGACATAATATTAGATCTAGACATCTAGATAGCCAAAATAATAATTTTATCTTTCCTTTAGAAGGCAGGGGTTTTTTATGACACAACAATATTCAATTGAGACTTTATTAGCGCAGGCTGGCAATCGAACTGATGAACGTACTGGGGCGGTTTCTACCCCTATTTTTTTGTCAACGGCTTATGCCCA
This sequence comes from Bisgaard Taxon 45, assembly GCA_030783905.1. Lineage (GTDB taxonomy): Bacteria > Pseudomonadota > Gammaproteobacteria > Enterobacterales > Pasteurellaceae > Pasteurella. The sequence continues at coordinate 82,998 of JAQAHH010000002.1, read as the reverse complement.
TCATGGCATCGGTGAAAGTACAGGTTATGACTATACACGGACGAAAAATCCAACACGTAGCGTTTTAGAAGACACGATTGCCAAATTAGAAGGCGGAGATCAAGGCTTTGCTTGTGCTTCAGGTATGGCGGCAATTCAATTAATCATGTCGTTATTTGCTTCCCCTGATGAGTGGATCGTATCACGTGATGTGTATGGTGGCACTTATCGTTTATTGGATTTCGCGTATAAAAATACACATGGTGTTAAACCTATTTATGTGGATACCTCGGATCTATCCTGTATTGAAGCAGCGATTAGCGCAAATACAAAGGCGATCTTTGTCGAAACGCCCTCTAATCCATTAATGGAAGAGTGTGATGTGGCCGCGATTGCAAAACTTGCTAAACAACATGATTTAGTTTTGATTGTTGATAATACCTTTTTAACGCCTGCCTTATTTAGACCAATGGAAGCGGGGGCCGATCTCGTTATTCATAGTGGCACAAAATACCTTGCCGGACATAACGATGCATTAGTTGGGCTAGTTGTGGCAAAAGGTGAAGCACTTTGCCAACGTTTATTTTATATTCAAAATGGTGCAGGTGCGGTATTGTCGCCTTTTGATTCCTGGTTAACGATTCGAGGCATGAAAACACTGGCTTTACGTATGGCGCGTCACGAACAAAATGCGAAAGAATTAGCAAAATTTTTAACTGAACAACCTCAAGTGAAAGATGTGTTATATCCAAATAAAGGGGGTATGCTTTCTTTCCGTTTACATGACGAACATTGGGTAAATCCTTTTTTAAAAGCGCTGAAATTAATCACTTTTGCTGAAAGTTTGGGCGGAACAGAGAGCTTTATTACTTATCCTGCGACCCAAACGCATATGGATATTCCCGAAGAGGAGCGCATTGCGCGCGGTGTATGTAATTGTCTTTTACGTTTCTCGGTGGGGCTAGAAAATGTAGAGGATATTAAAGCGGACTTATTACAAGCCTTGGCACAATTCAAATAAGTTTTCCTCGTGGACGGATTGATTTGCATCATGCTTATGCTATTATCATATCACTTGAAATGATAAAAAATATTCTTATTATAAAGAATGTTATTAACAAAAAAGGAAGAAATAATGGAAGTATTACATTCAACTGATGCAACATTTACGGCAGACGTTGTCAACTCAGATGTGCCCGTTTTATTAGATTTTTGGGCACCTTGGTGTGGCCCTTGCCGTATGATCGCGCCAATTCTAGATGAAATTGCAGTAGAATTTTCGGGTAAAGTGAAAGTCGTTAAAATTAATATTGATGAGAACCAAGCCACACCTGCACAATTAGGGGTGCGTAGTATTCCAACTTTGGTTTTATTTAAAAATGGTAAAGCTGTTGCAACACAAGTGGGCGCTTTACCAAAAAACCAATTAGCTAACTTTATCAATCAAAATATCTAGTTAACGAAAAGTAGAAAAATCCCAAACAGGTGTTGTTTGGGATTTTTTATACTTAAAGGAATTGGGCTAAATAGTGTGGAACCAATGCTGTGGCTTTACCGTAATGACATTCGTCAAAATTAGACCGCACTTGACTCGGTTCTAAATTGAGTTCGACGGTATGTGCACCATAGTACATTGCTTCTCGTACAAAACCTGCTGCAGGGTAAACATGACCAGACGTCCCAATAGAAATAAAATAATCACACTCAGAAAGTGCGGTCTGAATTTTGTCCATTTCTAACGGCATTTCGCCAAACCAGACAATATGTGGGCGTAAAACCTGAGGTGTGGTACAACAATGACATTTATCTTGTTCATGAATGTCTCCTTGCCAATCATAAACTTGACCTGATTTTACACAACGTACTTTCAACAATTCACCGTGCATATGAATGAGATTTTTTGAACCAGCGCGTTCGTGTAAATTATCCACATTTTGTGTGACAATGAGTAAATTATTGCCGAGTTTTTTCTCCAGTTCCGCTAAGGCGAAATGGGCAGCATTGGGTGTAACCTGATCAGAAAACAATTGCTTGCGGCGTTCATTGTAAAAGTGTTGAACCAGTTTGGGATTGCGAGCAAAGCCTTCTGGGGTGGCAACCTCATCAACAGGATGATTTTCCCATAAGCCATCAGTGGATCGGAAAGTACGAATACCCGATTCAGCGGAAATGCCTGCGCCTGTTAAGACAACAATTTTAGGTTGTTTTGTCATCATTTTTTCCTCTTTATGTGGTTATGAGACGTATTAACCCGCTTTCGCTCTTATTTACCCGTTATTTTTTACTGCAGTGATTTTAATGTTTGTGTTCGCAATATAGTTAGAATCCCTTTCATGTCTTGATCTAATGGTGCATTAATCTGGAGTATTTCCCCTGTTTTAGGGTGGGTAAAACGAATAGAAAATGCATGTAAAAATAAGCGAGTTAAGCCCAATTGACTCATTTGTTGGTCAAATTGCTTATCACCATATTTATCATCTAAAGCGATAGGGTGACCTGCATACTGAGTGTGTACCCGAATTTGATGGGTGCGCCCTGTGACTGGTGAGGCTTTTACCAAGGTGGCATTATTATAACGCTCTTCAATCGAAAAACGGGTTTCGGATGGTTTGCCTTGTTCACTGACACGCACAATACGCTCACCACTGGCTAACTCATTTTTTAACAGCGGTGCTTTGACCACCTTACAATGAGATTGCCACTGTCCACGTACTAGCGCTAAATAATCCTTTTGCACTGTTTTTTCGCGTAATTGTTCGTGTAAATTACGTAAAGCTGAACGTTTTTTGGCAACTAGTAAAATGCCTGAAGTGTCGCGATCCAAACGGTGTACTAATTCGAGAAAACGCGCTTCAGGGCGTAAGGTGCGTAATGCTTCAATCACACCAAAACTTAACCCACTTCCACCATGAACGGCAATACCAGAAGGTTTGTTTAAGATTAATAAAGACTCATCTTCAAATAAAATCTGATTTTCTAACTGGCTGACTTTATTCAGCTTTGTTGAAATAGGGGCTTGTTCTTTTTCTGATACCCGAATAGGCGGCACACGTACAACATCATTTGCTTGTAATTTATATTCTGGTTTAATCCGCCCTTTGTTTACACGGACTTCGCCTTTACGCACGATACGATAGATTAAGCTTTTCGGTACACCTTTGAGTTTGGCTAGCAAATAATTATCAATACGTTGCCCGGCTTCATCCTCACTAATTGTCAGCATTTTTACTGCTTGATTGATGACGTTTTGGTCTTTTTTTAGGTTCATTTTATAAGTTAGTTTGATAGAAATTGGCTGGATCATATCATATTTTGCTTTCCGTTAAAGGATTAAAATTACCTTGATAAATAAGAGGGATAAGTACATAATAAGGCGTATTTTTATGCCATTAAATTGGCTTGAAAATGGAGCGTTATTATTGTGGTTATATAATGCAGCGCATGGCATAAGACATTAGTAACCCAATGATTTTATATATTAAAAATCCTACCGCCCCTTACAGCATCATGTTGATGAGTTGATGCTGTTTTACGCAAGTGTATCTTTCATTTGAGTAACGCTATCAATGCACCCAGCAGCTGACAGTCGAGAGACTGACATTCTGCGACAGACACGAGGTCGATGGCGAAGAAAAGTGCGGTGATTTTTTTAATAAAGACAGAATAAAAATTAAGAGAACAAATAATGAAAAGAATGTTAATCAACGCAACTCAAAAGGAAGAGTTGCGCGTTGCTCTAGTGGATGGACAACGTTTATTTGATTTGGATATTGAAAGTCCAGGTCACGAACAGAAAAAAGCAAACATTTACAAAGGCCGTATTACTCGTGTTGAACCTAGTCTTGAAGCCGCGTTTGTGGATTATGGCGCTGAACGTCATGGTTTCTTGCCTTTGAAAGAGATTGCTCGTGAATATTTTCCTGATGATTATGTCTATCAAGGACGCCCGAATATTCGTGATATTTTGAGTGAAGGGCAAGAAGTTATTGTTCAAGTCAATAAGGAAGAGCGTGGGAATAAAGGGGCAGCGTTGACCACCTTTGTTTCTTTAGCGGGAAGTTATTTGGTGATCATGCCAAATAATCCAAGAGCTGGGGGAATTTCACGTCGTATTGAAGGGGATGAGCGTCTTGAGTTAAAAGATGCGTTAAGTTCCCTTGATGTACCAGATGGTGTGGGATTAATTGTGCGTACCGCTGGGGTGGGGAAATCGCCTGAGGAATTGCAATGGGACTTAAAGGTCCTACTTCACCATTGGGAAGCCATTAAGCAAGCGTCACAAAGCCGTCCAGCCCCGTTTTTGATTCACCAAGAAAGTGATGTCATTGTGCGAGCAATTCGTGATTACTTACGTCGCGATATTGGGGAAATCTTAATTGATAGCCCGAAAGTGTATGAAAAAGCCAAAGCGCATATCAAATTAGTCCGCCCTGACTTTATCCATCGGGTCAAACTTTATCAGGGTGAAGTGCCTTTATTCAGTCACTATCAAATTGAATCACAAATTGAATCTGCGTTCCAACGTGAAGTACGTTTACCCTCTGGGGGATCGATTGTCATTGATGTGACGGAAGCCTTAACCGCGATTGATATCAACTCATCTCGTTCAACTCGTGGCGGAGATATTGAAGAAACCGCGTTAAATACTAACCTCGAAGCAGCAGATGAAATTGCTCGCCAATTACGTTTACGTGACTTAGGGGGCCTCATTGTCATTGACTTCATTGATATGACACCTGTTCGCCATCAACGTGAAGTGGAAAATCGTATTCGTGATGCGGTGCGTCAAGATCGTGCACGTATTCAAATTAGCCGGATTTCGCGTTTTGGCTTATTAGAAATGTCGCGTCAGCGTTTGAGTCCTTCCTTAGGTGAGTCATCTCATCATGTTTGTCCTCGTTGTCAAGGCACAGGTAAAATCCGTGATAATGAGTCCCTTTCTCTTTCTATCTTACGCTTAATTGAAGAGGAAGCGTTAAAAGAAAATACCAAACAAGTTCATACGATTGTGCCGGTAGAGATTGCCTCTTATCTCTTAAATGAAAAACGCCGTGCTATTCACAGTATTGAAAAACGCCATGATGTTGATGTGATTGTCGTACCAAATGAAGCGATGGAAACACCACACTTTGGCGTGTTCCGTGTACGTGATGGCGAAGAAGTGCATGAACTCAGTTATAATCTTGTTAAATTACATCAAGAGAAAGATGATCATTTCGTGCCTGAAGAATCGCTTGTATCACGTAATATCGAAACCGCTACCGTAACAAGTGAAAATGTGTTAGAAAGTGCGGCCGTGTCGATGGCGATTCCTGCTCCAGCACCGATTCCTGAGAAGAAAGTTGACAATACACCGTCGTTATTCGCGCGAATTGTGGCAAAAGTCAAAGCGATTTTTGTCGATAAACCTGTAGTTGAAGAGAAATCAAAAGGCAATCGTCCTAAGAATAATCGTAATCGTCGTCAACAAGAACGCCGTAATTCACGTCGTGCACGTTCAGAAAATGTGGAACGTGATATCAATACCAAACGTCAGAATGAAGTTGTTGAAGAAGTCATTCGTCCTCGTTCAGAACGTAATAATAAGCGTAGCCGTAAGGCAAATAATGCTGTTGAGGCAGTGCCGGTAGTGGATAATGTGTTAGAGACTGCGGTAGTTGATACAGTTGAAGTCGAAAAAACAGAGACTATTACACCACGTCGTCAACGTCGAGATCTGCGTAAGAAAGTACGTATTATCGATGAGGTGAATGAAACCACCTTACCAGTGATGACAACAGAACCCCTTTCTCCTGAAACTGATACCTTGATTGAGGAGAAAGTGGTGGAAATAGAATTGGTACCAGAAGCGGTGACAGCGGTTGTGGAAGAGGCAGAAACAGAAAAACGCCGTGATAACAATCGTCGTCGCTTACCTCGCCATTTACGCGTGAATAATCAACGTCGCCGTCGTCATAACCAAGAGGTTAAAGCACCTATGCCGTTATTCGCTGCTGTCGCGTCGCCAGAGTTAGCAAGTGGTAAAGTTTGGCCAGATTTGCAACCTGTAGTGGTAAAAGAAAATCAATTCTTATCAGTCGATGAGTTATTAGAACAACAACAGCAACCAAAAGATCTTGCCGCAACGATGCCTGCACTTGATCTCGTGGCGGAGGGCGGAGAAAGTGGTGCTTCACCATTTAATAATTTTGTTGTACAGCCTGCGAATGAATCAGTTGAAAAGAAAGTGAAACAATCGTTGCAACGTTTAGAAAAAGAACAATCTTTAGCTGATACGCAAGAGACAGCGGTCACTGTAACAACGGAAAATAACATCGCCGAGCCGACAGTAGAAGCTGAGCCACATTCACTGAAAACAGCCTCTGAGATGACGGTCTCTGAGCCAGAAACGGATGCTGTGACGAATCTGTCAGCTGAAAAGGGGGTTGAACAAGTCGTCACCTCTGCGCAATCCGCTGTGGAGAATGTTTCGTTTGGGCTCGCGCGTGATTATCAGTTCACTGGTCGTTTAGGAACAATCTCAGCGGTGAGCCATACTCAAGCAGCGATGACGTTGGCCAAAGCAAGTGATGAGCCTGTCGAGATGTGTCAGATTAGCGTATGGACAGAATCCCGTTATTACTTCCATGGTAAAGGTGCAGCCGGTCATCATAGTGCGGTCAGTCATGTTTATGCTGAACCGACAAAAGCTGAAAAGAGCGGTGAATAGCCATTGATTGGTTATTGACTGTCAGATTGTCTGACCGTCAATAAAAAATTGTTCTAAAATAAAGCAATTGAATAAAAATCCTTGTTTAATTGCTTGACTTAGCAAGTTAAAATCCGTATTATTCACCACGCTTAAATCACGGAGGAATGGTCGAGTGGTTGAAGGCACCGGTCTTGAAAACCGGCGAGGGTTTACGCCCTCCGTGAGTTCGAATCTCACTTCCTCCGCCATCAAATTTTAAAAACCGTAAGTTATCTGACTTACGGTTTTTTCTTATTCTTAATTTGGCTTTTTCATTAACGATCTTGTTTACTATATGGTGAAAGGGAGAATATATGGAAAGGGTTTGCTTTTGTGGTTTCCTCTCAGACTTTACACCTGTTGGTTTGGGCAGTGATTTTTAATTGAGTCAGTAAAATGATACAAGAGAGAAAAAGTAATGCTCAATGGGCCGAAGGTGATGTAGCTTAACTTTGTTGCTCTTGTGTATTCTTAAAGACTAAGTATTCTTCTAACAGCTCAATTGCGGCCAAACACTTTGCTTTCCGTTGGTGGGTGACTTGGATTTTTTGTCTTAATAGCTTTCTTTGTTGCTCTTCTTGCCCTTTTTGTAGCTTATCTTGTAGTGACATTAATTTTTCATTGAGTGCTTGTAATGCCTCGTAATATTTTTCTAAACGTTCACGAGGAGGCAGTTGATGGATATGATGTTTTTCTTTATTGAGGGGGTGGGAAATGTATTTGGGGCGAGTTTTCTGATTTAACGCTTCAGATAACGCTGCGTACTGTGATAAGAGTTTTTCCGCAAAGAATGAGTAGAGTGAAGGATCGGTTTCAGGGGCATTTTCTAGTTGGGTGAGAGTTTGTTGTAACTCTCGGTAGTAAAAAGAGAAAGATTGGTTATTTTCACTAAACAAATGCGGCGCAAAACGAGTGTGTAGGGGAAGTTTTACTTGGACACGAGAGGGGTTATCAAGTTGGGCAATTTTGTGTTTTAACAGTTGGAGCAGTTCTACTTTTTTCATCGCTGATATAGGCAATCAATCCTCCCAATTGGGAGGATTGAAAATAGGATTATAAATACATCGCGGCTAACCAGCCGAAAAGGATGAGTGGAATATTGTAATGGATAAAGGTTGGGACCACAGAATCCCAAATATGATCGTGTTTACCATCTGCATTTAAACCTGATGTTGGCCCTAAGGTAGAGTCAGAGGCAGGTGAACCCGCATCACCTAATGCAGCAGATACGCCAATGAGTGAAACGGTTGCCAAAGGCGAGAAACCTAATGAGAGACAAAGTGGCACATAAATTGAAGCAATGATAGGCACGGTTGAGAAAGATGAGCCAATACCCATGGTAATAAATAAGCCCACTAATAACATTAAAAAGGCAGCAATCCCTTTATTTTCGACACCAAATCCTTGACTGAAGGTTTCTACTAAGGCTGTGACGCCACCTGTGGCATTGATGACATTAGCAAAACCAGATGCAGCGATCATGACAAAGCCAATCATTGCCATTAAGCGTAAGCCTTGTTGAAAAATGTCATTACTTTCTTTTAATTTGAAAATCCCACAAACTGCAAAAATAATCAGACCGGCCAAACCACCAATAATTGTTGAGCTAGTAAAAAGCTGTAAAGCAAAAGTAACAATGATCGCGGCAACACTTGCGCCCACATGGAAAGGTTTAATTTGAGCAACATGTGATTCAATATCTTGTGTGCTGATTTCAGCGTGAGTGAGGGCATATTCTCTTGGTTTACGATAGCTAATAAAGACCGCCGTCAGTAAACCGAGAATCATGCCAACAACGGGGACGGTCATGGCTAATGAGACTTCTGCCACAGATGTGTGTAAGCCTAAGGCTGCACCTGCTTGGTTGATATTTTTCACAAGAATACTTTCAATAAAGATTTTCCCGAAACCAACAGGTAAGAGCATGTAGGTTGCGGTTAAACCAAAAGTCAGTACACAAGCCACTGCACGACGATCTAGTTTGAGTTTATTAAAAATCGCAAGCAATGGCGGAATCACAATAGGAATAAATGCGATATGAACAGGTAATAAGTTTTGTGAGGATACTGCAAACAAGGTCAGTATGGCTAAGATGAAATATTTAAAGCCCGCCATAGAACGGCTACTTGGTGTATTACCTAAGCGTTTAATGACTTTATAGGCGAGTAAATCAGTAATGCCAGATTTTGAAATGGCAACCGCAAACGCGCCTAAAATCGCATAATTCATGGCGACTTCCGCCCCACCGCCTAGTCCATTCGTAAACGTTTTTATTGTTTCACTGACGCCCAAATTGCCAGTTAAACCTGCGACTAATGCGGAAATAACGAGCGCAATGACCACGTTTATACGCAATAGACTGAGCGCAAGTAAAACCACAATGGAAATCACAACAGGGTTAGTTAATAACATTGCATGTATCCTTAGGTTATAAGTTATGTTTTAAAAAAGAATTCTAAATTTACTTAAAAAAAATAATTTGTCTATACTTTTACTAGAAAATGGTAATAAAACTATTTCTTATATAAGTGCGTTATATGGTGTTAGTGGGTTGATGTGGAAAACCACCTAACTGTTTTAGGTGATTAACCATATAACAAAATAATTCTGCAGTACGTTCAGTATCATATAAGGCTGAATGGGCTTGTTTGCCGTCAAAGGCAATGTGAGCACTTTGGCAAGCTTTAACGAGTACAGTTTGCCCAAACATAAAACCGCTTAAGGTGGCGGTATCAAACATACCAAAGGGATGAAATGGGTTCCGTTTTATCCCCGTTCGTTCTGCTGCGGCCATAACAAAACTTTGATCAAAGGCGGCATTATGTGCCACGATAATGGAACGTTGACAATCCGCTGCTTTTTGGGCTTTACGCACCATTTTGAAGAGTTCTGTGATAGCAACGGTTTCACTGACTGCACCGCGTAAGGGATTGTGGATATCAATGCCATTAAACTGGAGTGATTCAGGGTTAATGTTAGCACCCGTGAAAGGTTCAATGTGAAAATGACATCTTTGATCGGGGACCAAAAGCCCATTTTCGTCCATTTTGACCGTAATGGCAGCAAGTTCAAGCAGTGCATCTGTTTTCGCATTAAATCCCGCTGTTTCAACATCAATAATAACGGGGAAATAACCACGAAAACGATTTTTTAATAAGTGGGAAGTTGTTGATTCAGTTTGTATTTCTGTCACCTTATTATCCTATTTGAAATAAATAGCGTGGACATATGCCACGCTATACAAATTTTTTAAATTGACCGCACTTTATTGGATAAGCATTAATTGCCTAAACCCGCTTGCGCGTATGTATTTTCAATAAATTCAATTTTGTAACCATCGGGATCTTCGACAAACGCAATCACGGTTTTTCCACCTTTCACCGGGCCTGGTTCCCGGGTGATTTTTCCGCCTGCTTGACGTACCGCATCACAGGTTGCATAAATATCATCAACGCCAATCGCAATATGACCATAAGCCGTACCCAGTTCGTATTCGGTCACTCCCCAGTTATAAGTTAATTCTAGCACCGATGCCTTATCTTCATCCTCATAACCAAGAAATGCTAATGTGTAACGATACTCTGAATTTTCACTTGTACGCAGTAAACGCATACCTAAAACCTGCTGGTAAAACTGGATTGAACGCTCTAAATCTGTCACGCGTAACATTGTATGTAAAATTCGCATTGTTCCCCCATTTTCCTTTTTACACACCGTAAAAATTTTGCCAAAATCACAAATGATTATGCCATAATCAACATAAAAAATCATTATGTTCTCTACTAGAGGAGCGAGTATATGCAAAATACGACTTTGTTTCATTTATCTTGGCAAAAATATCTTACCCTCTTATTTCTTCTGCTAGGAACCGGTTTTTTTGCGAGTGGGGCGATTACTTGGATTGCGGCAAATTGGGACTATTTTTCTCGTTTTGAAAAGCTTTATGGGGTACAAGGTCTCTTTGGTCTGTCCGTCCTTTTAAGTCTCCTTTTTTATTACTATAAGGCGAAAAAAACGCATTCGACTTCTGTATTTTCCCTTGTTTTTGCCTTTCTTGCTGCGGTATTGCTTGGTGGCATCTTCGCGTTAATTGGACAAACGTATCAAACGGGTGCTGATCCTTGGGAACTTTTCGCCATTTGGTCTATTTGCCAAATTCCTTTTTTGCTGTTATTCCCTAATGTAGCAAGTGCCTTATTATTATTGGTCACGGCAAATGTCGCGTTATCTTTAGCGATTCCCCTACTCGGCGATGTCGTGTACATGATGATTTTTTTAAATATACTGTTTCTCGTGGGTTATGAATATTTTGGTGAGCGGTTAAACGATGTGCATTGGCGTATTTTACCTAAGATCGTGTTGCTTATCTTAGTATATGCCTTTGTCTGGGTGTTGCTTATCAAAAATAGCGTATTGCTGTCGTGGTTATTGAGTGCTGGCCTTGTTTATTATTATAAAGAGCGTCGTTTTGACTTTTTTAATTTAATTGTCTTATTTCTTTATTTGGTAGTGAGCATTTGTACGAAAATGTTATTAATGTCAGGCGAGGATTTTCTATCTAGCCTGTTTTTGGTAACGATATTGGCATTTGGTGGCACGATTGGCGCGGTTATGACGCTAATTAAGTGGTTTAAGTGGCACAATCCAAACGCCTCTCGCGTCACTTGGCATATTTATCCACTTTTTATTGTATTAATGACATTTTGTACAGGCCTACTTTTGGTGACTTTATTTTTCTCATTTGGATTAGAAGACGAACAAGATCTTATTTATCCGAGTATTCTTTTTATCCTCCTTGCTTTAGTGATGCATTTTAGTCAAAAGGTAAAGACAGAGTGGTTTGATATCGCTATTGATATGATCTTCGCCACAGGCTTTATTCTGTATTTTATTTTCTTCCTTTTTGATGGCGAAAATGGCATTTATCTTGCGCTGATGGCGATACTATCAGTCTTCGTCTATTCATTGCGCCCGGCAAATTGGCTACGTTTCTTGATTGCTTCACTCTTTATTATCGCGTTTTTGGTTTACATTGGTTTTTTCCATTCTCGATGGGGGGGCTATTATGAAACTTATGTCGGACAATTTGTGTTATCTGCACAACAATGGGTGATTCTTGGCGGTTTGCTACTTTATTACTATTGTTCGTTAAGTGAGAAAACTGCGCATACGATAAACCTATTACCCATTGCTTGGGCAATGTTGTTAGTTGGCTTAGCGATGAATCTTGATATCTTCACCCGTTGGACATTTCTTAGCTCGACACAACAAGCCTCAGCCCCTTCCGCTCTGGATGACTGGTTTCATGTCATTACTGGGTATTTTTTTACGGAGATAAATGCTGATGTTTGGTTGATGAAAAGTGTCTATTTATTGACATCAATTACGCCTATAGTCTTTTTTGTCTTATTAAGCCGACGTTTTGAGTTAGCTAAAGTGATGTATGTTGGTTTATTACTGACATTTTTTGCACTTTGTCTAGGGTTTATTGCGGTGAATGAAACCTTAGCGTGTATTTCTTTGTTACTGTTGGCTTATTTAAGTGCGAGTCGTGTGTTATTTGCGCTAGCGGTTTTAGGCATTATCATCAATTTGAGCTATTACTATTATCTCTTGAGTATTCCTTTATTACATAAATCGTTCTTACTCATGGGAGTAGGCATCGTTCTGGCGCTAGTCACATTTGTTTTATCACGTTATAACAAGGCACAACAGGCAATATTACAAGCTGAATCGCACAATACGCTTCAACCACAAACGACGTTACGTAAAAAACTCAGTTTGACTGTGTTAGCAGCAGGTTTGATTGCCATTATCTCAAATTATACTATTCATAAATATGAAGATATTTTAGCGAATGGTGAGTCAATTATTTTAAAAACAGCACCCGTTGATCCGCGTTCCTTGATGCAAGGGGATTATATGACGTTGAACTATGAAATCTTGGCAGACATTGGTGAGGAATGGGAAAAAAATTTAGAAGAGGAAAAAACACAGTATTTTATTTATGCGTTGTTAAAACGAGATAGTCTAGGCATTGCAACCTTGTGTCGCCTTGAAACCAAGGCCCCCACAACATTTGACGGATGTACACCAAATATCTATTTACCGATCAACGTGTCAATGTGGTGGCCACGTTTACCAAGCCAAGACTACTTTTTTGCCGAAGGAAAAGGTGAATATTATGCACAAGCTGAGTATGCCGAATATCGCTTTAAAGGCGGAAAAGCATTACTTTTCCGTTTATTGGACAAGAACTTAAAGGCGTTATAAAACAAAAGGCGGGATTAACCGCCTTTATATTCAATCAGCTTTATTTGACGGCGATCATTGAACCAAAATTAAAGCACTGGAACCACAGTTCTACTTGTTGAAAACCGACTTCTGCTAAACGTGCTTTGTGGGTTTGGATACTGTCCGTACGCATCACATTCTCAAGTGCGGTGCGTTTTTGGCTGACTTCAAGCTCACTATAGCCATTCGCTCGCTTGAATTGGTGATGTAGATCGATCAACAATTCATTGATGTTCTCATTTTCAAAACGGAATTTTTCGGATAACACCAAAACCCCATTAGGGTTCAAACCTTGATAAATCTTGCTTAATAACGCTTTACGATCTTCAGGGGGAAGAAATTGTAAGGTGAAATTTAAAATGACCATTGATGCATTTTCAATATGGATATGGCGTATATCATCACAAATAATCTCCACCGGTATTGCACTTTGATAAGCATTAACATGCTGACGGCAACGTTCGACCATGGGGTGAGAATTATCGACGCCAATAATTTTTACCCCAACTTGATTGATATGACGACGTGCTGACAGTGTTGCAGCACCACGGGAGCAGCCTAAATCATACACACAACTATTTGGCGTGACAAAACGTGATGCTAACATCCCAATGGCGGTAATGATATTGGTATAGCCAGGAATAGAGCGTTGGATCATGTCAGGAAAGACTTCAGCCACGCTTTCATCAAAGGTAAAGTCCCCCAACTTAGCAATGGGGGCAGAGAATAGAGTATCTTTGCTCATAATGTTTTAAAGACAGAGAAAAAGTGCGGTCATTTTAGAAGAAGTTTCGAGCTATCACAAATAAATTATGCTTTTGAAAATAAATGTGCCATAGCTGTTTCTTCTTGTTTAATACGCACGGCTAAGATAACTAAATAAATAGGTAAACCAATCAGAGCAGTATATTTAGCTTGGCAGAAGAGTGATAAACCAATTAATTCAGGAAGAATGTTTAAGAAATAATTCGGGTGACGGACGTATTTAAACAAGAAAGAGGTGTTGATTCGATGTTCAGGTAAAATGTAAAGTTTGACTGTCCAAATTTCTTTCAATTCATAAATCACATAAAAGAGCATGGCAATTGCAAAGACTAAAATGGCTAAGCCAATTTGAGATGTGCTATTGAATGGTGTGTGTTGCATGTTAGCCTCAATAATAGCAGCAAAATAAAATACAACATGGGCAATGGATAAGAGCGTGGAATTGCGTTTCCCATATTGTATCGCACCTTTGGCGATGAGGGCTTTTTCATGGCGGATAGAAATAGACAGACTATAAAAACGGATTGCTAAAATCAAAGCAAAAGTGATATTGATCAATAACATGTTGTTATCCTTAACTAAGTGATTTCCAATAAAGTGACGTAATATAACAAAAAATCTGAACCGTTGGCAGTTAAACGCGATCTTATTTTAAACATTCCTTCATTTTCTTTGCATTGTTGTTTGATTTATAAGCATAAATAACCTTTTTATCTCTCTTGGTTTTCCGCTATAATTGAGCGAATTTTTGAACATAATGAAGAGCAGAAAGGATTTTTCAATGATGCGTACACACTATTGCGGTGCATTAAACCGTAACAATATCGGACAAGAAGTAACATTAAGTGGTTGGGTACATCGTCGCCGTGATTTAGGTGGATTGATTTTTATTGATATGCGTGATCGTGAAGGTATCGTGCAAGTGTGTTTCGATCCGAGGTTCCAAGCTGCGCTGACTACCGCGGCGAGTTTACGCAATGAGTTTTGTATTCAAATTAAAGGTGATGTGATCGCGCGTCCCGATAATCAAATCAACAAAAATATGGCAACAGGGGAAGTAGAAGTGTTAGCCAAAACACTCTCTATTTATAACAGTGCAGAGCCATTACCCCTCGACTTTAATCAAAACAATACTGAAGAGCAACGTTTAAAATACCGCTATTTAGATTTACGTCGTCCAGAAATGGCACAACGCTTAAAAACGCGTGCCAAAATTACCAGCTTTGTGCGCCGTTTTATGGACGAACAGGGATTTTTGGATATGGAAACCCCGATGTTAACCAAAGCGACACCAGAAGGGGCGCGTGACTATTTGGTCCCTAGCCGTGTCCATAAGGGGAAATTCTATGCGTTACCGCAATCACCACAGTTATTTAAGCAATTGTTAATGATGTCTGGTTTTGACCGTTATTACCAAATTGTAAAATGCTTCCGTGATGAAGATTTACGTGCAGATCGTCAGCCAGAATTTACCCAAATCGATGTGGAAACCTCGTTCTTAACTGCACCAGAAGTGCGTGACATCATGGAAAAAATGGTACGTGGTTTATGGCAAGAGATTATTGGCGTGGATTTAGGGCAATTCCCAGTGATGACCTTTGCAGAAGCAATGCGTCGTTTTGGCTCAGATAAACCTGATTTACGTAACCCATTAGAGATGGTCGATGTCGCGGATTTATTAAAAGACGTTGAGTTTAAAGTATTCAGTGGACCAGCTAACGATCCAAATGGTCGTATTGCGGTTATTCGTGTACCAAATGGGACACAGATTACCCGTAAACAAATTGATGAATACACTCAATTTGTCGCAATTTATGGTGCAAAAGGGTTGGCTTGGTTGAAAGTCAATGATCTTGCCGCGGGTATGGAAGGGGTACAAAGCCCAATTGCCAAATTCTTATCTGAAGATGTATTAAAAAACCTGCTAGAACGCGTGCAAGCACAAAATGGCGATATTCTGTTCTTCGGTGCGGATAGCTACAAAGTGGCGACTGACGCCATGGGCGCATTACGCTTGAAATTAGGTCGCGATTTAGGACTAACGAAATTAGATGAATGGCAACCCCTTTGGGTAATTGATTTCCCAATGTTTGAGCGTGATGATGAAGGTGGTCTAGCGGCAATGCACCATCCCTTTACCTCACCAAAAGATTTTACCCCAGCACAATTAGAAGCTGATCCAACGTCAGCGGTTGCTAATGCTTACGACATGGTGATTAATGGTTATGAAGTGGGTGGGGGATCGGTGCGTATTTTCGACCCGAACATGCAACAAACGGTATTCCGTATTTTAGGGATTAATGAAACAGAACAACGCGAAAAATTTGGTTTCTTATTGGACGCGTTAAAATTTGGTACACCACCACATGCAGGTTTAGCTTTTGGTTTAGATCGTTTAACTATGTTATTGACTGGAACAGACAATATCCGTGATGTCATTGCGTTCCCAAAAACTACCGCCGCAGCCTGTTTAATGACTGAAGCGCCAAGTTTTGCTAATCCACAAGCATTGAATGAGCTGTCAGTGCAAGTAATTAAATCTGAATAAAGTTTATAAAAGGTGCGGTTAAAATTAACGGCACCTTTTCATGTAAATTTATTGGGAGGTAATTATGCGTTATGCTATCTTATTGATTCCTATATTTTTATTAATATCATGCTTTGATAAGCTACCATTCCTGAAAGTAAATAATACCTCTCAATCCTCGCATAACACGATTGCTATCCAGTCCGATTTTTCTATTTTAGCTCAACGTTTTCAGTGTGTTAACGTGAAGCTTGATGTGGGTTCAACAGAAGAACATTGTGCGAATTTAAGTTTGATATCACAGAAAACAAATGTTGATTGGCTCAATGAGTTTTTGGATAACCTTACTTTAAGTATATTGCTAGAAAGTAAATCCGCGGAACAAAGTATCGAGCAGCTCGTACAAAAATGGTTTAATGATGTGCTGCCAGAATTAGAGCTTAATCAAAGTTGGGATTATTCTCGTGAGATTCATTTTATTGGACAACGTGAGCAGTTGGCGACCTTTTCTGTGATCACGAGCTACTATACTGGTGGGGCGCATGGAATGTATGATACCCGGTTTTTAAATATTGATTTAACCAATAAACAAATTTATACCTTAGACGATATTCTTGTTTCACCTGATAAACGTTATCAGTTAGTGGAATTATTACGTGAAGCGAATATTGCACGTTTAAAAACCTTGGGGATTTCTGACTTTTCTATGCATGATGAACTTGAGCTGACGGATAATTTTGTCTTCACTATTAATGGCTTAACATTCCGTTATCCGGTTTATACATTAGGTTCTTATGTCGATGGTGAAATTGATTTAGTGCTTCCTTATCGTCAGTTAAAGAACATTATTAAACCTGAACTATTCTATTAATGGCATAAAAATGTATAAGAATCCCCATAGTGTGTTAGTGGTCATCTTTTGTTATCGCACGCAACGTGTTCTGATGTTACAGCGACAAGATGACCCGACATTTTGGCAATCTGTCACAGGTTCTTTATCGTTCAATGAGTCACCAAGACAAACAGCGATAAGGGAAGTGAAAGAAGAAGTCGGGATTGATATTCAGTCAGAATGTTTAGCACTTTTTGATTGTGATGAACGGATAGAATTTGAAATTTTTCCCCATTTCCGCTATAAATACGCACCGAATGTCACACATTGTCTTGAACATTGGTTTTTGCTAGGGCTTGCAGAGGAAAGACAGCCCCATTTAACAGAGCATATTGCTTTTCAATGGCTACCTGCAGATAAGGCAGCGATGTTGACCAAATCATGGAACAATCGAGCATTAATCGAAAAGTATTTAGTAAAACAACAATTGGATAGTGACATATTACTGAAAATATCTAACGAGTATAATTATTTAATAAAGAAGGAAATTGAGAATGGCAGGTCATAGTAAGTGGGCTAACATTAAACACCGTAAAGCGGCACAAGATGCACAACGTGGCAAAATTTTTACAAAGTTAATTCGTGAATTGGTGACTGCAGCGAAGTTAGGTGGTGGAGATGTCAATGCAAACCCGCGTTTACGTACTGCGGTAGATAAAGCCTTATCAAGTAATATGACGCGTGATACCATTAACCGTGCAATTGAGCGTGGTGTGGGAGGCGGTGATGACACTAACATGGAAACCAAAATCTATGAAGGATATGGCCCTGGTGGTACAGCTGTGATGGTGGAATGTTTAAGTGATAATGCGAACCGTACAATTTCACAAGTACGCCCAAGTTTTACAAAATGTGGCGGTAACTTAGGGACTGAAGGGTCTGTTGGTTATTTATTCAGCAAAAAAGGGTTAATTTTAATTACTTCTGGTGATGAAGATGTTATCATGGATGCCGCAATTGAAGCCGGTGCCGATGATGTACAAGCTCAAGAAGATGGCAGTTTTGAAGTTTATACTGCTTGGGAAGAACTGGGGGCTGTCCGTGATGCGATTGAATCTGCAGGGATTAAAATTGACAATGCCGAAGTTACCATGATTCCGTCTACGACCGTTGAACTTGATGCGGAAACTGCACCGAAATTGTTGAAACTGATTGATATGCTAGAAGATTGTGATGATGTACAAAATGTCTATCATAATGGCGAAATCAGTGATGAAATAGCGGCTATGCTATAGATTATTCTATTAAATACAAGGTATTTAATAGTGATTTTACCGATTGTATTATGCATACAATTGATCATTTATTTTAGGAGAACTTATGAAATTCACTCAACTTTTTGCAAGCTTAATGGTTGCTGGTGCATTAACAGCCTGTGCACAGAATGGTACAGACATGAACAAAGCGATGGCGATGAAATCATCTGAGCCAACATTTGAAACCGCAGCTTATTTTTGTGATGTGAAAGGTAGGAAAAATCAAGTCGTTTCAGCAACGTATGCATTTGTTAACGGTAAAGCAGATAGCGCAACAGTCACAATTAATCGCAAAGTTGTTGGTCAGGAAATGAAACTTGATAGCAGTTACCAAGATGGCGTGCGTTTTGTAGAAGGCAACAAAGTTTGGTCATTAGATAATGGCTTTGCAGCAAGCACTGTGAGCACAACTGCGGCAGTAATGTTTACTGATAACAACAAAATCTTAGCTAAAAATTGTACTAACGCAAACTAATGAGCGTTAGCAATTTTTCTTCATAGATAAAAATAATGGATTTACAGTAAAATGTAGATCCATTTATTTTTGAGGCAAGGCATGGCAATTATTTTAGGTATCGATCCCGGCTCTCGCGTGACTGGTTATGGCGTTATACGTCAAACAGGTCGACAATTAGACTATTTAGGCAGTGGTGTGATTCGAACGTCTGTCACTGATTTACCCACTCGTTTAAAACGGATTTATATGGGCGTGAACGAGATTATTTTGCAATATCAACCGACTATGTTTGCCATTGAGGAAGTGTTTTTAGCTAAAAATGCCAATTCAGCCTTAAAGCTAGGGCAAGCAAGAGGTGCGGCGATTGTTGCTGCCGTAACTCATGATTTGCCCGTTTTTGAATATGCGGCACGTTTAGTTAAACAAACGGTAGTGGGTATTGGTTCGGCGGATAAGATTCAAGTACAAGATATGGTGACCCGGATTTTAACCCTATCTGAAAAACCGCAAGCCGATGCAGCGGATGCGTTAGCGATAGCTGTTACCCATGCCCATTCAATGCAACACGCTCTCCATGTTACAAATAGTGCACAAGCGACAGAAAAACCAGAAAAAATGACCGCACTACTCAAAGCACGATACAGCCGAGGGCGTTTTCGTTTAAAAATTTAACTGGATATTCATCCAGTTTTATTTTATGCTATACCACAAAATAAGTGAGAGATGAGGAAGCTATGATTGGCCATTTGACGGGACGTTTAGTTGAAAAACACCCCCCTGAAATCTTGTTAGATGTGCAAGGTGTGGGGTATGAATTATTATTACCGATGACCAGTTTTTATAAACTCCCAGAGGTTGGTCAGCAAACCTCATTATTTACTCATCTCGTTGTGCGTGAAGATGCCCATTTACTGTTTGGTTTTTCGCAAAAAACCGACCGCACCTTATTTCGTGAACTGATCAAAACCAATGGTGTAGGGCCTAAGCTCGCACTCGCGATCTTATCCGCGATGTCGGTAGAAGAATTTGCTTATGCGATTGAACGAGAAGAACTTTCTAAATTAGTGAAGATTCCGGGAGTGGGTAAGAAAACGGCAGAACGTTTATTAGTAGAACTAAAAGGCAAGTTCAAAGGTCTTGAACAAGAAGATTTCTTTATTGAACGTAAACATCTTAAACAGCCTGAATATACACTCAATGAACAAGATATCCCTGCTAGTGAAGCCATTTCTGCGCTGATTGCATTAGGATATAAAGCCGCAGAAGCGGAAAAAATGGTAAAAAAAATCAGCAAGCCAGCACTCTCCAGTGAACAACTTATCCGTGAGGCATTAAAAGCCGCATTATAATCGCTAAGTGAAAAGAACATGATTGAAGCAGATAGAATTATTAGTACAAATGCGAAAGGGGATGACGAATATATTGATCGTGCGATTCGCCCAAAATTGCTCAATGATTATGTTGGGCAACCGCATGTTTGCGAACAAATGGCGATTTTTATTCAAGCGGCAAAATTACGTCAAGATGCATTGGATCATTTATTGATTTTTGGCCCTCCAGGTCTTGGTAAAACCACATTAGCCAATATTGTGGCGCATGAAATGGGCGTGAATATTCGTACAACTTCAGGCCCAGTCTTAGAAAAAGCGGGTGATCTTGCGGCAATGCTCACTAATTTAGAACCGCACGATGTCCTGTTCATTGATGAAATCCATCGTTTATCCCCTGCGATTGAAGAAGTACTGTATCCTGCCATGGAAGATTATCAGTTGGATATTATGATTGGCGAAGGGCCTGCAGCTCGTTCAATTAAGCTTGATCTGCCACCTTTTACCTTAATTGGCGCGACTACTCGGGCGGGATCTTTGACTTCACCATTACGTGATCGTTTTGGGATTGTACAGAGACTCGAATTTTATGCCGTAGAAGATTTAACGTCGATCGTCGCACGTAGTGCAAATTGTTTGAATTTATCTATCTCAGATACGGCGTGTTATGAAATCGCGCGTCGTTCAAGAGGAACACCTCGTATTGCGAATCGTTTATTAAGACGGGTGAGAGATTTTGCTGATGTTCGTCACGCTGGCATTATTTCGGAAGAAAGTGCTAAGGCCGCATTATTAATGCTAGATGTGGATGATGCGGGGTTTGATTATTTGGATCGTAAACTGTTAAATGCGGTACTCGAGCGTTTTGATGGTGGACCTGTAGGATTAGATAACCTCGCGGCTGCTATTGGAGAAGAACGAGAAACAATAGAAGATGTGTTAGAGCCTTATTTAATTCAACAAGGTTTTTTACAACGTACGCCACGAGGACGTATGGCAACGTCAAGAACATACCGTTATTTTGGGCTAGAGAAATTAACGGAATAAGACGAACAGAGCATTAAAAAAGCGTGTTAATGAACAATTAACACGCTTTTTTAGTTTATTGCTGTTTGAGAGTATTCAACTTAGCTAAAGCAAAGTCGCAACTTTTAATTTGCGTGGTTAATTCCATTTCTAGAATTTGTTGTTTGCTTTGGTTAAGTTTACTTTTAATTTTACTTACTTGAGTGTGTGTCCCTGGCTGTTTTTCTGCCTCGGCAATTAAATCTTCAGTTTCTTTGAAGAGTTTTTCACACTGTTGGGGAACCGCCGCATTGTTGTTGGTTTTAATTTCTACGGATTTAGTTGCATAAACAGGTAATGTCATTAATGCGCTTGCCGCGAAAAGCGCGGTCAAAATGAACGAAAATCTTCTTTTCATTATAATACCTTTAGATTCTTTTATTTTCTGAGGAGCAATCGGAAAGAAAGTAACAAAATACATAGGATATGTCTAGTGTTTTGTTGTTTTTTTGTTCAAATCGTGATTTTTATCTCTGTAAGCGTTGCTAAAATGTTAATTAAATCTATAATTTGACCTGTATCAATTCTAGGAGTTCTACATAATTTTTATTATTTTTGATTTAAGTATAAAAATGTGATCTAGGTTTCATTTTTTTATATTTTTTATCCTTATGTTTAGTAGTAGAATAGGTACCGAGTTGGATTGTCTACATAATGATAAACTATTCAGTTGTTAAAAATGGTCATACATCATAGTGTTGACGTGATAATTATGAAGGTAATTCAAGGGGTCTACTTAGGGAATTTCTTTAAGTATTGGGGGTGGTTACTTTGTAATCATTTTGTTGGAACTTGTAGCATTTACAAGGAGTTGAGATGTTGGACGTTGTTGAACTCTCTCGATTGCAGTTTGCATTAACTGCGTTATATCACTTTTTGTTTGTGCCATTAACACTGGGATTATCGTTCATCCTCGTGATTATGGAAACGCTCTATGTAGCCACAGGCAAAGAAGTTTATAAAGATATGACAAAATTCTGGGGTAAGTTATTTGGTATTAACTTTGCTCTCGGTGTCACAACTGGTATTACAATGGAATTCCAGTTTGGTACAAACTGGTCATATTATTCTCATTATGTGGGTGATATTTTTGGTGCCCCGCTTGCGATTGAAGCATTATTGGCATTCTTCTTAGAATCAACTTTTGTTGGTTTATTCTTCTTCGGTTGGGACAGATTATCAAAAGGTAAACACTTAATTGCCACATACTGTGTTGCGTTTGGTTCGAATTTATCAGCAATGTGGATTCTTGTTGCAAACGGTTGGATGCAACACCCTGTTGCCTCTGAGTTTAATTTTGAAACCATGCGAATGGAAATGACGAGCTTTATGGATTTGTGGTTAAATCCAGTGGCACAAAGTAAATTCTTGCATACGCTCTCAGCAGGTTATGTAAGTGGTGCCATGTTTGTTCTTGGGATTAGTGCATACTATATTTTGAAAGGTCGAGACCTTGGGTTTGCTAAGCGCTCTTTTTCTATTGCGTCCACATTTGGTGTGATTTCTATTTTCTCCGTGATCATCATGGGTGATGAATCGGGTTATGAAATTGGTCAAACACAGCCGGTGAAATTAGCCGCAATGGAAGGTGAATGGCATACTCAACCTGCACCAGCTGATTGGAATTTACTTGTGGTGCCAAATCAAGCCGAGAAACGTAATGATTTTGCTATTCAAATTCCTTATGCGGCGGGGATTATTGTGACACGTTCTTTAGATAAACAATTTGCGGGTCTTGCTGATTTAGAAGCATTGAATGTCGAACGTGTACGTAATGGTGTTCAAGCCTATGACTTGTTACTTCAATTACAAGCACAGAAAAAAGCGGGTCAAGTCAGTGAAGAAACCAAAGCACAATTCAGTGCGGTCTCTAAAGATCTCGGTTTCGGTTTATTATTAAAACGTTATACCGATAAAGTGGTTGATGCGACTGAAGAGCAAATTAAACAGGCAGCAGCAGATACGATTCCAAATGTGGGACCTACGTTTTGGTCTTTCCGTATCATGATGGCTGCGGGTGGTTTATTAGTGCTTCTTCTTATTGGCGCTTTTGTCCAAAATGTACGTAAAACAGTGGGTACGAAACCTTGGTTCTTAAAAGCACTTTTATGGTCGATTCCCTTACCGTGGATTGCGATCGAAAGTGGTTGGTTCTTAGCCGAATACGGACGTCAACCTTGGGCGATTTATGAAGTTTTACCAGTTGGTGTCGCGAACTCTGCATTGACAACCGGGGATCTTTGGTTCTCTATCGGATTAATCTGTGCACTTTATACTTTATTCCTTGTAGTAGAAATGTATTTAATGTTCAAATACGGTCGATTAGGACCGAGTTCATTAAAAACAGGTCGTTACTACTTTGAGCAATCATCTAAATAAGCAGGAGCCTGATTATGATTGATTATGAAATTCTACGCTTTGTTTGGTGGATCTTGATCGGTGTATTGCTTATTGGTTTTGCAGTAACTGATGGTTTTGATATGGGGGTTCTCACTTTATTGCCTTTTGCGGGTAAAAAAGAAGTAGAAAAACGCATTATGATTAACTCTATTGCGCCACACTGGGATGGTAACCAAGTCTGGTTATTAACTGCTGGTGGTGCAATGTTTGCAGCATGGCCAATTGTTTATGCAACCTCATTCTCTGGTTTTTATATTGCTATGATTTTGGTTTTAGCCGCGTTATTCTTCCGTCCAGTCGGCTTAGAATACCGTGCTAAAATTGATAATCCAACATGGCGTACATTATGGGATTGGGGATTGTTTTTAGGTGGTTTTGTGCCTTCGCTAGTTTTCGGTGTGGCATTTGGGAACTTATTACAAGGCGTACCATTTGAATTCAATGAATTACTGCAAGTCAAATATACGGGTTCATTCTTTGCTTTATTAAACCCATTTGCCTTGCTGTGTGGTTTAGTCAGCTTAACAATGTTAACCACCCAAGGTAGTGCTTGGTTACAAATGAAAACTACCAGTGAGTTACGTCATCGTGCTCGTACCATTACACAAGTCGGTGCGGTTGCCACTATCATTACCTTTGTGTTAGCGGGTGTTTGGTTATATTTCAAAGACGGTTTTGTGTTGACATCTGTTCTTGATCACAATGCACCATCTACCCCATTCGGTAAAACTGTCGCGATTGAGACAGCTGCATGGTTTAATAACTATAAAGCGATGCCAATTCTTTGGATTTTCCCTTTGCTTGCAGTAGTCAGTGCACTATTGAACATCTTAGCGTCTAAAGCGGATCGTTCAGGCTTTGCTTTCTTATTCTCATCATTGACTATGGCGGGCATTATTTTAACCGCAGGAATTTCGATGTTCCCATTCGTGATGCCGTCTATTACACATCCTGAGTTAAGCTTGTTAATGTGGGATTCAACATCAAGTAAATTAACATTAGCCTTGATGCTCGGTTTTGCACTTGTGTTTGTGGTGATCTTGCTTGCATACACAATTTGGGCATACTGGAAAATGTTTGGTCGTCTCGATAGTCAATTTATCGAAGAAAACAAAAACTCATTATACTAAGGAGAAATCGTTATGTTTTATGTCATTTGGGTATTGGGTGTGTTGTTTACGGTGATGTTAGCCGCGGTTATTACTATCGGTATTGAAAAAACCGGTAAATTTGATGAGTAATCTCAATGATTAATTCACTGTATCAAATCTTTAATAAGGGTTCGTTAAGAACCCTTTCATTTATATTGGCGATTGTGTTGACATTGCTTTTTTTCATCAATGTGAATGATTTTTCTACCAATTTACGTACAGCTCACCCTATTGTGATTTTATTGATTATATGGGGGACAGGCATTCTTTGGATTCATGGAATTGGTTTTGAAATACGGACATCGATTTGGCAAATGTTGTTTTTTCCTTTGTTAGGTTATATTGCATTCATTGTCGCGATAGTGGTAAGTTGGCTATCGTAATTATTTTCCCTTAGAGTCGAATTTTTATACATAATTGCAAGCGAGACTTGCTTATCATTCATACAAGCTCTAAAATACGCCACCAATTTGTTGTGGTGATGATGTCAATATACGGAAGGAACGAAAGCATGACAGCTAATGTATTTAATTTTCCTATTCGTGTTTATTATGAGGATACGGATGCAGGTGGTGTCGTTTACCATGCGCGCTATTTGCATTTCTTTGAGCGTGCGCGAACAGAATATTTACGGACTGCCGGTTTCTCACAACATACCTTATTAAATGAACGACAGCTGGCTTTTGTTGTCAAAGCAATGAATATTGATTATCGTTATCCTGCAAGGCTCGATGATTTATTAATCGTAGAAACCTTAGTCACTGAGGCGAAAGGCGCATCGCTTTTTTTCACTCAACGACTAAAAAAAGATGAACAGATTTTATGCGAGGCTACCGTTAAAGTAGCCTGTGTTGATCTTGGAAAAATGAAACCTATCGCTATCCCAACAGAGATGAAAGAGCGATGGGTTAATGAGTTATAAACCTTTGGAGTATCTAATGACCGCAGATTTGAACTTTTTAGAGTTATTTCTAAAAGCAAGTATCGTTGTTCAATTTGTTATTGTAATCTTAATTATTTTCTCAATTATGTCTTGGGCAATTATTATTCAGCGTAGTCGAGTTTTAACAAAAGCGTTGAAAGATTCCGTCGCCTTTGAAGAACGTTTCTGGTCAGGTGAAGATTTAAACCGCTTATTTGATGGTTTAGAGAATAAGCGTGATGGATTAAGTGGGAGTGAGCAAATTTTTTATGTCGGTTTTAAAGAATTTTCACGTTTAAAACAAGCTAACCCTACTGCACCAGAATCCATTATTCAAGGGAGTTCACGCGCGATGAACTTAGCGATGAATCGTGAAGTGGAAGAGCTTGAAACGCGTGTGCCTTTTTTAGCTACAGTTGCATCTATTAGCCCATATATTGGTTTATTTGGTACCGTTTGGGGTATTATGCATGCATTCATGGCATTGAGTGGTGCTAAACAAGCCACATTACAGATGGTTGCTCCGGGTATTGCTGAGGCATTGATCGCTACTGCGATTGGCTTATTTGCAGCAATTCCAGCTGTGATGGCTTATAACCGTTTAAGTTTACGTGTGAGTAAATTAGAACAGAATTATGGTAATTTTATTGATGAATTTACCACCATTTTACACCGCCAAGCCTTTGGTAAAAACGGACAACATTAATTGTTCAGCCCGTTGAGTCGTAAAGTCGCTTTCGCGATAAGTGCGGTTATTTTTTTAAAGAATTTTTAAGGGAAGAGAATGTCTTACCGTCGTAAACGTAGAGATGTGAAATCCGAGATTAACATTGTTCCTTTTTTGGATGTGTTGTTAGTCTTGTTGCTGATTTTTATGGCAACGGCACCGATCATTAGTCAAAGTGTCCAAGTTGAATTACCTGATGCAGTAGAAAGCCAAAGTGTCAGTAACGAAGATAAAGTCCCTGTCATTTTAGAGGTGGCAGGCATTGGTCAGTATAGTTTGGCGATTGGTGCAGAACGCTTAGAGGGATTGACTGAAGAAATGGTGACGCAATTGTCTAAGCAAGAGTTCGATAAAGATAATAATACGTTGTTTTTAGTAGGTGGTGCGAGAGATGTTCCTTATGAGGAAGTGATCAAAGCGCTTAACTTGCTTCATCTTGCAGGTATTAAATCTGTTGGATTAATGACTAACCCGATTTAATAAAAGGCAATATTGTGCAAAGTAAGCAGAACAATAAAGAGATAAGTGCGGTTATTCTTTCCGTCATTTTGCACGCCATCTTATTTGGTTTATTGATTTTAGGATCACTTTATCATCGTGTTGAAATTATGGGCGGTGGTGAAGGTGATGGTGAAGTGATGGGGGCGGTGATGGTCGATACGGGCATTGCAGCACAAGAGTGGGGACGTATTCAGCAACAGAAAAAAGGTCAAACCGACAAAGCAAAAAAAACGGAACCTGTTGTGGAAGAGAAACCAGCACAACCAGATGAACAAGCGATCCTTCGTCAGCAAGAAATTGAAAAGCAAAAAGCGTTAGAAGCACAGAAGGAACGCGAAAAACAAAAAGAGATTGAACGTCAGAAACAACTTGCTGAGCAGAAAAAGCAAGAAGAACGCGCACGTTTAGAGGCGCTAGAAAAACAAAAACAATTAGAGGAAGCAAAAGCCAAACAATTAGCCGAAGCAGCAAAATTAAAAGCTGAAGCGGAAGCCAAGCGTTTAGCTGCATTGGCGAAACAAGCGGAAGAAGAGGCGAAAGCTAAAGCCGCGGAAGAAGCTAAACGTAAGGCAGAGAAAGCTAAAGCAGAGGCTGAAGCGAAAGCAAAAGCAGAGAAAGCCAAAGCAGAGGCAGAGGCAAAAGCGAAGGCAGAGAAAGCTAAAGCAGAAGCGGAAGCAAGAGCTAAAGTAGAAAAGGCTAAAGCAGACGCGAAGGCGAAAGCTGAAAAAGCAAAAGCAGATGCCGAGGCGGCACAACAGAAAGCAAATCAAGCAGCCTTAGATGACTTTTTTAGTGGTGGTGATGTAGGTGGTGGTTCTGCAACGAAAGGTGCCAATATGGATCGTCAGGGAAGCCAGGGAAGTGGTGCGGCATTGGGTGCGGGTGATGGTGGAAAAACGGGCGATCAGTATGCTGGTGTCATTAAACGAGAAATTCAACGCAGATTTTTAAAAGAACCGAGTTTTGCGAATAAGGTTTGTGTGGTCGAAGTCGAGTTTTTACGGGATGGAACCATTTCCAATTATCGTCGTGTATCAGGACCTGATGATATTTGTAATGCGGCGATAAGTGCGGTAGCGAGAACCAAGAAAGTACCACCTGCACCAACAGATGATATCTATCAAAGATATAAAAAATCCCCGATTGAATTTAAATTAAGATAAAGTTAGTATTGTTTTTCCTGTATCGTAAATTGCGCGATAAGTGATTGGCAATGAAAATAATAGGTGGTTCCAATGAAATTAGTCACCCGTATGTGGAGTGCAGTCCTCATATTCTTTTTTACCGTGTTGCAACCAGTGCAAGCGGAAGTGCGTATTGTAATTGATGAAGGTGTAGATAGCGCCAGACCAATTGCCGTCGTGCCATTCAAGTGGAATGGACCCGGTTCAGCACCAGCCGATATTGCAGATATTATTGCGGCTGATTTACGCCATAGTGGTAAATTTAATCCTATTGCCGTTAATCGAATGCCACAACACCCTACCTCTGTATCAGAAGTCAACCCAGAAGCTTGGGCGGCACTCGGGATTGATGCTGTGGTAGTTGGACAGGTCACACCAGCCAATGGTAGCTTTAATATCGCTTATCAGCTTGTGGATACGATTGGTGCAACAGGAACAGCGGGGGCGGTGTTGACACAAAATCAATATACCGTGACAACCAAATGGTTGCGTTATGGTGCGCATACCGTCAGTGACGAAGTATTTGAAAAATTAACAGGTATTCGAGGGGCATTCAGAACACGTATTGCCTATATTGTGCAGAAACATGGTGGTTCGCAGCCTTATGAAGTGAGGGTATCTGACTATGATGGATTTAACCAATTTGTGGTGAACCGTAGTGCCCAACCATTAATGTCTCCCGCATGGTCACACGATGGTAAAAAACTGGCTTATGTGTCTTTTGAAAATAAAAAATCACAGCTTGTGGTACAAGATTTAGGCTCTGGTGCACGCAAAGTGGCGGCATCCTATAATGGGCATAATGGTGCACCAGCATTCTCACCAGATGGTTCGAGATTAGCTTTCGCCTCATCAAAAGATGGTGTGTTAAATATCTATGTAATGAATTTAGGTAGTGGACAAATTTCACAGTTAACCAGTGGGGCGGGGAATAATACTGAGCCTTCTTGGTCACCTGATGGTCAAACAATTGTGTTCACATCTGATAGAAGCGGCTCACCGCAGGTCTATCAAATGAGTGCCGCCGGTGGTGGTGCATCATTGGTTAGTACTGGTGGTCGCAGTTATAGTGGGCAAATGACTGCCGATGGTAGCGCTATAATCATGATCAGTAGAGATAATATTGTGAAAAAAGATTTAGCATCTGGTTCGACAGAAGTGCTAAGTTCCACTTTCTTAGATGAAAGTCCAAGTATTTCACCTAACGGTATCATGATCATTTACAGCTCTACTCAAGGGTTAGGAAAAGTGCTACAATTGGTATCCGCTGACGGTCGTTTTAAAGCACGGTTACCAGGAAATGATGGACAAGTTAAATTCCCTGCTTGGTCACCTTATTTAACTAAATAAAAACTCTAAGGAGAAAACAATGAAAAAACTAACTAAAGTATTATTAGTTGCTGGTTCTGTTGCTGTATTAGCTGCTTGTGGTTCATCTAAAAAAGATGAAAGCGCGGGCCAAATGTTTGGCGGTTATTCAGTACAAGATTTACAACAACGTTATAATACGGTCTATTTCGGCTTTGATAAATACGATATCGAAGGTGAATATGTTCAAATTTTAGATGCTCATGCAGCATTCTTAAATGCAACACCTGCAACGAAAGTGGTTGTTGAAGGTAATACCGATGAGCGTGGTACACCAGAATACAATATTGCATTAGGCCAACGCCGTGCAGATGCAGTAAAACACTATTTATCTGCAAAAGGTGTACAAGCTGGTCAAGTCTCTACAGTTTCTTACGGTGAAGAGAAACCTGCTGTGTTAGGTCATGACGAAGCAGCATACTCTAAAAACCGTCGTGCTGTGTTAGCATACTAATTAACTTTCTGGTCTAAAAACTGGGTGCAATAGCACCCAGTTTTTTTATGTGTGCCATTTTACTGGTGGCTAGGCGTGCAAGAATGGTACTTTTTTGGTGAGTATTCATTCAAATAAACAAAAAAATGAAAATTTTTATTGCTTATTAAAATAAAATCAGTATTATAAGCCTCCGTTACGCAGTGATATGAAACGGGTCGTTAGCTCAGTCGGTAGAGCAGCGGACTTTTAATCCGTTGGTCGAAGGTTCGAATCCTTCACGACCCACCACTTCATTCAAATCCTGTATAAACACCAAATCCATTGATGCAATGGGTCGTTAGCTCAGTCGGTAGAGCAGCGGACTTTTAATCCGTTGGTCGAAGGTTCGAATCCTTCACGACCCACCACTTCATACAAATCTTGCATAAACATCAACGCTATTGATGTAATGGGTCGTTAGCTCAGTCGGTAGAGCAGCGGACTTTTAATCCGTTGGTCGAAGGTTCGAATCCTTCACGACCCACCACTTATTCTTAATTGCCTCTTTCCCCAGTAAAACTATGTTTAGTTTACAATTGAAGTTTCTGATATTGTTTTTTTGTAGCTAACCTTCTTTTTGCGACCTAGTTCCCAGATTCCTACTACATAATAAATGGCCTAAATGAATGGCTATTAAAATATGTTCAAAAAAGGGAAGATATGAAAAGAGGATTCACACTATTGGAAATACTCATAGTATTACTCCTAATAAGCAGCATGTTAGTTGTAGTCTTACCGGGTTGGAAAAATCTAATCAGTTTCATCTATTTCGAACAAGAACAGCACCGACTATGGATTTTTCTTCGTCAATTGCAAGCGCGAGTGGCCACATCAGGGCAAATTTGGTTTTTGATTGCGAATCGTGATGTTAACCGCCAACGTTGGTGTTTAACCGCGCAATTGAAAAGTGAATATATCTGTGATTGTTTTACCCCTCAATCTTGTCCTGAAACGCTATCTGCACAATTTTATTCGCCCTATGCTGTCGGTTATACCATGCTAAAAACAAAACATTATTACCCTAATACGATGACTCGATTAAGTGCCGTCAGAGAGACATTAGAAACAAGTTGCTTTGTTTTGCAAACAGATCATCAAAAAGCAATCTTTTCTTTATTTAATGTAGGCAGTATTAAATTGAAAAAAGATGCGCCATTAAGTGCCTGTGAAAGTGAAAGGGAACACTAAGAGATGTTACTTCGTGGTTATACGCTATTGAGTTTATTAGTCAGTTTGAGTCTTTCTTCCTTTCTATTACTTATCGTAGTGACGTTTTATTTGGATGTTCAAAGACAAAGTAAATCCCTTCATTTTCAAATGCAATTACAAACTGAGTTAGAGCGGGTGATTCAACTGATGGCAAAGGACATTCGCCGTGCTGGTTTTCGTGCTCCACCAGACAACGCACAACAGGTAAATTTTTCACTTTTTGAGTCAGATGCAGAGAGAAGTTTACAACTCTTCTCAATAAATGGAAGAAACGCATCAGATTGTGTTTTGTTTTTTTATGATCTAGATATGAATGGCTGTTTAGGGGGTAAATTCAAAGATAAAACCTGTATTAGAAACGGACGAAATAATACTCACCAACTTGAACGAGAACTGTTTGGTTATCGTTTAAATAATGGCATGATTGAAACACGATTAACTTATAAAAGTGCGGTGAATGCTCGTTGTAAATTAACTGAATGTCAGCGTTATTTGCAACAGGTAGCCTGTTATAGCGGAGGCTGGGTGGAT
Source organism: Bisgaard Taxon 45 (assembly GCA_030783905.1). Classification (GTDB taxonomy): domain Bacteria; phylum Pseudomonadota; class Gammaproteobacteria; order Enterobacterales; family Pasteurellaceae; genus Pasteurella. The sequence goes on along the minus strand of JAQAHH010000002.1, from coordinate 51,237 downwards.
TTATTAGATTCTCAAGAATATGTGATCAATGACTTATCATTTCGTTGGTTAGTAGAAAAACACGCACTAGAAATTTATTTAAAAGGCCATTTAAACAAGCAAACGCATGTTCAATATGAAACGACTTTGGTTGTGCCACTCTTGAATAGTGAAGGATGATAAATGAATTACCATAAAGGTATGGCGACCCTGACAATGTTATTGTTATTAAGTAGTGTATTCACACTGTTTATGTTAGTGGATGACGATATTTTACATTGGCATTTGTCAATATTTAATCAACGCCAGCTAGATGTTCAACAAACACTCGCGTTACAGGCGCAGAGCAAAACGGAAAAATCGCATCTCTGTAAAAATATCGCCTCATCGATAGCGGAAAATCGGCAACAAGTCACTTTTCGGCTTATTGATGGTAAAGCAAATTATGTTTGGTGTTATTGTCGAGCATTATTTAAAACGCAACCTCGTAAAGCGCTGAATGTGGGGAATTTGACTCAATTTATTCAGCGAGAATATCGAGATCTTTTCTCTCAACAGTTTTCTGCTCAACAAGCCCCCCATTTTTACTGGTTTGATGCAACCCAAACAAGTTGGGAATTGGCTCAAAATATTGAGGCGATTATTATTGCGGAAGGGGATTTACATATTAGTGGGAAAGGGAAGATTAAAGGGACGATCATTACCGCTGGTCAATTAACTTTAGAGCCCAGTGTACAAGTGAGCTACCATAAAAGAACCGTTGCATATTGGGTAACACAATTACGTGATTGGCAATTAGCAGAGAGAAGTTGGCATGATTTTTTACCATTATAAAGGCACGAGTTTATCTGCCTTGTTAATTGCACTTATGTTATTTTGTGGTATTTTTCTTTCAACCCATCAGTGGCTCACTTATCAACGTCAACATGCGATAAGGATTTATCAACGTATTCAAGCTTTACAAATTGCACAAAACCAGAAACAACGTCAATTTTTAGGCTTAGCTTGTGAAAGCCAAGTAAAACAAAATGGGTTGACGTTTCAAGTCCAGTGTACACCACAATTTGTACATGTCACCGCATCATTCGTGGAAATCATCTTGTAAAACACTTGCGATAGAGGAAAAAGTGGGGAACAATAGTCCAATTTCTGATGTCGATATGGATGGTTGCTAGTGTTTACGATTTATTATTCTAATGATCTTGATGTACAAAAAAATATTTTGCTCACTTTAATGCAAAATACGCTAGATGATCCTTTTCAGTCTGAAGTCGTTTTAGTGCAAAGTCCAGGTATGGCGCAATGGTTACAATGGAAGATTGCGGAACAGCAAGGTATTTCGAGTAATATTAACTTCCCTATGCCAGCGAGCTTTATTTGGCAACAATACGTGGAAAATTTACCGAATACAGAAGAACAAAGTCAATTTAATAAATCTGCGATGATATGGCGTTTAATGCGTCTAATTCCAATCCACCTTGAGCAAGCGGAATTTCAATCTCTTCGTCATTATCTCTCTTCTTCACATCAAACAGAACAACACAAACTGTATCAATTAGCCTATCAAATCGCAGATTTATTTGACCAATATTTAGTTTATCGGCCTGAATGGATTGCTTGTTGGGAGCGTTGTGATGAAAGCTCGATGATAGCGGAGTTGGAAGACAAGGTAAAACAGGCAAATCGGTCAATCGGCACGCTTTTTTCGCAACATATTCAATGGCAAGCAATACTCTGGCGGGCGTTGGTGGCGGATATCCTTGCTGAAACAGGGCAACCTGTTCCCTTACATCGTGCTTATTTACAGACACAATTCTTGCAGTTTTTACAAACACAACGTCCAGTGAATTTACCGCCACGGCTATTTATTTTTGGTATTTCCGCCTTACCGAAAGGTTATTTAGAGATGCTGTATGCCATGAGTCAGTATTGCGAGGTACATTTGTTTTTTACGAACGGCTGCCGTGAATATTGGGGTGATTTAATGGATCCGCGTTTCATGCAACGCTTAAGTCAAATGAAACGGAGTACCTATCATCAGGCTAGCTCGAGGCCAGTTCTCAGTCATTCAGATCATGCCCAATTTGCATCAAGCTATGATAATGAGTGGTTGTTTGAGGGGCATCCACTGCTGTCAAGTTGGGGGAAATTAGGACGTGATTTTTTATATTTATTAACGGAATTAGAACAGCGACCAGGTGTGCGGAGTATTGATGCTTATACTGAGTTGGCTACCCCAACCCTCTTATCTCAGGTCCAAGCACGTATTTTATACTTAGATGGTCAGCAAGGCTTAAATTTTATTGAAAATGACCGCTCTTTAACCTTCCACGCTTGCCATAGCCCGATGCGTGAAGTAGAAGTCTTACATGATTACCTCCTTCACCTCTTTCAGCAAGATTCAGCGTTAACACCAAAAGATATTGTGGTGATGGTAGCTGATATTGATCAATATACCCCTTATATTCAAGCTGTCTTTGGTCAACAAAATAAAAGCGCACAGACTCAAATCCCTTTTTCGATTTCAGATAATCGTCTTTCTGCAAACGATGTGTTAATTGCGAGTTTTATTCATTTACTCCAGTTAAAAGAAAGCCAATTGAGTGCCGAAGAAGTATTGGCTTTACTTGATATTCCTGCAATCCGGAATGCATTTCAGATTGAACTGATGGAGTTAGAACACATTCGACATTGGGTGGCGAGAGCTGGAGTACGTTTTGGTTTAGAAAAAGAGCAAGGTGAACAAGAAGAGAATACGAACTCCTGGCAAGCGGGATTAGAGCGCATGTTACTGGGGTATGCGATGCGTGAGGAAAATGGAATTTGGCAAGGGAGTTTAGGCTTTGATTCTTGTTATGGGCTACAAGGGCAATTAGCAGGGCGGTTGGCAGACTTTATTACAACGTTATCCGCTTGGTATCGTTTTTTACAAACGCCACAGCCTGTTGAAACGTGGCAACAACATTTACTTACATTGTTAACGGATTTCTTTGCACCAGATGAAACGAATATTGCGACATTAATGCACATTCAAGAAATGATCACGCAAATGGTGACAGAGATTCAGCAAACCCATTTTGATCAGCCTTTAAGTAGTGAGGTGGTATCAGATGTGTTGTCGGCATTATTAGAAGATGATCCGAATACGATGAAGTTTTTAGTCGGAAAAGTGAATTTCTGTACCCTGTTACCGATGCGCTCTATTCCCTTTAAAGTGGTGTGTTTACTTGGGATGAATGAAGGTGATTATCCTCGTCAACAAACACCAAATAGCTTTGATCTAATGCAGTATGATCGACGTAAAGGGGATCGTTTTCGTCGTGATGATGATTGTTATTTGTTCCTTGAGGCATTGTTATCTGCACAAGAGGTCTTTTATGTGAGTTTTGTAGGACGCTCGATTGTGGATAACCAAAGTAAACCACCATCCGTGTTAGTGAGCCAATTGATTGATTATCTAGTGGATAAGTTGCCACCATCTGACACACAAGATGGGCAAGCGCGATTGATTGAACAGCATCCGATGACAGCGTTCAGCCCAGAGAATTTCCGTGGTGAAAAGGGATCGTTTGCGAAACAATGGTTACCGCTAGCAACGATTCAAAAACAACAAGGGGGCGATTTTGTGCAATCTATCGCACAAGAGGTGTTAGCGGAGGATCGTGAAATTGTACTAACAAATTTAATTGCTTTTCTTCAACATCCTGTTGCCTTTTTCTTTCGACAGCATTTAGGCGTTTATTTTGCTAAACAGGAAGAACAAATTGAAGACAGCGAGAATTTTGTCTTAGATGGACTGATGCGCTATCAAATCAATGAGCAATTACTTTATTGTGATGAGAAAAATACGTCAGATTTATTTGCTCAATTGAAAGTGAAAGGCATGTTGCCGCGAGGTGAGTTTGCCCAAATCACAGCTATCCAACAAGAAGAAGAGATCGCTGCTTTAAAAGCAAACGTGGCGGATTATATCGCACAAGAGGCCGAGGTCGTCGATGTGGCGTTGACTTTGCCAAGCCGTTACGGCGATGTTCGACTTATTGGGCAGTTAGATCAATTGTATGCACAGCAACGAGTTGTTTGGCGGGTCGGGCAGCTGCAAGAAAAATATATTATTGAAAGTTGGTTCTATTATCTTATTCAATGCGCAGTAATGGCGCACCATGCGCCACCTATTTATTATGCGAAGAATGGACACATCACCTTTAAGCCATTACAAGCAAGTCATTCGTTAAATGTAAAAGAAACAGCGCTAGCACAATTACAAATCTATGTTGAGAGTTATTTGCAAGGCTATCAACAATTACAACTGGTCCCTACCAAAAATATCCAACGTTATTTGGCCGCTTGTGAAAAAGCAGACGAAACAGATGTTGGGATGCGTTTAACGTTGTTACAGCAACTTGCAGTAGGGGATTATGGGGCTGAGGGTGATATTTACTGGCAACGAGTGTTGGCACAGCAAACAGTTGATGAACACATGCTCAAGGCGATAGACGAACGTACTATCGCTTGGTTTAAATTGATGTTTGAACATCTTGAGAAAGCCTAAGGCGCATTGTGATACGCCTGATATGGTGACTCAAATAAGTGTTATAGATAACGCGCCATGACAATGGCGTTTTCACGTTGGCCATCAGGCGTCGGATAATAGTTTTTACGTCTATCTACCTCATTAAAGCCAAGCTGCGCATAGAGTGTTTGTGCCACAATATTGGATTCTCTGACTTCTAACCATAAGGTGGATATTCCTTTCTCGGTTAATTGTTGAATTAACTGAGTGAGTAACTGTTTGCCGAAGCCTTTGCCTTGAAATAATGGATCAACGGCAATATTAAGTAATGTCGCTTCGTCGAGAATGTATTGGCAAATGACAAATGCAACAATCTGTTCTTGGTCGATAAGTTTTAAATTCAGGTAACGGTCACCTTGTGTATTTTTTAAAATTCCCATTGACCAAGGGACGAGGTGAGCGGATTGCTCAATTTCAAATAAGCGTTCTAAGTCGTGTTCAGTAATCTGTGTTATCATCATGATTGGGTAGTTTGAATTTGTTGCCAAAGCTGGCGTTTAGCAAGGTGGCTTTGTTTGAACTTAGACCAAGTGACAGTTTGCCAAATGGCGTTAGCGGATTGACAGAACCTGAGCAGTGATTCAATTTCTTCTGGATTATCGCTGAGTAACCAATAACTGACCGGATGTTGCGTATTTAAGTGGGCGATGCGCTCAAAATCCAAACACAAGCATTCACTTTGATCAAGATTTAAGCTGCGTAAAATATCTTGTAATAAAGGGGAATGGCGCGAGAGTGGCTGTTCTGCAACGATGACAAGCTGTATCTTGTTTTCTAAGTGAATTTTCACAATGCCTTTTAAACGGGATGGGTGCTTAAGTTGCCACTGTGTGATGCCCATTTCTTGTAACAGAAGATCTCGTCTATTCATGCTATTTCTTCATCGTTGTCTGTTTTTCCTTTATAATGCGTTCAATTTTAACGAATAACGGATAGGATTAACAGCGTGATTTCACTTGAAAGCCAAGTTCTACAGCGTCATCTTTCTTTTTTTGAGAATAAATCAGTTTTATTTGCGGGGGGCGTCAATGATGATTTCCCTCAACACGTCTCCGCACAAAGCGTGAAGATCTGGAGTTGGTATTTTGATTACGCGAGGGGCAAAAGTGCGGTGGATTTTTCCTTACTATGTGAAACCAACGCTGACCTGATGGTGTTCTACTGGACTAAAAACAAACAAGAAGTCCAGTACCAGTTAATGCAATTACTGGCTCAAGCGCCGATTGGACAAGAAATGTTGATTATTGGTGAAAATCGCTGTGGTGTGCGTTCTGTGGAAAAAATGCTTGCTGATTATGGCGAGATTGCAAAAATTGACTCAGCGCGGCGTTGTGGCTTGTATCATTTTTGTTTAAAAAATCCACCGCACTTTGTCTTAGAGGATTATTGGAAAACCTATCAGCATCCGCAGTTAGATAGTTTGAGCATTTACAGTTTGCCAGGTGTGTTTAGTGCAAATGAGTTGGATGTGGGCACAAATTTATTGCTTACTACTTTAGCTCAACCCATCCAAGGAAAAGTCCTCGATTTAGGCTGTGGCGCTGGGGTAATCGGTGCGTATATTAAACTACACAATCCGCAAGTTGAACTGACCATGACGGATATTCACGCCTTAGCCTTAGCATCCAGTGAACGGACGTTGGCCGAGAACCAGTTAGCTGGGCAGGTGATCGCTAGTGATGTGTTTTCTGATGTCACGGGAAAATTTGATTTGATTATTTCAAATCCGCCTTTCCACGATGGCATTGATACAGCATATCGTGCGGTGAATGAGCTCATTGCCCAAGCAAAATGGCATTTAGTACAGGGCGGAGAGTTGCGGATTGTGGCGAATGCGTTCTTGCCTTATCCTGATTTATTAGATCAACATTTTGGCACTCATCAAGTGTTAGCCAAGACCAATAAATTTAAGGTTTATTCTGTTAGACGCTAAATACGATAGACTACTTTTTGAGAGAGATTAAAAATAAGGCAGATGGTGACATCTGCCTTTTTTGACGTTTTATTCTTGTTTTAATAAAAAGACACCGTGCTCAGCAAAGTGCACATAAGCTTCTTTCAATTCAGGGTTAAATTGCTCTGGATTGGTGTTGACTAAGAGATCTTGTCCCCCCCAATTCGCCACAATTTCCCAATGATTGCCCATATACACCGCACTTTTAATCAGACAGCGTTGTGCTTCTTCGCCCGTTGCTTTAAGAGACACGGCTTCTGGTCGGATACCCACTAAGCAAGGACCATCGTTTAAGCCAAACTGGCTAGCATTATTTAACTTAAATTGATAACCGTTCACGATGACATAATCTTGCTGTAATATGCCTTGAAAGATACTGGATTCGCCCATAAAGTTTGCTAAAAACAGCGAATTTGGACGTAAATACAATTCTTTAGCTGGGGCTTTTTGCATAATTTTACCTTTATGCATGACGATCACTTCATCGGATACCGCAAAGGCTTCTGTCTGATCGTGTGTGACATAAAGAGACGTAATTCCCAGACGTTGTTGTAATTCACGAATTTTTTCACGCATAGAACGACGTAAATTCGCATCAAGGTTGCTGAGTGGTTCATCAAATAATAACACTTTGGGTTTGAGCACTAAGGCTCTTGCTAGCGCCACACGTTGTTGTTGCCCCCCCGAGATTTGATCAACATAGCGATCTTCAAATCCTGCTAGATCCACCAATTCTAAAGCCTCTTTCACACGCTTAGCGCGCTCTTCTTTACTCACTCCTTGCATTTTTAAGCCATAGCCAACATTATCGCCAATCGACATATGCGGGAAAAGCGCATAAGACTGGAACACAATACAAATGTCACGATTTTGAATAGAAGATTTGGTAACATCTTCACCGTCAATAAATATTTGACCAGAAGTGGGGCTTTCTAATCCCGCGACTAAACGTAATACGGTGGTTTTCCCGCAACCAGAAGGACCTAGCAAGGTGACCATGGTGCCACGCTGAATGCTGAGATCTAAATTATCAATCACGACGGCTTTACCAAACGCTTTGGTGACATTTTTTAACACTAAGAAATCGTTATTACTCATAGTTTACTACCTATCAATTAATTCATTTTTTTCGCTTTAGAACGTGAAATACGAGTGTCGCCCACGATCCAGTCAAAGAATAAGATAATCGCCATCATTACGACGATTAGGATTGAACCATATGCAATCGCAATGCCGTATTCACCATCTTCTACACGGTTTAAAATATAGGAGGTGGCGACACGTGTATCCGCGGTGACCAAGAAAATAATCGCGCTGACCGTGGTCATTGAACGGACGAAACTGGTCACCAAGGCAGAAAGCAATGCCGGTTTTAAGAGCGGGAAGACAATATACCAAATGGTTTTGAGGGAGCTACCTTTTAAGGAAAGGGAGGCTTCATCAAGTGATTTATCTAATTGACCTAAGCCTGCAATGGCTGCCCGCATCCCCACTGGCATATTACGCATAACCATCGATAAAATAATGATCATTGCCGTGCCTGTGAGATAAATTGGTGAGCTATTGAAGGCGATAATATAAGATACCCCTGCCACGGTACCCGGTACGGCAAAGCAAAGTAAGGTTAAAAATTCCAAGGTTTTCTTGCCTTTGAATTCACGGCGAACCGTAATATAAGCAATCAGTAAACCAAATAAGGCGGTTACTGGCGCCGCACTAGCCGCAAAAATCACGGTTTGAATTAAAGAAGGCCATGCCCCGTCACTAAAACCTTGTCCAAATAAAATTTGGTAGTTTTTCAAGGTGAGTGTGTAGTCAACCCCCCAGTTCACGGTAAAACTCCCGTAGAAGATACTGCCGTAAAGGACGAGGTTAAATAATGTCCAAAAACCGAGGAAAAAGACAATAATGCCTTTCAAACCATTAGGTAGCTCTTGTACATCACCGCGGTACGATTTACCCGAAACGGTCACATAGGAGCGTTTACCGATCCATAAATATTGAATCACAAAAATTGCCAATGAGAACATTAAGAGAATCGTACCTAATGTACTGGCTGATGCATAATCTAATTGAGAACCGGCAATATAGAAGTAAATTTGGGTCGCAATCACGTCAAAGCTTCCGCCAAGAACAAGTGGGGTACTGAAGTCCGCAAGCGATTGGATGACGACCACTAAGAATGAGTTGGCTAATGCTGGTTTGAGCAATGGGAAAATAATATGGAAGAACGCTTGGTAACGATTTGAACGTAACGTATAAGCCGCCTCTTCAATCGAAGGGTGAATGGATTTTAAAGCCCCCTCCAAGATCATAAAAGACATAGGGGTGAGCGCTAAAGTATGGGCAATCACAATACCCGTAAAACCATATAGCCAGTTACTGCTAAAGCCTAAATATTCCACTAAAAAAGCAGTGACATACCCTGACCGTCCAAGCATTAAGGTTACCCCTAAACCGACCACAAAAGGTGGCGTCACAATCGGTAAAATGGAGAAAATTTTACCAATAAAGGCGGTGCGTTTAGCAATACGCGTGGTATAGAGAGCAAACGCTAAACCGAAAATGGTGGATAGCACACCGACCACAGAAGAAACGGCAAGCGAGTTGCCTACAACGCGAATCACATAAGGTTGTTGGATAATTTCAGCGACTTGTTGCGGTTTAAACTCACCATTATCAAAGAACATGGAAAGCAAAATGGCAAAGGTCGGGTAAACAATAAAGAAGAAAATTGTCATCACAATGGCAATCAACGAGGCGATGACAAATTTATCCCCTTGCATCACTTTTAATTGTGCAAGAGCATTGGTGGCCAGTGCGAGAAGTGCCACCATCAAAATGATGATTGAATAGCCGAGACTAAATTGAGCCACCGTGGCAGAAACGAAAACAAATAAGAAAATCGCAACGATGAGTGCGAGTTCTATTTTGGCACGCTGTGCACTGTTTTGTGGGAAAAGAAAAGATAACACCGGAAAGATGAGCACGGCTAAAAACCAAGACCAGCTCAAATTAAGGTTATACCATCCCATTGCTTCTAACATTTCATCGGACGTTGAATCCCATAAACCGTAGTCTAGGGCTTTCGATGGTAAAAGGGCAAAGCCTAATAAGGCAAGTAACACCCAAATCAATGTGGTGTTTAAGGTGAATGCTTTTTTCTGCTCCATAAAGACCTCTAATTAAGCAGTAACAGAACATTCAAATAGGGCGATGAGCCCTATTGAATGCAGAAATTAAAACTCTTTTTTAAGAATCAACCATGATAAATGTTTGTTGAACAACGAGTGAACCATATTAATGCGATCGATACAAACTATTTTGCGAGTTTGACTTCATCAACCCATTTTTTGATCAGACGTTTACGTTCTTCTACTGCACCATATTTATCAAAATCGTAATTAATTAAATTAATTGATTTAAAGTCAAGAGAATAAGGTGATTGTTTGGCCTCAGTATTGGTTAAAATCTGATGGGTTTCCCCTTTTTGCCAAGACAGTTCTTGTGCTTCTTTTGACAATGCCCAATCCACAAATAGTTTGGCATTATCAAGGTTTCTCGCGCCTTTAATCACACTGACACCACCAATTTCATAACCGGTTCCTTCGCAAGGGACGATTAACTCAACAGGTGCACCTTTTTCTTTTTCGATGGAATGTTCATGTAAGAAACCAATGCCAATAGCCGCTTCTCCACGTGCAGTATTTCGTGTTGCGGTATTACCTGACTTGGTATATTGAGACACGTTTTTGTGTAAATCGGACAAATAACGAAATGCCTTATCTTCTCCCCAAAGTTGGATAAAGGTCGCCAACGCAGTATAGGCTGTCCCCGAGCTTTGTGGATCCGCTGCTTGAATTTCATTTTTCAAGCGTGGATCAGTCAGATCTTGCCAACATTTCGGGATAGGAATATTTAATTTAGCTAAACGTTCCGTATTGACCCCAAAACCGAGTACCCCTAAGTAAATGGCAGAAGTGTAATGACCTTTCACTTTCGCCGGGTCTTTCAGCTCATCTGGGATGTATTGTAAATTAGGTGATTTGTAGGCCGTCAGTAATCCCATTTCGCCTGCTTGTGAATGGGGATCTAATGTGCCGCCATACCACACATCACCTTGTGGGTTGGTTTTTTCCGCCTCAATGCGCGCCAAAATACTGCCAGTTCCCGCACGAATATGGCTAACTTTAACATTATATTTTTTACCAAAAGCCTCAACCTCTTGCTCACACATCGTATTTTGTGCACTGCAATAAACAGTGAGGCGTCCCTCTGCTTGTGCTTGAAGGGTGAACAATCCACTACCGAGCAAAAGTGCGGTGGAAATCGCGGAAATATTTAATTTTCTCATGCTCACTCCTAATTTATTTATTGAGTTTGATTTTATCAACCCATTTTCCAATGAGATGACTACGCATTTCGTTTGAACCAAATTTATCAAAGTCATAATTAATTAAGTTCAACTCACTCGGTTTGAGCGCATAAGGTGACGGCTCAGCATGAATGTTTGTTGGCACATGGTGAGATTGCGCCTCTTTCCAAGATAATTCTTGTGCTTCTTTTGACATCACCCAATCCACAAAGCGTTGTGCATTTTTTAAATTACGCGCATTTTTAATCACACTGATGCCACCCAATTCGTATCCTGTACCTTCACAAGGCACAACCAATTCGATCGGGGCACCGTTCTCTTTTTCAAAAGAATAGTTTTGTAAAAAACCGATGCCAACAGTCGTTTCGCCGCGTGCAGTATTGCGTGACGGTGCGGTGCCTGCTTTGGGATACTGTGAAATGTGCTGATCAAGTTGTTTTAAATAATCAAATGCCTGTTCTTCCCCCCAAAGTTGCACGAAAGTGGCAATCGCAGTATAAGCCGTGCCAGAACTTTGTGGGTCAGCCATTTGAATTTCATTTTTAAAACGCGGATCAGCTAAATCCTTCCAGCATTTTGGCACCTCATTGATACCTAGTTTTTTCAAGCGTTCCGTATTGACCCCAAAACCCAGTACCCCCATATAGACAATCGAACTTTTTCCATCACCTAGTTTTTGAAATGGTGGCATGACTTCACTGAGCTTAGGGGATTGATAAGGATTTAACAATCCAAGCTCAGCGGCTTGTAAATGAGTATCAAATGGTCCACCATACCAAACATCCGCTTGTGGGTTGTTTTTTTCTGCATCAATTTTGGCTAGGGTACTGCCTGAGCTATTACGAATAAAAGTGGTTTTGACATCATATTTTTTTGCAAAACCTTGTACTTCTTTTTCACAAACAACATTTTGTGCACTGCAGTAAACGACTAATCTGCCTTCGCCCTTTGCCACATTAGCGACCGTTAAGCCGGCCGCTAATATGCCAAATAGGGCAAAATGTGTTTTTTTCATGGTTTGCCCTCTTTATCGTTTGCTTATTTGGATAATTTAATGTTATCGACCCATTTACCAATTAAGCGTTTGCGTTCATCCGCGGCACCATATTTTTCAAAATCGTAGTTGATGAGATTCAGTGTGGTTGGGTCAAACGCAGTGGGTGATTGTTGTGCGGTCGTATTGGTTAGAATCTGTAAGCTATTGCCTTTTTGCCAAGCGAGTTCTTGACCTTCTTTTGATAATACCCAGTCTACAAAGCGTTTCGCGTTATCTAAGTTACGCGCACCTTTTAAGATACTCACACCACCTAATTCATAGCCTGTACCTTCACAAGGCACAATCATCTCAATTGGTGCACCTTGTTGTTTTTGTAGCGCATAATCATGTAAAAAACCAATTCCAATCGTGGTTTCGCCACGTGCTGTGTTATTGGACGGCGTGATACCTGATTTGGTGTATTGAGAAATGTTTGGATGTAAGTTTTTGAAGTAATCAAAGGCCGCATCTTCTCCCCAAAGCTGAACGAAGGTCGCGATAGCGGTGTAGGCTGTACCAGAACTTTGTGGGTCTGCGATTTGGATTTCCCCTTTAAGACGTGGATCGGTTAAGTCTTTCCAACATTTTGGTACTTCATTGATGCCTAATTTTTTGAGGCGTTCAGTATTGACCCCAAAGCCTAAAATCCCCATATAAATTGCGGAAGTGTAGTGACCTTTTACTTTAGCAGGGTCTTGAAAACGCGGGACGATTTGATCAATGTTTGGTGAACGGTAAGCTTGTAATAAGCCTAATTCGCCGGCTTGTGATTGTGGATCAAAAGTTCCGCCATACCAGACATCGGCTTGTGGATTATTTTTTTCAGCTTCAATTTTAGCGAATGTACTACCAGAACCATTGCGAATAAATGAGGTTTTCACATCATATTTATCACCAAAGGCTTTAATCTCAGCCTCACACATTTCATTTGTTGCACTACAATATACAACTAAACGTCCTTTAGCATAAGCCTGTGAAGCAAGTAATCCTGTCACTAAAAGTGCGCTTGAAATAGCGCAAGAAAGTTTTTTTAATTTCATCGTGATTGCCCCTTTTTAGATAAGAAAAACGTGATATGTCACAAGGACATCACGTCGTAAAGTGATTTTAAATCCTACAATAAAGTGAATCAGAATACCGTGAGAGTTATCACAAAATAGACATTCTTTGTACTGAAGTAATATAAATGCGCAAAATAGCTGTTTTATTTTGTCTGGACTGGAATTATGCTATTAAAAGTGGATTTTTTTCTTTATAATTTGCCGATCAACGCAACAATTCAACGGTTTTTTAGGGAAAGTTATGTCAAATTCATCAACACCATCTTGTATTATTATTGCCATTGCAGGTGCTTCTGCATCAGGAAAAAGCTTAATTGCTTCAACAGTTCACCGGGAGTTGTGTGATGAGTTAGGTTGTGAGGAAATTGGCATTATTTCGGAGGACGCTTACTACAAAGATCAAAGTCATTTGGAGATGGAAGAGCGAATTAAAACCAATTATGATCACCCGAACTCCATGGATAGACACCTCTTAATTGAACATCTTAAAGCACTCAAAACTGGTCAATCCGTTGATATCCCCGTCTATAGCTATGTTGAGCATACTCGAACCAATCAAGTCCAACATTTTGAACCCAAAAAAGTGATTATTTTAGAAGGCATTTTATTACTTACTGATGAAAAGTTGCGTAATGAAGTGAGCGTGTCTGTTTTTGTGGACACGCCACTGGATATCTGTTTTATTCGTCGTTTACAACGTGACATGAAAGAACGGGGACGAAGTTTAGAATCGGTGGTGGAACAATATCGCAAAACAGTGCGCCCAATGTTTTTACAATTTATTGAGCCGTCTAAACAATATGCTGATATTGTGATCCCACGTGGGGGGAAAAATCGGATTGCGATTAATATGTTAAAGGCGCAGATTAGACAGCTTTTGGGAAAACGCTAATAAATAAGGAGTAGAAGAATGAGACTATGCGACACTGATATCGAACGTTATTTAGATGATGGCATTATTGCGTTAACCCCTCGACCAAGTAACGATAAAATTAATGGTGCCACCATTGATGTGAGGCTAGGTAATTCTTTTCGTGTTTTTCGTGAACATTCTGCGCCTTATATTGATCTCAGTGGTCCCAAAGAACAAGTTTCAGCACAACTAGAATCGGTGATGAGCGAAGAAATTTTGATCGGTGAAAATGAGGCATTCTTCTTACATCCTGGCGAGCTAGCGTTAGCCACGACATTAGAGTCGGTCAAATTGCCTGCTAATATTATTGGTTGGTTAGATGGGCGTTCTTCACTCGCGCGTTTAGGGTTAATGGTACACGTCACGGCACATCGTATTGATCCAGGTTGGGAAGGTCGAATCGTATTAGAATTTTTTAACTCAGGTAAGTTACCCTTAGCATTACGTCCAAATATGGTTATTGGTGCATTAAGTTTTGAAATTTTAAGTGATTATGCTGCGCGTCCGTATAGTAGCCGTAAAAATGCAAAATATAAAAATCAGCAGAGTGCGGTAGCCAGTCGGATTGATGAGGATAAATAACATGTTGAAAAAGATCGCCATCAGTTTTTGTGCTGTCATTGTGGCGATCTTTGCGCTTGTATTTTGGCAAATTGATCGTTTCCATAGCGAATTAACTCACTCGCTCAATGAAAAGCAGATTACCTTTTCTGAACACCATATTCATTTTTTCCCTCAGCCAGAAATTTTGTTATCCAATGTCAAGTGGCAAGATAAACACGCACGCTCGGTTTCTGTCGCAAATATATCTCTACAATCCGATTTTTGGTCACTTTTAGCACCACAAAAACGCATCAAACAAGTGCGCTTTGAGCAAATGAATATCGGGTATTCAGGGCAGCAAAAGCCCGATTTAGTCGGCATGAATGGACAAATTGAAGGGGATTTCCTTATTGATGCTAATCAGATTCACCTTGCTAATGTCTTGCTGACGCTGAGATTTGCGCAGCCGCTCTTATTTAATACACAACAATTAGATATTGCCTTGAATAAGGGCTTAATCAAATACAGCTCATCGGATTGGCAAATGATTTTGGATGATATCCAAGTCAATGGTGAGCGTTTTGTCTTTTGGCAACTCGATGCCACCAAGCAACCTATGATGTGGTCTATCGCCTCTGAAATGCACTATGCCGATTCGCAACCTCAGTTACGGTTTAATTTACAGTTATTTAATAAAGTGAATGCTGAACAGCGACTGACTTTTGTTGGGGAAAATATTGCGTTAACGCCTTGGCAGAAGATGTTGAATTTACCGCACTTATTTTCTGGTCAGGCGGATATTGCTGGTGAGTTATTGTTAACCGATAATAAAACAGAAAAAGGGCAACTAGAAATAAAGATACCGGCAGGGCAGTTTAATGGTTTAAATTTATTGGCGCTAGTGACGAAATATTTACCGATTCACTATGATGAGACTCGTTTCGCTAGTAAAGAGATCAATACCACATTTCAGCACTTGCAATCCTCTCTTGCTTGGGATTCGACGCGTCTCAACCTAGCTAAATTGACTTTTCAGATTGATCAAGTCGGGGTAACGGGACAAGGTGTGATCAACTTAAACACAATGAATTGCGATGTGACGTTGAATGTAGGTTTGACGGTGCCGCAGTATCAACATTTTTCCTTACCCATCCGTTTTTTCGACAGTTGTTATTCCCCACAATATAAGGTGGAGTTTAAGCAGCATTTACGCCACCAATTAAAAAATCTCATCAAAGAAAAATTGAGGTAATAGATGTTACCTTTTCAAGTCGCTCGTCAGCGCCAATTTGCGCGTGTGATCACCTTTGCCCTTGCAGGATTTATCTTTAACACAACAGAATTTATTCCGGTTGCCTTACTCTCTGATATTGCACAAAGTTTTGATATGCCGGTATCTCAAACGGGGTTAATGATCACGGTTTATGCCTGGGTCGTGTCCTTGATGTCATTACCTTTCATGTTACTGACCGCAAAAGTAGAACGCCGAGGATTGCTGATAAAATTATTAGTGCTCTTTATCTTGAGCCATTTGTTATCGGTGGTGGCGTGGAATTTTTGGGTTTTAGTATTAGCCAGAATTGGCGTGGCCTTAACGCATTCTATTTTTTGGGCCATTACCGCCTCTTTAGTTATTCGCGTAGCCCCTAAAGATAAAAAATCACAAGCAATTGGGCTATTAGCGATCGGTTGCTCTTTAGCTATGATTTTAGGTTTGCCTCTCGGACGCGTAATAGGACAAGCCTTTGGTTGGCGAGCAACTTTTGCGATTATTGCATTGATTGCGTTAGGTATTTTAGCGTTGTTCTATCAACTTTTACCGCGCTTAGCGAGCAAGAATGCCGGTTCCTTAAGCAGTCTACCAACCCTTTTTAAACGCCCATTATTGCTTGGGCTTTATTTATTCACCATGATTATTATCTCGGCACATTTTACGGCATATAGCTATATTGAACCCTTTATGCTGCAAATCGGTGCAATGGAGCATAGTGTCACCACTCTTGTTCTCTTTGTCTTTGGACTATCTGGTATCACGGCAAGTTTATTGTTTAATCGTTACTATCAGAGCGGTCCAATTCGTTTTATTCTCTTTTCAGTAGGACTGCTTACACTGACACTATTTCTCTTATTCGTCTCCAGTCAACAGACTTGGGCCATGTTTGTGTTAACGTTTTTCTGGGGAATAGGTATTGCAGGGGTTGGATTGGGGCTACAAATTCGAGTATTACATCTTGCCCCAGATGCTACTGATGTGGCAATGGCCATTTATTCTGGGATTTATAACATTGGTATTGGTGCCGGTGCGCTATTGGGTAACCAAGTGATGCAACATTATGGCTTAGCCTACATTGGCGTAGCGGGCGCTTTATTCGCCGTATTTGGGCTTGTTTTATTTATTTTCATCCAGCGCCAATATGGTCGTTTGGCAACGCAATAAGCCTGTATCAGCAGAGAAAATAAAGTGCGGGTTAATATGAAGAATATTGTTAAGTGGCGGTGAGAGGGGGATTCGAACCCCCGATACACTTTCGCATATACACGCTTTCCAGGCGTGCTCCTTCAACCACTCGGACATCTCACCGTTTTGAATAGGGTGTGAACTATAAGAATTTCATTGAAATTAGTCAAGTATTTTTTGCGTTAGAACATAAAACGTTGCGCTAAATTGAGATAAAATAAACACTCTTGTTTTCTTAAATTTTGTAGGTCTTATTTTAATATGTTGAAGAAATGGTTTCTCAGCAAAAATGTGTTTTTAGCGGTTAAGCCTTTTAGTGCGCTAAAAGAAAGTTTTCGTGCAGGTTATACGCGTCAATTTTTCATTCGCGATATTATTGCGGGATTAACGATTGGGGTGATTGCTATTCCTTTATCAATGGCGTTAGCTATTGCCAGTGGTGTGGCACCTCAACACGGATTATATACGGCGATTGTGGCAGGAATGATTATTGCCGTCACGGGCGGATCGCGTTTTAATGTTTCAGGTCCCACCGCAGCATTTGTGGTGATTTTATATCCAATTACCCAACAGTTTGGTTTGGGGGGATTGCTGATGGCAACGTTGTTGTCTGGCTTGATTTTAGTTGTGATGGCGCTGTTTCGTTTAGGGCGGCTAATTGAATATATTCCCTTACCCGTTACACTCGGTTTTACCTGTGGGATTGGCGTTGTTATTGCTACCTTGCAAATTAAAGATTTTTTAGGTTTGTCGATTGTGGAAATGCCTGCTCATTATATTGATAAAGTACAAACCATTGTCACGGCATTACCCACAATCAATTGGGCGGATGCCTTAGTTGGGGTTGTGACATTATTCATTTTAACCCAATGGCATAAATTACGTTTACCTATTCCTGGTCATTTGCCTGCCGTGATTATTGCTACTTTATTGTCTTTAGCTTTCATTTACGCGGATCAACATGTTGCCACCATTGGTTCTGCATTCCAATATACGTTATCAGATGGTACACAGGGATTCGGTATTCCAGATGCCTTACCTGAGTTTATCCTGCCTTGGGATATTCCAAATGCGCAAGGTGAAGTGATTACTTGGAATTTTGAGACGATTCAGGCCTTATTACCCGCCGCCTTTTCAATGGCCGTATTAGGCGCAATTGAGTCCTTATTATGTGCGGTGATTTTAGATAATATGACAGACACCAAACACCATTCTAATAATGAGTTACTCGCACAAGGTTTAGGCAATATTGCCGCACCGTTTTTAGGTGGGATCACCGCGACAGCTGCAATTGCACGCTCTGTTGCGAATGTGAAAGCTGGTGGGGTGTCACCGATTTCGAGTGTGGTACATGCGTTATTGGTTCTATTTGCACTGCTATTTTTTGCAAATGCTTTATCTTATTTACCGCTTTCATCGATGGCCGCGTTATTGCTTGTTGTTGCTTGGAATATGGCGAATGTGCCACAGATTATTCAACTCATTCGACGCTCTGGTCGTAATGAAATTGCTGTATTGTTAACCTGCTTAAGTTTAACGGTCATTTTCGATATGGTGATTGCCATTACCGTTGGGGTTTTATTAGCGAGTTTATTGTTTATTCGTACTATTGCAGAAATGACAAAGTCGATTGAAATTGCTCACCCTGATGATTTAAATGATGTGCTCGTTTATCGTATTAGTGGACCGTTATTTTTTGCCGCAGCAGATAATTTATTTGCCGATTTACATGATAAAACAGTCAATACCGATCATGAAATTAAGCACATTGTATTGCAGTGCGATGCAGTGACAGTGTTGGATACGGGGGGAATTCATGCATTAACTCGCTTTGTACAACATATGTTGCCACATCAACAGCTTTATATGTGTAATATGCAATTCCAACCCTTGCGGATGATTGTTAAATCTAATACGGTAAATGAAATTCAGAAAATTAATTTTGCTTCGGATTTGTCAGATGCTTTTAATAAAATCCGCGTTTTTGAACAATAAGCATAAAACTGTTTAGAGGAGAAAAACATGGCTTACCGCACCGCAGAGGTCGTTGAAAAATTACGCGCTTGGAAAGTCATTCCTGTGATTGCGTTAGATCAGCCTGAGACGATTTTACCACTCGCAGATTGTTTAGCTGAACACGGCTTACCTGTGGTAGAAATTACGTTTCGTTCAAGTGCAGCAGAACAAGCCATTCGTTTGCTTAAGCAGCAACGTCCGACTATTTTTGTCGCCGCAGGCACGGTGCTGACTCCAGAACAAGTGGTACAAGCTAAAAATGCTGGGGCAGATTGTGTGGTGACGCCAGGTTTCAATCCGAAAATTGTTGAACTTTGCTAGCGTTTATCTTTGCCAATTATCCCCGGTGTGAATAATCCAATGGCGATTGAAGCCGCTTTAGAAAGAGGAATATCGCTAGTGAAATTTTTCCCAGCGGAAGCTTCAGGTGGGGTTGCGATGATTAAGGCGTTGTTAGGCCCTTATTCAATGTTACAAATTATGCCAACAGGGGGCATTGATTTGCAAAATATCAATCATTATTTGGCATTACCTAATGTGGTTGCGTGTGGTGGATCATGGTTTGTCGATAAAAAGTATATTCAGCAACAAAATTGGCAAGAAATTGGACGTTTAACCCAAATGCTGATGGCGCAGCTTAAAGGCGAAAAAGAGCGGTCATTTTCCTAGAAATTTTTAACTTGTGTTTGTGTGAATCTTTTATAAGATAAAGAGTCTAATTGATTTCTTATTGGTACTTTATGAGGAAAGCTAACATGAATTTTAATCGTTTGTTAAATGAGGTTTTAAATAAGGTGACTCAATCTGTTGGTCAGATAAACAAAGCTAATCCAAATACTACAATGGATACAATCACTAAAGTGGGTGGTGGTGCCGCTTTAGCGGGGATTTTATCTATGGTGCTTGGCCGTAAAGGCGGCGCAAAATTGACTAAACTTGGATCGTTAGCTGCGTTAGGGAGTTTAGCTTATAAAGCCTATCAACATTATCAGAAAAATCAGTCTGCGCAACACAGTACGAGTGAGCTTTCTGAAGAGGCATTTGTGGCAACGCCACAAACAGAAGACAGTAGCAAGATTATTCTACGCACGATGATTGCGGCTGCGCTTTCGGATGGGGTACTAGAGGAAGCGGAAAAAGCGTTGATTATGCAGGAAGGCGGTGATGATCCTGCGTTACAACAGTGGTTAGAGCAAGAGATCGCACATCCACTCAGTGTAACTGAAATTGCCAAAACGGTTGGAAACGACACCGCACTTGCCACACAGGTTTATCTTGCTGCACGTATGGTATGTCAGGACTTGTCGCGTAAAGAAATCGTATTTCTTAGCCAATTAGCGCAAGCATTAAATTTAGATGATGCACTGGTGGAGCAACTCGAGAAACAAGCCGGATTTTAATTAAAAAAATGGCAAGATGTGCATCTTGCCATTTTTTTATGATTTTTTAGTTACAGTTTACGCCAAGTAGTGCCATTTAGGCCATCTTCCAATACCACGCCCATTTCAGCGAGTTTACTGCGTGCTAAGTCCGCACTTGCCCAATCTTTTACGGCTCGGGCATCATTACGTTGTTTGATTAAGGCTTCAATCAACTCGACGTCATCATTATTTGAACCAGATTGTAAGAATTCTTCAGGGTCTTGGTTGAGTAAACCTAATATTCCTGCTAATTCACGTAAGCGTGCTGCGAGCGCATTCGCTTTTGACTTATCTTCATTTTTCAGTTTGTTGAGCTCGCGTGTGATTTCAAATAAGACTGAAATGGCTTTTGGGGTATTGAAATCATCATCCATTGCTTCTCTAAAGGCTGCAAGATAATGTTGTCCTTCTGTTGCGACTGCAGTGGGGTCTGTGCCACGTAATGCCGTATATAAACGCTCTAAGGCACTGTGCGCAAGATTAAGATTTTCTTCACTGTAATTTAATGGACTGCGGTAATGTGCAGTCAGTAAAAAGTAACGTACACTTTCTGCATCATAGAGTGATAATACCTCACGTAATGTAAAGAAATTACCTAGCGATTTGGACATTTTTTCTCGATCGACCATAATCATGCCAGAATGCATCCAGTAGTTCACATAGCGTCCACCATGGGCACAACAAGACTGTGCAATCTCATTTTCATGATGCGGGAACGTTAAATCTGAACCACCGCCATGGATATCAAAATGCTCACCCAATTCTTTATAGTTCATGGCAGAGCATTCAATATGCCAACCAGGACGGCCTTCTCCCCAAGGTGAGGACCAACTTGGCTCGCCCGGTTTTGACATTTTCCATAACACAAAATCCATTGGGTTTTTCTTGATACTGACAATTTCAACCCGCGCACCTGCTTGAAGCTGCTCTAAATTCTGACGAGAAAGTTTGCCATATTGTTTAAAACTTTCGACATCAAACATGACATCGCCATTGCGTGATACATAAGCATGTTGACGAGCAATCAATTTTTCAATCATGGCTATAATTTCAGGAATATGATGAGTGGCACGTGGTTCTAAATCAGGGCGCAAGACATTGAGCGCATCAAAGTCTTTGTGCATTTCCGCAATCATTCTGTCAACGAGTTGGTTGCAAGATTCATTATTTTCTAATGCACGCTTGATAATTTTATCATCCACATCTGTGATGTTACGCACATAAGTTAAGTCATAACCTAAATACCGAAGATAACGAGCAATCACATCAAAACAAACGAATGTACGCCCGTGTCCTACGTGGCATAAATCATAAACCGTAATACCGCAAACATACATACCGACTTTGTTGGCATTAATAGGTTTAAAGATTTCTTTTTCTCTTGTTAATGTATTAAAAATTTTTAGCATGGATTGGTTCTCTTAAGTGGATAGGAATGTTATAAATAGGACCCTACTTTTAGCATAGCGTAATTTGCTATAAACAAAGTTACTTTATAGCATTTAATGTGCTTTTATGAAATAATCTAATGATATAAAACATTTAGAGGAAAACAGATATGATTACATTACATACTAACTTGGGTAACATCAAAATTCAATTAGATCATGAAAAAGCACCGAACACAGCGCAAAACTTTGTAAATTACTGTAAAAGTGGATTCTATGATAACACAATTTTTCATCGTGTTATCGATGGATTTATGATCCAAGGTGGTGGTATGGATGAGACGATGCGTGAGAAAAAGACGAATGCGCCTATCCAAAATGAAGCCAATAATGGTTTAAGTAATAAACGGGGTACCATCGCGATGGCGCGGACATCTGATCCCCATTCTGCGACGGCACAATTTTTCATTAATGTCGCAGATAATACCTTTTTAGATCATCGTTCAAAAGAATTATTTGGTAAAAACGTGGTACAAGAATGGGGATATGCGGTATTTGGTGAAGTTGTTGAGGGTATGGATGTCGTAGATAAGATCAAAGGCGTGAAAACGGGAAATAAAGGGTTCCATCAAGATGTCCCAACAGAAACTATCGTGATTACTGCTGTGACTGTTGAATAATCAGTGTTTCCCCTCGTAATTGAGGGGATTCTTTTAGGAGAAGAGAAAAAATGTTAAGAATAATTACCGCACTTTTGCTTGCTGGCGTTGTTTGTGCTGCTCAAGCAAAGAATGTGGTTTTACATACCAATTATGGCGATATTAAAATGGTGTTAGAAGAGGAGAAAGCGCCAATTAGCACTCAGAATTTTCTACATTATAGCCAAACGGGATTTTATAATGGCTCAATTTTTCATCGAGTGATCCCTGGTTTCATGGTTCAAGCAGGGGGATTCGATGTGGGGATGAAACAAAAGAAAACGCAAGCACCGATTCTCAATGAGGCGAATAATGGCTTAAAAAATTTGCGCGGTACGGTTGCAATGGCGCGGACGTCTGATCCCCATTCAGCCACTGCGCAATTTTTTATCAATACCGTTGACAATGATTTTTTAAATTTTAGTTCAGAAACAGAAAAAGGCTGGGGCTATGCAGTCTTTGCTCATGTCGTAGAAGGCATGGAGGTGGTTGAGCGTATTAGTCAAGTGAAGACAGAACGTGTCGGCTTTCATCGTGATGTGCCGAAAGAGCCAGTGGTCATTCAGTCTGTCACTGTTGAGTAGCGCTGTTTCGCCTCACTATTTTATATTTACTTGTTATTTTGACGGCAAGGGGAATATCTCCCCTAGCTGAGTTTCAATACATAAAGAAAGAATACAAAATTGTATGCCATTTTTTGATACACATATCCATTTAGATTATTTACAGCAAGAAACAGGCGAAACGCTTGCACAATTAGTTGAACACGCAGAACAAGCTGGCGTACAAAAGATGTTAATGGTTGGGGTATCTGTTGATCATTTTTCAACACTGGCTCAAATGGCTGCAATGTATCCTGAGCAATTATATTACGGATTGGGACTACACCCTCTGTATATTAAGCAACATACTTATGCGGATTTAGACAGCTTACAGCAAGCGTTGGAAAAACGTTCTTTCAATTGTTGCGCTGTTGCAGAAATTGGATTGGACAGGGCAGTCGCAACATTGTTAGAAGACGGATTGTGGGAAAAACAGTGCGAATTTCTTGAAATGCAACTGATGTTGGCAAAACAATACGGGCTAACGGTCAGTTTACATTCTCGCAAAGCACATGATCAACTTATTCCTTTTTTACGGTATATTTCTTCATCAATGTATGGTATTATCCACGGCTTTTCTGGCAGCTATCAACAAGCAACACGTTTTGTTGATCTCGGCTATAAAATTGGGGTAGGGGGAACGATTACGTATCAACGCGCTAATAAAACACGTGACGTGATTCGTCGTTTACCTTTAGATTGTCTCGTATTAGAAACTGATGCCCCTGATATGCCAATATATGGGTTTCAAGGACAAGTTAATCGACCAGAGAGAATTGCCAATATCTTTACTCATTTATGTGAATTAAGAGCTGAAAAGCCAGAAGAAATTAAACGCACTATTTGGCAAAATAGTTGCAAATTATTTTCAGTTTAACGTTTCATTTATCCTTTTTATGTTGAGAAGATAACTTATGCTAAAAGCAAGGATGTTAGCTTTATTACGCTTTTCTTTATTACTTTCTGAGCGTAATATTTTGGTTTCAAAAGATTGGTCTGATATACAAGTTGTTAAACCTGCATATCAAAACCAGCAAATACAAAAGCAACGACGAAAATGGGAAAAACTCTTTTCACATTCAGCGAAATTTAACCTTATTTTAGGTATGATTCTCTTCATACTGGGTAATGTCATTGCTTTTTTGGCCTTAACTTAATTGTGTAAACCGATGAATGATTTGATTAGCGGATCCTCGCCAGATAAGGCTAGGATCCGCTTTGTCTTGTTCAAATTTACCATCAATTAATACATCAATGTAAGGCAATATCTGACGTTGGAATTCGTCTTTTTTGAGTTCTGTTAGCGTATAACCTGTCCATACCCAAAGGTCTTTATCAGGGCATTCATGTTTGATACGCTTTACAAAAGGAAGCAACACGGCCAGATTTTTTGGGTGTAAGGGATCCCCGCCTGTTAAGGTTAATCCTTGGCGTTTAATTCGTGTGTCTTTCAGATCTTGGAGAATTTGTGCTTCCATTTTTTCATCAAAAGGAAGACCCGCACAAAAAGACCAGCTTTTTTTATTGTAGCAACCTCGGCAAGCATGCGTACAGCCACTGACAAAAAGTGTACATCTTGTCCCCTCCCCATTGACAATATCTGTGGGATAATATTGGACATAATTCATGATAGGCTTCACCCTACTTGTTTTCTATAATTCCGACGTCTAGGAGCTATGCTCAGGACGTCGGATTAACTAGAGATGTTTTACTCTGCGTTTGACTTCTTCTTGTTTACCTGCATTGAATGGTCTGGCATCTGGGCTACCAAGGTAACCACAGACACGTCGGGTCACGGAGACCTTCTCGCTGTCATGGTTACCACATTTTGGGCAAGTAAAGCCTTTACTTGTGCATTCAAACTCACCACTGAAACCACATTCATAGCATTCATCAATCGGTGTATTTGTGCCGTAGTAAGGCACTCTGTCATAACTATAATCCCAGACATCTTCCAGTGCTTTTAGGTTGTGCTGGATATTCGGGTATTCACCATAGCAAATAAAGCCACCGTTTGCAAAAGGTGGATAAGGCAGTTCAAAATCTATCTTATCGTAAGGATTGACTTTCTTCTCCACATCTAAATGATAGCTATTGGTATAGTAGCCTTTATCCGTTACTCCTTCGATAAGGCCAAACTGTTTAGTATCTAAGCGGCAAAAACGGTCACAAAGATTTTCACTTGGAGTTGAATAGAGACTGAAAGCATAACCTGTTTCTTGTTTCCAACGTTGCACGGTATCGTGTAAATATTCAACGATCTCAACCCCTTTTTGGCGAAGCTGTTCATCGTCATAGATATGTTTGTCACCATAAAGAGCGTTGATCGTTTCATGGATACCGATATAGCCCAAGGAAATAGAGGCACGTCCGTTTTTAAAGATTTTAGCCACATTATCATCTGCTTTTAAGCGTACACCGCACGCCCCTTCCATATATAGAATAGGGGCCACGCGAGCTTTGGTATGTTCTAAGCGAGCAATACGTGTCATTAAGGCTTTTTTGGCAATTGCGAGACGCTGATCTAAAAGCTTATAAAATTCGACCGCACTTTGGGCACAATGCTTGGCTTTCGCTTCAATTGCAATCCGCGGTAAATTTAAGCTCACCACCCCCAAATTGTTACGACCATCATGTATTTCTTCGCCTTCTTCCTGATACGCACCTAAGAAACTTCGGCATCCCATTGGTGCTTTAAAAGAACCTGTCACTTTCACGACTTGGTCATAATTGAGAATGTCAGGATACATCCGTTTAGATGCACATTCTAACGCAAGTTGTTTAATGTCATAGTTCGGATCATGCGGGCTGTGATTAATGCCTTTTTTAATGGTAAATACCAGCTTTGGGAAGACCGGAGTTTTATGGTTTTTGCCTAAGCCACGGATACGATTTTTTAAAATAGAACGCTGAATAAGTTGCGACGGCCAAGTTGTCCCTAGACCAAAGCCAAAGGTCACAAAAGGTGTCTGTCCATTTGATGTATGTAGCGTATTGACTTCGTATTCTAATGATTGGAAAGCATCGAAACATTCTTTTTCAATTAATGCCTTCGCATAGGCTTCAGGTTCGGGTACTTTCCATTGAGCGGCATTTTTTAAATGTTTTTCATAGCTTAACTGTACGTATGGCGCTAGCACTTCATCAATACGGTTAATGGTTGTGCCACCATAAATATGGCTAGCGACTTGTGCGATAATTTGTGCAGTCACCGCGGTTGCCGTTGTGATCGATTTTGGTGGTTCAATTTCGGCATTTCCCATTTTGAAACCATTGCTGAGCATCCCTTTGAGATCGACAAGCATACAGTTAAACATCGGGAAGAAAGGCGCGTAGTCTAAATCGTGATAATGAATTTCCCCTTTCTCATGTGCTTCTACGACATCGCGTGGCAAGATATAACGTTTAGCATAATGTTTTGCCACAATACCGGCTAATAGATCTCGCTGCGTAGGGATGACTTTGGCATCTTTATTGGCATTTTCATTAAGTAGCTCAACATTACTTTGCTGAATGAGACCTTCGATTTCCTGTGTGAGTTGGCTACGTTTTTCTCGTGCGAGATCCCTATCATGGCGATATTCAATATAAGCACGCGCAATTTCGGGATATTTCCCTACCATCAACGCATTTTCGACAATATGTTGAATATGACTGATATCAATTTCTTGTTGATAGCGGGTGAAGATTTCATCGCATACTTGTTGTCCAATTGCGTAACAGTAGCGTTCATCTTCGATATTCACCGCCTGTGCGGCTTTTTTAATTGCATTAATAATACGCTGGATTTCAAATCCCGTGCGTGAACCATCACGTTTAATTACAAAGAACGTCGCCATTTTTTTACCCTATTTTTATCTCTATGACCCAAGAATGGAGATACTATATATAGTTAAAATTTTATTTTCAACCACAAGATATAGTGTTTTTTATGTTCATTTAAGGATGAAAAGACAGCGCTATTAAGCCTTACTAATTGGTTTTATTGGGAAAATTTTTATTTGAAATTAATAACTATTCTCAATAATTTTTATTAAAAATGTGATCGAGATCAAAAAATGTGAGAATAAAGTGTCAGTTTGTTAAGAGGGGGAATGATTGGATAGTTGCTCGATATCGTTTAACAGGCTGGAATGGATTGGTTTTCTTTTGTCAATCATTGCGGTTATGGCCATCAATAAAGCTACAAAAAATGGAAAGCGGATTAATTCTGCTTTCCATTTATCTAGGATGATCATTGCCTCTAGCGGATTACGCCGTAAAAGGATCGCGTAAAATCATGGTTTCTAGGCGATCAGGACCTGTGGAGAGGATATCAACGGGCACACCTGTGACTTCTTCAATACGTTTTACGTAGTTACGGCATGCTTCTGGTAATTGGTTTACATCGGTTACACCGAACGTATTTTCTTTCCAGCCTGGCATGGTCTCATAAATTGGTTCAACACCTTCCCAGTCTTTTGCTGCTAATGGAGCATATTCAAGGATTTCACCATTTGGCATTTTATAAGCGACACAGATTTTGACTTCATCGAAACCATCTAACACATCCAGTTTGGTCATACAGAAACCTGAAATTGAGTTGAGCTGAATGGCACGGCGAATCGCTACTGCATCGAACCAACCACAACGACGTGGACGACCAGTTACTGCACCAAATTCGTTCCCTTTACGCGCAATTTCTGCACCAATCTCATCAAAGAGTTCTGTCGTGAATGGGCCACCACCAACACGTGTACAGTACGCTTTGATAATCCCTAAAACATAGTCTAAATTACGAGGACCAAACCCGGCCCCCGTTGCTACGCCACCTGCGGTGGTGTTTGAACTGGTGACGAATGGATAAGTGCCGTGGTCAATATCTAACATCGTGCCTTGTGCACCTTCAAATAGGATATTGTCCCCATTTTTACGAGCTTTATCTAAAATAGTTGTCACATCAGCGACCATACCGGTGATGATATCAGCCACGGCCATCACATCATCTAAGGTTTTTTGGAAATCAACGGCTTCAGCTTTGTAGTAATTGACTAGTTGGAAATTATAGTAGTCTAAAACGGTTTTGAGTTTTTCAGCAAAGGCTTCGCGATTGAATAGATCACCAACACGTAAACCACGACGTGCAACTTTATCTTCATAAGCAGGGCCAATACCACGTCCGGTTGTTCCAATTTTGTTTTTACCTAAAGCGGCTTCACGCGCATGATCCATTGCGACATGATAAGGTAGGATTAAAGGACAGGCTTCTGAGATTAATAAACGTTCACGAACATTAATGCCACGACTTTCAAGTTCGCCCATTTCTTGCATTAATGCAGCAGGAGAAAGTACGACACCGTTACCAATCAAACAGGTCACATTTTCACGTAAAATACCAGATGGAATTAAACGAAGTACGGTTTTTTCACCGTTAATAATAAGGGTGTGACCTGCATTATGACCACCTTGATAACGCACCACATATTTCACTCGGTCAGTTAATAAGTCAACAATTTTTCCTTTACCTTCGTCGCCCCACTGAGCGCCTAAGATAACAACACTTTTTCCCATAGTATTTTCCGCCTTAAGCTTTGTATATAAATAAAATGAACAACGGATTACTTTACTATTTTCTTACATTAATCTCAATGTAATTTACGTTTTTATTTGAGGAGAGAGATGAATTGTAGAAGGTAAAAACGGTTAAGTATGCTTTCTTTTTACTTAACCGTTTCTTTATTGAGCATTATTCAAACAGATGCTTATGTAATGCAGCAACGACTGCATCAGCATGTGCATTGCCGACCAGAATACAGACATTATTGGTACTTGCACCATAACTGATGGAACGGATATTATAATCTGCTAAGGTATCAAAAATACGCTTTGCGATGCCGGAGGTAATATGTAAATCGTTACCGATTAAGGCGACTAAAGCGAGATCACTGTCCACTTTAACACTACAACATTGGCTTAATTCGTCAATCAGTTCAGTTGAAAGTAAACTGATCCCAGAAGAAGCTGAACCTGTTTTATCCAAGGTCAGCGCGATACTGACCTCTGAGGTCGTGACCACGTCCACAGAAATTTTATGTTTGGCTAAAATCGTAAACACGTTAGCGAGAAAGCCTTGTGCATGTAGCATATTTAAGCTAGAAAGAGTCAGTAGGGTTTGATCACGTCGTAACGCAATGGCGCGGAAAGTGGGTCTTGGTTGAGGATCGCGTGTGACCCAAGTTCCCCCGGCGTCTGGTGCTTTGCTAGAACCAACATAAACAGGAATATTACTCCGTACTGCGGGTAACAATGTGGCGGGATGTAACACTTTTGCGCCAAAGGTCGCCATTTCAGCGGCTTCCGAAAAACTCATGGTATCAATACGTTTCGCATTCGGTACAATTCGTGGATCAGTACTATAAATACCTGCCACATCCGTCCAAATCAGTACATCTTTTGCATTGAATACTTCAGCTAATAATGCAGCAGAGTAATCACTACCACCTCGACCTAATGTGGTGGTTCTACCTTGTTCATCTCGACCAATAAAGCCTTGGGTAATAATCAACTCACCACGATCAATCAAGGGTTTCAACATATGTGTACTGTTTTCTTGTGTTTTTTGATCATTTGGGATCGCTTTCCCAAAATGACTATCTGTGGCAATAATATTACGCACATCGACCCAAGTGGATTGTGTATTTAATTCCCGTAAGATTTCAACAAAGATCAGAGAAGACATCATTTCCCCATGACTGATCAGTTCATCAGTAAGGGCGGGAGACGTTGCTAGGCTTGCCGCTTCAGCAAGCGAGGCAATATTCGCCAGTAACTTTTCAACTTTATTGCGTACTAGGCGATCATCTTTTAATTCAGAAAGGATATTTTCTTGAATTTGGCGAACTTCATTGATTAATTTAGCGCGTTCTTCGTTGTCACAGCCATTTGCTAGCGCCACGAGTAAATTGGTGACCCCTGCGGACGCGGACAGCACGACAACTCGAGTATTGGGATCATTAATGACGATTTTAGCTGAGGCGGACATAGCCGCATAATTAGCGACACTCGTGCCACCAAATTTAGCAATAGAAAGATGAGACATAGATTGGCTCCTGTTCACGTTATTTTAATGTTCCGTTGTTGTGTTTGAAGGTAAAACAAATAAAAATTGTCAAATACATTTTGTGAGACCAGCTTTGGCCACTATAAGTAAAAAAGGATGTTTAGCCCCTTGTGCTATAGTCACCTACACAAACCCATTTATAGGTTGTTAAGGCTTCCAATCCCATCGGGCCACGCGCATGCAGTTTTTGTGTACTGACCGCCACTTCGGCACCGAGTCCAAATTGTCCCCCGTCTGTAAAACGTGTACTGGCATTAACATAAACTGCTGCTGAATCCACTTGGGTAACAAATTGTTGAGCAAGCTGTTGTGAACCGGTGAGAATACCGTCTGAATGTTGGCTTCCATATTCACGAATATGGTTAATAGCCTGTTCCATATCGTCAACAATCACCACGTTTAAATCATAAGAAAGCCATTCTTGGCGTAGCTGATGTGCTTGAACAGGTTCAACATCTGCTTGTACCGATTGTAAGATAGCAAGTGCGGTTGGATCAGCATGAAATTTTACTTGTTTCGCCGACAAGTATTGTGCCAGTTTCGGCAAGAATTGTGCGGCAATACTATGTTGGACAAGGAGTGTTTCCAACGTATTACAGGTACTTGGACGTTGTGTCTTCGCGTTTTCAATTAAAGGTAGCGCTTTATCAAGATCGGCACTTTGCTCCACAAATAAATGACACACGCCAATGCCACCAACAATCACAGGAATGGTCGAGTGCTGTTTACAAAGCTCATGTAAACTTGCGCCACCACGAGGGATAATCATATCCACATAACGATCCAATTTGAGTAATTCCATGACGAGATTACGATCGGGATCGGTAATAGCTTGCACCGCATATTGTGGTAATCCAGCTTGAACTAAGGCCTGTTGCACGACCTCGACTAAAATTTTATTGGAATATTGTGTTTCTTTTCCACCGCGTAAGATGACGGCGTTGCCTGTTTTTAGGCATAAGCTTGCGACATCAATAGTGACATTTGGGCGAGCTTCGTAAATCGTCCCTATCACACCAAGAGGCACTCTAATGCGTTCAATTTTTAAACCGCTGTCTAACGTGCCACCATCAATGAGTTTGCCAACCGGGTCAGCTAAGGAAATGACATGGCGAACATCATTGGCCATGCCACTTAATCGTGATGGCGTCAGTAAAAGACGATCAATTATCGCATCAGATAAACCATTTTGTTTTGCCAGTGCGATGTCTTTTTGGTTTTCCGCTAAAATTTTCTCACTTTGGGCTTCGAGTTGCTGGGCAATCATGTCGAGAGCTTGATTTTTTTGTTGTTGTGAGAGTTGTGCGAGTACAAATGAGGCTTGTTTAGCCCGTTTGCCCATTTCTTGTAACGTTGTGGTCATCGTTTGCTTCCTGATTAGTTTTTCCATGTTATTTTTTTCGGTAATTTGTCATCTTGCGTCTTTTTTGCCATGTCTTGCTCTTGGTAATCAAAGACCGGCAAGCCCCAACCAAAATAGATGGCTAAAAGTCGAGTAATAAAGCCACTGATCAGCGTGAGAATGATCACAAGATTTTGATCGATATTGAGTTGCTGTAAACCAATATAAATGGCGGTGGCGATCAAGGCAATACTCGCATACAACTCTTTTTGGAAAACCAGTGGAATACGGTTACACAGTAAATCACGTAACACGCCACCAAATGCGCCTGTAATGATGGCGGCAATGACCGCAATAGTAAATCCGTGTCCCATATCTAATGCCACTTGGGCACCAATAATGGAGAACACAATCAAACCAAGTGCATCTAAGACTAAAAATACAGTATGAAAATAATGCATAAAACGACGAATCAGTGGCACGATAAAGACCGTTAAGACAGCTGCACCGGCAACAATGAGAAAATAGTGAGGATTTTTTACCCAACCAATAGGGTAGTGTCCGAGTAAGACATCTCTGACTGAGCCGCCGCCAATGGCGGTCATCGCAGCAATAATGATGACACCAAAAATATCCATTTTTTCTCGTCCTGCCGCCAGTGCGCCTGTAATCGCTTCTGCGGTAATACCGATAATGTAGAGTACGCTTAACAGCATAAATGTGATCTCAAAAAGTGCGGTTTAAAGTGCGCTTATTTTAGAAGGGAATCAGAGAAAAGAATAGGAAATTTTGACCGTACTTTCAAATTCTTGCATAATGAGCGAATTCATTTTATCTAAGGTAAATTCTTACTATGTCAGAAGAAAAAACATCTCCGATTTTGACCGCACTTTTATCCTGTTTCCCTGTTCTGTTATTACTCAGTATTGATCTTTTTACGCTATTTTTAATGTCGCCACCAAAGGCGATTTCCCATCTCGCTTTTGCCGTGTTGATCGCCCAACTCTGTTGCGTGTTAGTCTTCAGCAAAGGACAAATTTGTCCTGGACAACGCGGACGTTTAAGCCGAGTTAATCTTTATTTTGTTCTCTTTTGGGGTGTTTGGTTTTTATTAAGCCTCTTTTCAACCTACCATTTTATTTTGACTGATATGTTGAGCCTGTGTGGGATTGCGGTGGCGATTGCCACTTGGCAACAACCGGAGGAAGCAAAATTACGTCGTTCGATGCTGTTGATAGCGAGCTTGATTGGTGCGGTAGGTTGCCTTTGCTATTTGTTCATGTTTGTGGTGATTCCACCACTTTACTGGGGGCAATATAATCTGTTCGCGCAAGTTTTGGTTGGGATTGTGTTGACTCACCTTGCTTTAGTCATTTCACGTAATCGTTTACAAGGTTTCATCCGCTTATTACCGCTATTGATGTTGATTGCTTTGTTACTTAATGCAGTCAGTGTGTTGGGATTATTGCTGTATTTTTCAAATACAGCATATTTTGTTAATCCATTGGCGTGGGTACTGTATTTTGCCTTGCACTTAGTGATGACAACGATTATCGGGCTTCATATCTTTAAAAAGTGGTCATTTGCCTATACCACACTGCTCATTTTATTATTGCTGTCAGCATCATTGCCACTATGGGCGGGCTTTGCTTTTATTCTGTAATTCGATGAGATAAGCACGATAAAAAAATGGGCGCACTCAGGATGTCCCTAAAAGTACGGTAATTGAGGCAAGTGCCATGGATAGCACGTGAATTAAATGGTTGAGCCATTTGCTCTCGAATAGCGAGACACTCAGCACAACAAGGGGGGGACATACTGCTTGCCACACTCGCAACAAGCGACATTGGTTATACCGGCCCTTATCTTATTAAGAAAATACCAACGTGGTGACGGGTATAAAATCAAACGAAAAAGTAAGCAACGCCCTATTACTCACTAGGTATAGTGACATATTCTATGAGGGAATCGCAATTTGAGCCGTGGCAAATACGGATAGTTGAGAAAGTGATCTCAGACATGCTCGGAGAAAAGTAAAGTAGAGGTGATTATTTATATTAGGTAAGAGGAAAATGACATGAAAAACAAAAAGTAAGTAAGATGTTGTGTTATTTATTAAAATAGTATTTTATACAAAATGTTTTTTCTTATCTTGATACAATGATTTTACTGCCATCATCAAAAATAATTTCTCTTGCAATAATAATCACTTTGATCGGGCTTTTAGGATTTAACACTAACGGTCTATTATTTTTAGGAATATTCTTCACTGGCACGGTTTCGGCAATAGTTTGTTCGCCATGGGGAATGAGTGGCGACTCAAACGTAATCGGCAAGTCATGGGTATAGAGCGAGTTTGAGTCTAAAATATACACACTATTCCAAAGGATCGTTTTGATGGCTTTGTTACTCAAATTTTGAATATGGTAAGTCATTGCCGCGAGATCATTGTTATTTGCGTCTTGTGTAATATAACGTTCTGCGGGTATAATTTTTACCGTATTATTAAATAGCTTGAGTGATTGTGTTTCTTCTTGGTGTTTAATGATCGTTAAAGGAGAGACATTTTGATCACAACTCCACAGCAAGAGTGGGGGCAACATCAGTCCTCCTACCATCAGTATTTTTTTTAAATACATAATTAACTTTCCTAAATAAAGTAAAAAATAAAATAAAAATAAATCAGCTCTGTTCTGATTTGGCGATATAATAGGCAATGGAAAAAAGCCCGTCAAATGAATTGAGGGCTCTTTTAATTTCTTTACATTCAGTATTAGCCAAATGTTTTCATGAACTCTTGTGCTTTTTCCACCATCTCTTGAGAGCCAATAAAAAGTGGCACACGTTGATGTAATTCCGTTGGTTGAATATCTAAAATACGTCGATAGCCATCACTCGCCATACCACCAGCTTGTTCCGCTAAAAATGCCATAGGATTGCCTTCGTATAATAAGCGAAGTTTCCCGTTTGGATAGTTTGTTGCACTTGGATAAATATAGATGCCGCCTTTCAACATATTACGATGAAAATCAGACACTAATGAGCCAATATAACGAGAGGTATAAGGTCGCTGTGTGGTTTTATCTTCTTCTTGGCAATATTTAATATATTTTTTAACGCCTTGCGGGAATTTTAAATATTGACCTTCATTAATAGAGTAGATTTTTCCATTCGATGGAATTTGAATATTCTCATGAGATAAACAGAACACCCCTAATGAGGGATCATAAGTGAAGCCATTAACCCCATTTCCCGTGGTATACACTAGCATAGTGGACGAACCATAAACAATATAGCCAGCCGCAACTTGTCGATTACCTGGTTGCATAAAATCGGCTAAAGTGACAGGCGTGCCGATAGGTGAAACGCGACGATAAATAGAGAAGATCGTTCCTACCGCCACATTAACATCAATATTAGACGAACCATCGAGCGGATCAGTTAAAATCACATATTTAGCATTACGGCTACGTTCTGTATCGAAGGCAACAAAATTTTCTTCTTCTTCGGAGGCAAAACCTGCGACTTCTTCACGGCTTATTAATGCTTGTTTCATGGTGTTATGTGCGAATAAATCCAATTTCATTTGGGTTTCGCCTTGCACATTTTCTGCTCCTGAGGTACCAATAATGTTATTGGTTAATCCTGCTTTATTGATATCACGATGAATAACTTTTGCGACTAATCGAATGGAGGATAAAATTCCACTGAGTTCTCCTTTCGCATTTGGATATTCTGCTTGTTTTTCAACAATAAATTGCCCCAACGTTTTCATATGTTGTTCCTTGTTATTAATAAATTTACTCATTTGATGAGTTGATTTATTATAGCAACCTTAGGTTTCTCATAGAAAAGTCGAATGTTAACAATGTGATCTTCGACACACTTTTTATGGCAATAAACGAATAGAGATAAAAAAATGACAGTAAAGCATATCCACATCTTAGGTATTTGTGGCACTTTTATGGGCGGTGTCGCCATGATTGCGAAACAACTTGGTTATAAAGTTACCGGCTCTGACACCCATGTTTATCCACCAATGAGCACATTTTTGATGGAAAATGGGATTGAGATTATTCCGCATTTTGCGCCGACACAATTACAGCCCGCGCCTGATATGGTGATCATTGGTAATGCAATGAAACGTGGAAATCCTTGCGTGGAATATGTATTAGAACATCGCTTACCTTATATGTCGGGGCCACAGTGGCTACACGATCATTTATTGCGTGATCGTTGGGTATTGGCGGTATCTGGAACCCATGGGAAAACCACAACCACGGGTATGTTGAGCTGGATTTTAGATAAGTGCGGTCGTCAGCCGGGTTTTTTGATTGGGGGGATCTCTGGTAACTTCGGCACCTCCGCTCGACTCGGGGAAAGTGACTATTTTGTGATTGAAGCCGATGAATATGACACTGCATTTTTTGATAAGCGTTCTAAGTTTGTTCATTACAATCCAAAAACACTGATTATTAATAATATCGGGTTTGATCATGCAGATATTTTTGATGATTTAAAGGCGATTCAGCGCCAATTCCATCATATGATCCGTACGATGCCAGCCAGTGGGCGTATTCTGTCTGTTGCTAATGAAGCGAGTGTCAAAGCAACCTTAGAGATGGGCTGTTGGTCAGAACAACAGTTTTTAGGGCAGGACCAAGATTGGTACGCGGAACGTATCACAAATGATTGCACTCAATTTAGCGTTTTCCACCAAGGTGAGAAAGTAGCAGAGGTCCATTGGCATGTCGTAGGGCAACATAATATGCACAATGCCTTAATGGCGATTGCTGCAGCACATCATACGGGGATTTCGATTCCTGATGCTTGTCAAGCCCTTGCTACCTTTATTAGTCCCAAACGTCGTTTAGAAGTGAAAGGCCAAGTGAATGGCGTGACGGTTTATGATGATTTTGCCCATCACCCGACAGAAATTTTGGCCACATTGACCGCACTTCGTGACAAAGTCGGTGGTGGTGTCCGTATTTTAGCGGTATTAGAACCGCGTTCAAATACCATGAAAATGGGGATACATAAAGAGGAAATCGCGCCCGCTTTAGGCAGAGCGGATAATGTCTTTTTATTTCAGCC
Source organism: Bisgaard Taxon 45 (assembly GCA_030783905.1). GTDB lineage: Bacteria > Pseudomonadota > Gammaproteobacteria > Enterobacterales > Pasteurellaceae > Pasteurella. Next base: position 14,685 of record JAQAHH010000002.1, on the reverse strand, counting down.
TGAAAATATTGGCTGGGATGTGGTGGATATTGTGAGTCAGTGTGTGCAACCAGCGGTTTGGAATATGAATTTAGATAAGTTAGTGGACATAATTGTGGCAGAAGCCAAACCGACCGATCATATTTTAGTGATGTCAAATGGTAGCTTTGGTGGTATTCACCAAAAACTGCTAGATAAGTTGGCGTTAAAAGCAGAATAAGTGACGTATTCACAGCAACATATATAAAGGCAAACCTCAAGTTTGCCTTTCTTGTTTTGGCGGCGTGTGAGCAGAGACGTTTGCTCTTGTTATATATGATGTTCTTGCTAAAAAACAAGGTATAAAAAAACCGTTAGGGTTGAGCTAACGGTTTTTTTTTGAATCTGGTTGCGGGGGCCGGATTTGAACCGACGACCTTCGGGTTATGAGCCCGACGAGCTACCAAGCTGCTCCACCCCGCGTCTGTGGAGGTGCAATATACGCGCTTAAAAAATTATTGCAACAAAAAAATGAAATAAAAAGTGTTGTTTGTTATAAAAATAAACGATGTGCGTGTTTTTTATTCTTATTTGTGTTTTATTGTTTTCATCAACTATCATCAGGTATCAATAAAAAGCACCTTGTCAGACTGTATTTTTAGCTGGTTTTCTGATAGCGTATGCAACCTTAATGAGTCATTATTATTTAGGAAAGAAAATGCTATTTCAGACAAAAAATGTAGTCAAACTGACCGCACTTTTCTCGGCAGTGTTGCTCGTCGCGTGTAGTTCACAGCCGAAAGTAAGCGCTGGACAAAATCAAGTGGATCCTCAAAAATTTGGTGCGAAGTATACGGGACGTGAATATCAACAAGCCGTTTTTACCCCGGTCATGAAAGTGGAAAATCAAAGTGCGGTGATTAATCAAGGTGATTTTCTGACCCAGTTATCTCATGTGCGTAGCTATTCCAATAAGCTGGCTGATCAATTTGACCACAGTTATGTCAAAGTCACCAATTGGGTACTGGCTGGTGGCAATATGGATAAATTGTCACAGTTTGGTATTCAACCACAATTGATGAAAGGGTTTGATGGTTATCAAAATGTCTTAATGACAGGCTATTATTCTCCAGTGATTCATGCCCGCCGTAGTCAACAAGGTAAATATAATCAACCGATTTACGCTTTACCTAAACAAAAGCGTCTCACCCGTGCTCAAGTTTATGCAGGTGCATTAGCTCGCAAAGGGTTAGAGCTTGCTTACAGTGACTCAATGTTAGATAACTTCTTATTAGGCGTACAAGGTAGTGGCTATGTGGATTTTGGTGATGGTAAGTTAAATTATTTTGCTTATGCAGGGCAAAATGGGTTCCCTTATACCAGTGTTGGTCGTTTATTAGTGGAACAGGGAGAAATCGCCAAAGAGAAAATGTCGATTCAAGCGATTCGTGATTGGGCGAACGCCAATCCTTCCCGCTTACAAGCACTCTTAGAACGGAATGAATCTTATGTGTATTTTAAAAATGATCCTTATGGCAAAGTGAAAGGTGCAGCAGGCGTGCCTTTAGTACCGATGGCATCACTTGCTGCCGATCGTAGTGTTGTTCCGTTAGGTAGTTTACTGTTGGTTGAAGTCCCTCAAATGGATAAACACGGCAATTGGACTGGTGAGCATAAACTACATTTAATGGTAGCGCTTGATGTGGGCGGCGCCGTGAAAGGACATCATTTTGATTTGTACCGTGGTATTGGTGATGAGGCGGGACATATTGCAGGTTTATCAAAACATTATGGCCGTGTGTGGGTATTGCAATAATGGACAGAGTGGATAATTATGAACAACGATTTGGCGGCATTGCACGTTTATATAGCACAGCAGGGCTTGCACGTTTAAGGCAATCTCATGTGTGTGTCATTGGTATTGGTGGGGTAGGCTCTTGGTGCGTAGAAGCATTAGCCCGTTCAGGTATTGGCAAGCTTACTTTAATTGATATGGATGATATTTGTGTGACCAATATTAACCGTCAAATTCATGCCCTCTCTGGCAATATCGGTCAATTAAAAACAGAGGCAATGAAAGCGCGTGTGGCGTTGATTAATCCTGAATGTAAAGTTGAGATTATTGATGATTTTATTTCTACTGAAAATTTAGCGGACTATTTGTCAAAAGGCTATGACTATGTGATTGATGCGATTGACAGTGTAAAAACAAAAGCGGCACTGATTGCGTATTGCAAACGTCATAAAATTCGCATGATTACTGTCGGGGGTGCGGGGGGACAAACGGATCCAACACAAATTCAAATTGCTGATGTAAGTAAGACGATTCAAGATCCACTGATGGCAAAAGTACGCTCATTGTTACGCAAGGACTACCATTTTAGTCAGAATCCAAAACGAAAGTTTGGTGTAGACTGTGTATTTTCCTCACAACCTTTAATTTTTCCTAAAATGGATGGCCGTTGTGAAGTGTCTGCAACGATGAATTGTGCCAATGGTTTTGGTGCCGCCACCATGATTACCGCAACCTTTGGATTTTTTGCTGTTTCTCGTGTGATTGATAAGCTGTTAGGTTAAAAGTGGCAAACAAGAGGTGAACGATGTTTCACCTTTTTTAGATAAACTTATTTTTTAGCTAAAAAAAAGATGGCAATTATGAGGAAAAAAGAGTAGGCTAATTCGAAATTTTGTTGTCAATCTTACAATAGAAGGAAGAAAAATGATGCGTTTCATTAAGACATTGAAAAAAACTGCATTAGCGGCAAGTATTGCATCTTTAGCAACGGTGGCAAATGCGACGATTGTCACGTCAATTAAACCTTTGGGCTTTATTGCATCATCGATTGCGGATGGAGTAACAGAGACAGACGTATTGGTGCCTGCAGGCGCTTCACCGCATGATTACAGTTTAAAACCCTCAGATGTACAAAAATTACAGGGCGCGGAATTGATCTTATGGGTCGGGGAAGATATTGACGCTTTCCTTGATAAAGCATTACGTCCAATGCCATTTAAAAAGGTGCTAAGCATTGCTGATTTTGCGGAAATTGGTGGTTTGCTTGAAGGTGAAGCACATGACCACAAGCATGACCATGACCACAAGCATGACCACGACCACAAGCATGACCACGACCATGATCATAAGCATGACCACGACCACAAGCATGACCATGATCACAAGCACGAGCATGATCACGATCATAAACATGATCATGCACACGAGCATGGACACGATCATGATCACAGTACTAACTGGCATGTGTGGTATTCACCAGAGATAAGTAAAATTGTTGCGACGCGCTTAGCTGCACGTTTAACGGAAGCCTATCCAGAGAAAAAAGAGAAAATTGCGCAAAATTTAGCAGAATTTAACCGCACTTTAGCGGCACAAAGTGAGAAAATTAAACAGCAACTCGCACCAGTTAAAGAAAAAGGGTTCTATGTTTTCCATGATGCGTATAGCTATTTCAATAATGCTTATGGCTTAAAACAAACGGGTTACTTCACGATTAATCCATTGGTTGCACCAGGAGCAAAAACATTAGCGAAAATTAAACAGGAAATTAAAGAACATAAAGTGAATTGCTTATTTGCGGAGCCACAGTTTACACCGAAAGTAATTGAAAGTTTAAGTAAAGGTACCGGCGTACACGTTGGACGCTTAGATCCAATGGGTGATGCAGTGAAATTAGGGGTTAACTCTTATGCGAATTTTCTCCAATACACCGCGGACAGCTATTATTCTTGCTTAAGTAAATAATGTGCGGTTGTTTTTCCGTGAAAATAAAGGGCTTCAAACTGAAGCCCTTTATTAATTAGTCTTTTTTATGGGTATATTCTTTATACATTGCTTCAATTTGTGCTTTATAGCGCTCCAAAATAACTTTACGACGCAGTTTTAAGGTTGGCGTAATCTCTTCCATCTTAGTCGTAAATGCTTGGGGCAATAAAGTGAATTTTTTAATTTGCTCAAAGCTTGGTAATTCTTTTTGTAAGTCATTAATGCGCTGCTCAAACATCTGAATAATTTCAGAGTGTTTAATTAATTCCAAACGATCATGATATTTGATATTTAATTGCTTGGCGTATTCTTCCAGACTATTAAAACAAGGTACAATCAGAGCGGAAACATATTTTTTCGCATCTGCAATGACGGCAATTTGTTCAATAAATTTATCTTTACCTACCTTGGTTTCAATATATTGTGGTGCAATATATTTGCCATTGGAGGTTTTCATGAGTTCTTTGATACGATCCGTAATATACAAATTACCCTGTGCATCAAATTCCCCAGCATCACCCGTTTTTAAGAAACCGTCTTCAGTGAAACTCTCTGCTGTTTCTTGTGGTTTTTTATAATAACCTCGCATGACCATCCCGCCACGCACCAAAATTTCATTATTTTCACCAATTTTGACTTCTACACCAGGCATCAAGGTACCAATGGAATGGGGCTCGAAATGCCCTTCTTCCCAACAAGATACGGTTGCGGTGGTTTCTGTCATACCATAACCAAGCTTAACGTTAATACCGATACTGTGGAAAAATAGCCCAATATTGGGTTCTAGCTTAGCACCACCGCAAGGCATCATACGGATGCGTCCACCGAGCAATTGGCGTAATTTAGATAATACTAACTTATCGGCTAACGTATATTGGTGCCGTAAGATAAAAGGGATAGGGTGTTTTTGTGAAATAAAATGAAAGCGTTTTTGTCCAACGGAGATGGCCCAATTGAAAATCATGCGACGCAGTAAAGGGGCTTTTTGGACTTTATCCCAAACGGCGGTATAAATTTTTTCATAAAAACGTGGCACGGCACACATCAGTGTCGGACGAATTTCGCTAAGTGCTTCGCGTACTTTATTGGTATCTTCGAGATAGCAATTGACGGCACCGCGGTGTAACACATAGGCAACCCAAGCTCGTTCAAAAATATGTGATAAAGGCAAAAAGGAAAGCGAGGTGTCATATTGACTGATGTTTAATGTTGTGAATGCTTCATCATGCGCTTTCAACTGGTGAGCAAGGTTAGCATAATCAAGCATGACTCCTTTGGGTTCACCAGTCGTTCCAGAAGTATAAATTAAGGTGAATAAATCTTTTAATTGCTTTTGGGCAAGGCGTTCTTGAAGTGCTTCTTGTTGTAGTACACTCCCTTCATCCAGAAACGTTTGCCAATTACATGCTTTAGGGTGATTTTGTAAGTCCACATTGTCTTTCATCGTGACAATTTTTTGTATTTGTGGACAAGCATCGATGATTTCTAGCGTACAGTTGTACTCTTCTTGATCGCCGACAAACAGGATTTTGACATCCGCATTATTAAGAATATATTCGACTTGTTTGGCGGCACTGGTTGCATAGATTGGCACGACAACGGCGCGTACTTGCATTGCTCCAATATCGGCAATCGTCCAACGTGGCATGTTGTGGGCAAAAATTGCAATTTTATCTTGCACCTCAATATGATTGGCTAAGAGCGCATGAGAAAAGGTGTCGAGAGATTGTTGCAATTGGTGCCAAGAGATATTTTCCCAACCTGAAGGTGTGCGGTAACGTAGGGCAGTTTCATTTAATAAGAGCTTGGCTTGTTCGCGGATGCGATTAACAAAGTGTAAGTTCAAATTAGTCATGGTGTCCTTGATTGATTATAGTTTAATGTGACCGCCTTAGCTTACACTTGTTAGCTAAAATAAACTAGTTATTTTTATCGAAATTTTATCAAAAATTCATTGATGCTTAGAGTAATTTGAAAGATGTCATTTGGAGTGAAAATAAAGAGAAGATTTTGCATTTTTGCACTGTATAGTATAGGATGAAGAGGAGTTCTTATGTCGAGAACTTATTTTAAGTCATATAGAAAAACAGGAGCTTAATAATGAAAAAAATCATTGCTATTTTCTTATCTGCAATATTTGCTTTCGCTTTAACAGCTTGTGAAACCACAAAAGGTGTAGGTAAAGATATTCAAAACGCAGGTGAAAAACTAGATCAAGCTATAAGTAAATAGTGACTAGTTGTGTAGACTAAATCGATCATAAGTTAAATACGCAAAAAAGTATTTAATGTGATCATCAGAATTAAAAAAGTTGGGTTTCTATAAAATCCAGCTTTTTATTTTTATTCGTAGTAAAAAAGAAGCCTCTTGTGAGAACAAGAGGCTTAGGTTTTTTTAGGTGAGCAATTAACCTTTGTAATTATAAACGTGTGCTACTAAGTCTAATACTTTATTTGAGTAGCCAGTTTCGTTGTCATACCAAGACACTAATTTCACGAACGTATCAGTTAATGCGATACCTGCTGCTGCATCAAAGATAGAGGTTAATTCACAACCGTTGAAGTCTGTAGAAACTACTGCATCTTCAGTGTAACCTAACACACCTTTCATTTCGTTTTCTGAAGCACGTTTGATTTCTGCACAGATTTCAGCATAAGTTGCTGGTTTTTCTAAGTTAACAGTTAAGTCAACAACAGACACGTTTGGTGTAGGAACACGGAAAGCCATTCCCGTTAATTTACCATTTAAGGCAGGAATTACTTTACCTACTGCTTTCGCTGCACCTGTTGATGATGGGATGATATTTTGTGCCGCACCACGACCACCGCGCCAGTCTTTTAATGATGGACCATCAACAGTTTTTTGTGTTGCAGTTGTTGCGTGAACTGTTGTCATTAAACCATCTTTAATACCGAATTTGTCATTGATGACTTTCGCTAATGGTGCTAAGCAGTTCGTTGTACAAGAAGCGTTAGATACGATATCTTGACCTGCATAAGAATCAAAGTTTACACCACTTACAAACATTGGTGTTGCATCTTTAGATGGACCCGTTAAGACAACTTTTTTCGCACCCGCAGTGATGTGTTTACGTGCAGTTGCATCATCTAAGAACAAACCAGTCGCTTCAACAGCAACTTCCACACCGATTTCGTTCCATTTTAAGTTAGCTGGATCACGCTCAGCAGTCACACGGATAGTTTTACCGTTTACCACTAAGTTGCCATCTTTTACTTCTACAGTACCATCGAAACGACCATGAGTTGAATCGTATTTAAGCATGTAAGCCATATATTCAACGTCGATTAAGTCGTTGATACCGACTACTTCAATGTCATCACGATGTTGTGCAGCACGAAATACGATACGACCGATACGGCCAAAGCCGTTGATACCAATTTTAATTGCCATAAGATTTTCACCTATATTTAAAGTTAAACAAAACGGTTACAGAGAACAAAAATGGCGTGTTTCATTTTTGTTTTTGTCGCAAAGGATTATAGCACGGTTTTTTTTCAGTTGTGAAACCAGACGACAGGGAAAACAATAGCAGATAAACTTTTTGTGATCTATGTCAAAATAATAAAATATCGGGCTTGTGTAATTTTTTTCTATTTTTTAAAACAGAGAATGTGCTCGTTTTTTATGAGGAAATAACATGAAAAAAAGAGAAGAAATGACGGATATTCAGGTGCATGTTTGCTTAAATCAGGGCACTGAATATCCATTCTCGGGCAAATTATTCGATCAACAAAAGAAAGGGCTATACCGTTGTGTGGTATGTCATTCTCCGTTATTTGTATCTGATACAAAATTTGATGCGGGATGTGGCTGGCCCAGTTTTTTTGAAGCCATTTCACCTGAAGCCATACGTTATTTGGATGATTATAAATTATCACACCCACGCGTTGAGATTCGTTGTGGGCAATGTGATTCACATTTGGGTCATCTATTTCAAGATGGTCCTCCGCCAACAGGATTACGTTATTGTGTGAATTCAGTTTCTATGGCATTTGAAGACGTTGAAAGTGGCGAGATAATCGAAGGCTAAATTTTTAAAAATACAACACACTTTTTCATTTTTAGCTGATTTTTAGTGGATTTATCGGCATAATAATCGGTATCATTCATTATAAAGGAAGACGTTATGGCACAAGGTCATTTATATATTCTTTCAGCACCGAGTGGCGCGGGAAAGTCCTCATTAATTTCAGCACTATTAAATCAACCACAACACCATAACATGATGGTATCAGTTTCGCATACCACCCGATCGCCGCGTCCAGGTGAGCAAGAGGGGGTGCATTATTATTTTGTGTCAGTGGAAACTTTCGAGTCATTAATTAAACAAGATTTATTTTTGGAGTACGCAAAAGTATTTGGTGGCAATTATTATGGTACATCCTTACCCGCTATCGAAGAAAATTTAGCTAAAGGGATCGATGTGTTTCTCGATATTGATTGGCAAGGTGCACAGCAAATTCGCCAAAAGCTTCCTAATGTAAAAAGTATTTTTATTTTGCCGCCTTCTTTAACAGAATTAGAGCGTCGTTTGATTGGACGTGGGCAAGATAGTGCAGAAGTGATTGCCGCACGTATGTCGAAAGCAATCGATGAAATATCCCATTATAATGAATACGATTATGTGATTGTCAATGATGACTTTGAACAAGCCTTAGCTGACTTTCAAGCCATTTTAAGAGCCGAGCGTTTAACGTTAACGCATCAGCAAAAGCAAAATCAGGCATTGATTGAACAATTGCTAGCAAAATAGGGCACTCTTTAGTATCATATGCCCCCTTTTTAACATTTTTTTGACTAATAAGAGATGGAGTAATATATGGCTCGAGTCACAGTACAAGGTGCGGTAGAAAAGATTGGTAACCGTTTCGACTTAATTTTAACCGCAGCACGTCGCGCAAGACAATTACAGTTACATATTCGTGAACCTTTGGTACCAGAGGACAACGATAAACCCACAGTGATTGCGTTACGTGAAATTGAGAAAGGGTTAATTAATAACGAGATTATGAACGCCCAAGAACGCTATGATGCGCTAGAAAAAGAAAACGCGGAATTACACGCAGTGTCTTTATTATCTAATCAGTAAAAGTACGGTCATTTTATACGACGTTTTCAGAAAATCACATTGAACTAAGTTAGGTGCCCCTTGTATCTTTTTGAAAGTCTAAATCGCATTATTGAGGCGTATTTACCGCCAGAACAGATAGAACTTGTTAAACGTGCGTATATTATTGCTCGTGATGCGCATGAGGGGCAATCTCGTTCGAGTGGTGAACCTTATATCACTCATCCTGTAGCGGTAGCATCAATTATTGCCGAAATGCGTTTGGATCACGAAGCCGTGATGGCCGCATTGTTACATGATGTCATTGAGGATACGCCGTATACAGAAGAACAATTGAAAGCAGAATTTGGTGCCAGTGTGGCAGAAATTGTGGAAGGGGTATCAAAACTTGATAAATTGAAATTCCGTACTCGCAAAGAAGCCGCTGCTGAAAACTTCCGCAAAATGATTCTCGCCATGACACGGGATATTCGAGTCGTATTGATTAAGCTGGCGGATAGAACGCATAACATGCGTACCCTTGGTTCATTACGACCAGATAAACGTCGTCGTATTGCCAAAGAAACGCTAGAAATTTACAGCCCACTGGCGCATCGCTTAGGTATTGAGCATATTAAAAATGAGCTTGAAGATCTTGGCTTTGAGGCGATGCATCCACAGCGCTATGCAGTGTTACAAAAAGTCGTACAAGTCGCGCGTGGGAACCGTAAAGATATGATTCAGCGGATTACCAATGAAATTAAAGGGCGTTTAGAAGATGTCGGGATTCAAGCACGTGTTTTTGGGCGAGAAAAACATCTTTACGCCATTTATCAGAAAATGAAACTGAAAGATCAACAGTTTCATTCCATCATGGATATCTATGCGTTCCGTGCGGTGGTAAAAGACATCGATACGTGCTACCGCGTGTTAGGACAAATGCACGGGTTGTATAAACCACGACCGGGTCGAGTGAAAGATTATATTGCAGTACCCAAAGCCAATGGTTATCAATCGTTACACACCTCTATGATTGGTCCACATGGTGTGCCTGTTGAAGTCCAAATTCGTACGGAAGAAATGGATCAAATGGCTGAAATGGGCGTGGCAGCGCATTGGGCCTATAAAGAGGGGGGTAAAAATGATAGTACAACAGTACAAATTCGCGCACAACGTTGGCTACAAAGCCTAATTGAATTACAACAAAGTGTCGGAAATTCTTTTGAATTTATTGAAAGCGTCAAATCTGAGTTTTTCCCGAAAGAAATTTATGTTTTCACACCAAAAGGACGAATTGTTGAATTACCTGTTGGTGCCACCCCCGTGGACTTTGCTTATGCGGTGCATACGGATATTGGTCATTGTTGCATTGCAGCCAATGTTGATCGTAAATCCTATCCTTTATCACAAGCCTTAACCTCTGGGCAAACCGTGGATATTATTACCTTACCAAACTCCCAACCAAGTGCAGGTTGGTTAAATTTTGTGGTTACCGCAAAAGCTCGAACCAATATTCGCAGTTTCCTTAAGAACTTACGTGGTGGTGAGGCAATTACATTAGGTAAACGCCAGTTAACACGTGCACTGGCACCGACAAAATTAGAGGACCTAGATAAAGATAGGGTACAAAATTTATTGACTGAGCTGAAATTAGCTACATTTGACGATTTATTAATGGAAATTGGCTTGGGTAATCAAATGAGTGCAGTCATTGCTTATCGTCTATTGGGCGAAGCGATTGAAATTGATACGGATGGTGATCTGACAAACAATAAAGCGAATTTTGAAATTAAAAGTGCGGGTGGATTACTTACTACTTTTGCCCAATGCTGTCATCCCATTCCAGGTGATCCTATTGTTGCTTATACGAGCTCCGGTAAAGGTTTGGTGATTCACCATGAGTGTTGCTCAAATATCAGAAATTGGAAAGAAAACCCAGAACATTATATGCCAGTAGAATGGGAACAAAGCGATAATATGATCGACTTCGAGGCAGAGCTGCGCATTGAACTCATCAACCAACAGGGTGCTTTACCAAATTTAACCACATTAATTTCTTCTTTAGAAAGCAATATTCAAAGTATTTGGACAGAAGAGCAGGAAGGGCGTTTATATCAAATCGTTGTGTTATTAACGGTAAAAGACACTAAGCATTTAGCTAATATTATTCGTAAAATCAAAGCACTGCCAGGTTTTGTTAATATTGAACGTAATATCAATCAATGACCACACAATTCCTTGATGCGGTCCCTTTGACCACACTTTCTGGCGTAGGGGCTGCAATTTCCGACAAACTTACACGGATTGGTATTCACAATCTCCAAGACTTATTATTTCATTTACCCACTCGTTATGAAGATCGTACTCGAATTACGCCAATAAATGATCTCCGCCCTGATGCCTATGCCACAATTGAAGGTATGGTACAAACTTGTGAAGTCCAGTTTGGTAAACGGCCAATTTTGACTGTTTCTCTTTCTGATGGGACATCAAAAATTATGCTACGTTTTTTTAACTTTAATGCGGGGATGAAAAATAGTCTTCAACCGGGGACAAGAGTAAAAGCCTTTGGTGAGGTTAAACGTGGGCGCTTTATGGCAGAAATTCATCACCCTGAATATCGAATCATTCGCGATAACGCCCCTTTAATTTTAGAAGAAACCTTAACCCCAATTTATTCTACCACTGAGGGATTAAAACAAAATTCCTTACGTAAGCTGACTGATCAAGCCTTAGCTGTACTTGAGCATATCCAAATTGCAGAAATTTTACCCAATGAATTTAATCCACATCCTTTTAGCTTAAAAGAAGCAATTCGTTTTTTACATCGTCCTCCGCCAGATGTATCCTTAGTGGCGTTAGAAAAAGGGACACACCCTGCTCAACAACGTCTGATTTTTGAGGAGCTATTGGCGCATAATTTGGCGATGCAAAAAGTGCGGGTTGGCATACAACAATTTTCCGCTTATCCTTTATCTTATCGTACTGATTTAAAGCAACGTTTCTTATTGCAATTACCTTTTACCCCAACGCATGCACAAGCTCGCGTAACACAAGAAATAGAACAAGATCTTGCTCATCCTTTCCCAATGATGCGTTTAGTACAAGGTGACGTGGGCTCGGGAAAAACCTTAGTCGCGGCCTTAGCCGCATTACTTGCGATTGATAACGGGAAACAAGTGGCATTAATGGCACCGACCGAAATTTTAGCGGAACAACATGCAACAAATTTCCGACGTTGGCTTGCACCATTAGGCATTCAAGTGGGCTGGTTAGCGGGTAAAGTGAAAGGTAAGGCTCGCCAAACGGAACTGGAAAATATTCAGTCGGGAAAGGTTCAAATGGTGGTGGGGACACATGCCTTATTCCAAGAAGAGGTTGAATTTGCGGATTTAGCGTTAGTGATTGTAGATGAGCAGCACCGTTTTGGGGTGCATCAGCGTTTAATGTTACGGGAAAAAGGGAAAAAAGCAAATCGTTATCCACACCAATTAATTATGACTGCGACACCAATCCCACGAACACTGGCGATGACGGTGTATGCAGATTTAGATACCTCGATTATTGATGAACTACCGCCGGGACGAACACCGATTACGACGGTGGCAATTTCTGAAGAAAGACGTGCTGAAGTGATTGCAAGAGTGAATCATGCCTGTGTCAATGAAAAACGCCAAGCATACTGGGTGTGTACGTTGATTGATGAATCTGAAGTATTGGAAGCACAAGCGGCTGAAGCGATTGCAGAAGATCTTCGCAAAATTCTACCGCACTTACGTATCGGCTTGGTACATGGACGGATGAAACCTACTGAAAAACAAGAAATTATGCAAGCATTTAAAGAGGCTGAGATTGATCTATTGGTGGCAACAACGGTGATTGAAGTAGGGGTAGATGTGCCAAATGCCAGTTTAATGATTATTGAAAATGCAGAGCGTTTAGGTTTATCACAGTTACATCAATTACGTGGACGAGTAGGACGAGGGACAACCGCCTCATTTTGTGTACTAATGTATAAGGCGCCCTTAGGAAAAATTTCCCAGCAACGTTTACAAGTCCTCAGAGATACGCAAGATGGTTTTGTTATCGCTGAAAAAGATTTGGAAATCAGGGGGCCTGGCGAAGTGCTTGGTACAAAACAAACGGGGATTGCAGAATTTAAAGTGGCAAATTTAATGCGCGATCGCAAAATGATTCCAACTGTGCAATATTATGCGCGTCGCTTGATTGTTGAGCAGCCCGCAGTAGCAGAAAAATTAATTCAGCGTTGGATTAATCAACGGGAGATTTATACGTATGTCTGATTATTCCCAATTGATACAACATGCAGATTGGCAGCACTCAATGGAGACAGTGCCTTCCTTTGTTTCTTCTTGGTTAAATCTATCCTCATCCTTGACGGCAACACTCACACAAACCTTTGGTGAAGTACATGTAAGTGTACTAAGCGAATCATGGATAACCTTTCTTAACGATAATGAGCGTCGATTTTTTCCAAAGAAAGCTGCGCGTTTTTGGTGTCGAGAAGTGATGTTAAAAAACCAAGATACACCATTGATTTTTGCTCGAACCTTAATGCCTGATTCTTTACTTGCTCAGCATATCGAATTACAACAACTGGGGAACCGTGCACTAGGGGAGTGGTTATTTATGCGTCCTGATCGTATTAGACAAAGATTAGAATGGACACAAGATCAGGCAACGGGACTTTATGCTCGTCGTGCATTAATGCAGATTGGGCAAGAAAGTATGGTGGTGGCAGAATTATTTTTAACACCGCGCATTTTTACGAGAACAATCAAATGAATAACGCATTGCAACCCACTATTTTATTTTTTGATTCTGGTATGGGCGGATTCAGCGTTTATAAAGAAACGAGGCAGCTTTTACCGCATTGTCATTATCTTTATTGTTTTGATAATGCTTTCTTTCCTTATTCAGAAAAAACAGAAGAGGAAATTATTCAGCGCACCCTTAACATTTGTCAGAAAATCAACCGCACTTTTCCTTTGGATCTGATCGTGATTGCCTGCAATACGGCAAGTACCGTAGTGTTACCTGCATTAAGAGCTCATTTCTCCATTCCGATCGTGGGGACGGTTCCCGCGATTAAACCCGCGGCAGAACGTTCCGAAACAAAACATATTGGTCTATTAGCGACAAAGGGAACGGTAAAAAGAGCCTATGTGGCAGATTTAATTGCACAATATGCTCAGCATTGTACAGTAGAAAAATTAGGCACAACTAAATTGGTCGAAATTGCTGAACAAAAGTTACATGGTAAAGCGGTTGATTTAATTGCGTTAAAAAAAGAACTTACACCTTGGGAAACCATTGAGACTTTAGATACCGTCGTGTTAGGCTGTACTCATTTCCCATTAATTAAAGAAGAAATCGAATGGTGTTTACCACAAGTCCGTTTTTTTGTTGATTCTGGTAAAGCGATTGCTTTACGGGTTAAACACTTACTGTCTAAGATAGAACTGCTACCTAAAAACGCAGAAAAGAATCTGATTTTTTGCACTCACTCTTTTGATGATGAGATGCAATTTCAAAAAGTTCTGCATTTTTGGGGATTTGAACAATTAATACGGTTAGATGTGTAAGACTGAAAAGTATTCTGCATTATTCTAAATTTTAGGCATAATGTTTAAAAAAATATCAACTGATAAAAAATTTAGTTTTTTTTCAAAAAAGGGGTTGCAAAGGGTTTTAAAATGCCTATAATACGCCCCACACAACGACGCGACGTTGTACGAGATAGTAGATACACCTCGCGTCGTTGTTTTTTGTTCTTTAACAATCTAACAGACAATCTGTGTGGGCACTTGTTGATTGATTTCATTTTAAAAAATTTTAATTATTGAAGTCTTAATAG
>JAQAHH010000001.1 GCA_030783905.1 Bisgaard Taxon 45 | reverse complement strand
CGGGTTAGTAAAGAAAACATGATAAGTATAGTTACCCCTTGTTAGCTCGTAAAAACGTTTTATTTCCACCCCACCTTTCGTGATGATGCCTTTTGTGATTTCTTCGATATGATTTTCGAGTGTCAGTTCTGGTTTAGTGAGATTGGCACCAAAGCGATAGATATAGACTTCATCGTATTTATTTTAAAATAACACTGAAAATTGGCAATAAGACAAGTAAAAGGACACGAAGTGTAAAGGAATAAGTAGTCAGAAAAACGTCTCTTAAGCCACCACAAAACGCTTTTAATACAGTCCGCATTGAGGTTTTTATTTTAAATAAGAAGGTTAAGAAGGAAGTAAACCTTAAGGATGAAGCAAAGAAGCGTGAACGAGCTCAAGAGAGGTACATATGTCATTTAGCATGATTAATGCTATTGAGTATGAGGATAGTTCTGTCATTTTTGCATGTGAAAATGACAGTAGAATGGAAACCTTCTATTCTGTTAAGGATGTTATTGTGCACCTCAGAAGCTAGCATGCTTGCCTTGAATGAGCATGCTACTGACATTATCTAGAGAAACGTTAAGTAACGTTACTCTTTTTGAAGGTGGATTTTTACGCGCTTCTCGGTTAATATCTGTCAAGAGTTATTTATTATTTATATTTTTTTGGAAAGTCATGTTGTATTTATTTAGGAAAATGAGAGAAATTTATGAAGCAAAATGTATTAAGCAAACATGAGCCTTCGTTATCACCTAGAATCGCATTTTATTCCCATGACACCATGGGATTAGGTCATATTAGAAGGAATATGCTATTAGCTCAATCAGTCCTGCAGGCCTGTCCAAATGCAGAGATTTTGTTACTTTCGGGCGTCAGGGAATCTGGGGCATTTAAATTACCTAAAGGTGCGGATACAGTAACAATGCCTAGTTACTTCAAAACCGCAGAAGGAAAATACATTCCTAGTTCTTTGGGCAATAATATTGAACGATTAGTTGAAGTACGTCGGCAAATTATTTATGGTACATTGGATCTATTTGAGCCGGATATTGTGGTGATTGATAATGTTCCACGTGGTGCTATGAATGAGTTAGATACCGTGTTACCTGTTTTAGCCAGTCGCGGTGCTCAAATTGTACTTGGTTTGCGTGATATTATTGATGAACCAGAAGCTGTGCGTGAACAGTGGAAGAAACTGAAGAATTTAGAAATTATTCGCTTATATTTTAATAGTATTTGGGTATATGGCGATCCTCATTTATTTAATTTAGCTAAAGAATATCAGTTTGATGACGATATCTGTGAAAAATTACAGTATGTCGGCTATTTGGATCAAACTCGCCGTATGGAAGTGCAAGGCTTAGATACGGTCATTTCATCAAGTGTTGAAACGCCTTATGCCCTCTGTGTTGTCGGTGGTGGGCAAGATGGTTTTCAATTAGCCAAAACATTTATGCAAGCAGAATTACCAACGGGTTGGAATGGCTTGCTCATTACTGGTGCTTTAATGCCAGAAGCACAACGTAAACAAATTCACGACATGGTTGAAACTCGTCCTGAAGTGCATGTTGTAGACTTTGTTGCGGAACCTCTCAAATTGATGCAAGAAGCAGAATGCATCATCTCAATGGGTGGATACAATACGGTAACGGAAATACTCTCCTTTAATGAGTCCGCGTTGATTGTCCCCCGCGTTACGCCAAGGAAAGAACAATGGATACGAGCCTCTCGTTTAGCCGAGATGGGAATCGTCGATTGTTTGCATCCTGATTCTCTTACGCCAGAAGCGCTTTCTTCATGGATGAGCGGGAATAAAAAACAGCTCAATGCCAGAGAAGTATTGCGTTTTAATGGGCTAGATAATGTTGTTACACAAGTTCAATCTATCTTGAGTAAACGGGCTAATTCTTAATTTATCTCTCTTTCTACTGTGGAGTTAACCATGGAAAAAACGACTTTAAGTGCATTAAAGCCGATGTATATTGGCTATGTGTTAAAACGTTATCCACGTTTTTCGGAAACGTTTGTTGTGAATGAAATTTTAGCACATGAGAGGGCAGGAACCCGAATCGATATTTTTGCGTTAGGCCCAGTGATGGAAACGCATTTCCAAGATGGTATTTCACAAGTTCGTGGGCCTGTTACACGTCTTGTTGATAAGCAACGCAATACGGAAACGTTTTGGGAATTGCTCCATCAAGGATTTAACCACTTGTCCAACTTTGCTGAAAAATTAGCTGTTGCAAAAGGGACGGTGCATGAAATCGGGCAAAGTATTTTGCTTGCGTTAGAAGTTAAACAACGTGGTATTCAACACTTACATGCACATTTTGGTACGCAAGCGACTACGGTGGCGAGGCAAGCTGCGATCTTTGCGGATATTACTTATACCTTTACTGCACATGCGAAAGATATTTATTTCCAATATGAAAAATCGACTGAATTAGGACAGAAAATGCGTGATTCATCCGCAACAATCACGGTGTCTGACTATAATCTTGCCTATCTACAAGATAAGTATGGTGACGAGGCAAAAAGTGCGGTACGCATTTATAACGGAATGGATTTAAATAAATTTCCTTATCAAGCATTTGCTATGCGAGACCGCCATATTCTTGCCGTTGGGCGATTGGTCGCGAAAAAAGGGTTTAATGTACTGTTAGATGCTTTAGCAATATTAAAGCAACGCAACATCGTGCTGTCTTGTACATTAGTTGGAGAGGGGGGACTAAGAGAAGGACTACAAGCTCAAATTAATGCCTTAGCGATTGATGATGTAGTTAAAATGGTCGGCGCGATGCCACAACCTGAGATTATTCAGCTAATGAAGTCGGCTACTATGATGGTTGCACCCTGTGTGATCAGTGAAGATGGTGATCGCGATGGCTTACCTACAGTTTTATTAGAATCTATGGCATTAGGAACGCCTGTGATTTCAACACAAGTGGCGGGAATTCCCGAGTTGGTTCAGCATGAGGTCACGGGGCTATGTGTACCCGCAAATGATCCGTATTCCCTTGCCAACGCAATTGAACGTTTGTTGGATACGCCAACATTATGTAGCGAACTTTCACGCAATGCTCGAGCCTTGATTGAGCGTGAATACGATGAAGATAAAAATGCTGCGCTGTTACGAAAAATATTTCAAGACGCAATAGACAAATCGGTGTGATGAAAGTGTGAAAAATAAGAGTCAATTAGAAAGGAAAGAGGACATTATGCGAGTCGCTTATATTTGTGCGGATCCTGGGATTCCGGTATTTGGAACGAAAGGCGCATCCGTGCATGTTCAAGAAGTTATCAAAGGTATGTGCCAACGTGGTTTAGATGTCGTGTTATTTGCCCAACGTTTAGGGGGCGAGCCACCTGAAGCGTTAAGAGGGATCGAAGTACATCGTTTGCCCGCATTATCTAAGGAAAATTCCACAGAACGTGCATTATCCGCCTTAGCAGCCAATGAAAAGGTAGAAAAGCTATTGCAGGCATCAGGTCAGTTTGATCTTGTATATGAACGATATTCTTTATGGAGCTACGCAGGCATGAGCGTTGCCAAAAAACAAGGCTGTGTTGGTATTTTAGAAGTGAATGCCCCCTTAATTGAGGAACAGAAAAAACATCGTGAATTACCTTTAGAAGAGGAAGCTCAAAAGGTGGCGGAAAACGTCTTTGCTAATGCGGATGCGATGATCGCTGTTTCCCCTGGCGTAAAAGCTTATCTAGAAACCTTTGAACAAGCCGAAGGGCGAATTTATGTGATTGCGAATGGGGTTAATCTTGATCGCTTTAGTTTAGCCGCACAACAAAATGCAGCGCGTTTAAGGAATCATGTTGTCCAAGGGAAAATGCAACCCGCTACGATTGGTTTTTTAGGTACATTAAAACCTTGGCATGGGGTTGCTATACTGGTTCAAGCTTGGCGCTTGCTACGAAAGCAAGGACATAGGGTCCAACTTTTAATTGTGGGAGATGGACCTGAGTATGAAAAGTTACATCAAGAAATTGAACAATGCGGATTGCTTGATGAGGTGTGCTTTACTGGTGCGGTATTACCTGAGCATGTGCCTGATTGGCTCGCCAAAATGGATATTGCCGTTGCACCTTATCCCACAATGGAACATTTCTATTTTTCACCATTAAAAATTTATGAATATATGGCAGCGGGGTTACCTGTGATTGCAACAGATGTTGGGCATTTAGATACAGTGATTGATGATCATCAAAATGGCATATTAGTCGCACCAGATAGTCCACAAAGTATTGCTGATGCGATTGCCACATTACTGGCTAATCCAATCAAAGCACAACAACTTGGTATGATGGCAAGATTGACCGCAGAAAAACAGCATAGCTGGTTATCAGTCGTGGATCGAGTGTTAGATATCGTTAAATCATGCCAGGGTTGTCAAAATACATAAATTAAGAAGGTGAAATACGATGGGAAAGTCATCTGTAAAGTCTAGTGCATGGTGGGCTGTTGCTTATCGTTTGAAAGAGTATATTCGTCCAGAAAGAACGTTGGTCTTTGGGGCATTGTGTGCATTACTACTTGCAACCGCAATGCGACTGTTAAAGCCGTTACCTTTAGCTTTTGTCGTGGATTATGTATTACTTGATGTGGTTGAGGTCTCAAGTGAAGTAGCTAAAAAAGGAAAGGCTGCGGAAGGGATGTTGCATACATTGCTAGGATCAGTTGAAACAACCTATCTTTTATTTGGCTGTGCTGCGGCAGTTATTTTGATTGCACTTTTGATGGCGGGAGCAAGTTATTTTAGTACGGTCGGACTAGCGTTAGCAGGTAGTCGTATTTTAAGTCGAGTACGCAATGATCTTTTCGCTCATTTACAACGTCTCTCACTTCGTTTTCATTCTCAAGCGAGAACGGGTGATTTGACGATGCGGCTGATTAATGATATCGGCATGCTACGCGAAGCGGTGATCACGGCATTGATGCCAATGCTAGCCAATATTCTGATTCTAGCGGGGATGTTTGCCATGATGGTATATATCAATTGGCAGTTAACCTCCATCACATTACTTGCGATCCCATTGATTTGGTGGACCACATTACGTTCAAGTAAACGTATTCATGAGGTCAGCCGTATGCAACGTAAACGAGAAGGGGCATTAGCCTCTAAGGCGGCTGAATTTATTGGCTCTATTCGTACCGTTCAGTCACTTTCTTTGGAGAATGAAACGATACGTAGCTTTGTTGGTGATGATGTAGAAAGCCGTAAGCAAAACGTACAGTCGAAGAAATTATCAGCAGGTTTAGAACGTCGGGTCGATATTATTGTGGCATTAGTTTCTGCCGCGGTTTTATTGAAAGGGGCGTATTCCGTCTTAGGCGGTGAAATGACGCCAGGTGAGCTGATTATTTTTATGTCTTATCTGAATAATGCTTTCCGCCCAGTACGAGAATATGCCAAATATACAGGACGCCTTTCTAAAGCGTTAGCGGCAGGAGAGCGGGTTGTGAATTTGTTAGATGAACAACCTGATATTCAAGATAAACCTAATGCGCATGCATTAACAAATGTGGTGGGGCATATTCAATTTGAACAGGTGAGTTTTGGTTATCACATGATAGATAACGATATTCCAGCCGTGTTACAAAACATGAATTTTAACATTCATGCCGGAGAAAATGTGGCAATTGTTGGCCCATCTGGGGCGGGAAAATCTACGATTACCAGTTTATTGCTTCGACTATATGAAGCAGATAGTGGTGTAATTCGTATTGATGGTAAAGACATTCGAGACTATAAAATTGAGAGCGTAAGAAGTCAAATCGCGATTGTGCCACAAGACAACTTACTGTTTGGGCTGACTGTGCGTGAAAATATCGCACTTGGTGCGATCAATCGACTAGAACAAATTGAAAATGACGAAATTATTGCCGCGGCTAAATTGGCCCAAGCGCATGATTTTATTATGGCCTTACCACAAGGTTATGACACCTTATTAAGTGAGCGTGGCGGTTCATTGTCAGGTGGGCAAAGACAGCGTATCGCGATTGCACGTGCAGCCATGAACAAAAGCGCGATTTTAATTTTAGATGAACCGACAGTAGGCCTCGATCAAGAAAGTGAAAGCCAAGTCATTATGGCGTTAGATAACTTAATGAAGGGACGTACAACAATCATGATTACGCATGATCTTGCACTTGCTGCAAGAACAGATCGTATCTTATTTGTTGATAAAGGCATGATTGTTGAACAAGGGAGTCATCAAACTTTACTTGAGAAAGGTGGCAACTATGCAACGTGGTGGAAAATGCAGTTGAGTTAATCTCACTCATATTGTTGCTTGAATTCGATATAGAGGTGTGAATATGCTGACCAATGCAGATAAACAAATTGTTGCGAGAGATACCGCTTTACCTGGCCTAGCCGTGTTATTAGATAAGGTGCTTTTACTTGAAAAGCTGAAAGCGTTGCCAAGCTTAAATAAGGCAGTCAACGTCGATATTCAGTATTTACGTTATAAGCCAAGCAATAGTTGCGCTTGTACGATACAAGTTCGTCTAGAAGGGGGCGCGCGTCAATATTTCTATGCCAAAGCCTTAACAGCTGAGCGTTTTCAGCAATCTTGGCATCATCCTAAACGGCAAAAGTTGATTCAACACAAGGATCCTCATGCACCACTAGCCTTATTTGATGCCTATATCATGCTATTGCATCCTGCCCATGATCGAGGAATTGCACATTTAGGTTGGCTAATTGATGATAACGTGCTGAAAAACCTACTCACCCGTTGTCATTTTCCTTATGTGAAGCATTTGCCTTTACACGTTGATATTTTACGTTACAAACCTGAGCGGCGATTAGTGGCAAAAATCAGCCAGGATAATCAAGTTGTTGCGGTCATTCGTACAGTAAAAGCAAGTGATTTTAGTCATGTGTTGACAGGAACAGCTTTTGGTGTGGCACAAAGGCAAGTCAAACTTTATGGGGCAGATGGACAAATGAGTACGCTTATTACGCATTGGCAAAAAGGGGAGAGTTTATGCCCTGAACAAGGCGCGATAATTGAAGATAACATACTGATTACCTTAGCGAGGGATTTAGTTGCGCTCCATCATGCTCATTATTTGCCACCTATTCAGCATGATATTAGCGATGAAATTGCCGCGTTACATGGCGTACAAGCGACTTTCCAACAGATTTTACCTGAGCATACGACAGCGTTTATTACATTAATGCACGTGATAGAACAAGGTTTACAAGCTCAGTCGCCACATTTATGTTTAATTCACGGTGATTTTTCCTTAGATCAAGTGGTGAAATATCAAGATAAACAAGGAAACAGTACATTATCACTACTAGATTGGGATAGTTGTGTCGCGGGCCATCCTTTAATGGATCTGGCTACTATGCAAGCAAGACTGGAATTACAAGTGATTGAAGATATATTACCCGCAAAGCGGGCTGAGCATATCATGCAACTTTTTTTACACCATTATCAAGAACTTAGTCAAATCGAATTACAAGGATTTACATACTTCGTTGCCTCTGCCTTGTTACGTCTTGCGACCGAACCTTTCCGTAAACGTGGAGAACAATGGGCACAACACACTTTCCAATTATTACAGCGTGTCCAAACGTTGCTTCATTTCACCTCAACGCCAGCACTAGAACCAAAAAATCAAGCACAGGATCTGTCTTGGGATCCGATGTTATATGAACTCACGAATCCAATACACATGCAGCCTTTGCTTATGTCAGCATTGCCTACGCATTTACAAGGTCGCTTAACGTCAGTCAATTTAAAACGTTATAAAGTGAAACGACGCGCTTTAATTGAATATGTTATCCAGCAGGAACAAGGGCAACAATATATCCTTGGTAAATACCGTAGCAAAGGGGTGGATAACCGCTCTTTCTTGATCCAAAAGGCATTATGGGAACATGGTTTTGATGACACCGCTCGCATTAGTGTGCCGGAACCTTTAGTGGTTTTGCCTACACAAAAGATCTGGTTACAGCGTAAGGTAGAAGGACAAGCCTTAGCGGAGAGGTTATGTCCAGATGACGAACGATTAGTGTTCTTAGGTCAAGCCGTGGCGGAAGCGATAAAGGCACTACACCAAAGTGCGGTCGAAAATTTTATTGTTTTGCCCGTTTGGACAGTCGAGCATGAGCTTGAAATTTTGCGTGATCGATTAGGTAAAGCACAACGCTTATTGCCTCACTTGGCTGAACGCATTCAACGGGTTTTATCTGATAGCGAAAAACTCGCCACACATTTGCCCGAGCTACCTTTGGTGTCTATCCATCGAGATTTTTATCAGGATCAAATTTTAGAACGCGATGGGCAAGCAGGGCATATGGTTTTATTAGATTTAGATCTTCTTTGCCAAGGACATGCTGCGCTCGATGCGGGCAATTATCTTGCCCATATCCAAGAATTGGCTTTACGTTGCTATCATGATATACACGCATTAGCCCCTCATCAGAACGCATTTGTCACGCATTTCTTAGCAAACAATGATCAAGCGAGTACATGGGACGTTGAGATTTATACTCTTTTGTCTTTAGTGCGCCATATTTATCTCAGTACACAATTTGAAGAACGCCAGCATACAACGGAACCGTTACTGACATTTTGTGAACAACAACTCAATTTTTATTTAAGTAAGCATTGAATGAAATATAGGAGAAAAGTATGAAAATCACTATTGTCGGAGCAGGTTATGTAGGACTTTCCAATGCGATATTACTTGCACAGCAACATGATGTGACATTACTTGATGTGTCGACTGAAAAAGTGCACTTGATTAATAATAAAGTATCGCCTATTCGGGATACAGAAATTAGTGAGTATCTCGCGAGTAAAAAATTACATTTACATGCTACGGTTAAGGAGGAGGAAGCCTATTTAGGTGCAGAGTATATCATTATCGCCACACCAACAGATTATGATCCTGTGACAGATTACTTTGATACACGTTCAGTAGAAGCCGTATTAGCTACGGCGATTCAACAAAATCCTGATGCACATTTCGTCATCAAATCAACCATTCCTGTTGGTTTCGTGTTAAGAATGCGTCGCCAGTTTAATACGGAACGGATTTTCTTTTCGCCAGAGTTTCTACGTGAGAGTAAAGCCTTGTACGATAATTTACATCCATCCCGTATTGTGGTTGGGGATCATAGCGACGCAGCGAAAAAATTTGCCCAAATTTTGCGAGATTGTAGCCTTGAGCCACAAACACCAATCTTGCATACTCATCCCACAGAAGCGGAATCAATAAAATTATTTGCCAACACCTATTTGGCTTTACGGGTGGCTTTTTTTAATGAGCTTGATTCTTTCGCTTTAACTTTTGGATTAGATGCTCGCCAAATTATTGAAGGTGTGTCTTTAGATCCTCGAATTGGTACGCATTATAACAACCCCTCTTTTGGTTATGGTGGTTACTGCTTACCAAAAGATACTAAGCAATTATTAGCTAATTTCCAAGATATCCCACAAGATTTAATCAGTGCCATTGTGCAATCTAATTCCACCAGAAAGGATTTTATTGCCCATGATATTCTTAAGAAAAAACCAAATGTGGTGGGGGTTTATCGCTTAACCATGAAAGCGGGGTCAGATAATTTCCGCAGCTCTAGTATTAAAGGTATTATGAGACGACTGAGTGAAGCGGGGATAAAAATCTTAGTCTATGAACCAGAATATCATGATGATATGTTTTTTGACGCGATATTGGTTCGAGATCTCGATAGTTTCAAACAACAAGCCGATATTATTTTGGCAAACCGTATTACTTCAGAGTTGGAAGATGTGTTTGATAAGGTCTATACAAGGGATCTCAAAGGAAGTGATATATAGCTAATTCACACAAGATCGCGAAAAGGCGTCTTGCATTTTATGTAAACAAAGTCAGTCAACCAGGCTCGCTTTTACTATTAAGAGAACATCTTCAAAAAACACCGCACTTGTGTGATGATATATCGTAAACAAAAAAGCCGACTTAAAGCCGGCTTTCTTTTTTAATGCTGTTTATCAATGGTGCCTAGGGCCGGACTCGAACCGGCACACCCGAAGGCGGTTGATTTTGAATCAACTGCGTCTACCAATTTCGCCACCCAGGCTCATATTGATAAAGAGCATCAAATTAGGTTCGTATTATACCGTTTCATTGATAGGTTACAAGTAAAAAATGATTTTTTGGACTCAATTGTCTTTATTTTCATCAGTGTGGCTTTTCTTACTTACGTTATTCGTGTACTAAAAAATAACCCTATAAAAACAAAGGTTTTTTGCTTAAATTTTTTGTAAAAAAAAGACAGTTTCTTTTGAAAAAAACACCAATTGCAAATATAATTAAAAACTATTATCAATATTGATTGATGATGTTTTTTTAACCATTATGCTTACTTAAGGATACTGTCAACATTATGCTAAAAGCACAAATTGCAGATTATATTACACAAAATCCACTGGCAATTACTTTGGATATGGCTTCACATTTTGGGAAGCCGGAAGGTGAAATTTTATGTGCCTTACCTGATGAGTTTGTTCGTGTTTTTTCTGGTGAACGCGCGGAAGAAGTACTTACTGAGATCAGTGCTTGGGGGACGTTTACTACCATTATCGAAAAGGAAGGCTCTATTTTCGAAATCAAAGATCGTTTTCCAACAGGAATGGTAGGGCGCGGTTATTATAATTTGAATATGAAAGATGAAGAAGGTGCTCTGCATGGTCATCTTAAATTAGACAATATCAGTAAAATTGCCTTTGTCAGTTTACCGTTCCGTGGTAAAGAAAGTTATAACATCGCATTTATTGCCAATAATGGGCAAACTATTTTTAAAGTGTATTTGGGGCGTGATGCTGAGCGTCAGTTATTCCCAGAACAAGTTCAAAAATTTAACGCATTTATTTAGAAGGTAAAGAAGTAATGACAACGAATCGTCAAGAAGTATTACAAAATCGTTTAGGCCCAGAAATTCAAGAGTTAAAAACAAAATGTAAGACCATTATGCTCGCTACTGTCGGCGAAGATGGCAATCCTAATGTGAGCTATGCGCCCTTTGCCATTAATAATGGCGAATATCAAGTCTTCATCTCCACGATTGCACGCCATGCGCGTAATTTACAAGCCGTGCCAAAAGTTTCCTTGATGTTAATTGAAGATGAAAGCCAAAGTCGTCAGATTTTTGCTCGTCGTCGTTTATCGTTTGATGCTGTCTCACGTGTTGTTGAGCGAGAAACAGAAGAATGGCGCTCGGGGGTTGAGGCATTAAAAGCCAGACATGGTGCATTGATGGATGAATTATCTCGAATGAAAGATTTTCATTTGTTTAGTTTCAAACCCTCACAAGGGTTATTTGTAAAAGGTTTTGGTCAAGCTTTCCAAGTGAGTCATGATGATTTAGTGCGTTTTGTTCACTTGGTTGAAGGACACCAAGAATAAATTTTGTCAACTTTTTAGGGTATTTACTTGAGGTGAGGAAAATGCATACAACAACAATAAAATTTTCTGCAATGACATTGGCGTTATTGAGTTATTCTGCCATCACGCTGGCAGAGAATAATCAAGACGCGACTGAACTTGATACGATTACCGTTTCTTCTCAACAAGACGAAATGGATATTAAAGAGAAAAAAGTCGGTGAAACCGTCAAAACAGCGAGCCAATTAAAACGTCAACAAGTGCAAGACAGCAGAGATTTGGTGCGCTATGAAACCGGTGTGACAGTGGTTGAAGCTGGACGTTTCGGTTCGAGCGGTTATGCTATTCGTGGGGTGGATGAGAATCGTGTAGCGATTACGGTAGATGGGCTTCATCAAGCAGAAACACTATCCTCTCAAGGTTTCAAAGAATTATTTGAAGGGTATGGTAATTTTAACAATACGCGAAATAGTGTAGAAATTGAAACGTTGAAAGTGGCGAAAATCGCCAAAGGTGCTGACTCAGTCAAAGTCGGGAGCGGTTCTTTAGGTGGTGCGGTACTGTTTGAAACAAAAGATGCAAGAGATTTTCTGACTGAAAAGGATTGGCACATCGGTTATAAAGCAGGCTACACGACTGCAGATAATCAGGGACTCAATGCGGTGACTTTTGCGGGGCGCTACCAAATGTTTGATGCATTGATTATGCATGCTAAGCGACATGGACATGAATTAGAAAATTATGACTATAAAAATGGTAGAGATATTCAAGGGAAAGAAAGAGAGAAAGCGGATCCTTATACGATTACCAAAGAAAGTACATTAGTGAAATTCTCTTTTTCGCCAACAGAAAATCATCGTTTTACAGTGGCGTCCGATACGTATCTTCAGCATTCTCGCGGACATGATCTTTCATATAATCTTGTTGCAACAACATATATTCAGTTAGATGAAAAAGAATCTCGTCATGCAAATGATTTGACAAAACGTAAAAATGTTTCCTTCACTTATGAGAATTATACCGTTACGCCATTTTGGGATACGCTCAAGTTAAGCTATTCACAACAAAGAATTACAACAAGGGCGAGAACAGAAGATTATTGTGATGGCAATGAAAAATGTGATACATATAAGAATCCGCTTGGATTACATATGAAAGATGGGAAAATTTTAGCTAAAAATGATGAAGAACTTGAATTGCAGAAAGAAAAGTGGAAAACACCAAAAGTCCTCGGTTCTGATGGTAAAGAAAAAGATCCTTCTGGCTATGCATTGACAGAAATTGGCGGTTCAAATTTTTGGTTTGATTGTGAAATATTCGACTGTAGCAAACCAGTAGAAGTTTATAAGGAAAATTATAGTGCTCCTTTGGGAAAAGCCACTAAGCAAATGGTTGATTTAACCACAAAAATAATACAAGGGAAAAAATTTGGAACTTACGAAAATACAGCTGAGCCATACGCTAAGCATTATATCATTCTCCCTAATTCTCAAGGTTATAGACCCTTTGATTATAAGAAGCGAGATTTAAATACAAATACTAAACAAATCAACTTAGATTTAAGTAAAACTTTTGTTTTATTTGATATGGAAAATAATCTTAATTACGGTGGTATCTATAGTAAAACAGAAAAAACTATGGTTAATTATGCTGGTTATACAGGCAGCAATCCTAAGTGGTGGGCTAAACGAACATTAGGAATAAATAGTATTACTAACAAAGAAAATACATGTAAAACAATGTCAAGTTATAATGGATATCTCTGTCCAAGACATGAAGAGCCTACCTCCTTTTTAATTCCGGTGGAGACAACAACTAAGTCTTTATATTTTGCAGATAATATCAAGTTGCACCGTATGTTGAGCGTAGATTTAGGCTACCGTTATGATGATATTAAATATCAGCCAGAATATATCCCAGGTGTTACACCTAAGATTGCTGATGATATGGTAAAAGAGTTGTTTGTAAAATTAGGCACTCCAGCAGGGTACAACTGGCAAGGCGTTCCTTATTATAGCCCTGAACAAATTCGTAAGAATGCGGAAGAAAATATTGCTTATATTGCACAAGAAAAACGCTTTAAGAAACATTCTTACTCGATTGGGGCAACCTTTGATCCTACTCATTTTTTAAGAGTACAAGTAAAATATTCGAAAGGGTTTAGAGCCCCAACCTCGGATGAACTTTATTTTACCTTTAAGCATCCAGACTTTACCATTTTACCGAACCCAGTGTTGAAACCAGAAGAGGCAAAAAATCAAGAGCTTGCTTTGACATTTCACGATAATTGGGGTTTTGTGAGCACAAGTGTGTTCCAGACAAAATATCGTCAGTTTCTTGATTTAGCCTATTTAGGTTCCAGAAATTTATCGAACTCAGTGGGAGGTAATGCACAAGCAAGAGATTTCCAAGTTTATCAAAATGTCAATGTCGATAATGCGAAAGTGAAAGGGATTGAAATTAATGCACGTTTGAATTTGGGCTATTTTTGGCATGTGTTAGACGGATTTAATACCAGCTATAAATTTACTTATCAACGTGGTCGTTTGGAGGGTGATCGCCCAATGAATGCGATTCAGCCTAAAACCTCTGTTATTGGTTTAGGTTACGATCATAAAGAAAATAAATTCGGTGCTGATTTATATATCACACGTGTGAGTGAGAAAAAAGCAAAAGACACTTATAATATGTTCTATAAAGAGCAAGGATATAAAGATAGCGCTATTCGTTGGCGAAGCGATGACTATACATTGATTGATGCGGTTGGTTATATTAAACCGATTAAGAATTTAACGTTACAGTTTGGCGTTTATAATTTAACAGACCGTAAATACTTGACATGGGAATCTGCTCGTTCAATTAAACCCTTTGGTACAAGCAATTTAATTAATCAGAAAACTGGTGCAGGAATTAACCGTTTCTACTCACCAGGTCGTAACTTTAAATTCAGTGCTGAAATTACCTTCTAATTTGAAAGCCTGCCTGTGCAGGCTTTCTTTTTATCCGAAAGTGCGGTGGATTTGGTAAAGATTTATTGCTTTTCTTTAAATCAATGTTAAAATTCACACTTCTTTGTCGTGGCTGGATTAGAGATCGGCTAACGATGTATGTTTAACTTAACTTTTAGGAGTTATCAAATGTCTCTAAGTACAGAAAAAAAAGCAGCTATCGTTGCTGAATTTGGTCGTGATGCAAAAGATACCGGTTCTTCAGAAGTGCAAATCGCATTATTAACTGCACAAATCAACCACTTACAATCTCACTTTGCAACGCACAAAAAAGATCACCACGGTCGTCGTGGTTTATTGCGTATGGTTTCTCGTCGTCGTAAACTTTTAGATTACTTAAAACGTACAAATCTTGAGCTTTACACTTCAACTATCGCTCGTTTAGGTTTACGTCGCTAATTTTTATTAGGATTGATTCCAAACAAAAACCCTTGATAACTTTATCAAGGGTTTTCTTTTTTCTGCATACTAGGTATGTTTAAATATCGCAAAACACACCGCACATTTCGTGGAAAAGTGCGGTCATTTTTTTAATTTATTTTACTTCTTTAAACATGATCTCACTTGGGATCACCGAACCTTGCCAGTAAAGCTCAGTAGCGACTTTTTCGGCTAATTGCATAAATGATTGGGCAATGTCGCTTTCAGGCGCGGCGACAACGGTTGGGATACCTTTGTCTAAATCTTCGCGTAAGCGAATATGCAAAGCTTGTTGTCCTAACACTTTGACATTGTATTTTTGTGCAATGCGCTCTGCGCCACCGGTACCGAAAATCGCTTCTTGATGACCACAGTTGCTACAAATATGCATGGACATATTTTCGATAATCCCTAACACTGGCACAGAAACACGCTCAAACATGGCAACACCTTTAATCGCATCGAGTAATGCAATATCTTGCGGGGTTGTGACCACGACCGCACCCGTCACAGGAATTTGTTGCGAGAGAGTAAGTTGAATATCCCCTGTACCTGGTGGCATATCAATCACTAAATAATCCAAATCTGGCCATAAGGTTTCTTGCAAAAGCTGACTTAAGGCACTGCTTGCCATTGGACCACGCCAAATCGTAGCATTGTCCGGTTCCATTAAGAAACCAATGGAATTGGCAAAGATATGATGAGCTTGAATGGGGGTAATATGTTGATTATCGGGTGATGTTGGGCGCTGATCGGCAACCCCTAACATGTGAGGAATAGATGGTCCATAAATATCCGCATCTAAAATTCCCACGCGCGCCCCTTGTCTTTGTAAGGCGAGGGCAAGGTTGACGGAAATGGTGGATTTTCCTACACCACCTTTACCTGATGTTACCGCGATGATATTTTTCACCCCTTTTACGGCTGGATGGCTATTAGCACGTTTTAATGTCGCGATTTGATAATTTAATTGCCATTTAATGTCTTTGCATTCTGCTAATGTGAGAAGTTCTGCTGAGAGAGTGCTCTTGAGTTGTTCGAATGCAGTATTCCAAGCAAACGGCATACTAATTTCAATACGTAACGTCTCACCGCCTTTTTCAATTTTTTTGATGACATTTAAGCTGACTAGATCTTGTTGTAAGCTAGGATGTTGAAATTGTTGAAAGGCGTTTTGGATAGCCTGTTTTTGACTATCCGTTAAACTGTCAGAAAATAAAATTCCCATTGATTTTATCCTGTTATATTTGGTGGCTAATGAAAGCCCTAGTTAATCACTCAACTATATTTAACCACGAAGCTGTAGAACTGTTAAGCAGAAATATGGAAAAGCGCGGTTAAAGTAGAAAAAAGACTGTGAATAAGGTAATATAAGCGCCAATTTTTTGATGGAAAACAGGAATAATAACATGGCGAATTCGGCACGCAATATTTTAGTTACTTGCGCCTTACCTTATGCAAATGGTGCAATTCATTTAGGGCATTTATTAGAGCATATTCAAGCGGATATTTGGGTGCGCTTTCAGCGTATGCGTGGTCACCAAGTCTATTTTATTTGTGCCGATGATGCGCATGGCACGCCAATCATGTTAAATGCGGATAAATTAGGCATTACACCAGAAGAATTGATCGCGCGTTCTAAAGCGGAGCATGTGACTGATTTTGAAGGTTTTAATATCAGCTATGATAATTATCATTCTACCCATAGCCCAGAAAATGAAGCCTTAACCTCAGAAATGTATAAAAAGTTACGTGCCAATGGTTTTATTAAAAGCCGTACTATTTCACAATTATTCGATCCAGAAAAAAGGATGTTTTTACCTGATCGCTTTGTAAAAGGCACTTGTCCAAAATGCAAAGCAGAAGATCAATATGGCGATAACTGCGAAGTCTGTTCTTCGACCTATAGCCCAACGGAATTAATTAATCCACGTTCTGTGGTATCGGGCGCTGCCCCTGTGTTAAAAGAATCTGAGCACTTCTTCTTTGACTTACCCGCGTTTGAAGGGATGTTGAAAACGTGGATCAAATCGGGTTCATTACAACCTGAAATTACCAATAAAATGCAAGAATGGTTTGAGTCGGGTTTACAACAATGGGATATTTCCCGTGATGCACCGTATTTCGGCTTTAAAATTCCTGATACAGAAGATAAATATTTCTATGTTTGGTTAGATGCACCAATTGGTTATATGGCATCGTTCAAAAATCTTTGCGACAGAAATGGCGTGAATTTTGATGATTTCTGGAAAAAAGACAGCACTGCCGAACTTTATCACTTCATTGGTAAAGATATTGTGTATTTCCACAGCTTATTCTGGCCGGCGATGTTAGAGGGATGTGATCTTCGTAAACCAACTAACGTATTTGCTCATGGCTATGTTACGGTCAATGGCGTGAAAATGTCCAAATCTCGTGGTACTTTTATTCAAGCTTCAACCTATTTACGCCATTTAGCGCCTGAATATTTGCGTTATTATTATGCCGCAAAACTCAATAACCGCATTGAAGATTTAGACTTAAATCTTGAGGATTTTGTACAACGCTTAAATGCCGATGTGGTGAATAAATTTGTCAATCTGGCTTCACGCAGTGCAGGCTTTATCACCAAACGTTTTGACGGCAAATTATCCGCAGAGATTGCTGAACCTGAATTATTGGCAGAGTTTGTGGAAAAAGCAACACAGATCGCCACATATTACGAAGAACGTGAGTTTGGTAAAGTGGTGCGTGAAGTGATGCAATTAGCGGATAAAGCCAATAAATATATTGATGACAAAGCGCCTTGGGTGATGGTGAAAGAAGAAGGGCGTGAAGCGGAGTTACAAGCGGTTTGCTCAATGGCATTGCAACTATTCCGTGTGTTGGCCATTTATTTAAAACCGATTATTCCTCAAATTATTGAACGTGCGGAAGCGTTTTTACAAGATGAATTAACCTGGGAAAGTTTGAACAACCCATTATTAAATCACTCCATTTTACCATTTAAAGCATTAGCACAGCGTTTAGATGCAAAACAGATTGAGGCCATTGTGAACGAAACCAAAGAACAATTTGCCGTCCAGCAGGCATTAGAACAAAAAAATACGGCAAAAGCAGCGCCTGCAAGTCACATTGAGCCGATCGCAGACACCGTAAGTATTGATGATTTCGCGAAATTAGATTTACGTGTGGCGAAAGTGATGAAATGTGAAGCCGTACCTGAGTCAAACAAACTCTTACGTTTTGAGTTGGATTTGGGCGATCACACTCGTCAAGTGTTCTCTGGGATCAAAGAGGCGTACAACAATCCCGCCGAATTAGAAGGGCGCTTTGTAGTGATGATTGCCAACCTTGCACCACGTAAAATGCGTTTTGGTGTATCGGAAGGGATGATCTTAAGCGCTGGTACAGGCGGCGCTGACTTGTTCTTATTAAATGCGGATCAAGGGGTAAAACCGGGTATGCAGGTCAAATAACCTTGTATTCATCCCCTTATGCAATAAAGTGCGGTAGAATTTTTTAATTTTTCACCGCACTTTTCATTTCTCCCATGTTGACAGGTGAAAACCTGTTATAATTCCGCCCAGCTTGACTAACCAGAGAAGAACTATGAAACAACTTTTTGCCACCACTGCGCGTGGTTTTGAAGAATTACTTAAAGTCGAATTAACCGAACTTGGTGCGACCGATTGCCAAATTACGCAAGGCGGTGTGCATTTTTATGCCGATGAGGAAACCCAATATCGTGTGTTGTTATGGACACGGTTAGCCTCACGTATTTTATTACCGATTGTCACCAGTAAAGTGTATAGCGATTTAGATTTATATTCGGCAGTGGTTGGGCAAAATTGGTTGGATTATTTTGATGAAAAAGCCCATTTTATGGTGGATTTTAATGGCACAAACCGAGAAATTCGTCACACTCAATTTGGGGCAATGCGAGTCAAAGATGGGATTGTGGATTACTTTGAGCGTGCCGGCAAGCCGCGTCCAAATGTGGATAAATCTCAACCCGATATTCGTATTCATGCTTATTTAAATCGTGAAGAATTAGTCATTTCCCTCGATTTAAGTGGTGAGGCATTACATATGCGTGGTTATCGTGAGGACACGGGCAAAGCGCCTTTGCGTGAAACCTTAGCGGCTGCGATTGTGCTTCGTTCAGGCTGGCAGGTGGGCACACCATTAGTCGATCCTATGTGCGGTTCGGGCACCTTGTTGATTGAAGCAGCACAAATGCAAGCTAACATTGCGCCGCAATTACACCGTCTGCGCTGGGGCTTTGATTTCTGGAAAGGACACAATCAACAGGCATGGGATAAGGTGAAAGGCGAAGCCATTGAATTGGCGGAACAAGCCTTTAACCAAAATCAGAAAGCCCATTTTTATGGCTTTGATTTGGATCACCGCGTGCTACAAAAAGCCAAACGCAATGCGCAAAATGCTGGCGTGGCACATTTAATTCAATGGCAGCAAGGCGATGTGAGTGCATTAAAAAATCCTGTTGCCGACGAAAAAGGCACGGTGATTTGTAACCCACCTTATGGCGAACGTTTAGGCACCACACCGGCCTTAATTGCCTTATATTCCGTGTTGGGACAACGTTTGAAACAGCAGTTTGCCGATTGGAATGTGTCGATTTTCAGTGGCGAACCTGCCTTGTTAGATTGCTTACGTTTGCGTTCTCACCGTCAATTTAAAGCCAAAAATGGTCCGTTAGACTGTGTGCAAAAAAATTATCATATTAGCCCACGTGCCGCATCTAACATTGAAAGCCAAGAACAAAACTTTTCAGAAAAAGACCGCACTTCTGAGCCGGTACAAGTGGCGGTGGATTTCGCCAATCGCTTACAAAAAAATAGCAAAAAAATTGAAAAATGGGCGAAACAACAAGGCATTAATGCCTATCGCTTATATGATGCGGATTTACCCGAATATAATTTAGCGGTGGATCGCTATGATGATCACATCGTGGTGCAAGAATATGCCGCACCGAAAAATATTGATGAAAACAAAGCACGCCAACGTTTATTAGATGCGGTGACAGCCACCTTGCAAGTGACGGGCGTGGAAACCAACAAACTGATTTTAAAAGTTCGCCAAAAACAAAAAGGCACCAATCAATATGAAAAGCTCGCCAATAAAGGTGATTATTTTTATGTGAATGAATATGGGGCAAAATTGTGGGTCAATTTAACGGATTATTTGGATACCGGCTTATTCCTCGATCACCGTTTAACCCGCAAAATGCTTGGCGAAATGGCAAAAGACAAGGATTTTTTAAATCTGTTTGCTTATACTGGCTCGGCGACGGTTCATGCGGCACTGGGCGGGGCGAAATCCACTACCACCGTGGATATGTCGAACACTTATTTAAACTGGGCAGAACAGAATTTATTGCTTAATGATTTGGATGGCAAACAGCATAAGCTTATTCAAGCGGATTGCTTGCAGTGGCTTGCCCGTTGTGATCGTCAATTTGATCTGATTTTCGTGGATCCACCGACCTTTTCTAACTCAAAACGCATGGAAGACAGTTGGGATGTGCAACGGGATCATATTAAGCTAATGACCCAGTTAAAACGCATTTTACGCCGGAATGGCACCATCGTTTTTTCTAACAATAAAAGGGGGTTCAAAATGGATTTTGAGGGCTTAGAGGCACTGGGATTAAGTGCGGTTGATATTACCGCCAAAACTCTACCACTGGATTTTGAACGCAATAAACAAATTCATAATTGTTGGGTGGTGAGGGTGAAAGCCTAAAATTAATCATTTGATAAATTAAGTAGGATAAAATTATTGAATCTATAATTCGCTAAAATTAATTTAGTGATATGGTTCACAAAGAATAGCATAGCAAGAGGATTTTGTTATGCTTTTTTTATATGATGTGATTTCACTCAATTTCAGGGTCAAAATGGACATGATTACTATATTTAAAGGAGTAATAAATGCGTCCTGAGCAAGTTAAAACCATTATAGCCAAGGCATTAGAGGATATTCTATCTGAGAAAAAAGAAGTAATTAATGAAACATATCTCTTTAAATGGATAAAAAATTATCTTCTCCCTAAAGTCACTAAGTCAAATTTCTCTACTCATATTTCCAAAGGTATTCACCCATCTAGCGATGGAGAAAATATCACATTTAAGCCAGATGTTTTTCTTCCTGGGGGGTATGTGGGGTCACAAAGTGTTACTAGATTGGAACCTGATTTATCTGGTAATGCATCAAATTTTCCAGTAGCGAAATTTTTTTCTATCCAGATTAATGAGGAATGTAGTTTAAAAGATTTGATTTTAGATAATTCGCCTTTGTTAATTGGTGTATTTGCTACTGATTTAGAAGAGTCAGAAAAATATCGTGTTATTTTTAGTAAGGTTCTACAAGGTACTCAGCTTAGTGGTATTACAGATCACAGGAATAAGCAATTATTATGGCCTAATCAGCAAGACTCACTCATGAGTGATGATTATACTTGCCTGATTCCTTTACATCCCGTTTCTTTATTAAAAGAAATTCATCATAAAGTGGTTAGTAGAAAAAGATCTCCTGACGTAGCCATACCGTCATTAGCACGTTTAGCTTTTGGGGGGCAGCACCCTAAAAATGTTTCATTCTTTACTAATAATCAAGCTGGCGTAAATTATCTTCTCCCTTCATTTCCTCCCATTTTTCATCGCTCAAGCGATTTCAAATTAAAGCCAACAGATAAGACGATTTTTAATGAACGATTAGCTTATGTATGCCGATCTGGTTTTCGTAAATTATTTGAAAGCACAGAAATAAGAAATAGAAATTTTCACCGTAAAACAAAAATGTTTGATGCTGTGAATATGATTTTGCAAATTGTGTTATCTCATGTACGTCTTTTGCAAGAGCAAAATGAGGGATGGTCGAAAGCTTATAGTCTCAATTGGGAAGAAAAATATTGGTTAGATCCAAAGAGAGCAGAATTAGAAGGGGAAAATGATTTTAAAGAAAGATACGAGTTAGGTGAATGGCGAGAAAAAATTGAACGTCAGTTTACACTATGGATAAGGTCTTTTTTACAAAAATATTTTCCTAAATTAAATGAAGATTTTAGAGATACGGACTATCAAGAATTACTTACTAAAGTCACTCAATTATTACGATACCATTTACGTCAGGTATAGAAGGGCACTTTCAATGGATTATTACATTTTATTTGATCGTATTAAGATTCAAGGGGCGAATGCGATTTCAGGTCCTCTAAGCTATGGTTTCCCCGCTCTCACTGGCATTTTAGGAGCAATACATGCATTAGGTAGGAAACTATCATATCGCAATGTTTTGCTAGGGGGGGTTATGGTGGCTTGTCATAACTATGAATTACAAGCATACAGGGAAAACATTCATGATGATTTTAAATTTACTTTGAATCGCCATCCTATGCAGAAAAAAAATGCTGAATGGAGTGCACCACCGATTATTGAGGAAGGAAAAATTCATTTGGAACTTTCTTTACTTGTGGAGTTGGAGGTGTCAGATGATAGCCTTTTTCATGCTTTAGATGATAAAAAAAGTCAATTTTGCCAAGATTTCTTACAGGAATGTAAGAATCAGTTATGGAAACAGCGTATTGCTGGAGGTTCTGTATTAAATATAGGGCGTGTAGATTTATTTAGTGTAGATGAGGAAAAAGATATTCTTTTTGCTTTAATGCCCGCTTTTGTATTGATGGATGCCAAACAAGAATTAGTCAATATTACGGAAGAACTGAAAACGGGCTTACGTGTGGGGCAACTTGATGAAGAGGGTAATGTACAACCATCCCGTCTCAATATTTTCCCAGAAGCGACCGCACTTGATGCCTTGTTAGAAGTCTCGACATTACACCATATTCCAGATCATGCTAATGCGACCACATCCGAGTGGCAAACATACAACGTGAAACAAGAGCGTGGCTGGCTTGTGCCAATTCCTGTTGGTTATCAGGCCATTTCCCCAATGTTCGAGCAAGGACAACTACAAAATTGTCGAGCACCACAATATCCAAGTCAATATGTGGAAACGATGTATAGCTTGGGGAAATGGGTATTTCCTTTGAGTTTACCTGATATTTCTCAATGTTTTTGGCGTTACAACACCCCACAAAATAACCTTTATTTAATTTCACAAGGAGAATAATCATGAGCCAATTAAATAGACCTTCCGTATTAGCATTTGAACGCCGTCTTGATGTTTCTGATGCTATTTTCTGGCAGAAAAATAGCCAAAATGATTCATGTTCGCCAGTTGAAGTGAGAGAAAAATATTTAAAAGGAACAAAATCTCATGAATTAACGTCACTTAAAGAAGCTAAAGATGCAAATTTACAACAAGTAGATTTCGCTACTTTAGATCATGATAAAGATATTTTAGTCGCAACCTTCAGCTTAAAAGTACTTCCGCTTAGTGGAGAACCTTGTGTTTGTAATGATGAAAAATTTCAGCAAAAAGTGGTGGAAAAGGTTCAGAAATATGCTAATGAAAAAGCATTCGCAGAATTAGCCAAGCGTTATGCAACAAATATTGTCAATGCTCGTTGGCTATGGCGTAATCGTATGGGGGCAGAATATATTCGTATAGAAGTCAAATTTGGTGAAAAAGTTATCAGTTTTGATGATGCGAAACAATTTTCTTTAAATGATTTTAATCATGATGACAGTAAAATTAATGAGATTGCAGAAGAAATCAAAAAAGGGTTATTAGGTAGTGCTTTTGTAATTTTATATGTTACAGCTTATGCTCAAATAGGATATGGGCAAGAAGTTTATCCTTCTCAAGAATTTGTTCAAAAGGATAAAATGAACAAAAGTGCTAAGGAAGGTGAAGCTCCAAAAAGCAAAGTCCTTTATAAAATTAAGCAGAATGCTGGGATGCATTCTCAAAAAGTGGGTAATGCATTGCGTACAATTGATACTTGGTATGCGCCTGAGGTGGCTTTTCCCATTCCTGTTGAACCTTATGGAGCAGTGACTAACCAAGCATGTGCTTTTCGTGAAGCAGAAGATGCTCATTTTTACGGTTTATTTGATAAATGGATCTGCAAAGATGAGCCGTTGAATGATAATGATCAACACTATGTAATGAGTATGTTGATTCGAGGCGGTGTTTTTGGCTCAACAAAGAAAAAATAAAGGGGAATAATCATGACAACCCATTACATTGAACTGAAAGCGATCCCACAAATGGATATGCTACAAAGTGAGGTAATTGGTCATTGTATGCAAATTCTGCATCAATTCTTACCGCACTTTGAGGGGCGAGTTGGTGTGGCGTTTCCCGCTTATGGCTTAGGTCGAACTCTTGGTGGGATTGTGCGACTTTTTGCGAATCAGCAAGATTGCCAGCAATTACAGCAACAATTGTTACAATGCGGTTTGCAAGATTACGCGTTAATTAGCGAGGTAAACCAAACCCCGTTTCATACAGAGCATCGCTGTTATAGCCGAGTACATCGTAAAGGGCAAAGTGCCATTCGTCGTACTGAAAAGCGTCTTAAAAGTCAAGGAAGGTGGGATGAGGCGATCAGAGCGGAAATGCAACAACGCCAACAAGACACCGCATTTTTCCCACATTTTCATTTAAAAAGTGCCAGTACTGGGCAACGGTTTATCTTGGCCGTGAAAGAGAAAAGAATGTCGCAAGCTTGTGTGGGGGTATTTAATGGTTATGGATTAAGCAACAACGCAACCGTGCCTCACTTTTAATCTCATTGTTACCCCTTTTTTCTTGCTTGAAAAGTTTTCAAATAAGATCAAAGGGTTATTGGTTTATCCTAAAAAAGGGTTTTCTTCTCAGCGGTTCTTTAACAACTTGAAAGATCAGAAGATATAACAAAATTTATTTAGTTCACCATCGTGTAGATGGCTTAGAAACTCTTTGGCGAGTTTTAAGATTTACTTAATTCGTTCACCATCGTGTAGATGGCTTAGAAATAAAATAGTTTAAAAAATAACCTTTTTTTTAAGTTCACCATCGTGTAGATGGCTTAGAAATTTTGAAAAACCGACAATTGTTTTAGAAGAATGTTCACCATCGTGTAGATGGCTTAGAAAAACGACAAAGTGTTGTACCTTGTCAACCAAATGTTCACCATCGTGTAGATGGCTTAGAAAGACGAATCAAATCAACATTACATGATTTTCGTGTTCACCATCGTGTAGATGGCTTAGAAATCAATAAATGTCGATTGGTTCTCGCGATAGAAGTTCACCATCGTGTAGATGGCTTAGAAAAAAATCACCTGTTCATCATGAGATTGCGGTTAGTTCACCATCGTGTAGATGGCTTAGAAAAACAGAAATCCATTTTGCCCCGTACATATCAAGTTCACCATCGTGTAGATGGCTTAGAAATGGTACAGTAACCTAGTTTTTACAATTCACAAGTTCACCATCGTGTAGATGGCTTAGAAATTGTTGGTTCGATAAATCGTTCAGCTTGGAAAGTTCACCATCGTGTAGATGGCTTAGAAAAAAAGCATAACAAAGACAGTCCCAACCCTCACGTTCACCATCGTGTAGATGGCTTAGAAAATATTTGTCTAAAATTTCAGTTTGGATAAATTGTTCACCATCGTGTAGATGGCTTAGAAAAATGAGTCCGCTTAAGCGTGGGAAATAGTGTGGTTCACCATCGTGTAGATGGCTTAGAAATACGCCCAAGCACGCTATTCCGTCCGACCAAGGTTCACCATCGTGTAGATGGCTTAGAAATACCACAATGACACGTTCTGTTATTACAAC
This sequence comes from Bisgaard Taxon 45, assembly GCA_030783905.1. Classification (GTDB taxonomy): domain Bacteria; phylum Pseudomonadota; class Gammaproteobacteria; order Enterobacterales; family Pasteurellaceae; genus Pasteurella. The sequence goes on along the minus strand of JAQAHH010000001.1, from coordinate 188,844 downwards.
ATGTTCACCATCGTGTAGATGGCTTAGAAAACCGGTCGATGCGGTTCATTGATTCTTTGATAGTTCACCATCGTGTAGATGGCTTAGAAATTCTGGAATCTGATCAACAGCAAAATACGCAGGTTCACCATCGTGTAGATGGCTTAGAAAAAAAAGACTGACGGTGATCCTAACGCGCCCAGGTTCACCATCGTGTAGATGGCGTAAATCCTCGCTGGTTTTCAAGACCGGTGTATCTCTGGCAAGAATAAATCTGATATAAAAAACAATATCCCCGTAACTCTTATGAGTGTAAAGGGCGAAAAGGAGAAATTATGCGTAAAACCCCTTATATTCCTTCTTCGGATTTAAAAACGATTATGCATTCTAAACGAGCCAATATTTATTATTTGGAACATTGTCGTGTGTTGTTGAATGGGGGACGAGTGGAATATGTGACAGATGAAGGGCGGGAGTCGCTTTATTGGAATATTCCCATTGCCAATACGAGCTGTTTATTGTTGGGAAGTGGGACATCGATTACGCAAGCGGCGATGCGAGAATTATCCAAAGCAGGCGTGATGGTGGGCTTTTGCAGTGGGGGTGGGACGCCGTTGTTTAATGGCACGGAGCCAGAGCTAGGCTGTGAGTTTTTTAGTCCGCAAAGTGAATATCGCCCAGTGATGTATTTGCAACAATGGTGCAAGTTTTGGTTTGATGATGTAAAGCGTTTAGCCATAGCAAAAGCCTTACAACAACAGCGTTTAGCATTGCTTGAACCCATTTGGTCAAAGTTAGATTGGCATTATTCTTGTGAAAAATTGACCGCACTGGTGGCGCAGTATCAACAGGAATTTGAACAGGCAGAACACAGTCAAGCCTTACTGGCGGCAGAAGGGCGTTTAACCAGTAAACTTTATGCCTTGGCGAATCAGGCAACCATGAATGATCCTGATTTTAAACGCAGTGAACGAGGCAACAGTATTGATTTAGTCAACCAATTTTTGGATCATGGCAACTATTTAGCCTATGGTTTAGGGGCAACCGCATGTTGGGTGCTGGGGTTACCGCACGGGTTGGCAGTATTACATGGCAAAACGCGTCGTGGTGGCTTAGTGTTTGATGCGGCGGATATCATTAAAGACAGCATGATTTTGCCACAAGCCTTTATTTCGGCACAAAGTGGTGATTCAGAAAAAGCATTTCGCCAAGCCTGCATTGAAAATTTACTGCGTTTTGGTGCGTTAGATATCATCATTGAACGGTTACAACAACTGGCTTTACAAGGAGCGTCAGATGAATATTTTGCTGGTTAGCCAATGTCAAAAAAATGCGTTAACAGAAACACGTCGAATTTTAGATCAATTTGCCGAGCGTTGTGGTGATTGCGTGTGGCAAACCGCGATTACCCAAGCAGGCTTGGAAACGTTGTATAAAATGTTACGCCAAACTGCCCGCAAAAATACCGCCGTGGCGTGTTATTGGACACATCGTAAAAATTCGGCGGAGTTATTATGGATTGTGGGCGACCGACGTCAGTTTAATGATCAAGGACGAGTGCCCACTAACCGTACAAAACGTAATATTTTACGGGCAGAAGATGAAATGGATTGGAAAGATGCCTATTCTTTGCAAATTTTAACCGCACTTTCTGCTCTCTTGCATGATTTAGGCAAGTCGAGTGTGGCGTTTCAAAACAAATTAGATCCCTATAAAAACGCCCCTAAAGTGGCAGACAGTTATCGACATGAATGGATTTCAGCCCGTTTATTTGAAGCGATGATCGTCGGTTGTCAAACGGATCAGGCTTGGCTAGCGCGTCTCGCCAACTGGCAAGAGTTTGAAGCACAACAGCCAAATTGGTTTGCTAGGGTGATTTGCGATAAGCCCAATGAAAGCCATTTTTCAGACTTTGCCTATTTCCCCCCTTTGGCACGGATAGTGATTTGGTTGATCACGTCCCACCACCGTTTACCTTTTACCCATGATTTTTCCCAGCCGCAAAAATACCAATACACGAAGAATTTACGCCGATATGCGAAGTTTACCGCTGAAAGTTTATTTAAGTCCTACAAACCGACCATCGGTTGGGTGGCAAATACTGCCGAACATCCCACACCACAGCTGTTTTGGCAGTTTCAACAGCTGGTCACTCAAAGCCAAGCTTGGCAAAAAAGCCTGACAAGGTGGGCGAAAAAAGCCTTGAATCACCCAGCGTTATTTTCCCTTAATGAAACCCGTGATCCCTTTTTATTGTTACTGGCTCGTTTATGTTTGATGACTGGGGACCATTATTATTCCGCTCAAGATCATAATGAAAAACTGGGAGAGAAAGATTTTCCTTTGTTCGCCAATACCTCTCGAGACACGCATCAACCCAAACAGCGTTTGGACGAACATTTGATTGGCGTTTGCCAAACGGCGGTACGTTTTGCCCGTTTATTGCCAAAACTTCCGCGAGAATTACCCCGTATTAAACAGCATAAGCCTTTTGTGCAGTTAGCCAAAGATCGTTTTGTTTGGCAAAACAAAGCGGTCAATGTGGCACGTATGTTGCAACAACAAAGTGAGTCACAGGGCTTTTTCGGCGTGAACATGGCAAGTACGGGCTGTGGTAAAACCTTAGCCAATGCGAAGATGATGTATGCCCTCAATGACAGCAAAAAAGGGGCAAGATTTACCATTGCCTTAGGGTTGCGAGTATTAACCTTGCAAACGGGAAGTGCGTTAAGACAACGTTTGCATTTATCGGATCAGGATTTAGCGGTGCTGGTGGGTGGCAGTGCGGTGAAAAAGTTATACGCATTGCAACAGGAAAAGCAAAGTAAACTGGCACAACAAGGCAGTGAAAGTGCGGAAGAATGGCTAGAAGAAATGCAGGTGGAAGGGGCGAGTTTTATTGAAAGTGCGGTAGAAAATGAAGAAATTTTGTCTTTTCTCAGCCAAGATGATAAAACCAAAAAGCTGCTTTATGCCCCGATTGTCAGTTGTACCTTAGATCAGTTAATTTCTGCTTCAGAGAGTGTGCGAGGCGGACATCATATTGTGCCGAGTTTACGTTTATTAACCTCGGATTTAATTCTCGATGAGCCAGATGATTTTGCCCAAGAAGATCTGCCTGCATTAAGCCGTTTAGTGCATTTAGCAGGGTTATTGGGTAGCCGAGTGTTGCTGTCTTCTGCCACCTTAACGCCAGATTTTATAACGGGCTTGTTTAACGCCTATCAAGCAGGACGCAAACTTTATCATCAACAAAAAGGGCAAGTCGCTGATTTGCCTATTTGTTGTGCTTGGGTCGATGAGTTTCAGCAAGTACAACATTGTTGTGAACAGGCTGATGAGTTTATGCAAAAACAGACAGAATTTGTATTAAAACGGGCAGACAACTTGGCGAAAAGTCCTGTGCGACGTCAAGCAGAGATTCTGACTTTACCTTCACTGAAACCGAGAGAAGGGGAAATGTTGCATTATGGCGTGTTGGCGGAATCTTTACTGCAAAAGGCAATCCAGTTACATGATTTACATGGACAAACCGATCCGCATACACAAAAGAAAATCAGTGTGGGGTTGATCCGTTTTTCAAATATCCAACCGATGATTCCTTTAGCACAGGCATTGTTTGGCTTACACGCCACGGAAGCCTTTGCCGATTATCGGGTGCATTTATGTTGTTATCATTCAAGGCAGTTGCTGTTATTACGATCTTATTTGGAAGAAAAACTGGATAAGATTTTGGATCGCCACCAGCCAGAACACTTGTTTAAACATGCCGAAATTGCGGTGCCCCTGAGTGAGCATAAAGCCAAAAATCATCTTTTTATTGTATTAGGTAGCCCCGTGACCGAAGTGGGGCGAGATCACGATTATGATTGGGCGATTGTGGATCCCTCTTCTATGCGTTCGATTATTCAGTTGGCAGGACGAGTGTGGCGACACCGAGCAGATAAGGTGGCGGAACAACCGAATATTGCCTTGTTACCGATGAATTGGCGGGGATTAAAAGCCCGTTGTGATCATGCAAAACCGATTTATCACCGACCGGGATTTGAAAGTCAGCAGCATCAATTAACGACTCACAAGCTGGAACAATTAGTTTCAGGCAATGAACTTGCCCATTTAAATGCGACGCCACGTATTGTGAAACCTGAGGCGTTGCACCCCAATAGTAAACTGACCGATTTAGAGCATCATGCCATTGCCACAGTGTTAAATAACCCGCAAGAAAATCATGTCAATCTGTATTGGGATCCGCAGTATGCCAACCGTTTACTTGCCAATTTACCTTTGATGAGTCAATTTCGGCATAGCATGAAAGAGCTTGATGTGGTGTGTTTGGTCGATGAAGACACGGATTGGGGCTTTGCTTTTTATCGTGCTAAAAAGTGTGATGATGACACATTCAGCCCCTTGCCTGAGATTCAATATTGCCCAATGCAACAGGATAAACAGGCATTGGTGCAACCTTGGCTGCACTTTCCACTGAGAGAGGTATTAACGGATCTGGCTGAACAATTGGATGTGAGTTTGCCAGAACGGATCGCCCCGACTTATTTGTGTGCTTCATTGCCACAATATGAGGAAAAATTGGAGTGGCATTATAACGAAGTCTATGGATTCTGGTAATTGGTGAATTATGCTACAATAGTCTCCATTTTTCAGAAGAATAAAGGCCGTAAAGAATGAAAAATATTAAATATTTCACTCAAAAGTATGTGGATTGGGTGATTCGTTTAGGGCGGTTACGCTTTTCGATTTTAGGCGTGATCGTACTCGCTATTTTAGCCTTATGCACGCAAGCTTTATTAAGCTTATTTATTGTTGGTGCAGTATATTGGGTCGATATGATGCGATCCATTGTGTTTGGTCTGATTTCAGCCCCTTTTGTGATTTATTTTTTCACGGTATTGGTCGAGAAGTTAGAACGCTCTAGACAAGAGTTAAAACAGTTAGTGGATAATTTGCGTAATGAAGTCTCAGAACGGGTGTTAGCAGAAAAAAAACTGTCTGTTGCATTAGATAATATCGAAAAAACCAGTCGCGATAAAACGCGTTTAATGGCGACGATCAGTCATGAGTTACGCACCCCCTTAAATGGGATTATTGGATTAAGTCGTATTTTACTGGATGAAAAACTGACTGACGTCCAACAAACCTATCTGAAAACGATCCATGTTAGTGCGATTTCATTAGGGCATATTTTTAGTGACATTATTGATTTGGAAAAAATTGATGCTCGTCGTATTGAACTGAATGCGAAAGAGGTAGAATTAAGCAGTTTTCTTAATGATATCAGTAATGTGGCAAACTTATTGGCGCAGCAAAAGAAACTCACTTTTCAGTTGTTGACAGACAAAAATTTACCCAATTGGTTTATGACCGATTATGCGCGTTTAAGTCAGATTTTATGGAATTTGATTGGTAATGCGGTGAAATTTACTCAGCAAGGGCAGATTACCTTGAATGTAAAACGGGTATCCGAACATCAAATTTCTTTTAGTGTCAGCGATACTGGAATTGGTATTCCAGAAAATGAATTATCTCGCGTGTTTGACATGTATTATCAGGTGCAATCGAGCGGGCACAAACCACTGGGTAGTGGGATTGGATTAGCGATTTCTAAAACCATTGCTCAATTAATGGGGGGCGATTTATATGCAACAAGTGAAATAGGAAAGGGTGCTTGTTTTACCCTGATGTTGCCTGTTAAGGAAGTGGAAAAGCCCGTGCATATACAAACGCCAATCCCAAGTACCTTACATATTCTTTTAGTTGAAGATATTGAGGTGAATGTGGTGGTGGCAAAATCCGTCCTTGAAAAACTAGGCTATGTAGTTGATGTCGCCATGACAGGACAACAAGCCATTGAGAAATTTGAACAACAGTATTATGATTTGCTCTTGCTTGATATTCAACTGCCCGATATGTCTGGTTTTTCCGTCGCAAAATATTTACGAGAGGGGTATGAGCATGGTCGGTATGATTTTTTACCACCTTTAATTGCCTTAACCGCTAACGTTATGCATGATAAGAAAGAATATCACGAACAAGGTATGGATGATGTATTACGTAAGCCTTTATCGATTGATGAATTAACGGCTTGTTTAGTGGACTATTTTGGTCATGATGTCACTTTACCGCCAGAGACATCGGCTCCTCCTCCGCCTACACTAGATGAGACTCGCTTTGATATCCATATGTTGAGTGAATTAGTCGAGATGTTAGGCGTAGATTTTGTGTTAAAGAATTTAGCCTTGTTTAAAGAAACGATGCCAGAATATATGCAAGCCTTAATAACCGCATATTCTGCTTACCAACTCGATGAAAGCCGAAAGGGCGATGTGTTGTCTTGTGCGCATAAAATAAAAGGGGCGGCAGCATCTGTTGGATTAAAACGAATACAGCAAATTGCGGCACAAGCACAAGATCCAGAAGCGCAGGAATGGACGGTGAATATTCATGACTGGATACAGCAATTAACACAATATTGGCTATTGGATGTTGAAGCATTAGAATATTATTTAACTAAACAGGCATAAATAAAACGTTATTAATGGTGTTACGTCTAATTAAATAAAAAATTAATAGGTGTGAAATAGAATATTAATTATTTAAATTCAACAAAAATAAATGCTATTCTATTTTTAACTGATGCATTGTATTTAAGGATTCCCTATGAAAATATTTGCAGTATTATCTGCCTTTTTGATGCCATTCGTCGTCCCAAATACGACGGTTAATGGTTATAAGGATCTTCGTTTTGGTATGACAATTGAACAAGCCAAAGCAACGAAACTATGTGAGGACCAATGGCATTTACCCGCTGATGATGATTGGCGCCGTGTTGTGAGAGGTTATTGGGTCTGTGATAAATTCCGTTTTGATGATGGCTATGCGGTGGCAAGATTGCGTTTTATTGGCGGACAACTCAAGTCGATTGAATTAAGAATGCCAGAATACCCGAAATATCCAGCAGAATTGTTATTACATGTTTTAGAAGAAAAATACGGCAAAACGATATCAGTTGAACAGCGAGATTTGATTGAAGAAGATATTTTGCAAGGAAAGATAAGAAAACGTAGAAAAAATGAGAGTGCGTTGTTAGATACCTATCAGTTTGCGAAAGGGACTGTGGCTTTAACGTTGTTGACTTATAATGGCGTTCCTCAGCCGGCAGAGATTATTTATTCTGCACCAGAGTTACTGCTTTTAGAGAAAAAGTTAGAAGATAGACCGCAACGTCGCACATTATTACGTGACTTATAAGCTGAAAAAATCCCTCAATAACAGATTATTGAGGGATGCTTTTTGATCATCTAAGCCTACTAAGCTTATTTTTTTAATTCGTCAGAAAGACAAGGTTGTATTTTCGTTAGCATTTCTTTGACGATACGAGGTGCGGCAGCAACAAGGTGACCAGAGGTTAAATAGCTATGTCCGCCATTAAAATCACATACTAAACCGCCAGCTTCGCGTACGATTAAATCACCCGCAGCGATATCCCAAGCTTTGAGTCCCATTTCAAAATAACCATCAACACGTCCGGCCGCTACATAGCATAAATCTAAGGCGGCAGAACCCATGCGACGGAAATCCGCACAATCTTCAATTAGATTATGCATTATGGCAAATTGTGTTGGCATTAAGCGAGTTTGTTTAAAAGGAAAGCCTGTTGTTAAGATAGCACCTGATAAATCGCGTTTATTTTCCACGCGTAGACGCATATCATTCATTTTCGCGCCTTCTCCACGTACCGCGGTGAATAATTCATTACGGATCGGATCATAAACCACACCGACTTCGGTGCGACCTTTAACACGAATCGCGATAGAAACAGAGAAATGAGGTAAACCTTTGACAAAGTTTGTGGTGCCATCGAGTGGATCAATGACCCATTGTGTATCGCTATCTTTTCCTTCTAATGCACCACTTTCTTCGGTAATAATCGTGTGCTCAGGATAAGATTTTCTAATGACTTCAATAATCGCCTCTTCAGACGCTTTATCAATATTCGTCACATAGTCGTTTTTGCTTTTTAATGTTGTTTGAATATCATCGCGGCGTTCATAACCTTTAGCAATTACATTGCCCGCTTTTCGTGCCGCACGAATTGCGATATTTAACATTGGATTCATTGTTTCCACCAGATTTTAAAGAACAGAAAAGTGGCAAGTATTATAGGTAATTTGATGAAAAATGGCGAGAGAAATTTTATCTCTTTATGTCGTTATTGAGCAGGGGATACAGTGAAAGGATGGTGTTGGTAGGTCTATTTAGCAGAAAAATGATAAATTGTTGACTAAATTTAAGGGTTATTATGTTAAAATAGTCTCTATTTATTAAAGAGCTTGAGTGATGTTAGAAAATATTCGAATTGTATTAGTTGAAACCTCGCACAGTGGCAATATTGGCTCTGCGGCAAGGGCGATGAAAACGATGGGTTTAACTCATTTATACCTTGTGTCCCCTAAACAAGCTATTGACGAGCAAGCGATTGCATTATCAGCGGGGGCAGAAGATGTGTTGAAACAGGCGAAAGTTGTGACAACTTTCGATGAAGCCGTGGCAGATTGTGCATTAGTCATTGGCACCAGTGCAAGATTACGTCACTTACAAAATAGCTTAATTGAACCGCGTGAGTGTGGTACTCGTGCCATGACCTATGCAAAACAGGCGCCCGTGGCGATTGTGTTTGGGCGTGAACGTATTGGTCTGACGAATGAGGAATTGCTTAAGTGCCGTTACCATTTAACGATTCCGGCTAATCCTGACTATGCCTCGTTGAACCTTGCGATGGCAGTACAGCTGATTTGTTATGAACTGCGCGTGGCATTTTTAGCGCAACAAGCAACGTCAGCATCACTTTCAATAATAGCCAATACCTATCCAACGCATACTGAAATAGAACACTTTTTTCAGCATACAGAGCGACTTTATACCGCATTAGGATTTATTCAAAATCAAGGTGTTATGCAGAAATTACGGCGTTTATATCAGCGTGTTCAATTAGAAAAAAATGAACTTAATATTTTACGTGGGATGCTAACCGCAGTGGAAAAGCGTTTGAAATAGCGTAGAGGAATAGTTGACTAATTTAGTATGATATGTAAATATTCGCCAACTGTTGATTAACTTAAAGGAAGATAAGGAAGAGAAAGATGAAATTAACTTCTAAAGGACGCTATGCGGTAACAGCTATTCTTGATATTGCATTAAATTCAAACAGAGGCCCAGTTAGTTTATCTGATATTTCTGAGCGACAACATATCTCGCTTTCCTACTTAGAACAGCTGTTTGCTAAGTTGCGTCGTCATGGACTGGTGAAAAGTGTCCGTGGACCGGGTGGTGGATATCAGTTAGGTCTTCCTGCACATCGTATTTCTGTTGGTATGGTGATCAATGCCGTGAATGAAAATATTGATGTTACACGCTGTTTAGGGCAGGGCGATTGTCAAAAAGGCACAGAATGTCTAACCCATTCATTGTGGAAAGAGTTGAGTCTTCGTATCGAAGCGTTTTTAAATGAAATTACCCTTGAAGAACTGGTTGAGAAAAATCGTCAAAAACGCGCAACCATTGAGTTCCAAGGTGACTTTGATAATCTGATTATTTTAGATAATTAAGCCGGCACCTGTACGGTAAAAATGAATTTAGGAGTGAGGAAAGAAATGAAATTACCTATTTATCTGGATTACGCCGCGACTTGTCCTGTTGATGAGCGTGTGGCAAAAAAAATGATGGAATATTTAACGGTAGAGGGTAACTTTGGTAACCCCGCTTCCCGTTCACATAAATTTGGATGGCAGGCAGAAGAAGCGGTTGATGTTGCACGTAACCATATTGCGGATTTGATTGGTGCCGATTCACGTGAAATTGTGTTTACTTCTGGTGCAACAGAGTCAGACAATTTAGCCATTAAAGGGGCCGCACACTTTTATCAAAGTAAAGGTAAACATATCATTACCTGTAAAACCGAACATAAGGCCGTATTAGATACTTGCCGTCAGCTTGAGCGTGAAGGTTTCGAAGTGACCTATTTAAATCCAAAATCAGATGGTTTAATTGATTTAGATGAATTAAAAAACGCGATGCGTGATGACACCATTTTAGTGTCAATTATGCACGTCAATAATGAGATTGGTGTGATTCAAGATATCGCTGCGATCGGTGAATTATGCCGTGCTCGCAAAATTTTATTCCATGTTGATGCGACACAAAGTGTGGGCAAATTACCCATTAATTTAGCCGAATTAAAAGTGGATTTAATGTCGATGTCTAGCCACAAACTTTACGGACCAAAAGGGATTGGTGCACTTTATGTCCGTCGTAAACCACGTGTCCGTTTAGAAGCGATCATCCATGGTGGTGGGCATGAGCGAGGTATGCGTTCAGGTACTTTACCTGTACACCAAATCGTCGGAATGGGTGAAGCATATCGTATCTGTAAAGAAGAAATGGCAACAGAAATGCCACGCTTAAAAGCATTACGTGATCGCTTATACAATGGCTTAAAAGATATTGAGGAAACTTACGTAAACGGTTCGATGGCACACCGCTTAGACAGTAACTTAAATATTAGCTTTAACTATGTTGAAGGTGAATCGTTAATGATGGCATTACGTGATATTGCTGTTTCATCAGGTTCCGCCTGTACGTCTGCGAGCCTTGAGCCATCTTACGTGTTACGTGCATTAGGTTTAAATGATGAATTAGCACATAGCTCGATTCGTTTCACTCTAGGTCGTTATACCACGGAAGAAGAAATTGATTACACCATCGAATTGGTGAAAAACGCAGTCAGTAAATTGCGTGAGCTTTCGCCGCTTTGGGATATGTTTAAAGAAGGTATTGATTTGAGTACCATTGAATGGACTCATCACTAATCTGAAAAAGAGTGGCGTTGTGGTTGTGCGTATGCTATGCACTGACTTCAACTGAACGGCTTGCAAGACAGGCTATATTTTAAATTATATTTAACACATCGGGACGCTAGGCTAGCGTTCAATGAGATAGCAGTAATACAAAAGTGCGGTCGATTTTCAAAATATTTTCGTTCAGGAAATAATCGTACTTTGCTTAAACTGGAAGGAATAGATTATGGCATACAGTAATAAAGTGATTGATCATTATGAAAATCCACGTAACGTTGGGTCTTTAGATAAAAAGGATGTGAACGTTGGTACGGGTATGGTGGGCGCACCGGCTTGTGGTGACGTGATGCAACTGCAAATTAAAGTCAGTGAAGAAGGCATTATCGAAGATGCAAAATTTAAAACATACGGTTGTGGTTCTGCGATCGCCTCAAGCTCATTAATTACAGAATGGGTGAAAGGTAAATCACTTGATGAAGCACAAGCGATCAAAAATAGCCAAATCGCAGAAGAATTAGAATTACCACCGGTAAAAGTGCACTGTTCAATTTTGGCTGAAGATGCCATCAAAGCTGCGATTGCAGACTACAAAGCGAAAAAAGAAGCAAAATAATTATCTAAAATTCAATTGGGGCAATATTGCCCCTTTCACATTATAAGACGCAATGGAGTAGAGAATTTAATGGGTATTTCACTGACTGAAACGGCAGCAGATCGGGTAAGAACCTTCCTCGCAAATCGTGGTAAGGGGATTGGGTTACGCTTAGGCATTAAAACCTCCGGGTGTTCTGGCTTAGCTTATGTACTCGAATTTGTCGATGAGTTAAATCCTGATGATGAGGTGTTTGAACAACATGGTGTCAAAATTATTGTCGATGCGAAAAGCTTGGTTTATTTAGACGGTACGGAGTTAGATTTCGCCAAAGAAGGGTTAAATGAAGGCTTTAAATTCAACAATCCTAATGTCAAAGATCAATGTGGTTGCGGAGAAAGTTTCCACGTTTAATCCCCTTTAACTTTATGATTTGAGTGAAAGATGAATCCATTTGAAATTTTTGGTTTACCCGTCGATTTTCATGTTGATCAACGAGAATTATCAACTCGTTATCTCGCTTTGCAAAAATCCTTGCATCCCGATAATTTCACTACGCATTCTGCGCAAGAACAACGCTTAGCCATGCAACGTTCTGCTGAAGTGAACGATGCATTGCAAATTTTAAAAGATCCGATTTTACGTGCAGAAAGTATCATTGCACTACACACGGGTGAACAACAAAATATCGAACAAACGAGCACCCGAGATCTAGCCTTTTTAATGCAGCAAATGCAATGGCGTGAACAGTTAGATGAAATCGAAGAGCAAAAAGACAGTGAGCAATTAATGGCTTTCAGTGCGGATATTGAGCAAAGCCAAAAGCGCTTATTAAATGAATTATCCGAGGCATTGTTAAACCAACAATGGCAGCAAGCAAATAGCATTAATGATAAATTACGTTTTATTAAAAAATTATTGATTGAAGTAGAACGTGTCGAAGAAAAGCTATTAGACTGTTAAGTAGATTAAAACAACCACAAGATAAAACTGCTATAATAAAAGTCAGTATGAAATAATAAGAGAATAGAGATAAACCATGGCATTACTTCAAATTGCAGAACCCGGTCAAAGTGCAAGTCCTCATCAACATAAATTAGCGGTAGGGATTGATTTGGGCACCACTAACTCGTTAATTGCGACCGTGCGTAGTGGTCAAGTGGATATTTTATTAGATGAAAAAGAACGCCCTTTAGTCCCTTCTGTGGTGCATTTTGAACAAGATAACGTCATCGTAGGCTATGAAGCGGCGGAGTTAGCTAGCCAAAATCCGCATAATACGATTGTATCGGTTAAGCGATTAATTGGCAGAAGTCTTGCTGATGTGCAACAACGTTATCCAAATTTGCCATATCAATTTGAAGCCAGTGAAAACGGTCTGCCATTAATTCGTACGGATAAGGGCGTATTTAGCCCAGTAGAAATTTCTGCTGAAATTTTGAAAAAATTGACCGCACTTGCGGAGAAACGCTTAGCGGGTGAGTTAGCTGGGGCAGTGATTACCGTCCCCGCCTATTTTGATGATGCGCAACGCCAAAGTACCAAAGATGCAGCAAAATTAGCGGGTATCAATGTATTACGCTTATTAAATGAGCCCACTGCAGCAGCAATTGCTTATGGTTTAGACAGCGGACAAGAAGGGGTGATTGCGGTTTATGATTTAGGTGGTGGCACCTTTGATATTTCGATCTTACGCTTATCCAAAGGCGTGTTTGAAGTGCTAGCAACGGGTGGGGATACCGCGTTAGGAGGTGATGATTTTGACCACCAATTAATGGATTGGATCGTGACGCAGTCAGGTATTGCACCACAAAATGCGCAACAACAACGTCAACTTACCGCACTTGCCACACAAATCAAAGTTGCGCTAACGGATCATCAGGAAACAACAATTCACTATCAGGGTTGGCAAGGCAATATTACGCGTGAACAGTTTAATCAGCTGATCCAAGCGTTAGTCAAACGCTCATTACTGGCTTGTCGCCGAGCGTTAAAAGATGCCAACGTGAGTGTCGATGAAGTGTGTGAAGTGGTGATGGTCGGTGGTTCAACGCGCGTGCCGTTTGTGCGTGAACAAGTGGCTGCATTTTTCCAAAAAGAGCCGTTAACCTCGCTCGATCCTGACAAAGTGGTAGCATTAGGTGCCGGGATTCAAGCCGATATTTTAGTGGGGAATAAACCCGATGCGGATATGTTATTGTTAGATGTGATTCCGCTCTCACTCGGTATTGAAACAATGGGTGGATTAGTGGAAAAAATTATTCCACGTAATACGACCATTCCAGTGGCAAGAGCACAGGAATTTACCACCTTTAAAGACGGGCAAACCGCGATGTCTGTCCATGTCGTACAAGGTGAACGCGAAATGGTGGCAGATTGCCGTTCTCTTGCGCGTTTTAGCTTAAAAGGTATTCCTGCTATGGCAGCGGGTGCTGCGCATGTTCGCGTCACCTATCAAGTGGATGCAGATGGTTTATTAAGTGTCACCGCGATGGAAAAATCGACAGGTGTACAATCATCCATTCAGGTTAAACCCTCTTATGGATTAACTGATGATGAAATTACCAACATGCTAAAAGCTTCCATGCTGAATGCCAAAGAAGATATTCAAGCGCGCTTATTGGCTGAACAACGCGTGGAAGCGCAACGTGTATTAGAAAGTGTACGTTCTGCATTAAGTGCCGATCAAGATTTATTAAATGACGAAGAATTAAGTGCGGTGAAAAACGCCATTATTTCTTTGCAACGCCTGCAAAAAGAAGGTGACACGCAAGATATTAAGCAAGGTATTAAACAGCTTGATATTGCAACACAAGACTTTGCATCGCGTCGAATGGATAAGTCAATTCGCCAAGCTCTTGCTGGCAAAGCGATTGATGATGTAATGAAAAACGCAAAATAACCTTAAGAGATAGGATTAAAATGCCAAAAGTTGTATTTTTACCCCATGAAGAACTTTGCCCTGAAGGTTTAGCTTTAGAGGTGGCAGAGGGAGAAAACTTATTAGATGCGGCACTGAATGCGGGCATTGATATTGAGCACGCCTGTGATAAATCTTGTGCCTGTACCACTTGTCATGTGATTATTCGTGAAGGCTTTGATAGCTTAAATGAAAGCACGGATATGGAAGATGATATGCTTGATAAAGCGTGGGGGCTCGAAGTAGATAGTCGGTTGAGCTGCCAATGTTTGGTGGGCAAAGAGGATTTAGTGGTTGAAATTCCAAAATATAGTTTAAACCATGCACGTGAAGAATAAGTAAAAGGCTCAACCTTGTTGAGCCTTTCTGTTTAGCAAAACCTTTCTCAGCCTGACTGCACTTATGCTAGCCCTCATTTAACTGATTCAAATATTGTTTACCTAATAAATGCATTTGACGCTGAATATGCTGTTGTCTTTTTTTCACGTAAGCACTCGGCTTATCCACGTGGAAGATAATCGGATTGGGCAGGACGGCAGCGAGTAATGCCGCTTCAGCGTAATTTAATTGCTTGGCTGATTTGTTGAAATAATGTTGACTCGCTGCTTCCACGCCAAAAATATTAGGTCCAAACTCCGCAATATTGAGATAGACCTCAAGAATACGTTTTTTTGACCAAAGCGTTTCAAGTACAAGCGTAGTTGGCATTTCAATCGCTTTACGCAACCAACTTTGCCCATGCCACAAGTATAGATTTTTAGCCGTTTGTTGGCTAATGGTTGAGCCACCCCGAATCCTTTTACCGTTTTTATTGTGTTGTAACGCAGCTTTAATGGCCTCCCAGTCAAAGCCATAATGGCTAGCAAAACGTTGATCTTCACTGGCTATCACTGCGAGTTGAATAGATTGGTTCATTTGCTCAAAGCGAATCCATTGATAATGGATCGGTGTGCTCAAATTCCCTGCCAGTAAATTGCCTATTTTTTGCTGTAACATATAGGCAGAAATAGGAATCGGTACAAAACGAAACAGCAACACACTTGAGAGGAAAATCAGCACAAAGATCGCAAAAGTGCGGTAAATTTTTCGTTTAAACTGTTGCCAAAGACTGAAACAAGGAAAAGGATGTTTAGTCTTTTTTCGCTTGCTCATCTAATTGTTCTTTTACCCACGTCATAAATTCAGGTGGCATGGTTTTAATCATGTTTGAACCACGGGTAATGGTTGCCGCACTGGTATTAAGATTTTGTTGAATCTCTCGCTGTGGCACACTTTTATCTAATAATTGCGCCACAATTTGTAAACGCAGCCCAACGGAGTCTCGTTCATCAGGGGTGAGCAAGAGAGTTAATATCTCTTGTTCTTTGCCTTGTGCGAATGCAGTGCGTAACATTTCGACGAAAGCATGCCATTGTTCAAGATTGCGACTTAAGTACATAGTAGTTTCTCCCTTTAACTATCACACTAGTATAATCGATTATATTCATCTTGGCTAAATTTTTGCTGGGGTTGCTGTTGTAGCCACTGGTAATACACGTCATAAGTCAACACATTTTGTACATAGCCTCTTGTTTCATAAAAGGGAATTGAGGCAATAAATTCCGCCATACTTAATTTCCCCTCTGCTTTGGTTAGCCAACGATCCACTCGACTTGCCCCTGCATTATAGGCTGCCGCAATTAAAATACGATTATTACCATATTTTTCATACAGTTGCTGTAAATGAGCGGTGCCGAGCATAATGTTATCAAAGGGATCGAATAATTGTTTTTGATCCGTGTAAGGCAAATCTGCTTCCCGAGCCGTTTGTTTTGCGGTACTTGGTAACAGCTGCATCAGCCCCTGTGCATTGGCGTGAGAAGACACATCGGGTTTCCAAGCACTTTCTTGGCGCGCAATAGCCATGGCAAAAGTGCGGTGGATATTTTTATTTTTTAGATGCAAATCGAACCACTCTAAATATGCATTGGGTAAACGTAGGCCAAGATAGCCCCATGCTTTGGCTTGAATAGTGGCTTCTACCCCTAAATCAAACCAAGCTTGTTCCGTCGCATATTGGGATAGGGCAAGTTTTTGTTCAAAGCTTGCTTTATCTAATAACGCCTTCCACTCAAGATTCATATATTGTGTCGCATTGAGAGTGCGTAATTCAGCAATTCTGTCTAATTCAACGGAAAAGGTCGCTTTAATATCAAGTGAGGGTGGTGGATTAAACGTTTTAACTGTCGGGTGATAGTCGATATTCAGTTCTGCACTGGCTAATAGAGGATAAAATCCACGCTGTTTTGCTAATTGTTGAAAAATGTGTTGGGCTTGAGCGTGGCTTGTTTGCTGCTGTGCGAGGACTTTCGCTTGCCAATAACGCCATTCCTCTTTTTGTTTCGCACTCTTGGACAACAAATCTAGCCAAGGGGAGAGATCGCCCTTTTCGCGTAGCGCGGTACGTAAACGGCGTTCTGTAAGGGTATCGTCTTTCAATACCAGTAATTCTCTATCTCGCCATTGTTGTAGATGAGGATTTTCACTATCAAAGAGATGGGCGATGAGTATTTTCTTCCACTGATGTTGTTGTGTTTTCGATAATGCTAACTGATTTGCCCATTGTGCATAGGGTTCAAAGGGATCGTGTGGGTTTTTGATATCCGTTTCTTTTAGTCCTTTTATCAAGGCAGGGAAATGACTTAGCACGATCCGTTGTACAAATGGTTGATCGGCAGAAAGGTTGTCAATAAAAAAGAGAGATTGAGGATGTTGTAAGCGCAACGGATTTTTACTGAGGCGTCGTAGTTCATGTAGCCAACGTTGAGTATCTATTTGTTCCGTTTGTTGCGCCAAATGGGCTAGCACGCCTTGATTACCTTGCTCAAAGGCAAGAACGGCACGTTCTTTTAATTCGGCTTCCTGAGGGTGACCATTTTCTTTCCAACGAGCTAAAAGCCCATCACAGGTTGGCGGTAACGCTGCACCAGTCAGCCAAAGTTGTGTCACCTGCTGTTGCCATTGTGTAAGAGACGCAGCAGGCATATTCGGTGACAGTTCATATTCTGCTTGCAACTGTATGCAACGTGAAGCGATATCTTTCAGTCGGAAAGGTGCGCGCATAATGCTTTGCCATTCCGCTTTCGTTTGAGCCTGTTGTAACCATTGCTTTTGTAATTCTGTGGTTAAAGGAAAAGACGGAAACTGGGCGTGAAATGCCTCAATTTGAGCCAAAGTTAATGTATTTTTGTCCGCTCTTAAGTAAGCATATTGGGCATAAGGATAAAGGGGATAGTCTTCAATTTTGGCTAATAAGGCTTGCACAAGCTCTCGCGTATTATCTGATTGGGAACGCTGAAGCAATTGTTGGATTTTTTGATAAATTTGACGCGCTTGTATCCGGTCGGTTGTGATAGACGTGCTTTCAGTATGTGGCGCATGATCTGCTGATCGACTCACTGGTGTAGCAGTGACCGAAATGGAGAGTAACGTCAGCACATAAGCGAGGGAAATCGTTGTTAATTTCATTCATTTCTCGAACAGATTAAGGATAAAAATGATACAAGGTTAGACCTGATTTTAGCGGAAAAGTGCGGTGTGTTGTGGATTTATTTCAAATGAAAAGGGACGAGAAGCGGTTCGTCCCCTAAGAACAATCAGATAAATAAAATTAAAAAACGCGTTTAAACGGTTTGACGATCACATCGTCATATACACCGGCTTCCACATAAGGATCTTGACTTGCCCAATGTTTGGCTTCCTCTAAACTGGTAAATTTTGCTATCACGGTTGAGCCTGTAAACCCATGGTTACCTGGATTTTCATCATCAATTGCTGGATTTGGACCCGCCACTAATAAACGATCTTCGGCTTGGAGTTGGGTTAAACGTGCGAGGTGTTTTTCACGCACTGCCAAACGTTGCGCTAAGGTATTCGGTTTATCTTGCGCAAAAATCACATAGTACATCATCGTTTCTTTCCTTCTTTTGTCGCTTAAGAGAGTGCTTTTGTTAATTCAGGGTTATTTTCGCGTGGTACGATCCGAGGTCGTCCTGCGTTATCAACCGCAACGAAAGTAAAGACGGCTTCTGTCACACAATAGCGTTCACCAATCGGCTCACTGGAGACTTTTTTCACCCACACTTCCATCTTAATTTTAATGGATGAACGCCCAACACTTAAACATTTACCGTAGCAACACACGACATCACCTACCGTAATTGGACGAATAAAGGTCATGCTTTCAACAGCTATCGTCACAACCCGTCCATGGGCGATTTCCTTTGCTAGAATGGCGCCTCCCATATCCATTTGGGACATAATCCAACCACCAAAAATATCACCATTTGCATTGGTATCGGAAGGCATCGCAAGAGTACGTAATAGTAATGTGCCACGGTTATCACAGTTTTTCTCGGTATCAAGCTTATTTGTCATGATCATTCCTTATGGTTGCTTTTAGTCTGCGGAAGATAGCGATAAATATATAGGCCAGTAATGATTGTGGCAATCAGGGTCATCCCGAGAATACCAAAAGTTTTAAAATCTACCCACAGATCGTCCGATAAATATTGGCTAATATAAAGATTGATTAACATACAGAGCAGAAAGAAAAGTGCCCAACCGAGATTAAGACGATTCCATACTTGCTCGGGTAAATCAAGCGCCTCTTCTTTGCCTAACATGAGTTTGATTAGATTTTTGTTAAAGCCATAGCGGCTAACCAGTAAAATCAAGGCAAAAAGAGCATAGACAATGGTCACTTTCCATTTTAAATATTCCAGTTGATTGAAATAAGCGGTCAATGCACCAAAAAAGACCACCGCGATGCCCATAACTAGTTGTTGTTTTTCAATCTTGCCATACTTAATTTTTAGAATCAGTAATTGAATGAGGGTAGCGATAATCAACGTGATGGCGGCTTCGCGGATACCGACGAGCTTGTACACCGCAAAGAATAAAATAAGTGGGATAAACTCTAATAATTGTTTCATGTTGGTTTACGCCTTTTGCATAAAAATAGTATAGAAACGGTAAGTGAAAACCAATGAGAAGACGGTTAAAAATGCAATTAACAAGGCAACGGCGATTTCTACGATTAAATTGGTTGCGATTGCTGCCAATTGGCGGATCACTACGGGTAATAAGAAATATACCATCATGGAATATGAAAATAATGGGATAACCCGTTTGATCCCCGCCTTCCATGTTGTTTTGAATGATTGAATTAGCCCTTCATGCGTGATTAGGTAATGTGTCGATGTTAAACAAAAACGGATACACAGATAAATACCGAATCCCACAGACAGCAAGGAAAACATCGAGGGTTGTGATTTCTTCACAATTAATGAGAAAAAGATTTCAGATAAACCAATAATAATTGGGGTGA
Organism: Bisgaard Taxon 45; assembly: GCA_030783905.1. Lineage (GTDB taxonomy): Bacteria > Pseudomonadota > Gammaproteobacteria > Enterobacterales > Pasteurellaceae > Pasteurella. Next base: position 169,117 of record JAQAHH010000001.1, on the reverse strand, counting down.
TTAATAGGATATTAATGATAAGGGCGCCGAAGAAACGCTGCAATGCTAGGTGGAAACTGGCATTGAGAGAAGGGGTACTTTGACTAATGTGATGGATAGAAATTAAGCACCATGCCGTAAGGATAAAATTAATCACTTGGTGAAAAAAATATAAGGATGCGTCATTGGGGCCAGCCGTGCTGATGCCTAAAATTTGGGCTAAATCGTCACTACTATTGCGTAGTGACATCACCTCATTTGATGAAATGCTACTTATCAATAAGCTAATTAGAAAATTACTGAGAAAAAAAGCAAATACAAATGTGAGGGTGATTTGGCGTTGATTACGCACAAAATTCCAACTATCTTGAAAAATTTTTGTAAAATTTATGGTCATTTATAAACACTCATTTTAAGACAAACAGATTAACGCATTATACCGTTTTTTACTGCAAAATTAATACAAAATGCGCGTTTTTTTCTCGTGCACTCTTTTTGTTTTGCTTTCTATTGAGTGAAAAAAAGAATCAATAAATACTGTTTTTTAACAAAAATTTAAAAACTTGATAAAGATCAGTAACGAGCAATCTGTGGCATGGTATGTTAAATAGGCTAAAAAAGCATAATTTTTAGCGATGTTGATAATTGATAGACAGAGAGGTTTGCAATGAAAAAGACAGTATTAGCATTAGGTGTAATGACCGCATTAGTTGCAGGTTCCGCAGTGGCACATCAAGCAGGTAGTGTCATTGTACGAGGTGGTCCAATTTTAGTGGTACCAAACGCTTCGACAAATCATGACGTGTTTAAATTTGATGTCAATTCCAATGCACAATTAGGTTTAACCGCCACTTATATGGCAACAGATAATCTTGGTGTAGAGTTACTAGCCGCAACACCATTCAGCCATGAGATTACATTAGGCAATACGCTTGTCGGTAAAACCAAACATTTACCACCAAGTTTATATGCACAATATTATTTCTTAGATAAAGATGCGAAGGCTCGCCCATATGTGGGGGCTGGCGTCAATTACACCACATTCTTTAGTGAAAAAGAAAGATTAAGTGGTGTCACTGATCTGAAATTAAAAGATTCGTGGGGACCTGCATTCAATGCTGGGGTGGATATCCAAGTGGCAGAGAATCTCTTCTTAAATACTGCGGTTTGGTATGCCAAAATCAAAAGTAAAGCCACATTTAAACTTAATGGTGAAGAGCATAAAGTGAATGTGAAATTAGATCCAACAGTATTCTTTGTTGGCTTAGGTTATCGCTTCTAAACCTGAAAATGATATAAAAAATAATGGGCAATCTGTGTTGCCCATTTTTTGTGGTAAACGCTATTAAGAAACGAGCGCTAACATCTCTTGCGCATTAGCTAGCGCACTGTCGGTAATTTTACTGCCGCCTAACAGTTTGGCTAACGCTTTTACCCGTTGTGGTGGTGAAAGTGCGGTCATTTTGGTTTCCGTTTTCTCGTCAATAATGTGTTTTTCTACACTAAAGTGTTGATGACCTTGGCATGCGACCTGCGGTAAATGGGTGACGCAGAGTACCTGGCAACGCTGGCCAAGTTTACGTAATAGTTTTCCGACCACACTCGCAGTGGCACCACTAATCCCTACATCCACTTCATCAAAAATCAAGGTTGGAATTGCGGATTTATCCGACGTGAGGACTTGGATTGCCAGTGAAATGCGAGAGAGTTCTCCACCAGAGGCAATTTTATTGAGTGGTTGAGCACGTTGTCCTAAGTTACTACGCAAGTTAAATTGGACATTATTAATTCCAAGCGGTCCGAGTTTGTCACTATCTGGATCGAGTGCAATGAAAAACTCACCATTTTCCATGGCTAATTGCTTAATTGATAGAGTGACTTGTTGTGCTAATTGTATTGCACCTTGCTGGCGGCTTTGATGTAAAGCCAACGCCGTGGCTTGGGCTTTTTCATAGGCGATTTTTTCTTGTGCAATGAGTGCTTGTTCACTCTCAGAAAAATCGACTAATTGGGTAAGTTCTTGCCGTAAAGTGCGGTGTAATTCGACTAAGTTTTCAGGCTTAATATGATGTTTACGTGCGAGCTGTAACGCTTGTCCCATACGTTGTTCAATATCCTGAAGTAAGGCAGGATCTTGCTCAATATCGCTTGCCAGTTGTTGCATTTCGTGGCTAGCTTCTTGAACTTGGATCAAGGCTTCTTGCAATAAATTGCCGACATTGGTATAGCGTTGATCTAACTCACAAAGATCAGTCAGATGTTGCGTTGCACGGTAAAGTAATGCATCGATATTGACGGTGTCATTTTCGCTTAACAGTTGTAACGTGGATTGTGAAAGTGTAGTCAATTGTTCCGTATTTGAAAGTCGCTTATGTTCTTCCTCTAGTTCTGCATATTCATTTTCACGCAAATTAAAGGCATCAAGCTCTTCCACTTGATATTGCAGTAATTGTTTTTTCGCTTCATTTTCGCTCACTTGCTGTTTAAAGGTGTGCACTTGATACTGTAGGTTCTTCCACGCTTGATAATCGGTTTGCATTTGCTGAAGCAAGGAGGGGTGTCCACAGAAACGATCTAATAACTGGAGCTGATACTCTGGTTTGAGTAATAATTGGGAGGCGTGTTGTCCGTTGATATGGACGAGATATTGCCCTAATTCTTTCAACTGACTGGCTGAAACAGGAATGCCATTAATGAAGGCTTTAGAGCGACCATCGTGGTTAATAATACGGCGCAAAATACACTCTTCGGGGTTTTCAGTGTCTTGTAATTCCTGTTGTATTAACCATTGACGCGCAGGATTGTTTTTATCCAGTGCAAAGGTGGCGCTAATATCCGCACGTTCTTGTCCTTCACGTAACATTGTGATGTCAGTACGCTGACCCAGACAAACCCCTAGCGCATCAATCGCGATGGATTTCCCTGCCCCTGTTTCGCCTGTAATGACGGACATCCCTTGCGTTAATTCAATATTCAGATGACGAACGATCGCAAAATGATTAATAGTGAGTTGAATAAGCATTGCAAAATCTCCCTTACTGTATATTTATCAGTTTATAACTGTTTTTATATACAGTAAAGTGCTTTTGCTAAATTTTAAGCATTTTTAAACAGAATTGCGTAGCCAACCTAGTTTCGAACTCAGTACTTTATAGTAATTGTAATGTTTTAAGTGCAACAAGCGCAGTTTATCTGGACTTTTTTGGATATGGACAATGTCATCTGGCGAGAATTCTAATGCGACTTGACTATCACAACCGACTTCCAGTTGTGACGTATTATATTCTGCGAAACGAATTGAAATTTTACTGTCACCATCAATCACGAGTGGGCGAGAGGAGAGCGTATGGGGAAACATCGGCACTAACGCGATAGCATTGAGTTGTGGTGTTAAAATAGGTCCTCCCGCAGAGAGTGAATAAGCCGTTGATCCGGTTGGCGTGGAAATAATCAGTCCATCAGAACGTTGTGAAAAAGCGAATTTATCATTGATATACACATGAAAATCGATCATGTGGGCAATTTTAGCAGGGTGAACTACCGCTTCATTGACGGCATTGCCACGTGCAATAATTTTTCCATTCCGTTCGACACTGGCTTCTAAAATAAAACGTTCTTCCACAAAACAATCCCCGTCTTCTAAACAGGCTTGTAGTTGTGAATAGGCATTTTTGGGGTCGATGTCGGTGAGAAAACCTAAGTTACCCCTATTGATACCAATTAACGCAATATCATATTTGGCAAGGGTGCGAGCACGTCCCAATACATTACCATCACCGCCAATCACAATAGCTAATTGGGCTTGTTGGCCGATTTCATCTACTGAAGCTAAATGGTTTTCATGCAATCCTAGCTGTTCGCCAATAGGGCGCTCTACCAATACTTGATAGCCTTTTTCAATAAGCCATTGGAAAAGATTTTTATGCATTTGTAAAGTGACATCATGGCGAGGTTTACCCAGTAATCCGATGGTATGAAAAGAAGATTGTAGGGCTTTAATATCAATGGTGTTAGGGCGTTTCATGTTTTATTCCATCGGCTAAAAAAAGTAGCCGCACTTGAATTAAAAAAATTAATCATTATATTACACACAAATCCTTTTATTTGTCAGCAAGTATCTATAGATAGGCTGACTTTTATATTTTTGTTAGAATGAGCCAACAGGTTTACATGAATGGAGAATGAGATGTCAAATAAAGCGCAACATATTGAAAACGAAGAACAGCTTCAAGAAGAAAAACAAGAGGAGCAACAAAAAGTCGATGAAACGGAAGTTGAAGTGGTTGATGAAGTTGATCCACTTGAAGAAGCGATCTTACGAGTACAGGAACTTGAAGCACAACTAGTAGAAATGGGCAAAAAAGAACAAGATTTCTTACTGCGCAGTCGTGCTGAAATGGATAATATTCGTCGTCGTGCAGAGCAAGATGTAGAAAAAGCCCATAAGTTTGCATTAGAAAAATTTTCAAAAGATATTTTAAATACCATTGATAATTTAGAACGTGCCTTATCGACACCGGCAAATTTAGAAGATGAAAGTATTAAATCATTATTTGATGGCGTGGAATTAACCTTAAAAGAATTGTTGGCTACCGTTTCTCGCTTTGGTGTAGAAGCAGTGGGTGTAGTAGGCGAAAATTTCAATCCAGACATTCATCAGGCTATTTCGATGCAACCAATGGAAGGCTTTGAAACCAACCAAATTACAGCCGTCCTACAAAAAGGTTACCTATTGAATGGACGCGTTATTCGTCCAGCGATGGTGATGGTTGCCGCATAAGCAGCTAGCTATAATAAGATGTCCGCAGATGATCCTGATTCATGTGCGGGCTTTTTTATTGATTTCCCCCTATTTTATATAGCAAAAGAATATAAATAATCTCTAAAAAAGAGTTGTTATTTATAAGAAATTCCCCTTTAATTCATACCCATCTATTTATTTTACATTAAGGTACTTTATGGTTATTAGCAATCTTATTATTTTCAGTGTACTGTTAGTCCTATTGGGTGTGATTTATACCCGTACCCAAAAATTGGGAACGACGGTACTAATTGGTCTTTTATTGGGCATCTTATGTGGCGTGTTATTACAACAATTTGCGCCAGAAAGCGCGATTAAACCCACATTAGACTGGATCAATTTGGTTGGCAATGGTTATGTCCGTTTATTGCAAATGATTGTGATGCCGTTGGTTTTTGTTTCTATTCTTTCAGCAATAACACGCTTAAATCAGGCCAGTGCTTTAGGCAAGATCAGTTTGAGTGTGATTTCCGTTTTATTGATTACCACCGCGATTGCGGCTGCCATCGGTATTGCGATGACTTATGCATTTAATTTAACAGCCGAGGGATTAGTCGCAGGAGAGCGAGAACTTGCTGCGCAAATGAATGTGGCTGGACGGGTTGAAAAAGTCAGTGGGTTAACGATACCTGCTATGTTGTTATCATTTATTCCCAAAAATCCTTTTTTAGAGCTTACCGGTGCAAATCCAACGTCGATTATTAGTGTGGTGATTTTTGCTGCTTTATTGGGTATCGCTTCATTAAGTTTAGCAAGAGAAGATCACGCGCTTGGAGAGCGTATTGCGCAAGGTGTCGATACGTTAAATAAGTTGATCATGCGTCTAGTGCGTATGGTGATCCGTTTAACGCCTTATGGGGTGTTTGCCTTAATGATTAAAATGGCGACCACTGCAAAATGGGCAGATATTGTGAATTTAGGTACCTTTATTGTTGCTTCGTATGCCGCGATTTGCTTGATGTTTGTTGTACACGGTCTATTATTAGCCTTGTTTCGAGTCAATCCTCTGGCGTATTTTAAGAAAGTCTTGCCAACTTTGAGCTTTGCCTTTACTTCGCGCTCTAGCGCAGCAACCTTACCGTTAAATATTGAAACGCAAACCAGTCAATTAGGTAATAACAATGTGATTGCTAATTTTGCTGCGACCTTTGGTGCAACAATCGGACAAAACGGGTGTGCAGGCATTTATCCTGCTATGTTAGCCGTGATGGTCGCTCCAACGGTAGGGATCGACCCTTTTAGTTTTGGCTATTTAGCGACCTTAATTTTAGTCGTGACCATTTCTTCGCTAGGGATTGCCGGTGTCGGTGGTGGTGCAACCTTTGCCGCCATTGTGGTGTTATCGACCTTAAATTTACCCCTTGCCTTAGTGGGGTTATTGATTTCGATTGAGCCATTGATTGATATGGGACGAACTGCTTTAAACGTGAACGGTTCGATGGTCGCAGGTACGATCACTAATCAATTATTGGATAAGAAAGAATAAGGGTATGCCGAGATAGAAAAAAGGTGGAAAGCAATTCCACCTTTTTTATCTTTATCGATTAAAACGTCAGTTCTGCGTTTAATTTGAAATTACGGCCTGGGGCATTAAATCGGTTAATACCTTCGCCAGTTTTCTTATCGATCATATTACTGGTTCCAAATGGACGAATAGAACGTGCGGAATCCCAAGTTATATATTTACGGTTAGTTAAATTGTAAACACCAAATTGTAGTGTTAAGTTTTTAATAGGTTTTGCGTACATCACCATATCCACTAAAGTGTAAGCATTACTACGCCATTTCAGTGAACTATCAGTAATTGTTGTTCCTTTATTTGCGGAAAGCTCATCTGCACGCTCCGTTTCCCAAAACATATTATAAGTATCTTTGGCTTTTTTCTCACTCACGTGAGTTAAGTAGATGTCCAAACCAAATTTTCCACTTTTATGGTCATATCCTGCAGAGAAAACAGAGGTTTTGGGTTGAATGGCGTTCATTGGGATATTACCATTAATACGTCCGCGTTGGTAAGTGAATTTATAGCCAAGCTTAAATCCTTCTAGTCTAGACGTGAATACATCTAACTTTAACTTAGCGTTGATATCAAGCCCTGTCACTTTGGCATGTTGGCGATTGATATTTTGGTAGACACTGAACGGGACAAGTTTTGAATGACCATGTAGTTGTTTGTTCCCTATAAATGCAAGATCAATAAAGTTGTCATATTTAGTATGGAACAAACTGGTGGTAATAAACCCCCACGGATTATGGAACGTCAATGCCACTTCTTTTGTTTTTGCGGTTTCTGCTTCAAGGTTTTTATTTGGGAGGATAGAGAAGTCGGGATGTTTAAAGGTTAAATAAATTTCCTCACCCGTTGGTGCTCTAAAGCCGTTACTGTATTTTGCCTGAATTCTAAACCAAGAAAATGGGTCAACAGTTGTTGTTAATGTATAAGAACTCGCTGAATACTTTTTCGCTTGAGCAATATGTTTCATATTGGCATTCGCATTGGCAACACGTAATTTTTCATTTTCTGTATCAGAAAATTTTGAAGGGTCAAATTTAGGTTCTGTTACATATAAATTCGTCACCATATCGGACGGTACTTTCGGTGTTACACCCGGAATATATTCTGGCTTATATTGAATACGATCATAGCGATATGCAAAGCCAAAAGCAAAATAATCATTTACTCGAATATCGTCCTCAAAGTAGAGTGCTTTTGTTGTAGCTTTGACCGGGATTAAGAATGAAAACACATTACTGTGATTACAAAGTGCGTTATAACGCCCATCACTGCCGATTTTTTGTGAACAATCTGTTGGGTAAAGTGCCCACCATTTTACATTTAGTGCGCTTTGACCGGTGGTATTAATCATCGATTTGGTGGTTTTTGACCATAATCCACCGTAGGCGAGATTATGTTGTGTTTTACCAAGTTCAACGTATTTGGTTAAATCTAGATTGAGTTGTTTGGTGTCTGTGATTAAATCCCGTTGTGTCCAAAGATTATCAAGGTGCCCTTTTACATTTGGTACAAATAAAATAGGTCCTGTTAATTTAGATACTGGTTTACCATCTATTTCTTCAACTTTATTAATAATCGCAAACTCTTTCTTAGTGTCAACGTGGATTGGAATATTTATAGGTGTGCCATCAGGTTTAAATGCGTTAATTGTTTCTAGATTGCAATTAATCGCTTGGCAGCTTAGTTTAGTGTTTCGCTCAGAAAGATAAATTTTTTGATTATCTGAGATTAAACCTTTATCTTTATCTTTATCTAATAAATTGTATTCAGTATTATTAATAAATAAATAGCGTTTTGCGGGAATTGTATTTCCTTTTTTAGTTAAAATTGCTTTGCATTTTGTAGTATCTCCATCTTGTAGGCTATGCCAACTAGGAACTTCATTTTCACAGCTAATAGAAATAGGTTTTTCATGCGTTGTTTCTAATGACGGATTCCAGGCCTCTTTTGCTCTATTCCAACGATATTTATGTAGTCTATCTTTATTATTTTTGTTGTAAGGTACAACATCTAATTCAACTAATTCGTCACTCCCTTTATTTTTTATTTCTGGATTATCACGATATATGGCTATTTTACTATCTTTCCCCACCAACTTATTTTCTTCATTATATTTCATCCCCAAAGGATTCCCTTGATCTGGACACTTATCATTACCATGACAATAGTCATCCGTTCTGGCTCTGGTATTAATATGCTGATTAGAATACGTTAATTTTAAAGTGTCATAGAAAGGATTAGTTGAATAATTTTCATAACTAAAGGCATAATTTGTACGTTCAACTTTATCATTCGTATGACGTAATTCTACTTCATCATAATTTTGATATTGAGTATTAGGTTTTAATGTGTAAGAAAAATCATGTCCCTTTGATGTGCTTTGATAAAGATCCGCCATAACAGAAAAACGATGGTTTTCATTTGGTTGAAAGCCAATTTTAATTAGGTTGCTGTCGAGAGTTCGGTGATAAGGATCCGCTTTTTCTCTTGTTCGTCCTTGGATTCGCTCGTTATAAGATTTATAACCATAGTTTTCGACTTCATGACCTTTTCTTGTTGTATTGACAAGTAGCACATCCAAGCTTTTGTATTTTCCTGCTAATGTTAAGGTACTCAGATGTTGATTATCGGCAGTACTATAACCTTTTTTATAAGAAATAAACCAATTTTTATTGATGAGGAAGTCACGTGCATCTTTGGTTTGAAATATCACCGAACCACCTAAAGCACCACTGCCAGTTTTAATGGAGTTAGCACCTTTTTGGATATTCGCTTGTTTCAAGGTTTCCATTTCCACCCCATTGCGAGTGTTATTGAAATTACCATAGCCCTCAAAAAGTTCTTTAAAGCCTTGTGAGCTTAAGGTTTCCGCTTGATGCAACCCATCAATCATGATCCCAACACGGTTTTCATCAACACCACGAATGGCATAACCACTTGCACCAAATCGTCCTTTTTCGACAACCGTCACCCCTGTTTCATAACGGACTAAATCTCGACTATCGGACATTTGTTGGCGACGGATGCGGTCGGCGCTGATTTGCGTTTCACCGACTTTTTTATCTTGAATACTGATTTCGTCATTTTGGCTAGAAACAACAATGGTTTCTAATTCTTCGCTAGGTTGGGCTGATGATAGGCTAGTTATTAATGTGGTGAGCATCAATATAGACAGCTTGTTTAGTTTCATAGATACCTCATAATTTAAACTAAATCACTAGATTGATATTGATTATAGAAATCGTTCTCAATTATAAAGACAAGTAAAGGAAATAAAAAGCATTATAATCGTATTTAAGTTGTTATTTTTATTATTAATTTACTATTCTCTGCGTGTTGTGGTTTAGTTATACAAAAATGAGTTGCTTTTTAAGCATAGCGGAACGAGGCAGGCGTAAAATTAAGTAGGGTAAGGAAAGTAGAAGGAAGGAAAAGAGGTAGGCAGGCCTACCTCTTTTGTGTTGCGTTAGAAGGTGAATTCAGCATTTAAGCGGAAATTACGACCCGGTGCATAGAAACGTTTTATTCCCGCACCTGTGTTTTGGTCAATCAGATTGAGTGTTCCGATTGCGCGAATGGAACGAGCGGAATCCCAGGTAATGTATTTTTTATCGGTGATATTATATACCCCTGCTGTGAGTAATAAATTTTTTAATGGTCTAGCATAAGCAATAGCATCAATGGTGGTGTAATGATGGTTACGCCATGCAAGCGTACTGTCTTTCACTGGTTTACCTTGAACCAGAGTGCCATTTTTAGCTTGCCCTTCCCAATACATATTATAGGTTTCACTGCGTTTTTTGGCTGCCACATCGGTGATATAGAAATCGATTCCATATTTATCCTCTTCCGTTGAATAGCCAAGATTATAGACAATCGTTCTTGGTTGGATCGCATTCATTGGTATTTTGTCATCAATCTTACCTTTTTGTTGCGTTAATTTGAGACCAATCCTAAAACCTTTTAAGCGATCATGTAATTCAGATAATTCAAGACGAGAGTTCACTTCAAACCCCGTCACTTTCGCCTTATCTCTATTTTTGTTTTGGTAGAATGGGTAAGTGAGTACACTGCCCTCATCAACGGCGCGCTCACCGACAAAGACTAAATCGATAAAATCTTTATAATCTGTTTGGAAAGCACTTAAGGTAATGAAACTGTTATTGCGATAAAACGTTAATGCGGCTTCTTTTGTTTTAGCGAGCTCCGATTTTAAATGGACATTCGGTACGATGGAAAAACTCGGGTGTTTAAAGGTCATAAACATTTCATCTGAGGTCGGTGCTCTAAATCCATTGGAATATTTCAACTGCAAACGCATAAAAGACAGCGGATCTAAATTCACACCAAGATTATAAGAGTGATGTTTGTAGCTTTTATTCTGCAACATAATGGCTAAATTTTGCGCTACATTATCGTTTAGACACTTGGTATTATAGCCACACTCAGCATTAACACCGTAAGAGTTGCCCGGAATTGGGATGAAAATACCCGCGATCATGCCTTTTGGTACTGGTACACTGTTATCGTAGCGAGGCATATGGGTGACTTTATCATAACGATAGTTAAGATCGAGGTTTAGCCAATTGGTTAAGGTAATCTTATCGCCAATGTAGAGCGCGGAATTTTTCGTTTTGACAGGGATAAGGTAGCTATAGCGACCGTTAATACTTTCTCTTAAATTACCTGTACAGGTACCTCCCGGCCAATAATCAGGGCGAGGAATATATTCAACAGGCCAAGTTCCGGATTTCATTTGGTTACAAAAAAAATTATCTGCCCACCATTGTACATTGCCACCTTGATAACCATCTTTATTGACCATGCTTTTTTCAGTTTTACTGTATAAACCACCGTATTTGAGTTGATGATCCGTGCCCCAGAATGAAAATTCTTTCCCAAAATCCAGATCAAGCTGTTTGGTGTTAGTGTTTAAATCACGGTCATTATAGTCATTACGGCTATAGCCTGAAGAGAAGGGAAGTAAGAAAAAACTCTCTTCATATTGTTTTATGGTACTTCCCCATTGCTCTTTTTCAATGAACTTTTGCTGAATCTGTCCGTATTGTTGACCATTTGGTAGTATTTTGATGTCAATGGGGCGATTTTCAAATGCATACACTTCCTTCCAATTTTCATCTTTTTTGATATACACTTTAAATGGCTTTGTGCAGTCAATTTTAGAACAATCAATTAGTGTGTTTTGTGGAGAGTGTTCACGATAGTGTGTGCCAGGCATTTCCTCTCCTTTAGAGTTGTAATATTTGATAATCGTACGATAATATTTTTTTTCTTTTTTAGCGCTAATATCACCTCCATGTTGATCCACAATTTTATTGACTCCCGAACTGTTGTCTAATTTCAGACCTTGTTCATTGAGTACAGCCTGACATTTTGGTCCACTACAGTATTCATCTGTTCTCGCGTTATTGGTGATTTTTTGGCTGGAATAGCTGATTTTGACATGATCCCAAAACGGTGTTTGGGTGAAGTTTTCGTAGGTAAACTGCGTATTTTTACGATGTGACTTATCGTTTGTTTTACGTTGACCATAAATTTCATGATCGATACGTGTACTTGAGCGGAGTGTATAAGAGAGATCTTCACCGTTTGAGTGTAATTTGGAGTCATCTAGTGCTAGGCTGAAACGGTGTTCCTCATGCGGTTGGAAAGCGAGTTTAAGGAGATTACTTTCTCTTGTGATGTGATAAGGATCGGCTTTTTCGCGAGTTTTTCCCACCGCGGCATAGTCTTCTTCCTGATTTTTATAACTATCATAGAAATAGTTTTCTATTTCACGTCCTTCACGGCGTGTATGAATAAATAATGCATCAAACCATTTATAGCGTCCTGCGAGGGTTACTGAGGTGAGATCTTGATTATCCATACTTTGATAACCCCGTTTGACGCCAATGTGGTAATCTTTATCAATTAAGTAGTCACGGGCATCTTTGGTTTCAAACATCACCGACCCACCAAGTGCGCCACTACCTGATTTAATCGAGTCAGCCCCCTTTGTAATCGTTGCCACTTTCACATTTTCAATTTCCACCCCATTGCGGGTATTGTTGAAGTTACCATAGCCCTCGAAAAGTTCTTTAAAGCCTTGTGAGCTTAAGGTTTCAGATTGACGTAAACCATCAATCATGATCCCAACACGGTTTTCATCAACACCACGTACAGCATAACCACTTGCCCCCATGCGCCCTGTTTCAACAACGGTAATACCGGTTTCATAACGGACTAAATCTCGGCTATCAGAGACTTGTTGCTTGGTGAGTGTTTGGGTGGTGATCTGTGTTTCACCGACTTTCTTTTCTTGTATGTTGATTTCGCCAGTAGTGGCACCTGAAACTACGATTGTGTCTAGCTCTTCGACAGCTTCTGTGGATTTTACTTCTTCTGCCAGTGCTGTTTGAGCCAAATTGAGAGCGGTTAACATTAATAAAGCATGTTTAGTTAGACTCATGTGGACCTCAAAATTATGGTGTGAATAAAAATTGTTCTCATTATAGTTATTTGTTTATTAAATAGAAAGTCCTATGTTGAGATAATATGATGAAAGTTGAATAAGAATTGAAAATTAATATATGTCGAGAGAAATGACGGATTGTTGCACAAAAAACGCTTATTTTTGTAAGCGTTTTTATTAAAAATAAACAAGTGAAGTCTTTTAGCTTGCTATGACTTGACTGCCTTTTAACAATTTTCGTATCCAACTTCTGTTAGCATTCAATTGATGGAGAATATCTTCGCTTACCGGTAAGGGTTCGTTATAAATCAGCGAAGCCAAAATTTCAGCTAAGAGTGGGGCTGAGGTTAAACCGCGTGAACCGAGGGCACCAATCAGAAAGAGATTAGGATATTGGGCAGCTTGTTTTATTGCTTGTTTACGCCGACGTAAGTTATACAGATTATGATAATCTGTTAGCTGTTGTTCAAAGTCTGGGACATTACCTAGCATCGGGATTCGATCGCGAACAGCACAACGAATGCCAATTCTGGCTTGATGATTGCTAGTATCAACCTCATTGACCCAATCCACCGAGGCAAGATTAGTTTGGATTTTTTGTTGGTTTTCTTGCTGTTCTTGCAAACTAAACGACCGATCATCATTATCACGGAGGTGACTGGCACCGAGGCAATGGGTATGGCTGTTTGCCATTGGTGTTAAGTAACCATCGTAACAAATGACGGCATTGAGTTTTTTTAACTGACAGCTGGTCGCAATTTCACTCACTTGTCCCCGTACGGGATAGAGTGGCAATGCTTTAGTTTGGCTAAATTGTGTAAGCTTGTGGCCATTTGCTAGCACGACAACGGGATGCGTGAATGTAGCGCCTTGTTCTGTTTTTAATAACCAGTGCGATGCTTGTCGTTCAAGTGCGGTAATGTTTTGTTGGGTTTTAATCACAACCCCATGTTGGGCTAAAAAAGCGAAGGTGTTTTGTACAAATTGTTGTGGCGATAACCAGGCGCCTTGTGCAATCCAGCCACCATCACAAGGCAGAGGAAGACCGACTTTTTCGCTAAGTGCTTGTTGTGATAAGGGCTGATACAGGCTAGGGGGTAAGTGGAGTGCTGAAATTTTGGCTAATTTGACCGCACTTTTGTCATCATAGGCACAAAGCGCGACACCACAACAGTCATGCTCGAACTCAATGCCTTGCTCAATTGCCCAATTGAAACGTTGTTGACCGTAAGCAAAGGCGTGGATGTAGAAACGAATATAGCGTAAATCATCATCGCTTAATTGGGGATAAAATGCACCTTGTTTGTTGCCAGAGGCATTGCTAGCGAGTAATGCATCTTCACAATAGAGTGTCACTTTTGCACCTCGTTCGATTAAGGAAAGTGCACTAAATACTGAGGCAACACCACCGCCAATAATCGCAATATCGGCATTAGGTGTGAGGTCAGCAGAGTGAAAAAGAGCCCAGGGCGCTTGTATAGTGGGGGAATGTGGTTGCGCTTTTATGCCCTGTAAACATTCACGTTTTTTGCCATAGCCTTTGCGTTTTGTGACAGTAAAGCCAGCATTTTCTAAGCCTTTTCTTACCGCACTTGCGGCCGTGAATGTGGAAAACGTGCCTTGTGCTTTGGTGTAGCGATACATCTGTTGATAAAGGGTATCTTGCCACATTTGAGGATTTTTACTGGGGGCAAAGCCATCCAAAAACCAAGCATCAATTTTATTACACATATAATCACCTAACTGTGGCAGATTTTCCATCATATCGCCAAACCAAAGATCCAATGTGGTTTCAGCAAAGTGAAAGCGGTAGCAACCGACAATCGGGTCTAACCAATAGTGTTGTAATTGTTGGGCAAGAGATTGAAATGCTGGATAGGCTTGATGAGCCAATTTTAATTGGGCTAACGGTAAAGGGTATTTTTCGAAGGAAATAAAAAAAAGCCGTTTGAGCGGCGCGTCAGGATAAGTAAGGCGAAATTCACGAAAACGCTGAGTGACTGCAAAAAAATTCAGTCCCGTGCCAAATCCACTTTCAGCAATCACAAAATGAGCATCGGTCGTTTGTTGCCAACGTTGCCATAATTGATTGCCTTCCTGAAAAATATAACGACTTTCAGCCAGTCCATCTTGATTTGAGAAATAAACATCATCAAATTGCACCGAAACCGGCGTATTCTCAGCATTAAAATGGACATCAGCAAACTGAACTTTACGCATGATTTTTTTATTCCTTTATAGACAACCCAAATCGTAATATAATAGCGAAAATTTATATACTGGTCGAACGATCAAATTAGCACTTGAAATGTTAACGTTTGCTCGTTATTTTATCGACCATATTTTTCACAATTTAGCATAATTGATAAGGAATACTCCATGAAAAGAGCGGTTATTACTGGGTTTGGTATTATTTCAAGTATTGGCAACAATAAAGACGAAGTCCTTGCATCGTTAAAAGCGGGTAAATCAGGTATCGAAGTGATGCCAGAGTTTGTTGAAATTGGTATGCGTAGTCATGTGGCTGGCACAGTTAAATTAAACCCAAGTGAATTAATTGATCGTAAAATATATCGTTTCATGGGGGATGCGGCGGCGTACGCCTATCTTTCTATGAAAGAAGCAATTGAAGATGCGGGGTTAACAGAAGATCAAGTATCGAACGATCGTACTGGTTTGGTCATTGGTGCGGGAACTGGTTCAGCACATAATCAGTTAATTGCGTGTGATGCGGTGCGTGGTCCTCGTGGTGTGAAAGCTGTCGGCCCTTATGCGGTAACCAAAACCATGGCATCCAGTGTGTCAGCTTGTTTAGCAACGCCATATAAAATTCGTGGGGTGAACTACAGTATCAGTTCAGCTTGTGCAACATCGGCACATTGTATTGGTCATGCCCTTGAGCTAATTCAATTAGGTAAACAAGACATCGTTTTTGCGGGTGGTGCAGAAGAGCTATCTTGGGAATGTGCCACTGAATTTGACGCAATGGGTGCAGTATCAACCAAATATAATGATACGCCAGAAAAAGCCTCACGAGCTTACGATGCTAACCGTGATGGTTTCGTGATTGCTGGTGGTGGTGCTGTGGTTGTCGTGGAAGAACTCGAACATGCGTTGGCACGTGGTGCAAAAATTTATGCTGAAATTGTCGGTTATGGTGCCACATCTGACGGTTACGACATGGTCGCACCAAGTGGTGAAGGCGCGGAGCGTTGTATGAGACAGGCGATGGCGACGGTTGATACACCAATTGATTACATTAACGTTCATGGTACTTCTACACCAGTAGGGGACGTGAAAGAGTTAGGTGCGATTAAAAATGTATTTGGTGATAAAGTCCCTGCGATTTCATCTACTAAATCGATGACCGGTCACTCTTTAGGGGCGGCAGGTGCGCATGAAGCGATTTACAGCTTATTAATGTTAGATAATGATTTCATTGCACCAAGTATTAATATTGAAACCCTCGATGAAAATGCAGAAGGCTGCAATATTGTGACTGAAACGGTTGAAAATGCAGGCTTAACAACTGTGATGTCAAATAGTTTCGGTTTTGGCGGCACAAACGCGGCATTAATTTTCAAAAAATATAATGGCTAAGCACTAACAGTGCCTCATTAAACAAGTGACAAGTAGGTGGTGCAATCCACCTATTTTTTTATCTCAAATTCATTCAAGAAAAGATAGATCCTGATGAAAAATTAGCATAATATGATAACGATTATCAATATTGATTATTTTAAGGAGCTTGACTATGAAAAAAACAATTGCGTTATCACTACTTGCCACCTTATTTAGCCTGAATGCCGTCGCACACAGTGCTTGGTTTGCTACACAACAAGATAAGCTGGCAATCATTTATGGCCACGGTGCAGAAAATAATGCATATAAGCCTGCGCAAGTTAAAGAATTAGTCGCTTATGCTAAAGGAGAACGTATGACGGTGCAACGCAAAGATCATGCCGATTTTGTCAGTGTTGTGCCAGAAAAAGCGGAAGTATTAGGTGCGGTATTCTATAACGGTTTTTGGACCAAATTGAAAAACGGCAAATGGGAACAAAAACCACGTGCTGAAATAAAAGGTGAGGTGGAGTTTACTACGGAATCTACTAAATACGCGGTGACTTTACTTGATCACCACGCGAAGCCTAAAGCCGTCGGCTATCCACTTGAAATTGTGCCAGAACAAAATCCATTACATATGCATGAAGGGGATAGTGTCACGGTACAGGTTTTATGGCAAGGTAAGCCATTAGCCGGTGCGAAAGTCACCAATGATTATATCAATCTGGGTAAAGACGCTTACAAAGAAACGGATAAAGACGGTAAAGTGACGTTACAGATTCGTAATGAAGGGCTGAATGTTTTTGAAGTGGGACATAAAGGCGAACATGCGGATAAAGCAAAAGCGGATCGCTTTAGTATTAGTGCCACTTATTCGTTTGTGTTAGCCCATCACGAACACTAAACATTGGCTAAAAGAAAAAGCAGATCATGTGATCTGCTTTTTTTAGCTTATTTATTCGCCAAAATCACCGCTCTAGTAGGGGCTTGGTAACCTTCAATGGTTTTGGTGTGATCGTGGGGATCTAAGAAATCCACTAAAGATTCATTTTCTAACCAATCCGTTTTACGTTGTTCTGCCAAACTAGTTGGTGCGACATCCACACAACGTACATGTTTAAATCCGACTTTTTCTAACCAATTAATAAGTGCTGGCACAGATGGAATAAAATAGACGTTTTTCATTTTTGCATAGCGATCAGCAGGTACAAGCACGGTGTTGGCATCACCCTCAACCACTAAGGTTTCTAATACCAATTCCCCGCCTTTCACCAGCTGATTTTTTAATTGGCTTAAATGATCTAATGGTGATTTACGATGGTAGAGTACGCCCATTGAAAATACGGTATCAAAGGCTTCTAGGGCTTGCATTTGCTCAATGCCGAGAGGAATTAAATGTGCACGACGATCATGATTTAATAGCTTGCGTACAGCTTCGAATTGGCATAAAAATAATTCCGTTGGATCAATCCCAATCACCATTTTGGCGCCTTCACCCACCATACGCCACATATGGTAGCCGCTGCCGCAGCCTACATCTAAGATGGTGCGATCTTTCAGTGGCGCAAGGTGTGGCAACACCCGATCCCATTTGAAATCGGAGCGCCATTCACAATCCACATGAATGCCATGTAAATGGTAAGGCCCTTTACGCCATGGCATCAGTTGTTTGAGATGATACACTAAGCGTTGCTGCTCACCGGCGGATAAGGGCAAAACGCGCTCAGATTTGACCGCACTTTTTAGATCTATATGATCAGCTTCTAAGTGCGGTAAGAAATCCACGATTTTTGCCCATTTCGCGTAATCACCATGGGTTTGTTTTTCCCATTGCTTTAATTGTAATGGGAGGGTTTCGAGCCACATGGATAAATTGGTGGTCGCAATTTGTTGATAAAAAGGACGAAAGTCAATCATAGTGCGTTTTTATAGGCCTTGTTGGCTTGTTCAAAAGTCTCAATAATTTGTGCTTCAGGCTTGGGCGACAGCAAGGAGGTCGTGATAATCACAAGGCTTGCTAAGCTAAAGCCAGGAATCATTTCATACAGTTGATGTAATTCAGATCCGACCGGCGTCCAGCTTTTCCAACCAAAGACCACGATAGCACCAGTGAGCATACCTAATAACGCTGCCGAAGAGGTCATACGTTTCCAGAATAAGGAAAAGAGTACAACAGGACCAAAGGCACTGCCAAAACCTGCCCAAGCAAATTCCACCAATTTTAATACTTTGCTATGCTCATCTTGCGCGATCCAAATGGCAATGGCGGCAATCGCCAGTACCATCGCACGACCTAACCAAACGAGTTCTTTTTCAGAGGCATTGGGACGGATAAAACCTTTATAAAAATCTTCGGTAATCGCACTCGAAGAAATCAATAATTGACAACTTAGTGTACTCATCACTGCGGCTAAGATAGCAGAAAGTAACACGCCAGCAACCCATGGATTAAAGAGTAATTTTGCTAATTCAATAAAGACTTGCTCCGACTCTTGATTGACTAAACCTGCAACAGACGGGTTAGCATGGAAATAGGCAATACCAAAAAAGCCAATACCTATTGCGCCCGCTAAACAGAGAATCATCCACGTCATGCTGATTTTACGCGCGTTATTGAGGGATTTTACGGAGTCTGCAGCCATAAAGCGTGCCAGAATATGTGGTTGACCAAAATAACCTAATCCCCAAGCTGCTAAACTGAGTAAACCGAGCGGTGTCGTACCACTAAAGATATCGGTGAAATCTTTCTGCACTTGGTTTTCTGCCTGTGTTAATACTACGTTGAATTGAGCAAAGCCATCAAGGCTGATTAACACAAATACCGGGGTTAGAATCAAGGCAAAAATCATCAATGTCGCTTGAATGGTATCGGTCCAACTTACTGCCAAAAAACCACCAATAAAGGTGTAGGCAATGGTGGCTAATGCACCGAACCAAAGTGCAGTCGCATAGTCCACTGCGAATAAATTTTGGAACAATTTTGCCCCAGCCACGACGCCCGAGGCACAGTAAATGGTAAAAAAGACCAAAATAATACTGGCGGAGACTATTTTGAGGAGATGATGTGACGTACCGAAACGGTGGTGAAAATATTCAGGTAGCGTCAGGGCATTTTGGTTAAATTCTGTGTAAACGCGTAAACGGCCTGCCACAAATAACCAATTAAGATAAGCACCGATAGTTAAGCCAATAGCGATCCAGCCTTCAATTAAGCCCGAAAGATAAATAGCACCCGGTAAGCCCATTAATAGCCAACCTGACATATCGGAGGCACCTGCTGACATGGCGGTGACAAAACTCCCTAAACGACGTCCGCCTAAAATGTAATCCGATAAATTATTGGTATAGCGATAGGCGAATAAGCCAATCAGCAACATACCCAAAATGTAAATGGTAAATGTAATAAGTGTTGGATCTAATCCAAACATGATGACCTCTTAAACATGTAAAAAGTAATATTTTTCTCTGCCAAAATTTGAGAAAGCGCATATTTTACCTTATTTAGCACTATTATTCTATTTCCCTTTTCGTTAGACTAACTGACCATTGAATGTATTAAAAATGATGATGTTAGGTAGATGTATGGATTCTGTTGAGCTGTTAGTGAATATCACACCGAATGAAACACGGATCGCCTTAGTAGATATGGGGATCTTAAAAGAGGTACATATTGAACGTCAGGCGAAACGTGGTATTGTGGGGAATATTTATAAAGGCCGCGTAACAAGAGTGTTACCCGGTATGCAATCTGCGTTTGTGGATATTGGATTAGAAAAAGCCGCATTTTTACACGCCTCTGACATTGTGTCACACACCGAATGTGTGGAAGAAAGTGAACAAAAACAATTTGTGGTCAAGGATATTGCGGAACTTGTGCGTGAAGGACAGGATATCGTGGTGCAAGTGGTGAAAGATCCTTTAGGCACCAAAGGTGCACGTTTAACCACCGATATTACGTTGCCTTCACGTTATTTAGTGTTTATGCCTGAAAATAGCCATGTGGGCGTCTCACAGCGGATTGAAAGTGAAGAAGAGCGGGCAAGATTAAAAGAGTTAGTGTTACCCCTTTGTGATGAACTCGGTGGCTTTATTATTCGTACTGCGGCAGATGGTGCAACAGAGGAAGAGCTTAAACAGGATGCCGATTTTTTAAAACGCTTATGGCGTAAGGTACTGGAACGTCGAGCAAAATACCCGACCAAATCGATGTTATATGGTGAGCTTGCGTTAACCCAACGTGTGTTACGTGACTTTATTGGGGCGGGATTAGAAAAAATCCGGATTGACTCGAAACTATGTTTTACTGAAGTGAAACAGTTCACTGAAGAGTTTATGCCGACGTTAATGGATAAATTAGTCTTGTATTCTGGGAATCAACCGTTGTTTGATGTGTATGGTGTAGAGACGGCGATTCAAACGGCATTAAATAAACGGGTCAATTTAAAATCAGGTGGCTATTTAATCATTGAACAAACCGAAGCAATGACCACGATTGATATTAATACCGGCGCATTTGTGGGGCATCGCAACTTAGAAGAAACCATTTTTAATACCAATATTGAAGCCACAAAAGCCATTGCCCAACAGCTTCAATTGCGTAATCTTGGTGGTATTATTATCATTGATTTTATTGATATGCAGACCGATGATCATCGTAATCGTGTCTTAGAGTCACTACAAGAAGCGTTGTCTAAAGATCGTGTTAAAACCAGTGTTAATGGTTTTACCCAGCTCGGTTTAGTGGAAATGACCCGCAAGCGTACACGTGAAAGTTTAGAGCATGTGCTTTGTGGTGATTGTCCTGCTTGTCAAGGTCGTGGACGGATTAAAACCGTGGAAACGATCTGTTATGAGATTATGCGCGAGATCATTCGAGTACATCATTTATTTACCAGTGAGCAATTTGTGGTTTATGCATCAAGAGCGGTGGCAGATTATCTCATCAATGAAGAAGCCCATGGGCTATTAGCGGAGCTAGAAGTCTTTATCGGCAAACAAGTCCAAATTAAAACCGAAGTCTATTACAACCAAGAGCAGTTTGATGTAGTGGTGATGTAATCAAAAGGGCATAAGTTTGTCCTTTGTATTTACTCATTCTTTATCAGGCTTTGTGCAAAAGTGCGGTGTATTTTTTTAAGTTTGCATAGGGTGACGGCCTTTTCTAGTTTCCCTCGGCAGAGGCGGGATAGTGATACATTTCCTCGCTTTCTTCCTTATCAAAAATAACATAAAATACACCGCACTTTTCTTTTTATTTGAATATATACACTATGATTAATACCGTTAGTAATACCTTACTCAGCCCAAGCAATCTCAGTCTTAAAGACTTACAAACTATTTTTGATGTGTTGTCACACCGTCAGATTGATTATGCGGATCTCTATTTCCAACTCAGTCAAGATGAAAATTGGGTGTTGGAAGACGGCATTATCAAAGAAGGGGGATTTCATATTGATCGTGGTGTTGGCGTACGTGCAGTCAGTGGTGAAAAAACGGGGTTTGCCTATTCTGATCAAATTGATTTAGTGAGCCTGCAACAATGTGCGAATGCGGTAAAAGGGATTGCACAGACTCAACAAGGCAAGATTGTGGTGCCTCAAGGTTTTCATCAGGCTGATCCCATTTTGCGTTATCAGGCGATTAATCCGTTAAATAGTTTAAGCAAAGAAAAGAAAATTGAACTGCTGTATTTAGTCGATAGAACGGCACGTGCAGAAGATCCCCGTGTGACGCATGTCTCAGCCAGTTTAAGCGCTGTTTATGAAGAAGTGTTAATTGTGGCGACGGATGGTACGCTAGCAGCTGATATTCGTCCGTTAGTGCGTTTATCGATTTCTGTTCTAGTGGAGCAAGACGGTAAACGTGAGAGAGGCAGTGCAGGTGCGGGGGGACGTGTTGGATTAGATTGGTTTTTCGCAACAGAAAAAGGCGAAATCCGAGCTGTCCACTTTGCGAAAGAAGCCGTCCGTCAAGCATTAGTAAATTTAAGTGCGATTGCCGCCCCAGCAGGCATGATGCCCGTAGTGTTAGGTGCAGGTTGGCCGGGGGTGCTATTGCATGAAGCGGTAGGACATGGCTTAGAAGGTGATTTTAACCGTAAAGAAAGCTCGTTATTCACGGGTAAAATTGGTGAGTTAGTCACCTCACCATTGTGTACCATTGTGGACGATGGCACTTTACAAGATCGCCGTGGTTCCATTACGGTGGACGATGAAGGTGTGCCGGGGCAATATAATGTGCTGATTAAAGACGGGATTTTACAAGGCTATATGCAAGATAAGATGAACGCGCGTTTAATGGGCGTCGCCCCAACGGGGAATGGCCGTCGTGAATCTTACGCCCATTTACCAATGCCACGCATGACCAACACCTATATGTTAGCCGGGCAAAGCCAATTTGATGATCTGATCGCTTCCGTAGATCGTGGGATTTTTGCCCCGCACTTTGGCGGTGGACAAGTGGATATTACCTCGGGCAAATTTGTGTTTTCTACCTCCGAAGCCTATCTCATTGAAAACGGCAAAATCACCAAGCCCGTGAAAGGGGCAACCTTAATCGGTAGTGGCATTGAAGTGATGCAAAATGTTTCTATGGTAGCGGATAAGGTCGAAATTGATCATGGTGTGGGCGTTTGCGGGAAAGAGGGACAAAGTGTGCCAGTCGGTGTGGGACAACCCGCTTTAAAAATCGATCAGATTACAGTTGGTGGTACAAACTAACTCACTTAAATCCAGATCACAAAATCTGGATTTTTTTGGCAATGAAATGAATATTTATTCATAAATATTGACTAGATATTTTTATCTTATTATGCTGATGGCTATAACAACATAAATAAGGATAATGCAATGACACAATATACGCGAGACACGTTTGACCAAGTGATGATTCAAAACTATGTACCAGCACAATTTCTGCCTGTACGAGGAAAAGGCTGTCGAGTGTGGGATCAAGAAGGGAACGAATACATTGATTTTACCAGTGGCATTGCAGTCAATAGTTTGGGGCACTGCCCAGATGAAATTGTTGAAGTGTTGAAGCAACAAAGCGAAAAATTATGGCATTCCAGTAACTGGTTTACCAGTGAACCGACGTTAGCCTTAGCCACAAAACTCGTCGAAAAAACCTTTGCGGATCGGGTCATGTTTGTCAATTCCGGCGCAGAGGCGAACGAAGCAGCACTGAAACTGGCTCGTCGCTATGCGGTGGATCATTTCGGTTATCAAAAAAGTAAAATCATTGCATTTAAACAAAGTTTTCATGGTCGCACGCTGTTTACCGTCAGTGTAGGTGGGCAAGCGAAATATTCCGATGGATTTGGTCCAAAACCTGCCGATATTGTGCATGTGCCGTTTAATGATTTAGCGGCGGTGAAAGCGGTGATCGATGAAAATACCTGTGCGGTGATCGTCGAGCCGATTCAAGGGGAAAGTGGTATTTTGCCTGCGAGCGAAAGCTTTTTACAAGGTTTACGTGAGATTTGCGATCAATATCAAGCCTTACTCATTTTTGATGAAGTGCAAACAGGCGTGGGACGTACGGGGCATTTCTATGCTTATATGAAATATGGTGTGGTGCCGGACATTTTAACCTCCGCCAAAGCACTGGGTAATGGTTTCCCGATTGGGGCCATGTTGACCACAAATGAGATCGCCAAAAGCTTTGCCCCCGGTGTGCACGGTACGACCTTTGGTGGCAACCCACTGGCTTGTGCCGTGGCAGAGAAAGTGGTGGATCTGATTTCAGATACGCAATTCTTGCAAAAAATCCAGCGCACTTCTGAGCAGTTTATGCAAAAACTGCATCAACTTAACCACCAAACGGGGCTATTTAAAGACATTCGCGGTGAAGGCTTGTTAATCGGTGCGGAGCTTGTGGAACAATACCACGGCAAAGCCAGCGAATTTGTCAAAAAAGCCGCAGAGAATGGCTTGATGATTCTAGTCGCGGGCCCGAATGTGTTACGTTTTGCCCCCGCACTGAATATCAGTGATGAAGAATTGGCTTTAGGTTTAGAGAAATTAGCGGACACGTTATTATCAGTGTAGATTGTTGGGTATTAGTTTTAAAACTGTACTAAATCTAAGCCATTCCCCTCTTTGATGTCATTGAGGGGAATTTTTTGCGTGACTTGAAAAGCCGTATGGGGATTTTTCGTCAGTATTGTCAATTTATGCATCTAGATTGCTGCGGTTTTCTATTCACCACGTAACAATGATATGGCATTAACTCGAGGCATATTGTGCATACCATAATTGGCTGTAATGACCTTGTTGGGCTAGCAAGCTTTGATGGTTACCATGTTCGATGAGCTGACCATGTTGAAAAACTAAAATTTGATCTGCATGTTG
The DNA here is from genome assembly GCA_030783905.1 of Bisgaard Taxon 45. Classification (GTDB taxonomy): domain Bacteria; phylum Pseudomonadota; class Gammaproteobacteria; order Enterobacterales; family Pasteurellaceae; genus Pasteurella. The sequence goes on along the minus strand of JAQAHH010000001.1, from coordinate 144,434 downwards.
TATGGTTTTGAGGTGATGAGCGATGACAAATACCGTTCTATTTTTTGCCAATTCACTGATAGCTTCTTGAATTAATGCTTCATTAATAGGATCAACATGACTGGTCATTTCATCAAGAATTAAAATAGGGGAATCTTTTAAGAACGCTCTTGCAATGGCAAGGCGTTGACGTTGCCCACCAGATAATAGACCACCGTTTTCACCAATCTGGGTTTGATATTGTTGGGGTAAGGTCATAATAAAATCATGAATTCGAGCTTTTTTACAGGCTTCAATAATGTCTTGTTGGCTTGCCCCTTTTTTGCCTATGCGTATATTTTCCTCAATACTTTGATCAAAGAGTTGTACATTTTGTAACACAACACTTATTCGGTTTAATAATTCATCGTAGGGAATTTCTCGTATATCGACACCACCAAGAGTGATTTTACCCTGATCAACATCATAAAAACGCAGTAATAGGTGGGCAAGGGTCGTTTTCCCACTTCCCGATTCCCCTACAAAAGCCGTCATGGTTTTTTCTGGAATCGTGAAGCTTAAATCATGAATCTGAAACTCATCTTTTGCGTAGGAAAAATGAACGTGCTCAAAGGCAATATGATTGTGTATTGGTACTTTTCCTGTGATTTTATCTGGAATGACATCCGCATATAAAATTTTGCCTAGCCGTTTATAGCTATCCAAGGCTGACAGGTAATACATATAATGCATTTCCATGCCAGCAAAAGGTTTATAAAATTCTTTTGCAATGATCACAATGATCAGAAAATCAAAGAGACTAAGATAAGCATTGATTGCCATGAAGCCAGCGATACTCAATAGGCTAAAATAAGAAAGATCGATGAGTAAGCTAAAAATCGCCAACTGTTTGGCTTTAAACCGAGATAAGATCTTGCTGTTTTCACCAAAATATTGGATTTTCTCAAAGAGATCCTGATCAAAACGTTTATTATGAGAAAAGCTTTTTAAGACTGGCATACCACGTACATATTCTACAAATAAGCTCACCATATCGTTTAAAGCGGAATTGGTATGATGTTCAATTCCTTGAGCTTGCTTAATGGTATAGTACAAATAGCCCAACGCAATAGGGAGGGGAAGGAGCATGATGAAAGCCAATGGAAGATTGAGATAAGCAATACCGAAAAAGACACACAAGGCAATCAAAAAATCGCTTAACATTCTCGGCAATAGATGCCCGACAATCAAAGACATATTATCCACATCTTTGTGAAGAATGGTGTTGAGTTCCCCTAATCGTTCTTGAGTATAAAAAAATAAACTAAAGCATTTTAACTTGATAATCATTTTTTCTCTGATTTGCTGCACAATATCAAAACCTGCCTCATGTTTCTTGAGATCCGCCACCATGTTACATATGCCTTTAAAAATAACTAATACGAAGAGTAATACAAATGTCGCCATGAAATTGGCTGATGTTTTTTCATCGACGAGATTAAATAGGATTGAAAATACACTGAGTAATATTGCAACGGCACTTAATCCATAAAACGTAAAGAATAAAGCAGAAATACATAGATTATATTTCCCTTTTGTGCTTAATAATGAGAGTAACTGATTAAACATGTTTCATCTCCTTGAGTTTCCAATGATCGACTTTGTTTTGTGCTTCTACCATTTGTCGATAAACACGACATCTTGCCAGTAATTCAAGGTGCGATCCTGAATCAATCACACAACCTTTATCCATCAAGGTAGTTTGCTGAGCATGCTGAATACGATTTAAATGATGAGCAATACAGATGACTGTTTTATCTTTACAAAGTGCATTAATGGCGGCGTTAATCAGTTGCTCATTTTCACTGTCTAGTGCTGCCGTTGCCTCATCTAAAATTAAGATAGGGGCGTTTTTTAGTATCGCTCGAGCAATAGCAATGCGTTGTTTTTCGCCACCAGATAATTTAACGCCCATTTCACCTACCTTACTGTGATACCCCTGTGGTAGGTGAGAGATAAAATCGTGGCATTGAGCTTTTTTGGCAGCGGTAATGACTTCAGTTTCCGTTGCACCTGCTTTACCAATGGCAATGTTGTCAAAAAGGCTGAGATTAAACAAAACCACTTCTTGTTCTACGCTGCCGATAAGCCTTGAAAGGCTTTCCATGCTATAGGCTGAAATAGGCTTGCCCGCAATGGTTAAATCGCCAGAATCGATGTCCCAAAACCCCATAATTAAATGTGCTAAGGTACTTTTCCCACAACCACTTGCACCAATGACAGCATTTAAACTCTGTTGTTTAAATGTGAGATTGATGTTTTTTAAGGCGAAACCATCACCTGGATATTGAAAATTCACCTGACTCAATTTAATGTCGCCAGGCATGAGTTCATCGTCACACTTTGTTTTGGGGAGTGGAACGCATAGCACTTTGGCGATACTTTTGAGCTTTTCAGCAAAGACAATAGAAAAGTGATGCAAGGTTGCTGTTTTGCTAATTGCAGAAATGAAGAGGGAGGATAGCACGATGGCGAGAATAAATTGGCTGATCGAAATCGCCTGATTTAACAATAAAATCGTACCAGAGATGATGACAAATACCATGCCGATTTCCATAAAAATATCAATTAATCCCATTGGAAAGGTAATTCCCCCCATCATTTTTTTCAGGTCATCTGTATAGGAACGGGCTGAAGATAAGGTTTTTTCGCTGAAAGTTTCTTCTTTTGCAAAGGCTTTGAGTACGGCAATATTTTTGACATATTCCATCATGTCTTCACGCATCTGTCGCTCTCGAGCAAAATAGCGTTGAAAACGCTGTTGTATAATATTGGCAGATAGGATTTTGACAAGATACATTAACGGAATACCAACCAGCATTGCAAAAGCGAGGCGGTAGTCTACAAATAACATGGTGATAAAGGTCAAAAGTGGCAATAATGCTGCAGACATGATTTCTGGCAATCCATGAGCCAAATAACTTTCCACTTGTTCTACATCATGCTGAATAATCGTCGTTAATTCAGCGGTATTATGTTGTTTAAAAAAACCTAAATTGAGTTTTTTAAGCTGCGTAATAATAGCCAATCGCAATGTCGTGAGTTGATTATAGGCATTATCATGAGCCACTTTGGTGGCAAGATAGTGAAAGAGAGCCTTTAAAAGAAAGCATAGCAACATACCAAAGAGAAACATATAAAAGTGCCTATGACTGACCTTATCGGCAAAAAGTTCTGCAATAGAACACACTAATAAAATCTGTGCTACTAAATCAAAGAGGATGTTTAACATTAATAAGCTACTAGACAATCGCATATGGCCAGTCGCATATCGTTTTAATTCTTTTTCATTCATACGATCTTCCTTATGATGAGTTTGGGTAAAACGATTCGGTTTGTATTGCTTGTATGATGAGAGGATAAAAGTCCTCACAACGAGCTTTAGAAAGTATGTCTTTGATGTTGAAGGTTTATTATTGAATTTAAATTCATTTTTAAAGTGAAAAATAAGGGATGGTTATCCCAAGTTTTTACTGTGTATTTAGAGGGTTTTATTTATTTAGAATGTGATAGAGACTCTACCCCAAAGAAATAGCATTTATTGAGTATTGATACCATTTCATTAGCCCATTGTTCATTTTGGTAATGTCTTGCAATTTCCATCATGCCTTCAATATAATTATTCGCCAAAATATGTGAAAGCATTGGGTCATAGTCTACTTTTGAATAACGCTTTAGCCCTTCTTGTATATGTAAGCTGAGACGTGCTACCCATATTTCTTTTGCTTTTTCATGTTTCGTGCCTGCACTTTTGTCAATTAGAATGATCAGTTTTTTTCTTTCTTTAAATATTGCTGGAATATATTGGGCACTGGTTTGCTTAAAACGTTCATAGGGACTGGCTGTGGGTAATTTTTCCTCCTCTTCCATAATCTGAATAAGGTGATTTAGCATCCCTTTGACCACTTCATCAAATAAAGCCGATTTATTTTTAAAATACGTATAAATTAAGGCAACAGGAATATTGGCATTTTCCGCAATCGTGGTTAATTTCGCACTGCGATAATCATGCTCAAAAAATACCGTTTCTGCGGCATGCAGAATCTTATTTCTGACTTCTTCTTTCAATACTTGAGCGATAGCCCACCCCACATAGTAAAAATAATACATTACAATAATGAATTAAAATTCATTATTTGTCAACTTATCATATTAAATAAGCAGTGGATATCTTCAAAAAATAATGCTAACTTTTTGATAAAAAAGAAAAAGGCTGATGTCTATATCAGCCTTTATGCGTATAAAACGATGTCTTAAAGAGATAACGTTTTCATGTGAATGGGAATTTGTTAATCAGCAGAATAATACAGTTTGCCAATTTCAATTTTTTGGCGACCGTTTGCTTCACGCCATTTGTTGGTATCACGTAACGAATACACGCAACCGCAATATTCTTGTTGGTAAAAGCGTTCACGTTTGCTGATTTCAATCATACGTTGTGAGCCACCGCCTTTACGCCAGTTGTAATCCCAATACACCACATCATCATATTTTGCGGCGGCACGGTGTCCACAACCATTGATTTGGTTCATATCTTTCCAGCGCGAAATGCCTAAACAACTTGTAAATACAGGAAAACCGTTGTTGTGTGCATATTCGGCGGCTTTTTCAAAACGCATATCAAAGCACATGGTGCAACGAATACCGCGTTCTGGCTCATCTTCCATGCCTTTGGCGCGGTCAAACCATGTCTGACGGTCATAATCCGCATCAATAAACGGAATGCCCCATTTTTCCGCGAAACGAATATTTTCTTCTTTGCGAATCAAATACTCTTTTAGGGGATGAATGTTGGGATTATAGAAATAAATAGTAAATTCAATGCCTGAAGCATGAATGGCTTCCATCACTTCGCCAGAGCAAGGCGCACAACAAGAATGCAATAACAATTTGTTATGCCCATTTGGCAAGGATAATTTTTCGCGGACAAAAGGCGCGTGGGGATCGTTGCCTTTACGTGTTTTTTTCGTTGGGATTGTCTGTTCTGTCATTTTCGTTCTTAATTTACTAAATAAATGACCGCACGTTAGGCGGTCGTTTGAGTCAAATTTCTCGCCTTATTAAACGGTTAATAGGCGCGATCGACGGATAAGTAAGCCAATGAAATTAAGGCTTGTTTATAGTCACTTTCAGGTAATAAGGCAATGGCATCTACTGCCTTTTGTGCCTCTTGCTTTGCGCGCATCATTGCATAATCAAGAGATTGATGTTCTTTCATAATCGCCAACACTTGTTCTAAAATGTCACGTTTTCCACCTTGTTCTATGGCTTCACGAATTAACTTCGCTTGTGTTGGGTTACTGTGGTGCATCGCATGTAATAACGGTAAAGTGGGTTTCCCTTCTGCTAAATCATCACCAATATTTTTACCAAGTGCTTTTGCATCAGCACTATAATCCAAAATATCATCAATTAATTGAAACGCAGTACCTAAGTAACAGCCATATTCGCGTAAAGCATTTTCTTGGGCTTCCGTCGCGTTAGCAAGGATTGCGGCACAATGAGTTGCCGCTTCAAATAAACGTGCGGTCTTGCCATAAATGACCTGCATATAGTTTGCTTCAGTGGTATTCGGATCGTTGACATTCATTAATTGCTGCACTTCACCTTCAGCAATGACATTGGTTGCATTTGACATCACCTTGAGAATGCGTAAAGAATCTAGCTTGGTCATTAATTGGAAAGCACGGGTATAAATAAAATCACCGACTAAGACACTTGCTGCATTACCAAACTCCGCATTCGCAGTAGGGTTTCCCCGTCGTAATGCGGATTCATCCACTACATCATCATGTAATAAGGTCGCAGTATGGATAAATTCAATAAAGGTAGCACAAGTAATAGGTTGTTCACCGTGACAGCCTAGTGCACGTGCTGCCAAAATCGCAATCATCGGTCGGATACGTTTTCCGCCACTTTGGATGATATAATAACCAAGTTGATTAATTAACACGACATCGGAGTTAAGCTGAGCAAGAATCGTCTCATTGGTTTTTTGCATATCCTGTTGAATGAGACGCTGGATGTCATCAATACACATTAAATTCTGTTGCTTTGTCATTTGTAATAATGGATTTTTAGACTGAATGTGAAAGGGATTGTACCCAATTTTCTGTTATTTCTGAAATCAAATCACACAAAATCATAATTTTTTTGTTTTATTGTAAATAAGCGCTTGCTCTTAAGTTATTTTTTGCGTAGAATTTGCGACCTATTTATATGAATTTTTGAAGTGCTAAATGAACAAAAACATGAAAGCACTATGTATAGCGGAGTATATATGTACGCAGTTTTTCAAAGTGGCGGTAAACAACACCGAGTAAGCGAAGGACAAGTCGTTCGTTTAGAAAAACTTGAAGTCGCAACTGGTGAAACAGTTGAGTTTGACTCAGTGTTAATGATCGTTAACGGTGAAGATGTTAAAATTGGTGCCCCAGTTGTTGCTGGCGGTAAAGTGGTGGCAGAAGTTGTTTCACACGGTCGTGGCGATAAAGTAAAAATCGTTAAGTTCCGTCGTCGTAAACATAGCCGTAAACAACAAGGTCATCGTCAGTGGTTCACAGAAGTGAAAATCACTGGGATTCAAGCATAATTTCAGAGGAGATCAAGTAGATGGCAACTAAAAAAGCTGGTGGTTCAACTCGTAACGGTCGTGATTCTGAAGCTAAACGCCTTGGTGTTAAACGTTTCGGTGGCGAATCTGTATTAGCAGGTAGCATTATCGTTCGTCAACGTGGTACAAAATTCCACGCTGGTTCAAACGTTGGCATGGGTCGTGACCATACTTTATTTGCAACAGCAGATGGTAAAGTTAAATTTGAAGTGAAAGGCGAGAAAAATCGCAAATACGTCAGCATCATCGCTGAATAATTTCAAGTTTAGAAATGAAAAAACGCCTCGCACAAGTTGCGGGGCGTTTTCGTAGAAGTCTCTTATGAAACAGCAGCCTCTGCTAGGATTCCTTTTTGCATTCACTGCCGCATGTATGTGGGGATCATTGCCAATTGCCTTACAGCAAGTTTTAAATGTGATGGATGCACAAACTGTTGTGTGGTTCCGTTTTGCTGTGGCTGCCATTGGATTATTTTTTATACTTAACGTCACAAAAAAATTACCGAATTGGACGGTCCTCCGGTTACGACATTGGCTTCTCATCTTATTAGGTATTGTTGGGTTATCCGCCAACTTTCTTTTATATAATGTGGCATTGCATTATATTCCACCAACAACCAGTCAGATCTTTAGTCCACTCACCTCATTTGGTATGTTGTTGGCGGGGGTTTTATTATTTAAAGAAACGTTTGCGTTACATCAAAAAATGGGTTTAGGCTTACTGATTTTAGGTTTAATCCTCTTTTTTAATCAACGTGCGGAAGATTTTTTACAGTTTAGCACTTATGTAAAAGGGATTGTGATTTGTATTAGTGCGAGCTTAGTTTGGGTTACCTATGGTATTGCACAAAAGCTGATGTCACATCGTTTAACGGCACAGCAAGTCTTATTGCCTATTTATATTGGTTGTACCATACTGTTTACACCTACAGCCACATTTTCACAAGTCACACACTTGAATGTCCTGCAAATCGGCTGTCTGATTTATTGTTGTTTGAATACCTTGATTGCTTATGGTGCCTATGCGGAAGCATTGAATCATTGGGATGTGACAAAAGTGAGTGCGATTGTGACCCAAATTCCCATATTGACGTTGATTTTTTCAGAAGTTTTAGTGTTTATTTTGCCTGATTATGTGATGGGGGATGATTTAAACTGGATAAGTTATATCGGTGCATTATTAGTCGTTTCTGGGGCGTTATTTTCAGCAACAGGACACCGAATTTTAGTTAAAATCAAAGGTAGGAAAGCATAAGATGAAACAACAGCAACCTTTAATGGGCTTTTTATTTGCCCTTATTGCTGCAATGGCATGGGGCTCTCTCCCCATAGCACTACAACGTGTCGTTGCCGTAATGACACCAGAAACAATCGTGTGGTATCGCTTTTTAGTGGCTGCGGTGGGATTATGGATCATTTTGGGATGTAGCAGAAAATTACCTAAGCTTTCACAGTTTTTGCCTCGTTATCGTTTTTTAGCATTGATCGGGGTAATCGGGTTAGCCGCAAACTTTGTCTTGTTTAATACTTCACTAAAATATATTGAGCCGTCTTTTGCACAAATTTTTAGCCAGCTTTCTTCGTTTGCGATGATGATTTTTGGTGTAGTCTTCTTTAAAGAAAAGCTACGTTTACATCAAAAAATCGGCTTAGTGTTATTAGTGGTCGGGTTGATGTTATTTTTTAATGATCGCTTTGCTTTATTTTTAAGCGTTAATGCCTATTCAACGGGGATCTTTTTGGCTGCTTCTGCCGCATTGGTTTGGAGTATCTATGGTATTGCACAAAAATTAATGTTACGTGAATTTAATTCACAACAGATTTTATTTGTTATTTATATCGGGTGTGTGTTCGTTTTCACCCCTTTTGTCGCGATCCAAGAAGTGGCATCACTGAGTGGTTGGACGCTGTTTTGTTTTATTTACTGTTGTTTAAATACGCTTGTGGGTTATGGTGCTTATGCAGAAGCACTCAACCGTTGGGATATTTCAAAAGTGAGTGTGGTGATTACCTTAATGCCACTTTTTACGATTTTATTTTCGTATTTATTATATCTCTTTTACCCACAGTACTTTGCAGAACCAGATTTAAATTCAATCAGTTATATTGGTGCATTGATAGTGGTTTTAGGTGCAATTACATCTGCTATTGGGCACAAATTTATTAAGCGTTAGGAGAAAGAATGAAATTTATTGATGAAGCACTAATTCGTGTTGAAGCGGGTGATGGTGGTAATGGTTGTGTGAGCTTCCGACGTGAAAAATATATCCCGAAAGGCGGGCCAGACGGCGGTGATGGAGGGGATGGCGGTGATGTATATTTAGTCGCTGATGAAAACCTCAATACTTTAATTGATTACCGCTTTGAAAAACGTTTTGCGGCAGGACGGGGTGAAAATGGGCGCAGTGCGGGTTGTACTGGACATCGTGGTAATGATATTACCTTAAGAGTACCAGTGGGAACTCGTGCAATCGATAATGATACCAAGGAAGTCTTAGGTGATTTAACCAAACATGGGGCCAAAATGCTAGTAGCCAAAGGTGGTTACCATGGTTTAGGGAATACACGTTTTAAATCTTCGGTTAACCGTGCGCCACGTCAAAAAACCAATGGCACGCCAGGTGAAAAACGTGATTTGCAGTTAGAGTTAATGTTATTAGCGGATGTAGGGATGCTAGGGTTACCGAATGCTGGAAAATCCACGTTTATTCGAGCCGTTTCAGCAGCTAAGCCGAAAGTGGCCGACTATCCGTTTACGACATTAGTCCCAAGTTTAGGGGTGGTACGGGTCGATGAAAACCATAGCTTTGTCGTGGCAGACATTCCTGGCTTGATTGAGGGCGCGGCTGAAGGTGCTGGGTTAGGTGTTCGTTTCTTAAAACATTTAGAGCGTTGTCGTGTATTAATTCATTTGGTTGATATTGCCCCGATTGATGAAAGTGATCCAGCGGATAATATTGCCATTATTGAATCGGAACTCTTTCAATATAGTGAAACCCTTGCGGATAAGCCACGCTGGCTAGTATTTAATAAAATCGATACTATGAGTGATGAAGAAGCACAAGAGCGTGCGAAAGCGATTGCTGAACGTTTGGGGTGGGAAGATGAGTATTACCTGATTTCTGCCGTCACTGGTAAAAATGTTCAACCACTGTGTCGCGATATTATGGACTTTATTGAAGCCAATCCACGTCATGAAACTGAATCAGAAACGGAAGACGCAGAAGTGAAATTTAAGTGGGATGAATATCACCAAGCACAATTAGCAGAACATCAGTTTGATGATGAAGATGATGATTGGGATGACTGGTCAGAAGAAGACGAAGAAGGGGTAGAAACCATTTACAAACCATAGTTCTGTGGCGACAGGCGAGATTAAAAAAAGTGCGGTATAAACGTTGAAAATTTATACCGCACTTTTTATTTGCGTTAATTTGTCTGATTTCTATTTTTTGTTATTTTCATCGCATTTTTTGACATTACTACATTTGCCATAAAGATACAAACTGTGTGTGGCTAATTCAATGCCATGTTGTTTAGTAATTTCACGTTGACGTTTTTCAATAATATCATCATTAAATTCAAACACTTTGCCGCAATCAACACAAATGATATGATCATGATGTTCGGTTGGGGCAAGTTCAAAGACGGATTTATTGCCTTCAAAATTATGACGAATTAAAATTTTTGCTTCATCAAATTGGTTTAAGACACGGTAAACGGTCGCCAAGCCAATCTCTTCACCTCTTTCAAGGAGCATTTTATAAACATCTTCTGCGGAGAAATGTTCTTCTTGATGTTCTTGCATTAACGCCAAAATAGTTAAACGAGGTTCGGTGATTTTCAACCCCGCTTTTTTCAACAGTTTAATATTTTCTTCAGACATAATAGTAGCCCCTTAATTATTTTGCGATTAAGCTAGTTCCGCCAGACACATTTCGTCAAACACTTGCTTAACCCATTTTTCAACACGTTCCGCGGTGAGTTCAGGTTGACGATCTTCATCAATACATAATCCTACGAAAGTATTTTCATCGACTAATGCTTGCGAAACTTCAAAGTGATAACCTTCTGTTGGCCAATGACCGACAATGATAGCGCCTTTAGGTTCAATGATGTCGCGCACTGTTCCCATCGCATCACAGAAATATTCTGCGTAATCTTCTTGATCCCCACAGCCAAAAATAGCCACTAATTTATCCGTAAAATCAATTTGTTCTAAGGTTGGGAAAAAGTCATCCCAATCACATTGAGCTTCACCATAATACCAAGTGGGAATCCCAATCATCAGAAAATCATACGCTTCAATATCTTCTTTTGTACTTTTTGCAATATCGCGTACATCAACTAAGTCACTACCCAGTTGTTTTTGAATCATTTTGGCAATATTTTCGGTATTGCCTGTATCACTGCCATAAAATAAACCAACAACAGCCATTTCTGCTACCTATCTTCTTGAATATTAAAATAATCTTGTAAAATTGTTACAATTAATTCTGATCGACTAACATGCAAATTTGCCGCTAAATCTTCTAGTTGTTCCACCAAATCCGTATGCAATTTCAACTCGACACGTTTTAACCCAATGGATTTATCCCGTCTTAACTGATTACGTTTATTGATACGAATTTGTTGTTCACGACTCAGTGGATTTGTTTTTGGGCGTCCAACTTTGCGAGTATTAGCAAACAGATCCAATGTAATACAATCTGCGTCTTGTTTTGCCATCTATCAAATCACTGAAAATCTGTGGCTAAGTGAGAATGATAAGCCACAACTAAATTAATGCTGAACTATAACACAATTTATATGGGATTAAAACACGAATTTCTGTACGCTTTGGCTATTTATTTGATATTAAAAATCTTTCAATTGCGCGTATGACAAACTCAGGTTTTTCAGCGTGAACCCAGTGTCCACAACCATTAATGGTAAAGGCTGTCGCCTGTGGAAATTGGGCGAGAATATGTGGTGTATCTTCCGTTTTAATGTAGTTTGATTGTCCACCACGAATAAAGAGAGTAGGCACGTTACTGTAGCAAGGTTGCCAATCCATAATATGGGCATAATTGTTATGTAGTGCGCTGAGATTAAAACGAAAATAGTCTTTGGCATGAGGATCAAAAGACTTCAACATAAATTGTTGGATCGCGTCTTCAGAAATATGTTGAGCTAAAAAGGGTTTGGCTTCTTGCCGTGTTTTGGGTTGAGCGTGTTTGGTGGCAAAGAGACCCGCAAAAACCTCATCATGACCATGGTGATCATAGCTGATCGGAGCGATGTCAATCACAATCAGTTTTTCGACCAACTGGGGGTAAAGTGCGGTCATTTTCATAGCGGTTTTTCCACCCATAGAATGCCCGATTAAAACGACCTTTTCGAGTTTTAGTGCGTGGATGACATTGGCGAGATCCTCTGCCATTAAGGCATAGTTCATGTCTTCGTGGTGGAAACTTTGTCCGTGATTGCGTAAATCGACACGTAAAATAGAATATTTCTCACTAAAAGCTCTTGCGATAATGCCTAAATTATTCATATCACCAAATAAACCATGAATAAAGACTAAAGTAGGCGCATTAATATCTTGTTTTAACTGATGAAATTGAAAGTGCAGTAAATTTTTCTCAGGCATAATTTGTATATAGAGTATTTGTAAATAAGTCGTTATAATGTTGCAAAATCTGAAAGAGATCAAGCAAGTGGAGGAAAAAATGAAAATAATTGAAGTTGATGAAGAGCTTTATCAATATATTGCGAGTCAAACGCAGTCTATTGGTGAAAGCGCATCGGATATTTTGCGCCGTTTGCTTAATTTTTCTAATAAAGCCGTTGAAAAAACAGAGGCACATTCTGTTCCAGTTAAAGAGGTAGAGGTTGTGGCGGCGCCTACACAAGCGACGGTTTCAACCTCAACGCAAACCGTTTTTGAGGCACCGACAGTATTACCGAAAAAACAATCGGATGAAGCCATTCAGCACGTAACGGTTAAAGTGCGTGACTTACTTCATTCCGAAACTTTTCAACAGGAAACGAAAGCCGTCGTCCGTTTTTTGAATATTTTGCGCGTATTGTATCGCACTAATCCAGAAAGTTTTGCACAAGCGACAGAATCATTGCAAGGCCGTACCCGTGTTTATTTTGCGCGTGATGAAGGGACTTTATTGATGGCGGGTAACCACACCAAACCAAAGCAAATTCCAGATACCCCCTATTGGGTGATCACCAATACTAATAGTGGTCGCAAAATGTTGATGTTAGAAGGGGCAATGCAATCGATGCATTTACCCGCGGATTTAATTGAAGAAGTGCGCTCGTATTTTGTTGCCAATTAGTTATGTTTCCTTGGCAACAATTCGCACGTGATCCGAACAAACGAAACCAAATCGCCTTGCGTGATCCGCAAGGCGAGGTTTTTACATGGCAACAAGTTTCTGAACAAATCAGTCACTATGCTAAGCTTCTCCAATCGCATGGTGTAACCTCGCATTCTGGTGTGGCACTATGTGGTAAGAATGACATTACCATCTTATTTCTTTATTTAGCGACTATTCACCTTGGCGCTCGGGTACTGCCGCTCAATCCCGCTTTCCCCGTCGAGAAAAGGCAGCAATATTGTATTGCAGCAAACAGTCAATTTTATTATGCCTCAGATTCCTTATCCTTGACGGGGTGCCAGCGGATTTTATTGGATGCGGATGTGACCGTGGAACAACGTGAAGCAGAAGTGCGGTCAGATTCTAAAAAATTTCTCGTTCCCGCTACGATGACCTTAACCTCGGGATCCAGTGGTGTGCCTAAGGCGGTTGTCCATCATGTACAAGCCCATTTGGCTAATGCAAAAGGCGTTTGTGCACTGATGCAATTTAATGCAAACGGATCTTGGTTATTTTCCTTACCGCTATACCATGTGTCAGGGCAAGGTATTGTTTGGCGTTGGTTACTTGCGGGGGCAATACTGCATTTCCCACAAACCGATTTTTATGCCTCTGTTGGGCAGGCGACGCATGTTTCATTGGTGCCGACTCAGTTACAGCGTTTATTGGCTTATTGGCAAGCGCACCGCATTTCAAAAGAGACCTTAAAAACGCGGCATATTTTGCTTGGTGGGGCGCAGATTCCCACGACCTTGACCTCACAGCTCACAAAATGGGGTGTGCAAAGTTATTCTGGATATGGGATGACGGAGATGGCGTCTACTGTATTTGCGAAACGAAGTGATGAAAAAATAGGCGTAGGTCAGCCCCTGCTAGGACGTGAATATCGGCTCGTTGAGGGGGAAATTTGGCTGAAAGGTGCGGGATTAGCGCTTGGGTATTGGCAAAATGGGGGGATTGTGCCCCTCACGAATACACAAGGGTGGTTTGCCACAAAAGATAAAGGCATTTGGCGTGATAATGAGTTGGTAATTTTAGGACGAATTGATAATATGTTCATTTCCGGTGGTGAAAATATACAACCTGAGGAAATCGAACAGGTGATTCAGCAATGGCAATTTGTCAAACAAGTGTTTGTATTGCCGAAAGCCGATCCTGAGTTTGGGCAACGCCCCGTCGCTTTCATCGAATTTTCTCAGCCCTTTTCAGATGCACTGGTTGAGGCATTGACGATTTGGCTTGCGGATAAATTGGAAAAATTTAAACATCCTGTGGATTATTTTCCTTTGCACACACAACGATTACAACAAGGTGCCATTAAAATTTCTCGAACAACATTAAAATTAGTATTACAGGATTTACTAGGAACTCACGAATGAAAAAAACATATTTAGTTAAAAAGGCCTTTTTGGCCCTGAGCTTATGCTTTATGTTCAATGCATATACATTCGCTCAACTTCCGACACAACATGATATTCAGTCCCAAATCAAGATTGCTAAAGGTGCCGATCAAAATGATGTCAACAGTAAGCTCGTGGTACAAAATTTAGAAGACACCTTGAGCTTATTGGCAAAAATTGACAAACAAAAGGCGGAGATTAAAGACTTAGAGGCACGTATTGATGGCGCAGCGGAACAAACCGTAAAAGCACAAAAACGTTTGGAAACACTGAAAAGTACACCAGTGCCTTCAGCAACACAATTTGAAAAATTGTCTTTGGCTGATTTACAAGCCAAATTATTGAGTACGCAACAAGCATTACAACAAGTTCAAGTCGATGCAACAGGGTTGAATACCGAATTAGTCACGCTTCGCACGGCACCAGAACGTGCTCAAGTCACATTAAATGCAAATTTAACACGTGTACAAGAAATTAATAAGTTATTGGCGAATGCGGACACCTTACCAAGTGGAAAAGTGAAGCTAGAAACGGAATTAGCCTTATTAGAATCGCAAAACAGTTTTAATAAATTGTTATTGCAAGGTAATAATGTATTAACCACCTTATACACTTTACAGCTAGAAGACAAAAATTTAGAAGTCGCGCAGTTACAAGAGCAAACCAAAAATCTACAGGACGCGATTAACCAACAATATCTCAAAGAATCGCAACAGCAAGTTGAGCAACTCACTAAGTCGCAATTAGAAAATAAAGGTGCGACTCACCCTGAAGTGGCGAATCAATTAGAGCAGAATGTGCGTTTAAGCCAAACACTTGTACAACAAACTACGGAAATGAATACCTTATCGCAAGATAATTTACGCATTAAAAATGTGTTAAATAACTTGCAACAGACACAACGCAATATTGAAGATCAAATTAGTGCGCTGCAAGGTTCATTAGTGTTGTCACGGATTATTAATAAACAAAAAGATTTGTTGCCACAAGATGAAATGATCGCGGGGCTATCCAAACGTATTACCGATCTACGTGTGCGTATTTTTGATCTGACTGAGATGCGAGATAATCTTTATGATCCGCAAGCTTATATTGCCACACTTGAGAAAAAACAACAGGTGCGTTTTACTGCGCAAGAAAAAGCGAGCTTAGAGTCCATTTTACAAGAGCGTCGTAAATTGTTATCTGACATTATTAGTTTACTCAATAACCAACTTAATCTAGTGATTAATATTGAGCTGAACCAAAAGCAAGTGGCGTTAATTAGTGATCAACTGCAAAGTAAACTACAGCAACAAAGTTTTTGGGTAAAAAGTAATGCGCCAATGGATTTAGATTGGGTCAAACAATTTTTACCTGCAGTTCAAGTGCAAGTGACGGAGATTATTAAGCAAATTGATTTTTCCAATTGGCGTGAAAATGTCGTGCCAGCAGCATTAATTATTGCGTTATTACTGGTATTCACGTTTTTGATTCAACTACAGAAAGCAAAAATTAAACGACGTTTAACGAATATTAATCAAAAAATTAATACCCTCAATTCGGATAGTCAATGGCATACACCAGAAGCCATTTTATGGACGTTGGTATTATGTTTACCGAGCACATTCATTTTTAGCGCCGTGCTTGTGTTGATGGTGTATTTGTGTTTTGCGGAACCATTGAATTTAGCTAATTGGGTCATCAGCATGAGCCTTTATTGGTGCTTCTTTGCCTTTATGCTATCGCTGTTACGGCCGAATGGTATTGCGTATCGTCATTTCAGTATGCCAAAGGAAAGTGTCGATCGCTTTTATCGTGTATTTAGTCGGTCTGTTTGGATCTCGGCACTATGGATTAATGCCTCGATTTTTACTCATTTAGAAACAGGGATTACCAATGATGTGATTGGTCAGGTGATGACTATTTCTGTCTTGTTTATTTCCTTGTTAATTATTGGCCCACGTATTCAACATGCGGTGAAGTCCTACGAAAATTCCTCTGAAGACAGAACCAAATCGATTCACATGGTGTTAAAAATGGGGCGTTTTTTCCTTGTTGCGGCACCGATTATCCTAATTATCCTTGTTGTGATGGGCTACTATTATACGGCACTGAATTTGATGGAACATTTAATGTCCTCTTATTTTGTAGTTGTCGCTTGGTTAGTACTCAAAAACGTGATTCACCGCGGTTTAACCGTGTCCTCGCGTCGTTTATCTTACAATCGTTTGAAAGAAAAAATCGAGCAAAAGGCTCAGCCAAAAGTCAATACGGAAGAAGAATTGAGTATTGGACTGGAGTTACAGCAAAATGAGAGCTTGGGGATTGCGCAAGTCAAAGATCAAGTATTACGTGTTACGGATCTGTTTTTAACTGTCATTTTATTAGGCATGCTGTATTGGGTTTGGTCTGATTTGGTCACGGTGGCGTACTACTTACAAGGTGTGACGTTATGGCAACAAAGTGTGACTACCGCTGCTGGAACGGTGATGGAATCCATTACCTTATTGAATCTGTTACTGGCGGCCGTGATTTTAATTGCAATGTATGCTTTAGTGCGTAATATTGGCGGTTTACTTGAAGTATTAGTGTTTTCAAGAGTGAGTTTTTCCCAAGGTACGCCTTATACCATTACCACATTAGCGACCTATTTTATTATTGCGATTGGTGCGGGCGTCGCCTTTTCAACTTTAGGCATGTCATGGTCGAAATTACAATGGTTATTTGCGGCCTTATCTGTTGGTCTAGGTTTTGGTTTACAAGAAATCTTTGCTAACTTTGTCTCAGGTTTAATCATCTTATTTGAGCGCCCAGTGCGCATTGGTGATGTGATCACGATTGGTGAATATTCGGGTACTGTGTCGCGTATTCGTATTCGTTCGACCACCTTAATTGACTTTGATCGTAAAGAAGTGATTGTGCCTAATAAAGCCTTTGTGACAGAACGTTTGGTCAACTGGGCGCTTAATGATTCGATTACTCGTGTGGTGATTCGTGTTGGTGTGGGCTATGGATCAGATTTGGAATTAACCAAACGCTTATTGCTGCAAGCCGCGACAGAATGTGATCGTGTATTGAACGATCCAGAGCCAGTGGTGTACTTCTTAAACTTTGGCGCAAGTTCGTTGGATCATGAACTGCGTTTATATGTCGGTAAATTGGCGGATCGCAATCCGACGGTAGATTGCTTAAATCGTCGTATTAACAGCTTATTTGAAGAAAATAATATTGATATTTCATTTAATCAGTTGGATGTGTTTATCAAAAATCAAGTGACAAACGAAGAGATTAAGTTAAATCAACAATGTTTTCCAATTCAGAAACAAGAAGGATAAAAAAATGGCAGGAAATACGATTGGGCAATTGTTTCAAGTCACGACGTTTGGTGAATCGCATGGGATTGCGCTCGGCTGTATTGTCGATGGTGTACCGCCAGGGATGAGGTTATCCGAAGCGGATATTCAACCTGATTTAGATCGCCGTAAACCGGGGACATCGCGTTATACCACACCGCGTCGCGAAGATGATGAAGTGCAGATTTTATCCGGTGTGTTTGAGGGAAAAACGACGGGAACCAGTATTGGCATGATTATCAAAAACGCGGATCAACGTTCTCAAGACTATGGTGATATTAAAGATCGTTTCCGTCCAGGCCATGCCGATTTTACCTATCAACAAAAATACGGCATTCGTGATTATCGTGGTGGTGGGCGTTCCTCTGCTCGAGAAACCGCCATGCGTGTTGCCGCAGGCGCCATCGCGAAAAAATATTTACGCGAACATTTTGGAGTTGAGGTCAGGGGCTTTTTGGCTCAAGTTGGCGATGTGGCGGTTGCACCACAAGCGATTGCGCAGATTGATTGGCAATACGTCAACAGTAATCCGTTCTTTTGTCCTGATCCAAGTGCGGTAGAAAAATTTGATGAACTCATTCGTCAGCTGAAAAAAGACGGTGATTCGATTGGGGCAAAATTAACGGTGGTGGCAGAGAATGTGCCTGTAGGCTTAGGTGAACCCGTGTTTGATCGTTTAGATGCGGATCTCGCGCACGCATTGATGGGCATTAATGCAGTGAAAGCGGTAGAAATTGGCGATGGGTTTGCGGTTGTCAATCAGCGTGGTTCTGAGCATCGCGATGAAATGACACCAGACGGTTTTTTATCTAATCATGCGGGGGGAATCTTGGGAGGAATTAGCTCGGGTCAACCGATTGTTGCTACGATTGCCCTAAAACCCACTTCCAGTATCACGATTCCAGGGCGTTCGGTTAATCTTGCCAATCAGCCAGTGGAAGTGGTGACCAAAGGACGCCATGATCCTTGTGTGGGAATTCGTGCGGTACCGATTGCCGAAGCCATGGTCGCGATTGTCTTACTCGATCATTTATTACGACATAAAGCACAAAATAGATAATTGTTAACATAACGTGCAAAGGATGGCGCCAAAATGAGGTTTAATTGAAGGATGACATCCACAACTATGATGAAAAAATGTGTGAACATTGTGGTGATATTGACCGCACTTTTCAGTTTACTGGGTAGCTTCGCGTTTGCGTTGCCACAAGAATGGCAGAAAATCAAGCGCCCAATTCCAGGGCGCCCTGAACCTATTGGGAGTTATTCCAATGGCTGTATTATTGGGGCGCAAGCCTTACCTTATAAAGGTGAAGGCTATCAGGTGATTCGTAAAAATCGCAATCGATATTATGGTCACCCTGATATGATCGACTATCTGCAACGCTTAGGCAAAAAAGCCAAAGCCGCGGGTTTGCCTACGATGTTGATTGGCGATATTGCTATGCCAGGAGGGGGGCGTTTCTTAACAGGGCATGCCAGTCACCAAATGGGCTTAGATGCCGATATTTGGCTTCGTATGGGGACGATGTCTGATCAAGATGCCCTGAATTCTGACGGCAAAGGCTTGCTGGTAGTTGATCGTAAAGCACAGCGGGTAGATGAGCGCGTTTGGAACAACAATCATGCTGTATTAATTAAGTTGGCAGCGGAAGATCCAAAAGTCACGCGTATTTTTGTCAATCCAGCGATTAAACTGAAATTATGTCAGACGGCAGGCAATCAGCGAGCGTGGTTGCATAAAGTACGTCCTTGGTTTGGACATGATTCGCACTTTCATGTTCGCTTAACTTGTCCAAAGGGGGCAAGTTACTGTGAGAATCAAACACCGGTCCCAGCCGGCGATGGGTGTGGTACAGAACTGTATTCGTGGTTTGAGCCAGCAAAACCAGGTAAAACACCAAGTGAGCCGAAAGCGATCCCACAAGCGCCACCGTTATGTCAACAGATCTTAAATGCGCCCAATCGCAGTGAATGGTTGGAATAAGGAAAACAAATGGAAATTGGAATGCATGTGCTTCTCCTCCTCTTTGCCGTGGCGTTAGTCGCGGGATTTATTGATGCGATTGCGGGCGGTGGGGGCTTAATTACCATTCCTGCATTATTAATGACGGGGATGCCACCTGCGCTAGCACTGGGAACGAATAAATTACAGGCTTGTGGTGGGTCATTTTCTGCGAGCTTATATTTTTTGCGTCAAAGAGCGGTCAATTTAGCGGAAGTTTGGTTAATCTTATTGATGACTTTTATTGGCGCGTCATTAGGCACGATTTTAATTCAGCTGGTTGATAGTGCCATCATTAAGAAAGTCTTACCTTTTTTAATTTTGGCGATTGGTTTGTATTTTTTAGTTAGTCCGACTTTAGGCAATGAGGATCGTCAAAAACGGATTTCTTATCTGGGCTTTGCATTGAGTGCTGGACTCGGTATTGGGTTTTACGATGGCTTTTTTGGTCCGGGTACCGGCTCGTTACTGAGTTTAGCCTTCGTGATGTTATTGGGCTTCAACCTCACTAAAGCTACTGCCCATGCGAAAGTCTTAAACTTTACCTCCAATATCGCTTCCTTGATCTTTTTTCTAATTGGGGGGCAGATTATGTGGAGTGTCGGATTCGCGATGATGGCTGGACAATTTATCGGGGCAAACTTAGGCGCTAAAATGGTGCTCAGCAAAGGGAAAACATTAATTCGCCCAATGGTGGTGGTGATGTCATTTATCATGACAATAAAAATGGCCTATGATCAAGGTTGGTTTAGCTAATAGGAAAGGTAATGTCAGAAGAAGATACACGTTTAACGGCTCGTAGTGGTTATCAGCCACAGTTTTCATGGGCCTATTTGCATCCAAAATATTGGCTCATTTGGTTAGGTATTTTAGGCTTGATTTTACTTGCTTTTGTACCCTTTCGTTTACGCGATAAGTTAGCTAGCCAAATTGGCAAAATTGTGGCGCGTAAAGCGAAAAAGCAACGTCACCGTGCGGATATTAATTTGCAATATTGCTTTCCTCATTGGACGAATGCACAACGTGAACAGACGATTGAAGACATGTTTGTGATTGTGACGCAAGTCATGTTGGGAATCGGGGAAATTGCAATACGATCGAAGCAACATTTGCAACGTCGAAGTTGTTTTACTGGCTTAGAACATATCCATGCAGCACGTAAAGAAGGCAAAAATATTATTCTATTGGTTCCTCATGCCTGGGCAATTGATGCCTCAGGGATTATTTTACATACGCATGGAATGCCAATGACGTCGATGTATAATCCACATCGTAATCCTTTAGTGGATTGGTTATGGACTGTGGCGCGCCAACGTTTTGGGGGCAAAATGCATGCTCGCCAAAATGGTATTAAACCGTTTTTAAATCATGTCAAGCAAGGTGATATGGGCTACTATTTACCGGACGAAGATTATGGCGCAGAGCTTAGTGTGTTTGTCGATTTTTTTGCGACATACAAAGCCACTTTACCTGGTATCAATAAAATCGCACGTTTAGCAAAGGCGGCTGTGATCCCGATGTTTCCACGCTATAATGCGTTATCAGGCAAATATGAAATGGAAATTCATCCCGCGATGAGCTTAAGCGATGATCCAGAGCAAGCGGCTCGTGCGATGAATCAAGAAATTGAAAGTTTTGTCACTGCCACGCCGGCACAATATGTTTGGATTTTACGCTTATTAAAAACCCGTAAAGACGGTGCCGACATTTATGCTTAAGTGAGCCACAAACCCAATGATCCTTTCCTTTTATCACGTTATGAGTTGGATAAACGGGGCGGAGGGATAAGGCGTACAGCCTATAGAAAAAGTTGAGTTGCCGGGCATTTTTTGCGAAAATGGCGCGCAACCTATTGATTGTCTTTCTGTGTTAACGGCTATTGTTATCCATTTGAAATCACAGAATAATTTTTATTTTTAACCGCACTTATTAGGCAAAAAAATGAACGATAAACTCGCTTTGATTAAATCTTCCATTAAGTCTATTCCAAATCATCCCAAAGAAGGGATTATTTTTCGTGATATTACCAGTTTGTTAGAAGTCCCCGCCGCTTTTCAGAGCGTTGTTGCACTTTTTGTGACACGTTATAAAGAAAAAGGGATCACAAAAGTATTAGGAACTGAATCACGTGGTTTTATTTTTGGTGCACCCGTTGCCTTGGCCTTAAATGTGCCTTTTGTGTTAGTCAGAAAACCAGGTAAATTACCCCGTGAAACCATTTCACAAACCTACCAGTTAGAGTATGGACAAGATACGCTTGAGATCCATACTGATGCAATTAATGCACAAGATAAGGTGTTGATTATTGATGACTTATTAGCGACTGGTGGTACGGTCGAGGCGACAGCAAAATTAGTTCAACGTTTAGGTGGTGAGGTCAAAGACGCAGCATTTGTGATTAACTTACCTGACCTAGGTGGTGAAGCACGTTTAAAAGCGTTAGGTATTGATGCCTACACTTTGGTGGATTTTGCTGGACATTAATTGTCTTCCCAGAGGATTTAAAAAAGGAAAATAAATGAGTTATCAAGTATTGGCACGAAAATGGCGACCAAAAACCTTCAGTGAAGTCGTGGGACAGCAACATATTTTGACCGCACTTTCTAATGGGTTGAAAGAAAATCGCTTGCATCATGCCTATCTTTTTTCTGGCACGCGTGGTGTCGGCAAAACCTCGATAGCTCGTTTATTTGCGAAAGGTTTAAATTGTGTTCACGGTGTGACAGCGGAGCCTTGTGGGGAATGTGAACATTGTAAAGCGATTGAGCAAGGAAACTTTATCGATCTGATTGAAATTGACGCAGCCTCACGTACCAAAGTCGAAGATACGCGTGAATTATTGGATAATGTACAATACAAACCAGTACAAGGACGCTATAAAGTTTACCTGATCGACGAAGTCCACATGCTTTCCCGTCATTCGTTTAACGCTTTATTGAAAACCTTAGAAGAACCGCCTGAATACGTCAAATTCTTATTGGCGACTACGGATCCGCAAAAACTACCGATTACCATTTTATCCCGCTGTATGCAGTTTCATTTAAAAGCCTTGGAACAGCAACAAATTGCACAACACCTTGAATTTATTCTCAGCCAAGAGAACCTACCCTTTGAATTTCTTGCTTTAGAGAAGTTAGCCAAAGCCGCACAAGGGAGTATTCGAGATAGTTTAAGTTTAACGGATCAAGCCATTGCGATGAGTAATGGCAATATTACCTTAACGGTTGTGCAGGACATGTTAGGTTTGCTTGATGATGATCAAGCATTAGAGATTATCCATGCCTTACAGCAAGGGCAGGGTGAGGCGGTGATGAAAGGGATACAAGCGGTTGCCGAAAAAGGGGGGGATTGGGATGAATTATTGCGTGATATCGGTGAAAACCTGCATAAAATTGCGATGCAACAGTTATTACCAAGCTCACAAATTGATGATGCCAGTCGAATTGGCTTTTTAGCTAGCCACATTTCCCCTGAAGACGTGCAGTTTTTTTATCAAGTGATGCTCACCGGACGTAAAGAACTGTCGTATGCACCAAATCGTCGTATTGGGGTCGAAATGACCTTATTACGTGCGCTAGCCTTTCATCCTAAATTAATGACCATGGCGCCAACTGCACAACCGGATTCCACGCCAATACCAAACGAGGTGCCGTCATCCCCGGTTTATCTTGAAGTGCCAGTGGTTTCACAAGCGATTAAATCGCAATATAAAAGCCAGCTGAAATCGACTGCAGTGGCAACAGCACAGGCGAATGCACCCGTTGTGGAACAGGTTTCTCCCACACTTAATCAAGTGGAAGAGCGTGAGGCTTATTCACCCGCGTTCGATGCTTTAGCGCAAATTGATAAATTAGACCATTTAACTATCAGCCCAAAAACAGAAAAAAAAAAGCCTAACCTCACCTCCGAGAGTCTAGTACAGACAGCAAGTTTGCAAGCTGAAGTCGTGCCGCCTACATCATTGCCGGTCATTGATAGTCATGCGCATAGCGCGAGCCGAATAAAGGATAAGGTGACGGCATTATCTGTCCAGACAACGTCGAAAGCAACACTATCCGCAACCGCACTCAAGACCGTCGTTCCACAAGCGGTAAGCCAAGCAGAGCCGGAGGAAGACGAGGACGAAATGAATGATAGCCAGTTGGCAGAAACCTATCGTTGGGAGTGGCGTAATCCAGAATTAGCTAAAACACAAGAGGGCATGAAACCCTCAGCCTTGAAACAGAGCTTAGAACAAGATATTACTCCCGAATTGCGCGCAAAAGTCATTGAGATGACTCGAAAACAGGACCCCTGGACAGATCTTGTTGAATCACTGGCAATTCAGAATTTAACTAAAGAATTAGCTTTAAATTGCCTTCTCCTTTCGCAAGACGGCGACACTTATCATCTTGGTGTGCGAGCACATAAGTCGCATTTACATACGGCAAATACACAGCAACAGTTACAACACGCCTTGAGTCAATTACAACAACAAAGTGTGACTGTTGTTATCACCCCGACAGAGAGTGAAAATCTGACGCCCACAGAATGGTATCGCCAAACATACAAAGCATTGCGCGAAAAAGCGAGACAAGATCTATTGCAAGATGACAAACTACAACTTTTCTTACAAGAATTTAGTGCAGAAATCGACTTTTCTACGGTAAAACCCGTTTAAGTGCGGTCGATTTTGTCAAAATTTTGCGCCCTCAAGTTTGAGGGCATTTTTTGCTTGCTTATTTATTAGGGTGCAATCCCACATAACCACGTTTATGCAAAATACTTTCTTTGGATTTTTTGATCATGGTTTCAATTGTCGAACCCTGTACCAAAATCGAGAAGGTTACCACCGCATAGGTCATCACTAATAATAAATCCCGTACATCCATCCCAATATGTTCAATATATAACATGCCTTTCGGAATAGATAATGCCATCGCAAGGGACAAACCGCCCCGTAATCCGCCCCAGGTCAGAATGCGTAGTGTATAAGGATTATACGAGCGGAAACGTTGCATGACTTTGAAAGGTAGCCATACACTGATATAGCGACCGATTAAACAAATTGGAATGGCTAACAACATGAGAAGAAGGCCTTGTGGACCAAAATCAACTAAAAGCAGTGCTAAACCGATTAATAAGAATAAAAGAGAGTTTAAAAAGTGGTCAATCATTTCCCAGAAATGATCGAGATAGCGTTGGCTTTGTTTGGAAAACCCCGTGTATCGCGTCCAGTTACCGATGAGAATGCCGGCTACGACCATCGCTAATGCACCCGATACATGCAGCATATTAGCTAACATAAAACCCGCAGTTGGAATCGTGAGGGTCAATAATATTTCTAGGCTACCATCATCCGTTGATGAAATCAGTAAGTGCGCCACAAAACCAATCACGAGACCGAACAAAATCCCCCCTACTGCTTCTTGTAAGAACAATTCTGTTATGCCTACTAATGTTGGCGCATGTCCACCAAAGGCGACGGCAAAAATAGTGGTAAAAATCACCAAGCCTACTCCGTCATTAAATAAGGATTCCCCTTCGACTTGCATAGAAAGACGTTTGGGAGCTTTTAAATTCTTGATAATCGCAAGGACGGCAATCGGGTCAGTGGGCGAGATTAAGGCACCAAATAAAATACAATAGATCAGATCAATCGGTAAACCGATGAGATAAGCAATACTGTAAAGGAAGAAACCAATAATGAACGTCGAGGCCAGTGTGGAAAATAGGGCAAACACCGTAATTTCCCATTTTTGGTTTTTCAACACCGGCAGTTTGATACCTAATGCACCAGCAAATAATAAGAAACCAAGAATACCATTGAGCAGAAAACTTTTGAAATCAAGTTGTTCCATGACTTGTATTGCAATGATGTCTAATTTAAACCAAGAAAGGTGACCGAAAATGAGGAAGAGAACAGAAACGACGATAGAAGTGGCGGTAATGGCGATAGTGTATTGGATTTTATCGCTGAGTTTCCGCGTGACAAACCCTATCAATATTGAGATTGCGGATAAAAAACAAATATAGGTATAAATATTCATAGATTGCTTTCCAGAGAGTAAAAGAAAAAGGCTGATTTTCAGTGAAAATCAACCTGTCAAGTATAAGATAAAACAGAACGATTTAGAATGGAAAATTGCTTTATGGCATGATTGCATTTAACTATCAGGCGGCAGCCGTGAGTACAATTTCCACTTTCCAATCAGGATGAGCCAATCTTGCTTCGACGGTAGCCCGCGTTGGGGGATTCTCTTTATCTACCCATTCATCCCATGCTTGATTCATTTCGTCATAATAATCCATATCAGCAAGATAAATTTGAGCGTGAATAATTTGGGCTTTTTTGGCGCCAACTTCTGATAAAAGCTGATCAATCATTGCTAATACTTCTTTGGTTTGCTCGTAAGCGGTTTCTTGCGTGGTTTTTTCAGGCACTTGTCCAGCTAACTGGATAACACCATTATAAATAGCAACTTCAGATAAACGACCATTTGAGTGCAGGCGGTGAACTTTTCCCATCTTTTTGTCCTCTTCTTCATGACATAATAAATAAAGATTATATCTATTTTGTATCAAACTCGTTACAATTAAGCAACTTAATTTTGGCATGGTTCTGAATAATGAAGTTACTTATTTCTAATCAACATGGTGCTATTGTGATGGCATTATTGCCATTCTTATATGGTTTGTTTTCGTCTCAGCCTGTATGGCAACACAGCTTTTTATTCTTCGCGTGGGCGGCACTTTATTTAATGACCTATCCGTTCCTCAATTTATTTAAGGGACGCAATATGGCGGTGAATATAAAATGGAGCCTGATTTATGGTGGGGCAAGTCTATTGTTTGCGTTGCCTGCGCTGTATTATAACTGGCATATTGTGTATTTTGTGCTAGCCATGTTGCCACTGGTGGCCGTCAATATTTATTATGTGAAACAAAAAGATGAGCGGGCGTTGTTGAATGATTTTGCGGGTATTGCTATTTTTGCGATTGCTGGCATGGCTGCGTATTATTTTACTGAACGCACATTTGATCAACAGATTTGGCTAGTGGCACTTTACCCAAGCTTATTTTTTGTTGCTACAACGTTGTATGTCAAATCGGTACTACGTGAACGCAAGAATCCATTTTATTTAAACGCATCTATTATTTTTCATTTTCTTTGCGTTGTGCTATTTTTACCTTTCCAACAATATGGGCTCGCATTAGCTTATTTCCCTGCACTTGTCCGTGCAATCTGGTTACCTCGAATGAAACTGAGCGTGAAACAAGTGGGGTTAGTGGAAATGGGCGTGTCATTGCTCTTTTTTGTTTTACTATTGGCGGCGACGTTATAAGGTATTGATATGAAGAAAACGATTCTGTTCATGTTCAGTGTGCTTTTATCTGGTGTCATGCAAGCACAGTCAGCGCCAGTTTCTCTTGAACAGGCCGTCGCCTTGCCACAGACGACATCAACAACACTGGGCGCAGAGCAAGGGGCACCAGAACTGAGTGATGAGGCTCGTCGAGAGTTAATTCGTGAGGCTGCAGATAAAAATGACTGGACACGAGCATTTGAGCTGATTTTACCACTTGCCT
Source organism: Bisgaard Taxon 45 (assembly GCA_030783905.1). GTDB lineage: Bacteria > Pseudomonadota > Gammaproteobacteria > Enterobacterales > Pasteurellaceae > Pasteurella. The sequence continues at coordinate 117,121 of JAQAHH010000001.1, read as the reverse complement.
TAAAAGGCGATTACCAAGCGCAAGCCAATCTTGGTATTTTGTATGCACGTGGTCAAGGTGTGCCACAAGATTTCGAAAAAGCCTATTGGTGGTTTAGCGAAGCCGCGGAGAAGGGGAGTATTAAAGCCATCAATAATCTTGCGGTGTTTTATTTGCAAGGCCATGGGGTGAAACAAGATATTCCACATAGCATTAAGTTATTTGAACAAACAGCAAATTCAGGATCATTAGATGCCATGTTGGTATTAGGACAAATTTATGAAAATGAATTCAATCAACTGTCCGATGCGTTCAAATGGTATAAAAAAGCGGCAGAGGCGGGCAGTTATGATGCGCAATTTCGCTTAGCGGTCATGTATGAAAAGGGTGAAGGAACCAAGAAAAATAAAAAGCAAGCAGTGTATTGGTATCAAAAAGTGTCCGTGCAGCAAAATGAATTAGCAACATTAGCCCAAGAGCGTTTATCTCACTTACAATAATAAACTTCATGCAAGAGGGATAGGACTATCCCTCTTTTTTTACTCATTTTCTGGGGTGAGTAGTTCAATTTCCGCATTACTATGCAAACCACGAGGTAACTGAGTGCCCTTACGTCCACGTTCAGCACAGAATTTCTGCCAATCTTCTGGTTTTAACGTGATTTTCCGTTTGCCTGAATGAAAGACTAAACTTGTTTGTTCATTGATTAAAAATAAACGGACGACTAATTCACTACGCGCTTTAGCATTGGCTGCAGGAATGGTCACAATTTTATTGCCTTTGCCTTTTGCCAAAGACGGTAAATCTTTCACTGGGAAAATCAGCATTCTGCCGGCGGAGGTCATTGCAACTAAACGGGCATTTTCATGATCAATTCGAAGTGGTGGCAAGACTTTTGCATTATCGGGCAACGAAATCAATGCTTTACCTGCCTTATTGCGCGCGACCAAATCCTCAAATTGACAAATAAAACCATAGCCCGCATCAGATGCCATAAGAAGTGATTGCTTATCTGATTCCATTAATACATGTTCAACACTGGCACCTGCCGGCAAGCTGAGTTTACCCGTAAGCGGTTCGCCTTGTGAGCGAGCAGAAGGTAAACTTAACGGATCCAATGCATAGCTTCGTCCTGTGCTGTCAATAAACACCGCAGCTTGATTACTCTTGCCATAAGCATGGGATAAATACTTATCGCCTGCTTTATAGTTCAGATTTTGTACATCAATATCATGTCCTTTAGCACAGCGTACCCAGCCCATTTCGGATAGAATAACCGTAACTGGCTCAGCCGGTGTCATATCGCTTTCGGAAATGGCTTTGGCTTCTGCACGTTGCACTAAGGGTGATAAGCGTGGGCTCGCATAAGTTTTCGCATCTTGTTGAATTTCTTTTTTAATTAACGTATTTAAACGACGTTCAGAACCTAAAGTGAGTTGTAAACTATCGCGTTCTTCTTCTAAACGATCTTTTTCCGCTTGTAATTCATGTTCTTCTAATTTAGCTAAGTGGCGTAAGCGTAAATTTAAAATCGCTTCCGCTTGTGTTTCACTCAATGCGAAACGATCGATTAATGCGGCTTTTGGCTCATCTTCATGACGAATAAGATCAATGACTTCATCAATATTCAGATAAGCAATCATTAACCCTTGCAAAATATGCAAACGGTCTAACACTTTATCCAGGCGATATTGTAAACGACGTGTCACGGTGGTGCGACGGAATTGTAGCCATTCAGTTAAAATTTGCACGAGATTTTTCACCGCAGGTTTATTATCTAAACCAATCATGTTCATATTGACACGATAGCTTTTCTCAAGATCGGTGGTGGCAAATAAATGCGCCATTAAAGCCTCCACATCTACCCGGTTAGAACGGGGTATCAGCACAATCCGAATTGGGTTTTCGTGATCCGCCTCATCGCGTATATCTTCAACCATCGGTAATTTTTTGGCGGTCATTTGTTCCGCAATCTGTGCAATGACTTTGGAGGGGGAGGCTTGGTGCGGTAGTGCAGTAATAATAATTTCGCCCTCTTCTTTTTTCCAGACTGCGCGCATTCTGACTGAGCCACGTCCTTGTTCATAGAGTTTGCGAATATCTTCTTTTGAGGAAATGATTTCTGCTTCTGTTGGGTAGTCTGGGCCTTGCACTACGGTTAAGAGATCATCTAAGCTGGCTTTAGGGTTATCGATTAGCATCACCGCTGCATCGGCAAGTTCGTTGATATTATGTGGTGGAATATCCGTTGCCATCCCTACCGCAATACCCGTTGTGCCATTCAATAAAATATGCGGCAGACGCGCTGGCAAATATTGGGGTTCTTCAAGCGTCCCATCAAAATTGGGTTGAAAATCCACCGTGCCTTGTCCCAATTCGGACAATAATACCTCAGAAATTTTAGACAGACGTGATTCTGTATAACGCATGGCAGCGAAGGATTTCGGATCATCAGGCGCGCCCCAGTTCCCTTGTCCATCCACTAAAGGGTAACGATAAGAAAAGGGTTGTGCCATTAAGACCATGGCTTCATAACAAGCAGAATCCCCATGTGGGTGAAATTTACCAAGCACATCCCCAACAGTGCGGGCCGATTTTTTATATTTTGCGGCGGCATTTAAGCCAAGTTCCGACATGGCATAAATAATGCGACGTTGTACGGGTTTTAAGCCGTCGCCAATAAAAGGTAAGGCGCGATCCATGATGACATACATGGAGTAATTTAAATAGGCTTTTTCAGTGAACTCGCGTAATGGGGTTTGTTCAATGCCTTCGTAGTTGATTGTATTCATAATGTGGTTTTATTTTTTGTTTTTAAATCGGATGTTATTTGTGGCGGAAAAACTTTTTAAAAAAGCACCGCACTCTATTCTTCTTATCGCTTCATCAAATCCCGTATAAGTTACCCAAACGGCAAGATCATTTTTAGACAAATAAGCTTGTAAAGCTGAGCACGGACAATTTATTTTCTGTTAAAAATTTTCTTGACGTGACGAATAAGCACCTTAGTCGAGGTGTGTTGCTTTGCTGACTTTCTTTGTACAAACAAAGCCAGTCATCATAACCTATACCGCTAAATCCACCTGATCCCCTTTCGCTTGCAACCAATTTTTACGATCTTCAGCGCGTTTTTTGGCGAGGAGCATATCCATCAATTCGAGGGTTTCGCCTTGTTCTTCTTGCTCAAGATCATAGGTCAATTGCACTAAACGGCGCGTATTGGGATCCATTGTGGTTTCACGTAATTGAATGGGGTTCATTTCACCCAACCCTTTAAAACGTTGTACATTTGGTTTGCCTTTTTTACTTTTTAAGCGATCTAAAATGGCTTCTTTTTCACTTTCATCTAAGGCGTAAAACACCTCTTTACCTAAATCGATACGGTAAAGGGGGGGCATGGCAACATACACATGCCCATTTTGAACAAGTGTCGGGAAGTGACGTAAAAATAAGGCACAAAGTAGGGTGGCAATATGTAGTCCATCGGAGTCGGCGTCCGCAAGAATGCACACTTTACCATAACGGAGTTGAGATAAGTCTTCATTATCAGGGTCAATACCAAGTGCAACGGCAATATCATGAATTTCACTGGATGAGAGCACTTGCTCAGACGACACTTCCCAAGTATTGAGAATCTTACCTCGCAACGGCAAAATGGCTTGATATTCACGATCACGGGCTTGTTTGGCTGATCCGCCCGCAGAATCCCCTTCCACCAAGAATAGTTCCGTTTTGTCTAAGTCTTGTTGGCTACAATCGGCTAATTTACCGGGAAGAGCCGGACCGCTCACTAATTTTTTACGCACCACTTTTTTGGCTGCGCGTAAACGCCGTTGGGCAGAACTGATCGCCATGTCAGCCAGCAGTTCAGCTTGTTGTACATGTTGATTTAACCATAAGCTGAACGCATCTTTGACAACACCTGCCACAAATACCGCACTTTGGCGAGAAGACAAACGTTCTTTTGTTTGTCCGGCAAATTGTGGATCTTGCATTTTCACTGACAGAACGTACGCACAACGTTCCCAAATATCGTCGGCAGTGAGTTTCACCCCTCTCGGTAACAGATTACGGAATTCACAAAACTCACGCATGGCATCCAATAAGCCTTGGCGTAAGCCATTGACATGGGTACCGCCTTGAATGGTCGGAATTAAGTTTACATAACTTTCGCTCAATAGTTCACCGCCTTCAGGGAGCCATAATAATGCCCAACTGACGGCTTCTGTTTCCCCTTTAAAATCACCAATAAAAGGCGTTTCAGGTAAAGTGCCTAAACCATTAACCGCTTCAGTTAAATAGTCCGCGAGTCCATCTTCGTAGCACCAACAGTCTTCTGTTTGGTTGATTTTATCAATAAATTTTATTTCTAAGCCGGAGCAAAGTACGGCTTTAGCGCGTAATAAATGACGTAAACGAGAAACCGAAAATTTATCACTGTCAAAATATTTTGGATTTGGTTTGAAATGCACGGTGGTACCTGTGTTACGTCTGCCACAGGTGCCAATCACCTCTAATTCTTCGACTTTTCGGCCATTTTCAAATGCAATTTTATAGACTTCACCGTTTCGTTTGACCGTCACATCAACACGTTCAGAGAGTGCATTCACGACCGAGATACCCACACCATGCAAGCCACCTGAAAATTCATAGTTCTTATTGGAAAATTTTCCACCCGCATGTAATTTAGTCAAAATCACTTCAACACCAGATAGCTTTTCTACGGGATGAATGTCCACCGGCATGCCTCGTCCATTATCAATGACTTCCAACGATTGATCTTTGTGTAGGATCACTTCAATTTTATTCGCGTGGCCAGCTAAGGCTTCATCAACACTGTTGTCAATCACTTCTTGACCAAGATGGTTTGGTCGGGTGGTATCGGTATACATACCTGGGCGCAGTTGCACAGGTTCCAGATCTTTCAGAACGGTAATTTCTTGTGCGGAATAATTGCTTGTCATAATACGTGGTTCGTTATTTTGTTTTTAGCGTAAAAATGTGTAGCGAGTGTAGCAAAAAATGCGTATTTTTGCACTAGGCGCAACGGTGCAATAATTTGCGCCAGAATGGCTGGAAAACAATTGCGCATTCTTATTCCTAAGTTATAATACGGCGCTTTGATCAAGACGGACATGACCTAAGAGGTAAATCAAAATGAGCACATTACAAACCCCTTATTATTTGATTGATAAAAGCAAGTTATTACGTAACATGGAAAAAATCGCCTATTTACGTGAAAAATCAGGTGCTAAAGCACTGTTAGCGCTAAAATGCTTTGCCACATGGGGAGTATTTGATTTTATGCGCCAATATATGGATGGCACCACTTCGTCCTCGCTTTATGAAGTTAAATTAGGTCGTGAGAAATTTGGTGGCGAAACCCATGCCTATAGCGTGGCGTATTCCAATGACGAAATTGATGAAGTCGTGGCAAATGCGGATAAGATTATTTTTAATTCCATTAGTCAATTACAGCGCTTTATTGATCATACAGCCGATTTACCGCGTGGCTTACGTGTGAATCCGCGTGTCAGCACCTCAAGTTTTTTACTGGCGGATCCTGCTCGTCCGCATAGCCGTTTAGGTGAATGGGATATCAATAAAATCCGTACTGTGATGCCATTCATCAATGGATTTATGTTTCATAATAACTGTGAAAATGAAGACTTTGGTAAGTTTTGTGAGATGTTAGATCACATTGAACAGGAATTTGGGGAATTATTATTTCAGGTAGATTGGGTCAGTCTCGGTGGCGGAATTCATTTTACCGGTGAAGAGTATCCTTTAGACGCATTTGCCGAACGGTTAAAGCAATTTGCTGAAAAATTTGGCGTGCAAGTCTATTTAGAACCTGGTGAAGCCGCCATTACATTGAGTACCAGTTTAGAAGTCACGGTCTTAGATATGCTCAATAATGGTAAAGACTTAGCCATTGTTGATGCTGCAACAGAAGCACACATGTTGGATCTTTTAATTTATCGTTCTGAAGCCAAATTATTACCAGATGCATTCCAAGGAAAAGGTGAGCATCAATATATGGTTTGTGGTAAATCGTGTTTGGCTGGCGATATTTTTGGTGAATACCGTTTTGAGAACCCCTTAAAAATTGGAGACCGTATCTCATTTTGTGACGCGGCAGGTTATACCATGGTGAAAAAAAATTGGTTCAATGGCGTGAATATGCCCGCCATTGCGATCAAAGAACTTGATGGGCGTATTCGTGTTGTGAAAACGTTTGGTTATCAAGATTATGTTGAGAGCTTGTCTTAAGCACAAAAAGTGCGGCTCGTTTTATCAAAAATATGAACATGACACTCGGTGGTCATGCTGTTTTTTGCATTACCATGTGACATGGTAGCGCAACGCTCTTGCCTGATACTGACTTTTTAGGTTTTCAAAATGTATCAGGTTTTTATTAACGCCTATGCCGATCCTTTAGCAAGCTCGGCACCTGGGAGGAAAATGCTAAATGAAAAAAAATGTTTTGGTTATTGGTGCTGGTGGTGTATCACAAGTTGTGGTGCATAAATGCGCACAACACAATGATGTACTTGGCAAAATCGCAATTGCATCACGTAAAATTGAAAAATGCCAAGCGATTGCGGACTCAGTGGTGGAAAAAGGCAATTTTAAGGTGCCTGCGACAATTGATTGTTTTGAAGTCGATGTCTTTGATGTTGAAGCCACAAAAGCGTTAATTCAAAAAACACAATCACAAATCGTGATTAACGTTGGTCCATCATTCGTGAATATGTCAGTATTACAAGCTTGTATCGAAACTGGAGCAGCCTATATTGATACGGCAATGCACGAAGATCCAAGTAAAGTGTGTGAAACGCCACCTTGGTATGCTAACTATGAATGGAAACGTCGAGAGTTATGTAAGCAACATAACATTACGGCTATTTTAAGTGCGGGCTTTGATCCGGGTGTAGTCAATGCCTATGCTGCTTATGCCGTCAATGATGAATTTGATAGTGTAGAAAGTATCGATATTATTGATATTAACGCGGGTAGCCATGGACGTTATTTTGCCACAAACTTTGATCCTGAAGTGAATTTCCGTGAGTTTACCGGCACTGTCTGGAGTTGGCAAAACAGTCAGTGGGTGTCAAATAAGATGTTTGAAATCAAACGTACAGATGATTTACCTATTGTAGGCATGCAAAACTCTTATTTAACCGGACATGAAGAACTGCATTCTTTATCCACACACCTAAATGTACCGAATATTCGTTTCTGGATGGGATTTGGTGATCATTATATTAACGTGTTTAATGTCTTGAAAAACTTAGGTCTTTTATCTGTTCATCCAGTCAAAACAGCGGAAGGACTTGAAGTCATTCCAATTAAAGTGGTCAAAGCGGTGTTACCGGATCCCGCCTCATTAGCTCCTAATTATACGGGTAAAACCTGTATTGGTAACTTGGTAAAAGGTAAAAAAGACGGGAAAGACAAAGAAATCTTTATTTATAACGTGGCGGATCACAAAGAAGCCTATGAAGAAGTAGGGAGCCAAGGCATTTCTTATACCGCGGGTGTACCTGCGGTTGCGGCCGCTTTACTGATTGCCACTGGTGAATGGGATGTGGGCGAAATGCGTAATGTTGAACAACTTGATCCAAAACCATTCTTGAATTTATTGAATAAAATCGGGTTGCCAAACCGAATTAAAGATGAACAGGGTGATCGTGAGTTAGCCTTTTAATTCAGCACGTTCAGCAAGTAAAGAAAGCACGAGATGAGTCATCAGCCTCGTGCTTTTTCCTTTTCTGGGCAGACCACTAAACTGTGCTTTCTTTAATCAATTCGCCTTGTTACAATGAAAAACAAGTTTGCCGAAAAGAGTGAGGAAGCCACTTGATGAAACGATTATTAGATTGTACTGCGTCTGACTTTCAACGGATGAATGGACAACAATTAAAGCAAGCGATTCGTGCTAGCGAAGGACGCGTGATATTGTCTGAAAATATGGTGGCGGTACAACCCCTTTACCCCAATGTCACGAATTCAGAATTAGCGGCTGCATTTGGTGCTGACCTGATTCTGTTGAATTTATTTGATGTATTTAACCCGACAATACAGGGCTTGGAGGCGGAGCCAACACAAGCGGTTAGGCAATTAAAACGCTTAGTCGGGCGCCCAATTGGCATTAATTTGGAACCCGTGGATGAGCATGCAGAGCAAATCGAAACCTTAGAGACCCTCGAAAAAGGGCGTCTGGCAACGACAGCATCATTAAAGCAAGCGAAAACATTAGGTTTTGATTTTGTCTGTTTAACGGGAAACCCCAAAACGGGCGTGACCAATGCGGAAATTGTACAAGCGATAAAACGGGCACGGGACGTATTTGGTGATGAAGGTTTGATTATTGCAGGCAAAATGCATGGTGCAGGTGTCGCCAATGAAACCGGCAGTTGTTTGATTTCCGAACAAGATTTGGTCAGTTTTATTGAGGCGGGTGCGGATATCATTTTATTAGCCGCACCGGGTACCATCCCGGGCATGACTGTCGAAAGAGTCGAAAAGTATGTCCAGTTGATCCATGCAAAAGGGGCATTGGCATTACTCGCCATTGGCACAAGTCAAGAAGGGGCAGACGAAGCGACCATTCGACACATTGCACTCAACAGTAAAATGGCTGGGGCAGATCTCTATCATATTGGTGATGCAGGGTTTTACGGGATTGCGGTGCCTGAAAACATTATGACCTATTCGATTGCCATTCGAGGGCGTCGCCATACTTATGTGAGAATGGCCTTGTCAACGCATCGCTAACTTCTTTTTTTAACCTTTAAGGCCGAATAATAAAAATGGAAAAACTTGATTTACTTAAAAAAAGCTATAATGAATTGCCCTATGTATCAAAAGGCTTTTCACATACCTTACCAGAAAGACAACGTGCGATGCTTTCTTTGTTAGGCTTTAATGCCCCTCATATTGAGCACGCAAAAGTGCTTGAAATCGGTTGCGGTTTTGGTGGGAATATTATTTCTAGTGCATTAATTCATCCAAACGCATATTTTGTCGGTGTTGATTTATCGGAAACACAAATTGAAGGTGGCAAAGCAATTGTTAACCAGCTCGGTTTAAAAAATGTGGAACTCCTTTGCCAAGATATTTCATTTTTCCAACATTCCAATATCAAGTTTGATTATATTGTGTGTCATGGCGTATTCAGTTGGGTGCCTGAATCCGTTCGTCGCAAGATTTTAACCGTGATCAAATCCCATTTAAACGAAAACGGGGCCGCAACAATTTCTTATAATACGTATCCTGGTTGGAAATCTTTAGAAGCGTTAAAGGATATGATGACATTTCGAGTCGACTTGTTAGCCAAACAAAATATTCATTTATCGATGCGAGAAAAGGTGGCGTACGGTAAAGGAACTGCAGACTTTTTAAGTCAATTTGCCTTAGGTGATAAGCGGATGAAAGACGTGGCTGATGGGATTAAAGATAAAGATGAACATTATATTTATCACGAATATTTTGAAGAATATAATCAGCCATTCTATTTGTATGAATTCAATGAATTATTAGAAGAATATGGGCTAGCTCATATTTGTGATTCGAGCGTAAGTGCCACGTTCCCGATTTTTAAAGATGATCGTATTGAAGGGCTATTAGATAATGAATGTGGTGATAATCATCTGTTGAAAGAGCAATATTATGATTATATTTTGAATCGTCAGTTTCGAACCAGTATAGTGACCCATCTTGGAAATCGTGAGAAATGTAATATTTCGCGTCATATTCGAATTAATGATTTAAAGGACATTTATATTCGTACCAATCTTAATGCGGAATCCACTTCGAAAGTCGTCCAGGCGTTGAAGACGCATTATCCCAATGCCATGAAAGTCTCGGATTTTGTTGAGCGTTATTTTGCCGATAATCGGAATGACGGCTATACCTCGGTGTTGCTGGAAATTTATAATGAGAATATTGATTTTTATGCCAGAAACATTGCAATTACTAAACAAGATAAGATTAAGCTCAAAACCGTGTACCGTAAGTATTTAGACTATTATTTAAATGCGGAAAAGCCGGTGATCAGTTTATCTAACTTTGTCGGGAATACGTTGGTCCTGAATTCTGGTGATATCCACGCAATTTTATCCTTTGACGGTCAACATTCGGATGAAGAATTAGCGGATTTATTATTTGAAAAAGTCCAAGCCGGTATTTTAAAGATTAATCATGCTCATTCTGAGCAAGATCAAAAAACAGTTTTACTCAATTTTATTAAAAACACACGTGCTTTTATTGAAGCCAATTTAATGAATGAGTAAGCCCATCTTATGGCGGGTTTCGCCCTTGATATCAGTTTCATAGAGAGCAATATTTGCTCTCTTTTTTATGCTCACTCTTGTTCATTATGGTCAAACAGTATTTGCCAAATGCCTTGAATGAACTGGCATTCAGCTTGGAATTCACTTTGTGGCACAACGGACGGTTCACCTAATAAATTTAAATGATGAATGCGATTGCGTAAATCAACATAGCACTGTTTTAACTTGTCACAAATTTCCTGAGAAATCACCGCACTTTCCGCCATGATATCAAAAATACGCACATTATCTGACCAAGTTGTTAAGGCTGGATTGTCTGGTGCATGTGCTAACACCAAATATTGCGCAATAAACTCGATATCGGTAATCCCGCCACGATCGGTTTTAATATTAAAATGATGCGGATCAGTATGGGCGAGGTGGGCATACATTTTTTGTCGCATGGCAACCACATCTTGTTTTAATGTCGCGCGGTCACGCGGGGCGGACAGTACTTCGGTGCGGATCGCACTGAAGGCATCTTGTAATGCCTGTTCACCATAAATGGCACGACTTCGAACCAACGCTTGTTTTTCCCATGTCCATGCTTCGTTGAGTTGGTATGCTTTAAAAGCCGCAAGTGAACTACAAAGCCGTCCCGCTTCACCGGAAGGACGTAAGCGCATATCGACGTCATATAACACGCCAGCAAAGGTATTGAGGCTGAAAATACTGATAATTTTTTGTGCAAGACGTAGATAAAACTGATTACTCTCAATACTGCGTTTGCCACCACTCGTTTGGCTTTGTTCATGGGATTGATATAAAAAGACCAAATCTAGATCCGACTTATAACCTAATTCAATACCACCTAATTTCCCATAACCGATCACTAAAAAGCCTTTTTCCCCTTCGGCTAAATGGGTCGGTGTACCAAACCGAGTGGTAACCTGTTGCCAAGCCAGTTCCACTACGTGATGAATAATAGCTTCGGCTAAGAAAGTTAAGTGATCACTGACTTTCATCACCGGCAGTGCGCCTAAAATATCTGCTGCGGCAATGCGTAATAGGGTAGCTTGTTTGAATTGGCGTAAGCCATCGATCATTTGTTCTTCATCATCAGGAGCTAAGCGCAGTAAATATTGGCGTAATTCACTGGCATACTGATTATAAGGGGGGGGATTTAATAACACATTACGGTCTAATAGTTCATCCAACAAAATCGGGTGTTTGGCGACTTGCTCGGCAATCATTTTTGATTGGGCACAGAGTTCAATTAATTGCGGTAAAGCTTGTGGATTCTCGACTAACAACTCTAAATAGGTGGTACGGGTGAGAATTTTGTCCACGATATTGAGCATACGTGGCAATAAACTGAGATAGGCAGTATGCGTAAAAATTTGTTGTAATAAGGTTGGCATCACTTGTGCTAAGGCGACACGCCCACGCGTGCCAATCGGGCGACGCATCACTTCATTACGAAATTGCCTTAACTTTTCGATAATGTCATCAAAATCACTTTCTGCGATCTGATGATCAATCAGTAACTGTGCAATGTCTTGTTCATCTACATCACTTTCAAGAAAGTCTGCCCAAAGACTTTCGTTTTCACTGGGTTCTTCTTTTTCTTCGCCAATTAAATGATCAAACACCGCCCGCACATTTTGTTGATGTCGGTGTAACACCTCACAAAAGCTCGCCCAATCGTGAATTGGATAAGTGACGCTTGTCACTTTATTTTGTGTATCCCATTGAGTAAAACCTTGCGTCGCGACGACTAAACGCTGACGGTCTAAGGTGTTTTCCGGTAGCTGCTGCGTTTGTTGATCATGTATCGCCTGGAGGATATTTTCGGTTCGGCGTAAAAATAAATACGCTTGGCGTAAGTCTTCTTTTTGTTGCCTAGATATCAGTTCAAGGGCACTGATTTCTGGTAAAACCTGTAATAAAGCCGGTTGTTGTAAACGCTTTTCTCGTCCGCCCCGAATCAGTTGGAATACTTGCACAATGAATTCAATTTCACGGATACCGCCTGCCCCCAGTTTAATGTTATCCACTAAGCCTCTACGACGTACTTCGCGTTCAATTTTATGTTTCATATCACGCAAGGCTTGAATCACACTGAAATCAATATAGCGACGATAAACAAAGGGACGTAGCAGTTGCTGTAAGCTTTTTACATGGGGATCTTGAGCGTTTGCGCCTAAAATTCGCCCTTTGATCATCGCATAGCGTTCCCAATCGCGTCCTTGCTCTTGATAATACAATTCCAGCGCGGCAAAGCTTAAGGCAAGGGCGCCATTTTCGCCAAAAGGACGTAAGCGCATGTCGGTACGATAGACAAAGCCATCAGCAGTGTATTGATCCAATGCATTAATCAGGCGCTGTCCTAGGCGAGTAAAAAATTTTGCATGATCAATACTGCGGCGTGCACCTACCGTTTCGCCGTTGCTTGCATAAGTAAAAATTAAATCAATATCGGAGGAAAAATTGAGTTCAAAACCGCCCAATTTCCCCATGCCTAAAATATAAAGTTGTAGTGGTGTGCCTTGTTCATCTACAGGTGTCCCCATTTCTGCACAGGCGCGCTGATAAAGCCAATCTCTCGCCCCAATAATCAGGCTCTCCGCTAATTGTGACAAACGAATAAAAATTTCTTCTACTGATCCCAAATTTAAGCTTTGGCAAAAACTCAGCTTTGCCATTTCGCGATGCCGGAATTGTCTTAAGACTTTATACAGTTGTTCTTCTGTCTCCACTTCGGCGAATAACGGTGTTAAACGTGCTGAATAGTCTGCACAGTCTGATAAGCGTGGACATTGTTGCCAACATTGGTGTAAAAAGTGCGGTTGTTTTTGCAGGGTTTCAGCAAAAAAATCAGACATTGCAATAGCACAATAAAGTTGCCCTATGTTGCTCGTTGGATGGGTTTTATCTTTTTCAATTTGCTGAAAAATCAGTGTGTTATATTGCGCTGGAAACTGTTCAATGAGTTGCTGAGCGAGTTGATTCAGTGTGACATCAACTTGGGAAAAAGAGAAAGACATAAGAAATCCTGATAACAAACCAAAACTGAGCAAACTTTAACATAAAAGCCGTTTTGGCAGGGTAAGATTTTTGGGGTTTATTTGCTGCTTTTTACATTTTTTTATGTAACAAAAAGTAGAATAGAAATAAGGTTGTGCTTTTTTCATAAAATATTATAGACTTAGGGCTCTTAGTCGGGGTGCTAGCATGCTAGCTGAGATGATACCCGTGAACCTGATGCAGTTAATACTGACGTAGGAAACTAGCAGTCAATATTGCTGTGTACTTTTTTGCGCAATTACAAGAGAGGACACAATGTCTAGATTAAACACTTCCCTTTTTCTTACCGCACTTTCTACCCTTTCTCTTTCCGTGCTCGCTCAAACACAAACGGTGAATGTGTACACTTATGACTCCTTCACTTCTGATTGGGGGGCAGGACCGAAAGTGAAAAAAGCATTTGAAACCCATTTCCCACAATGCCAGGTTAATTTCACTGCATTTGGCGATTCAGGTACGATGTTCAATCGCTTACGTTTAGAAGGGAAAAAAACAAAAGCGGATGTGGTCGTCGGCTTAGATAACTACAACCAAGAAGAGGCGGAAAAAAGCGGATTATTTGCACCGCATAAGGTGGATTTAGCCAAACTGAGCCTACCGATCGAATGGAAACATCAGATTTTCTTACCTTATGATTTTGGGCAATTTGCCTTTATTTATGACAAAGCTAAAGTGCAACAGCCACCAAAGAGCCTAAAGGAATTGGTGGAGCGTGATGATTTAAATGTCATTTATCAAGATCCTCGTACCAGCAGTGTAGGACGTGGCTTACTCATTTGGATGAACCATGTTTATAGCGAAAATGACGTGGCACAAGCGTGGCAGAAATTAGCCAAACATACCGTCACGGTGGGGAAAGGGTGGTCGGACACCTATGGTGCTTTTTTGAAAGGCGAAGCAGATTTAGTATTAAGTTATCACACCTCACCGTTATATCATCTTGTGTTTGAACAAAAAGATCAGTATCTTGCCACCGAATTCGCGGAAGGGGGGGTATTACAGATTGAAACCGCTGCCCGTGTAGCACAACATGATAATGCCTGTGCGGATCATTTTGTTGCCTTTTTACTTCACCCCGAAGCACAAACACATCTCGTCAAAAATAATGTGATGCTTCCTGTCATTGATGCGAGCATTGAACCGCACTTTGATGCGCTTAAAGCGACGCAAATGCATACGAAGGTGATTGATACGTCAAACGTGAATGCAACACAACTTAAAAAATGGCTAGCCGTTTGGCAAACCACGTTAACCAAGTAATTGGTTGCATTGATGATTAATCGTTTTCGTCCATTCACATACCGTCCCGCCAGCTACTTTGGCGGGATGTTAGTCATTGTTTTTCTTATCACTTTTTATACACTCGCCTTACGGGCGATTTTTTTACTCCCGTTTGAGTTTAGCTGGACAGCGTTATGGCGTGATGACTATTTACATCACGTGGTTTGCTTTAGCCTGTGGCAAGCCTTTTTGTCCGCTTTACTGTCAGTCATCTTTGGAGCACTCGTCGCCCGTGCTTTTTTTTACCAACAGTTTATTGGTAAGACGCTGATTCTCAAATTATTTTCACTGACTTTTGTCCTACCTGCGTTGGTGGCAATATTTGGCTTACTTGGCGTTTATGGGGCATCGGGCTGGCTAGCACAGCTAAGTCAGTTTTTTGCTTGGACATGGACCCCGCATATTTACGGTTTAAATGGCATTTTACTGGCTCATCTTTTTTTTAATATCCCCTTAGCTTGTCGCCTATTTTTACAGGGATTGCAGGCTATTCCTGTCCAACAACATCAGCTCGCTGCGCAGCTTAACCTGCGGGGTTGGCATTTTATCCGCTTGATTGAGTGGCCTTATTTACGTCAACAATTATTGCCTGCCTTTAGCTTGATTTTTATGCTGTGTTTTACCAGTTTTACTATCGTTCTCACTTTAGGTGGTGGACCCAAATATACCACCTTAGAAGTGGCAATCTATCAAGCTATTTTATTTGAATTTGATTTAGCCAAGGCCGGCTTATTGGCATTATTACAGTTCGTTTTTTGTTTTATTTTGTTTACTCTGAGTAGCCTGTTTTCAGCGACCCCTGCGACTACTTTACATAGCCGTCGTCATTGGTTTGCCGCACAAACACGTGCTGTCAAGTTCATGCAGGCTATGATTATTCTATGTGCGACGCTATTTATCTTATTACCGCTTGTCAATACGCTGATTTCCGCCTTGCTATCACCTCACTTTTTTACTCTGTGGTTACAACCACAATTATGGAAAGCATTAGGGTACTCGCTCACTATCGCGCCCACATCAGCTTTCCTTGCAGTCTTGCTCTCCATTGCGTTATTGTTACTTGCCAGACAATTGCATTGGCAACATTATCGCGCGTTGTCCCAGCTGATTTTAAATATTGGTGCCACGATTTTAGCGATCCCCACGTTAGTGTTAGCTATCGGCTTATTTATTTTATTGCGTGAGATCGATTTTTCTACACTTCATCTTTTTGCTGTTGTAGTATGCTGTAATGCCCTAGCCGCAATGCCCTTTGTGCTACGCATTTTGGCTTTACCAATGCATAACAATATGATTTATTATGAAAAATTATGTCAATCTCTTGATCTTCGAGGTTGGCAACGGTTCTCTTTAATTGAATGGCACAATTTGCGTGCACCCATGAAATATGCCTTTGCGCTGGCTTGCGCCTTATCACTGGGAGATTTTACGGCAATTGCATTATTTGGCCAGGCGGACTTCACCTCGTTACCCCATTTGTTGTATCAACAATTGGGACATTATCGAAGTCAAGAAGCCGCCGTCACGGCATTAATTTTATTGGTTTTTTGTTTGAGTGTATTTATGTTCATTGAACGACATCAGGAACAACGCGATGATTAGATTAAAGGGGGTTCAGTTTGCTTATCACACCTTTACTTTTGAAGGGGATATACAGATTCCAGCCCAACAAAAAGTGGCGATTGTTGGCGCGAGTGGGGCGGGGAAAAGCACCTTATTAAATTTGATTGCCGGTTTTGCGTTTGCACAACAAGGGGAAATTTGGTTGAATGGTGAAAATCATAGTCAAACGCAGCCGTATGAACGACCCGTATCCATTTTGTTCCAAGAAAATAATCTGTTTACCCATTTAAGCGTGGCAGAAAATATGGCATTAGGGCTGAAAACGAGCCTAAAACTGACCGCACTTGAGCAGCAAAAAGTGCAAGAAGTGGCGAGTGCAGTGGGTTTACAAGGGGTGCTGAACCAATTGCCTAGTCAGTTGTCCGGTGGGCAAAAGCAGCGTGTGGCTTTGGCGCGTTGTTTATTGCGTGATAAACCGATTTTATTATTGGATGAGCCTTTCTCGGCGTTGGATCCTGATTTACGCGAGGAAATGTTGAATTTATTGTTACAACTTTGTGATGAGAAAAGGTTAACCCTCTTGATAGTGACACATCAAGTGAATGAACTCGCACAGAAAATGGATCGCCTGATTCGTGTTGAGAATGGTAGGATCAGTGAATCCACCATTTTGAAGGATAATTTTAGCGAAAAACAGACCGCACTTTAAGCGGCTTAATAGATAAGGAAAGAGAAAATATGACAACGGCAACGGCATTCGAAGTTCGTACCCTTACCCCACACCCAAGCCTAGAATATTGGTCAGTGTGTAAAATTGAAGCCCTTTTTGAAACCCCATTTTTGGATTTAGTCTATCGCGCCGCACAAGTGCATCGAGAACACTTTAACCCGAAAGCCATTCAATTATCTACTTTAATGTCGATAAAAACGGGGGGATGTCCTGAGGATTGTGGCTATTGTCCACAATCAGCACGCTATCATACTGGTGTAGAAAAACAACAGTTACTCGATGTGGAGGAAATTGTCGCAAAAGCAAAAATTGCGAAAGCACGTGGTGCGGGGCGTTTTTGTATGGGCGCTGCCTGGCGTGGCCCCAAACCGAAAGACATTGAAAAAGTGACTGCGATTATTAAAGCGGTCAAAGAACTCGGCTTAGAAACCTGTGGTACTTTTGGTTTATTGCAAGATGGGATGGCAGAGGACTTAAAAGAAGCGGGCTTGGATTATTATAACCATAATCTGGATACCGCCCCTGAGCATTACGGTAATGTGATTGGTACCCGTCAATTTGATGATCGCATTAACACCTTAGGCAAAGTGCGTAAAGCGGGTTTAAAAGTGTGTTGTGGTGGCATCATTGGGATGAATGAAACCCGTAAAGAACGTGCTGGCTTAATTGCCAGTTTAGCCAATTTAGATCCACAACCCGAATCAGTGCCGATTAACCAACTTGTGAAAGTGGAAGGTACGCCACTGGCGGATGCGGCAGAATTAGACTGGACGGAGTTTGTGCGCACTATCGCAGTGGCACGTATCACCATGCCGAAAAGCTATGTCCGTTTATCGGCAGGACGTCAAGGGATGTCAGAAGAAATGCAAGCCATGTGCTTTATGGCGGGGGCCAACTCGATTTTCTATGGCGATAAATTATTGGTGACGGGGAATCCTGAAGAAGATGGCGACCAGTTATTGATGGCAAAATTAGATTTAGAACCAGAAACGGAAGAAAATCGTTACCGGGCGGAATAAGTGCGGTAGCGCTTTTTGCTTTTTTTCGTGATGTAATAAAAAAGTCCACCTTATTTGGTGGACTTTTGCTTTAAATCAGATTGCTGATAAAGATGACGATAATAATCAATGGCACCACATATTTCACATAATTAAACCAAATCGTTGTGAAGAGGGAGTCTGGGTGGGGGGAAAGTTCTTTTTTCGCCTCGTCTTTCAACACAAAGCCCACGAACACTGCACAACCTAAGGCTGTCAGCATAAAGAGGATATTTCCACTGACAAAGTCAAAGGTATCAAACAGACTTTTGCCAAAAATCGTCACCTCTTTTAATAGGTTGTCGCCTAAAATGGACGGGATATTACCTAACAAGAAAATCCCCCCTAAAGTCATAAAAATGGCTTTACTACGACGCATTTTGAGTTTCTCTTGTAATGCGGTAATGATCACTTCATAAATGGTTAAAGAGGTGGTTAAGGCGGCAATCAATAACAAACTAAAGAAAATGATCGCAAAGATTTTGCCTAACCATAAGTGAGAAAATACGATCGGCAAACTTTGGAAGACGAGAGTCGGACCCGAATTTGGTGCAATCCCAAAGGTAAACAACGAAGGGAAAATCATAAAACCCGCTAAAACCGCGATAATTGTATTGGTAAAGCCTGTAATCACTGCCGTTTGAATTAAGTTTTCTTCTTTATTCAAATAACTGGATAACGTAATTAACACCCCAAACCCTAAACTCAGTGCAAAGAAGACTTGACCTAATACAAACACAAAGAGCTGTGGCGTGATTTTGGAAAAATCCGGTTTAAGATAGAAGCTAATGCCTTCCATTGCGCCAGGCAAAGTGACGTTACGGATCACCATGCCAATTAAGAAAAGAAATAATAATGGCATTAAATATTTGACCGCACGCTCAATCCCACCAATGATACCTTTTGCCAAAATAAAGTAGTTTAATGCCACAAAAAGTAGGGTATATAAACTGATTTCTAATGGACTATTGCTAATATGCAAATCATAGAAGGTTTTGGTCACTTCTTTGGTAATCGGACTGGAAATGTCCAATGAGCCGGTGACTAAATGGATAATATAGGTAATCACCCAACCACCTAGCACCATATAGTAAGCCATGATGCCAAATGCGCCGAGCAAGCCCATGTAGCCCACTATTTTCCAATAGTTTGATATATTACGTTTTTCTAACTTATCCCCAAAGGCATCAATCGCATTCACTCGTAAACGGCGACCGATGACATTTTCCACTAAAATCATTGGGATACCGATTAAGATCATCGCAATACAAAATAAAAATACATAGGCACCACCGCCATTTTCACCCACTAAATAAGGGAAGCGCCAAGTGGCGCCAAAACCGACTGTTGCACCCGCAACCGTCATAATATAAGTCAGTCGATTTGACCAAGTTTGTCTTTCTTGTTTTGTTGTTGTCATAAAATTACATCCAAGTTTTTTAATTATTCTGTTTTTTCTTTAAATTCGCAAAGATCTTCAATGATACAAGCGCCACAACGGGGCTTACGTGCAATGCACGTATAACGTCCATGTAGAATTAACCAATGATGTACATCGACTTTAAATTCATCGGGTACAACTTTGAGCAATTTTTCTTCCACTTTCACCACATCTTTTCCCGGCGCGAAACCAGTGCGATTGGAGACGCGGAAAATATGGGTATCGACCGCGATAGTCGGATGACCAAATGCGGTATTTAATACCACGTTAGCGGTTTTTCGTCCGACCCCTGCCAGCGCTTCCAGTGCGGAACGATTTTCAGGAATTTCACCATTATGTTTTTCGAGCAGATCACGGCAGGTTTTGATGATGTTTTCTGCCTTACTGTTATAAAGCCCAATGGTTTTGATGTATGCTTTTAATCCATCTAAACCTAAATCTAAAATGGCTTGTGGCGTATTGGCGACAGGAAACAATTTATCGGTGGCTTTATTCACGCCTTTATCTGTGGCTTGTGCAGATAAAATTACCGCAATTAACAATTCGAAAGGCGAACTGTAATTGAGTTCGGTAGTAGGATGCGGATTTTGATCGCGTAGGCGGGTTAAGATTTCAATTCGTTTTTGTTTATTCATGTTTTATTACGTTGATCAATGGCGTTTTTGAAGGCTAAAATCAAGGCTAAACCAATAAAGGCACCTGGTGGTAAAATCGCCAGTAAGAAATGACTGTCAAGGTGAAATAGCTCGATGCGCAGTCCTTTTGCCCAATCACCCAGTAAATGTTCAATACCATCAAATACGGTACCATTGCCAAGAATTTCACGAATGGCGCCCAAAAAGACTAAACTCAAACACATCCCTAAGCCCATCGCAAACCCATCGAACATGGCATGAGAAAGGGGATTTTTCGAGGCAAAGGCTTCCGCCCGCCCAATCACAATGCAGTTGGTTACAATCAGTGGAATAAAAATACCTAAGGATTGATAGAGTGAATAAGTATAGGCATTCATCAATAATTGCACCACCGTGACCGTGGTAGCAATAATCATCACATAAATCGGAATACGGATTTCGTGCGGAATCTGTTTACGGAATAAAGATACAACGGTGTTACTGCAAATGAGTACAAAGAGCGTTGCAATACCAAGCCCTAACGCATTTGTGACACTGTTGGACACCGCCAATAACGGGCACAACCCCAAAAGTTGCACAAGGGTCGAATTATTTTTCCACACCCCTTGCCAGAAAATCGTTTTCCATACCGAAGGGTTGGATGTATTTGCTAACGTAGCTTGCTGATCCAAGACCTTGTCTTGTGGCTCGGAAAGTGCGGTCTGTTTTGCGAAAGTTTCGCTCATGATTAATTCTCTCGATTTAGTTCGTCTAACAAGCTTAATGCCGATTGTTTTACTTGATTCACTACGGCGCGTGGTGTGATAGTTGCCCCAGCGAATTGGTCAAATTTTCCACCATCTTTCTTCACTGCCCAATCTGCTAAGTTATCTTGGCGTAGTGGTTGTTGGCTAAAGGATAAAATCCAATCAGAAATGCGTGTTTCAATTTTATCCCCCAATCCCGGTGTTTCTTGATGTGCTAATACGCGCACCCCTAAAATCGTGCCAGTGGGCGTCATGCCCACTAACAAACGAATACGCCCGGCGTAACCATCAGGCGCCACCGTTTCAAAGGCATAAGCCGTTTTTTGCTTATTTTTGGTGGCAATACACAGGCGTTCAATACGCTGAGCAAGCAATTTCTCACTGTTTGGACGGTGACAGTTTTCACTTAATTGATTGTCAAAATAAGTTTGCGGTACCACTTCAAGCAATAAGGCTTGTCGTTGTTTATTGATTTCAGCCTCAATTTTGGTTTGGGTTAACAGATAAATACCCGTTGCTAAAGCAGTACAAATTAACGCAATCAAAGCCAGTAATAGCGCATAATAAACAGAAATTTTAACGGTTTTCATGCTTGCTCCTTATTGACGATGACCGCTGACACGTGGTCGTGTGTAGTGATCAATGAGGGGGACACAAATATTACCTAATAACACCGCGAAGGCAACCCCGTCTGGATAACTACCATAGAAACGAATGATATACACCAAAAAACCGACCAAGGCCCCGAAAACTAGCTTGCCTCGTGGGGTAATTGAGGCAGTCACAGGATCCGTCGCGATAAAGAATGCCCCAAACATCATGGCGCCACTCAATAAATGAGGCAAGGTTTTGAAATAAGGCGTACTTGCCACCAGTTCGGTTATGGCCGCTAAACTGGTAAAACTCACTAACATGGCAACTGGGATTTGCCAATGGATGATACGTTTCCAAATTAAAAATACCCCTCCGAATAAAAAGGCGAGGTTAACTTGCCACCAACCGATAGCTAATCCAGCATGAAAGAGTGGCGATTGAAGCAAAGTATCATAAGCGACACCTGCTTTTAAAATCACTTTAGCACTGTCTAGCGGTGTGGCTTGTGTAATCGCATCGACCGAATGGGTAAACTGATGCAGGCTAAAGCCGTCTGTGCTAAATCCCGTAAAAATTAACGAATAGGCATCTAACAAGGTCGGTGGTTCACTGAGTAATTGGGTCGGGGGTAACCAAGTGGTCATTTGTAATGGGAACGAAATTAATAACACCACATAGCCAACCATGGCAGGGTTAAATAGATTTTGTCCAAGACCGCCATAAACATGTTTCCCTAAAATCACTGCGCAAAATGTCCCAATTAAAATCAGCCAATAAGGCGCATAAGGGGGAATTGCCATAGCGAGAATCAGTGCCGTTAAGATGACACTGAAATCTGATAGATAGAATAGGGGCGATTTTTTGCGTAATACGGTGACGAGAGCTTCCAAGCATAAGGCAAAACTGATGGCTAAGGCGGCTTGAATTAATACGCCGAATCCAAAATAGTAAAGTTGCACACCCATCGCAGGTAACATCGCTACTATCACCCACAGCATAATACGCATTGTGAGTTTACCTGAATGAGTATGAGGAGAACTGACCATTTTAAACATATAATTTTTTGTCCTTATGCGTCATGATTGTTGGCTTGCGCGGCTTTTTTTGCCTTCGCACGAGCAATGGCAGCGGCAATGGCGGCTTTGCGCGGATCTTCTGCGGATGGTGCGCTGTTATCTACTGCTTCAGTAGTCTTGCCCTCAGATGAAACCCCCTCTTTTTCCACCGCACTTGATGCTTGCGCCGCTTTTTTCGCTTTGGCACGAGCAATGGCGGCCGCAATGGCGGCTTTACGCGGATCTTCCGCGACGGGCTCTGTTTCACTTCCTACACTTAGCGTATCGCCTGATGAAATTTCGTCTTTTTCCACCGCACTTGATGCTTGTGCCGCTTTTTTCGCTTTGGCACGGGCAATAGCCGCCGCAATCGCTGCTTTGCGCGGATTTTCTGCGACTGGCTCTGTTTCACTTCCGACACTTTGCGTATCGTTTGATGAAATTTCGTTTTTTTCCTCCGCACTTGATGCTTTCGCTGCTTTTTTCGCTTTGGCACGGGCAATAGCCGCCGCAACAGCAGATTTATTGTCTGTTGA
The DNA here is from genome assembly GCA_030783905.1 of Bisgaard Taxon 45. Lineage (GTDB taxonomy): Bacteria > Pseudomonadota > Gammaproteobacteria > Enterobacterales > Pasteurellaceae > Pasteurella. The sequence continues at coordinate 94,160 of JAQAHH010000001.1, read as the reverse complement.
TTTGCTCTCTTGACGGGTTTCAGACGGAGAGTCGTGGCTATTTTCAGTTTGTTGCTGGCGAGCTAAGCGGCGAGCTTTACGTTGTGCCATAATGTCACTGTTGTCGGGTAACACTTCGCCTTTTTCCGTCACAATGGTTTTGATAGCCAGTTTTTCACTGTGCGCTGTATCGGTTTTTTTCGCTTTTAAACGCTCAAGCGCGGCTTGAACAGGATCGACCCCTTGTTCAGTTTTCATTTCTTGACGGCGCGCTTCCATGGCTTTTTGTGCTCGTGCTTTACGTTCTTGTTCTTCATGTGCTAAGCGTGCTTGGCGTGCTTCAAAACGCTGCTTAGCTTCTTCTGCCTGTTTGGCTTTTTGTTGAATTTCCCAAATTTTGGCTTTTTCTTGGCGGAAATACTGGATTAATGGAATATGACTTGGGCAGACATAAGCACATAAGCCACATTCAATACAGTCTCTTAGGGCATATTGTTCGGATTTTTCATGATCTTCACTGCGTGCAAACCAGTATAGTTGCTGTGGCATTAAGTTCACAGGACACGCATCAGAACAAGCGGAACAACGGATACAGGATTGTTCAGAGGCTGGTGGCGCGTATTCAAAATGATCAGGGGCTAACAAGCAGTTGGTCATTTTAGTCACGGGAGCCTTCAGATCGGGCAAAATAAAGCCCATCATGGGTCCCCCCATAAAGACAGGGAAACGTTCATCATACTGATAATCTACTTGTTGTAAGAGCGAATAAATGGGGGTGCCTAGACGTACCCAATAGTTGCCTTTATGACCCACTTTATCACCAGTCAACGTGACCACGCGTTCAATCAGCGGTTCATCATCCATAATCGCGCGTTTAACTGCAAAGGCCGTGGCAACATTTTGCATCAGTACGCCAATACTAGACGAACGTTGACCACTGGGGACTTCCATGCCTGTGAGAATTTGAATTAATTGCTTGGCGGCACCAGAGGGGTATTTTGTGGGAATGACACGAATGTCTATATCGTTCGCACCTTGTAAGACATCGCGTAACGCCTTAACGGCCTCGGGCTTATTGTCTTCGACAGCGATCACCACTTTTTCTGGGCGTAAGATATAACGTAAAATACGTGTGCCTTCGATGATTTCATCGGCATAATCACGCATTAAACGATCATCACAGGTAATATAAGGCTCACATTCTGCGCCATTAATAATTAATAATTTCACCTGTTTTTCCGCCGAATGCAGTTTGGCGGCGGTCGGAAAAACCGCACCGCCTAATCCAGCCACGCCTGCTTGATAGAGTTTTTCAATTAGTTTTTCCGGTGTTTGGGTGAGGAAGTCGTCAAGAGGGTGCCGTTCACCCCATTGATCTTGACCGTCCGCTTCTAAATGCACACAGCGTGTCATCAAACCTGATGGGTGCGCGCTAGCATAAGGGGCAATGGCACGAATAAAGCCCGAAGTAGAGGCGTGGACGGGTAACGCACGTAAGCCATCGCCTTGTGTTAAGGGCTGACCTTTGAATACATAATCGCCAACGTTCACTAATAGGTTCCCCGCCTCTCCTGCATGTTGTATAACGGGAATATAAAAGTGATCGACTAATTTTGCGCGTCGAATTGGTTTTTGGTTCGATTGTGATTTACATTCAGGCGGGTGAATTCCCCCTTTGAAATCCCATAATTTACCTGAATTAAAACGTGCTAACACATCCATGCTATTTATTCCCCTTTGATTAATTTCTTTTGTGTTGTTGTGGTATCAACAATGGGAATCACCAGTTTGGGATCGAATTTCCAATTCCAATTATGAATCGTGCTTTCTACCTTAATCATTGAAATACAGTCGGTTGGGCAAGGGGGCACACAAAGCTCACAGCCCGTGCACAGGTCTGGAATAATGGTATGCATCGCTTTATTGGTCCCTATAATCGCATCGACGGGACAAGCCTGAATGCATTTTGTACAACCTATACACATTGCTTCATCAATAAAAGCCACCATTGGGGCAGGATCGCCTGCAAGGTCGGTGGTAGGCGGCTCAATGCCCATGAGTTCGGCAATATTCACAATCACGGTTTGTCCACCAGGAATACATTTGGTGATGTCATCACCATTAGCAATCGCCTCGGCATAAGGTTTACAGCCAGGATAACCACATTGACCACATTGACTTTGCGGGAGTAAGGCATCGATTTTTTCCACAATGGGATCGGCATCGACTTTCAGTTTTACCGAAGCAAAGCCTAAAATTGCACCAAATATCAACGCTAACGCAGCGATGGCGATGAGAATAAAAACGACCGTCGTCATGATCATCTCACCAATCCAGTAAAGCCCATAAAGGCAAGTGACATTAAGCCGGCGGTAATTAAGGCAATCGATGCCCCTTTAAACACATGAGGTACATCAGCCGCGGCTAAACGTTCCCGTAGCGCAGCGAATAACACCAAGACTAAACCAAACCCAAATGAAGCACCAAAGCCATAAATCACCGATTCGGTGAGGTTGTGGGCCTGATTAATATTTAACAGTGCCACACCGAGTACTGCACAGTTGGTGGTAATGAGCGGGAGAAAAATGCCTAATAAACGATAGAGCGTCGGGCTGGTTTTTTTGATCACCATTTCAGTAAATTGGACTACCACGGCAATCACTAAAATAAACACGAGGGTACGTAAAAAGGTCGCACTTAAAGGCGTAAGAATATAAGTATCGATTAAATAAGCTGAAATTGAAGCAACAGTGAGCACAAACATGGTCGCTAAACTCATGCCAATTGCGGTTTCAATTTTTTTAGAAACGCCCATAAAAGGACAAAGCCCTAGAAATTTTACTAAGACAAAGTTATTAATTAAGGCTGTACTAATAATAAGGAGAATGTATTCTGTCATCATATTGTTTTCTCGGGCGACATTTAAAGGGTGCCCTGAAGTCAAGGGGCATATTATCGCTATTTATTGTTTTAAGAACAATAGAAAATTTGGGGTAGGTCAAGGAAGAGAACGCTGATACAACAAAACCTGTTAGCACTATACGATGGAATAGCCAAGCGCGCACATAAGAGACAGGGGGCTTTTTCATGTTTTTTATAAGGAAAAGAGAACGATTTTATGAGCGTTTCAGCCCTTAATTTGTTTAAAAAAACATCTTTTAGTTGACGAAAATCTTAAATTTTGTGATCTAGATCACAAAATATGAATAAACTTTGGATAAAGGTGGAAAAAGAGGGCGGAACTGGACATTTTGGTCTTCAAATCTTGATTTTTTACTTATTAAATCAATGTGTTAGGTTTTATTAGAAAAGTTCTGGAAAAAATGATATTTTTAATAAATGTGATCCTTTTAACACTTTTTTAACCCTTATAAAACCGCTTGCTTTTTATAACTTATTGTTTTTAAAGAACAAGATTAAAAAAGAACAATTCTATTTTGTTTTGACAAGAAAACCGAGCTTTGCTATCTTGCCTTTGCAAAAATGTGCAGGCGACTCGTCGTCTGTTAGTCGATTTTAGGTTGATTGAGTGATTGGTCACAATAACTTAATCGAATTATAAAACTCCAAAAACAAGGTAGTGATACTATGAAAAAGACAATCGTAGCATTAGCAGTGGCGGCAGTAGCAGCAACTTCAGCAAACGCAGCAACGGTTTACAACCAAGATGGTACAAAAGTGGATGTAAACGGTTCTGTACGTTTACTCCTCAAAAAAGAAAAAGACATGCGTGGTGATTTAATAGATAATGGTTCACGCGTTTCTTTCAAAGCCTCTCATGATTTAGGCGAAGGCTTAAGCGCATTAGGTTATGCAGAACTTCGTTTCAGTAAAGATGTGGAAAAAGATGGTGAAGTGGTTAAACAACCAATCGGTAATCAGGTTCATGCGAAACGTCTTTATGCTGGTTTCGCCTATGAAGGTTTAGGTACATTAACTTTCGGTAACCAATTAACAATTGGTGATGATGTTGGTGTGTCTGATTACACTTATTTTAACAGTGGTATCAATGACGTCCTTATTACTAGCGGTCAAAAAGCGATTAACTTCAAATCTGCAGACTTCAACGGTTTCACATTCGGTGGTGCCTATGTGTTCTCAGGCGATGCAAACAAAGAAGCATTACGCGATGGTCGCGGTTTCGTTGTAGCGGGTTTATACAACAGACAAATCGGTGATGTTGGTTTTGCACTTGAAGCAGCTTATAGCCAAAAATATGTGAAACAAGAAGCTCAACCAGGTGTAGTTCCACCTCCAGGCCAAGATAAAGTTTACAAAGATGAAAAAGAAAAAGGTTTCTTGGTCGGTGCGGAACTATCATACGCTGGTTTAGCGCTTGGTGTTGACTATGCACAATCTAAAGTAACTAACAAAGATGGTAAAAAACGTGCACTTGAAGTGGGTTTAAACTACGATCTTAACGACAAAGCAAAAGTGTATACTGACTTTATTTGGGCGAAAGAAGGTCCTAAAGGAGATACCGACAGAACTCGTAAGATCGCGGTAGGTTTTGGTTACAAACTTCACAAACAAGTTGAAACCTTTGTTGAAGGTGCTTGGGGCAGAACAAAAGATGCGGATGGTACAACAGCAAAAGATAACGTAATTGGTACAGGTTTACGCGTACACTTCTAATTGTTGTGAAAGTCTAAAAAAGCCAGTGTTTGACACTGGCTTTTTCTTAATTCGATAAATAGTTTATCGACGATAAATTGGGCATTTGGGAAGTCGTTAGGTTGTCATCTTCTTCAAAATAGGACATAAAGATATTCTGTTAAGGAATCAATATTATGAAAAAAACACTTATTGCATTCGCTGTCAGTGCACTTGCCACTACATCTGTCAATGCGGCAACCATTTTCGATAAAGAAGGGACAAAGGTTGATGTAAGCGGTTCTGTTCGTTTACTTTTGCAACGTGAAACCAACCATCGCACCGATCTAAAAGATAAGGGATCACGCATCACCTTTGATGCTTCCCATCAGTTAGGGGACGGTTTAAGCGCATTAGGACAAGTAGAAGTGCGTTTTAGCGATAAAGGGATTGGTGATAAGACTAACATTTCCCGTTTATTTGCTGGTTTTAACCATGATGCTGTCGGTAAATTAACTTTCGGTAAACAGCTCACGATTGGTGATGATATCGGTCTATCGGATTATACCTACAATTTAGGTGGTGTGAATCAATTAGTCACTGAGGGTGACAAAGTTATTCATTTTAAATCGGCAGATTTTGCCGGTTTCCGTTTTGGCGCAGACTATGTGTTTGATGAGGACGCATCGAAAGTGGATAATATCAACAACAATGCATATGTGTTAGGTGTCCTTTATAACAGAACTGTTGGTGATCTCGGTTTCGCTTTAGCCGCAGGATACAGCAGTAAACAAGTCGGCGATACAAAGCTATCCGTTAAGGAGAAAGCGTGGACAGTCGGTGGAGAATTAAGTTACCAAAATTTTGCCGTGGCAGTAGATTATTCCCAAGTAAAAAGTAATAACGATGAATTATTAACCATTTCATGGCGTGGTCAAAAACACCCTGGTACAGGTGATGAGGATTCGTTCCACAAAGTTCGAGAAGTAGAATTAGGCTTGAAATATCAATTTATACCAGAATCAAAAATCTATGCCGATTTTATCTGGGGTAAAGCAGTGACGGCTTATGATCGTACAGTGAGACTACGTGGCTATGTGGCCGGCGTGGACTATCAATTCCACAAAAATGTAGTCACTTATTTAGAAGGTGGCGTATTTAGATACAAACATGATAATGACTTAGATCCAACTTTAAGAGATAAAAAATTGGGTGTAGGTTTACGCGTCTTCTTCTAACCTATTATTTGTCAATAACAAAAAACCAGTGATATTGCACTGGTTTTTTTATGCCTCCGCTTCAGCGAAAATGATCTCAAAACTGGGCACACTTTGCGCGAATTCTTATTGGAATAAATGGCGATATTGTATCAGCTGTGCTTTAGTGAGGGCAAAGACACCGACACCACCATTCTTAAGTTCGACCCAGTTAAATGGGACAGCTGGATATTGTTCGATTAAGTGTACCATACTGTTCCCCACTTCGCAGACTAATATGCCTTGCTCTGTTAAATAATCGGGGGCGGCAAAGAGGATTTTTTTGGTGATGGCTAAACCATCAACGCCCGATCCTAATGCCATTTCGGGCTCGTAATGAAATTCTTGCGGCATATCCGCTAAGTCTTCTTCATCTACATAAGGCGGATTGGTTACAATCAAATCGTATTGTATAGGGGCTAGCGCATTGAAGAGATCCGATTGAATCGGATAAACACGCTCAAGCATCGCGTGGCGTTCAATGTTAATTTGTGCCACATCAAGCGCATCACTAGAAAGATCAACTGCATCCACTTCGGCTTCTGGAAAACGTTCTGCGCAAGCGATAGCAATACAACCACTTCCTGTACACATGTCTAAAATACGTTTAGGGGCCTGTGCTAATAGAGGGGCAAAACCCTCTTGAATGAGCGCACTGATTGGCGAACGTGGCACAATCACACGCTCATCTACATAGAAATTTAAGCCACAAAACCACGCTTGATGAATCAGATAAGCAATCGGGATACGTTTTTCTAGACGTTGGATAATTAAACGCAGTAATACTTCTTTCTCTGAGCGTGTAAGCTGCGCAGTGTAATAGGTTTGTGGGAAATCGATAGGTAAGTCTAGGGTAGTGAGTACCAGCTGTAAGGCTTCATCCCAAGCGTCATGATAGCCATGGCCATAATAAATATCAGAGCGGTTAAAGGTGCTGTAAGTCCAGCGCAGAAAATCTTGAATAGTGTGTAATTCTTGATGAACGTGATCAGCAATGATGGTTTCAATCAGCTCTTGATTATGTGTCATAACATACCTTTTATAATAAGCGAAAATTGGCGTAGTTATATCATATTCCGCTAAATTTTGGAAATCATGTCGAATGAAGTTATGTTATGATGAGACGCGTTGAATAGGGAGAGAAACAGCATGTTAGAGCCAGATGATATTACGTTATTCCGCACTGCAATAAAAGGGGCGAAAGCACTTAAGCAGGATAAGTTTATTGCACCGCGTCAGAAAACAGCCAAAAAAAAATCAGCATTACGAGAAATTCGTGAGAAAGAGGATACGCTGTTTTACTTTTCTGATGAATATGAGCCGTTATTAAATGAAGAAAGTGCGGTCAAATATTTACGAGAAGGGGAAGATTCGCATATTTTGAAACAATTACGCCGTGGTGACTTTTCGCCAGATCTTTTTTTGGATCTACATGGCTTGACCAAAGAACAAGCCAAAATAGAGCTAGCGAGTTTATTACAAGCTTGTGAAAATGAACATGTGTATTGTGCCAGTGTGATGACGGGGTATGGCTCGTATGTTTTAAAGCGTCAAATTCCCCGTTGGTTAGTGCAGCATCCTAAAGTACGTGCGTTGCACCAAGCCCCAAAAGAATGGGGCGGGGATGCTGCAATTTTAATTTTGCTTGAGGTTTAAATTGATTTGCTGAAATGTATGGTAAAGTGAAGGCAAAATTTGACTAATCATATTCAATTGCTGAATTGGCACGCTAAACTGAGGTTGAAGAAGATGACCTGCTTGCTCCGCATTGGCGTGCTTTAAATCATTCTCAATCCTTTCTTGCATTTTTTGGAACACTTCAGGTCTGAGTTTTTCAATATGCTCCAACACATAAATGATCTTTTTAGCAATCGGATAAAATCCTGCGAGAAATTCGGTATTTTGTTGTAATGCTTTCATATTGCTACGATAAGCGCCTAAGGCAGAAATATAGCTCAGCAAAGAATAATTAAGTTTTAGTAATTCAAAACTTTTTTGTAGGTGTGCTTGATATTTGTTTGGCTCATTATTCATGTGTGAAATGGTTGTGCTGAGGGCGGTCGCATTTTCATGAGCATGGCGGCGCACGATGCGATATTTCAGGTTATCCCCTTTCCCAAATTGTAGTTGACTAATCACGTAAAGTAAGTATTTTGCATTACTTTTCACCGCTTGATGACTGACTTTATCAAGTTGTAAGTAACGCCAATCTGGCCATAAATAAGACACCGCAAACCAAGCAATAAATGCCCCAATAAATGTATCAATCACTCGGGAATACATGGCCTCATGAATATCAAATCCCATTACATCAAAGCTGATCAGCACTTGTAATGTAATAAAGAAGGTAGAAAAACTGTAATTATTGGTTCTAAAAAAGAAAAATAATGTACTGGTTGCCACAATCAGCCCCAGTTGCAATTCCAATGTGGGATTAATATAAGGTAGTAAAGAACCAATGATAACACCCAAAATAGTCCCTATAATACGTTGTCGAAGGCGCAGTTTTGTGGCGGAATAATTTGGCTGACACACAAAAACAGAGGTTAATAAAATCCAATAGCCTCGTTCTAATTCAAAAAATTCGACAATAGAGCAGGCGGTAAAGACAACAATGGATAAGCGAACCGCATGACGAAAGAGTTGCGAATTAAAGTGGCAGTGACTTTTAATCGCATACAGAATATTGCGTAAGCCACGTACTTGTTCAGTATGGATTTTGGCGGTGGAGGCACGTTCGGCTTGGTGTGTTTCCTGATCAAGATGACTGAGTTGCCATTCCACCGCTTGTAGGTTGTCAATCAAGGTTTTAAGATTTAACAGAACTTGCTTATTTTCTACGTGGTTTTGAGCATACAATTCAAACGATTGAGTGAGCCCTATAATCGCTTTTTCAACTTTATTATTGTAATGATACTCTTTATTTTGTTGTAAACTTAAACCGATTTCGCGACAAGCTTGGGCTTGTAATTCGAATAAACGCTGAATCCGGAAAATGAGATCCGTGTTTTTGAGTTGTTCCGCCATGGTATGATAATTAAAAAGGCTGGAATTTGCGCGTTCATGAATGTCTTGTGCCGCAAAATAATAGCGGATCATTTTTTGTGTGCGGCTATGACGGTTTTGACCGCGGATACGATAGAATAGAGCCGTTCGAGTGGCATTAAAGGCCTCAATCAATGCACTATCTTTCATGGCTAAATTCACTTCTTTGTTAGCCAGCTGTTCTATTTCATCAGGATCAAAAAATTGTGATTTTGCGTCAAGATATTGTCCTAAGGCTAAGAATGACTTTGCGATATTTTCTTGTACTGGACGGTTAGGAAAAAATAAATGCACGATTAAGGTGATCATGCTGTAAAGCAATGTGCCACATAAAATCATGATAGGGTTAATAAACCAAATGGTGTGTGGCAAGTAAGAAAGTGTCGTGTAAAGGGCAATGACCAATGTGCCAAAGGCAATGGTGCTATAACGCTGTCCTATAGCACCTACCATGGTAAACATAAATGTCATGGCGGTCATCAACAGGGTGAATTGAAAGCCATGACCTATACTGACCTGTACCACTAATGAGGAAATCGAGAACGCAATTAAAGTATAGAAAACATTTTTTAATCGTCCAGTTAAACGATTGTCTAAGTCAACTAATCCGCCAGCAATAATACCCAAAATTAATGGCATACATTGTTCGGAGATATCCAGTAGCCAAATAGCGAAAGCAGCAATATTGACTGCAATAAAAATAGGGATGGTGGCAATAATTTTTGCGTTAAACCAGTTATTCATGCTTTTTCTTCTCTCATTCCCTGAGCCGTTTATTTAGTGATGATGCTGATAATATTGTTGTGCCGCTTGCTGTCTTGCGATTTCCGCGACTTCTTTAGGGACAACGCGTTGACCAACAGGGAACAGGGCAATACCCGCTAATTTGAAATTGGCAATTCCGACAGGAATACCAATAATGGTTAAGCATTGTGCAATACCGGCAAAAATATGCGATAGACATAACCACCAACCAAAAAAGACAAACCAGAATACATTAAATATTGTGCCTAAGGAATTGCTAAGCGCATGCGTTGGTTCAAGGTATTTCACATGAATAATATCATTACCAAAAGGCATGAGAGACATTTTACTGATTTCCCAACAGCTACGTGTATAAGGCAAGGTGATAATTAAAAGGGCACTGACAAGCGTGGCAAGTAACCAGCCTAAGGTTGTCGCAAAGCCACCTAGTACAAAATTTAGGATATTTAAAATTAACGCCATTGTTTATTCTCCGTAAGTGATCAAAACATGAAGACAAAAAAATAGCTCAATATTAAGCAGAGCAATATTGAGCACCATTATAATGTGATTTCAGCTAGTTTGACAAAAATAACCGACAAATGCTGTTATTTCAAGCGTTCTTTCAAATAACCTTCATAGTCAGGAATGCGTACAGGGGTTTCTTCGGCAAAGCGCGATGAGGTAATGAGAAAATCTGCTGTGGCCATATTCATCGCGACAGGAATATTCCAAACCGTTGCAATTCGCATCAATGCCTTGACGTCAGGATCATGCGGTACCGCATTCATTGGATCCCAAAAGAAAATCAATACATCAATTTGCTTTTCTGCAATAAGCCCGCCGAGTTGTTGATCCCCCCCCATTGGACCACTGAGTAGGCTGACGATGGCGAGATCGGCTTCTTTTTGAATGAGATTCCCCGTCGTCCCTGTGGCATAAAGTGTATGTTGTGCCAATAAAGTGCGGTGGGATTTACACCAATTTATCAAATCCTGTTTACAGTGATCATGTGCAACCAATGCAATGTGTTTATTCACAGATAAGGTACGTGCTGTATGTCGCATGATAGCTCCTTAAACATACTAAATAAAAAGTGAGCAAGATGCTCACTTTATTCATTCTTTATTTTTGACCTTTTGCCCAGCTCAAGAAACGTTGTTGTGTATCTTTGTCTGCTTGCTGGTACCAGTACTGCAACATTTGTTCTGCAACATTTTCACCTTGAACGGTGATTTTTCCTTTTTGTGCTTTACCAAAGCCAGGTATTGCAGCGGGCATTGTGCTACTGGCTAAGCGAGCCACGGCTGCCGGTGCACCAGAGGCATTGTACTCTGATAAATTTTCAATTAAATTTACGCCCGGTAAGAAGCCTTCTTGTTTCAGATATTCTTGTTTTGTCGAAATTTCTACGCCGGAAACAGTTTTGACAGTAATGATCGGGGATTTTTTAAAGGCGTTGGCATCGCGTTCTGTTTCTAAGCGAGGAGCAGAAATGATGAGATCATCTGTTGTCCCTTGGAAAGTGACGACAATAGGATCTGACTCATAGAGTGAACGGTCAGAACCTACACGGATAATTTCAGCCACACGAACAACCACTTGGTGAGGAAGTGTATCACTGACATTAAAAGAGCGTTTTTCTTTTAAAAGTGATTTACTTGCTTTTTGTCCATCAATGGCAAGAAAGTCAATATTTGAGGAACTTGTCACAACACCTGCAACGCTTACAGTGCTTGTTAATAGAGCGACGCTAGCTAATGCAGCGAAACGAAATTTCATATTTGCTCCTGTCTTGGTAAAGGAAATAAGGTTGGAACGAAAACACTTTATTCATGAAAGTGCCAGATTGTATGCTATGCTAAATTTGGCTAAATGGAAATAAAAAAGTTTAGGTGAATTGAAAAAAATGTGATGGGATTAAAACTTTTCCACAGAAAGCATAAGAGGCGAGAATATGTTGAAAAAACAATTTTTTATTTATGGTTTGGTGCAGGGCGTGGGTTTCCGTTATTTTACTTGGAAAACCGCGACCCAAATCGGGGTAAAAGGCTATGTGCGTAATCGCCAAGATGGCAGCGTTGAGGTGGTGGCAACGGGGACAAACACACAATTAGCCCAGTTAAGCGCGTGGTTAAACCACGGACCGAGAACGGCATCGGTTGAACAAGTGATTGAACAAGACTATGCCGATTCTCATGTATTCTCTGATTTTGCCGTGCGCTATTAACTTAAATCAGGCTGTTGCCGATACCATTTTAATTTTTGGTAACCTAATGCGAGCGTGAAAAAGAGTGCTTGTAACAAAATAATACAAGGACCTGTTGCGGCATCAATATGATAGCTAATAATGGTTCCAAAGAGGCTAGTGATGACAGACATACACATAGCAATAAGTAACATCATTTCAAAGCGCTTACTGAGTAGGAATGCCGTGATACCGGGTGAGATTAACATCGCGACCACTAAAATGACGCCAACCAGTTGCATTGCCATAATAATGGTTAAAGCAAGTAGAATCAGCAAACCATAGTGCAATACTCTTGGTGAAAGTCCGGCAACCCTTGTATGGCTTTGATCAAAACAATACAGTAAGAAGTCGCGACGTTTTACCATGATGGTGACAAAAATAAGGCTAGCAATAATCAAGGTTTGGATTAGTTCTGCTCGACTGACACCTAATAGGTTACCAAATAAAATATGGGTAAGGTGCTGTTCTGTTTCCACTTTGGTGAAGAGCACAATACCAAAGGCAAACATCCCTGAAAACACAATTCCCATCACCGTGTCTTCTTTAATCCGGCTATTTTCTTTCAGATAACCAACACTTAATGCGCAAAATAACCCTGCTCCAAATGCCCCTAAAGTGAGGGGTAGGCCAAGCATAAATGCAATCACGATCCCAGGCAGTACCGCATGTGAAATGGCATCGCCCATTAATGACCAACCTTTTAAAACTAAATAGCAGGAAAGGACGGCACAAATGATCGAGACGATTAGTGCGGTGAATAAGGCATTTTGCATAAAAGGATAGGAGAAAGGTTCAACAAACCAATTGATTACATCAGTCATGATTTGTCTCCTTATTAATACTATTTTGTACCGCACTTTGACGGCGCAAGACCCCATATTTTGGTGAAAAACAAAACGCGAGTAAGAAAATCGCGGTTTGGAAACACACAATTAAACCACCGGTCGCGCCATCTAGGTAATAACTAAGATAAACACCGAGGATACTGGTTGTTGTACCTAATATCACTGCAATCGTGGCCAATTTGCCAAAGCGATCAGTGAGCAAATAAGCGGTGGCACCGGGGGTAATCACCATGGCAATCACCAAAATCGCCCCGACCGTTTGTAAGGCGGCAACAACACAGGCACTGAGTAAAGTAAAAAACAGCACTTTATAGCGTAAAGGTGACAGGCCAACAGAGGTGGCATGGGTTTCATCAAAAAACACTAAGAGCAGATCTTTCCAAAATAACAGCAATAAACCTAATGTAATGACAATAATGATGGCAACTTGGATCACATCGTCATCAGCAATACCTAAAATGTTACCTAAGATAATATCTTGCACATTAATGGAAGTTGGATTAAGTGAGATAATCAATAGTCCTAGGGCAAAGAAGGTGGTAAAGATAAAACCAATCACGGCATCTTCACGTAATTTGGTGATCGATTTAATCCACAAGATAGACAATGCGGCTAAAATGCCAGAAAAAAAGGCACCTAGTGCATAAGGTAATGAAAGTGCATAAGCAATCGCGACGCCTGGAACCACCGAGTGAGAGAGGGCATCACCAATTAAAGACCAGCCTTTTAACATTAAGTAAGAAGACATAAAAGCACAAATTCCTCCCACCGCAGCGGACAGAATAATGGCTTTAACCATATAGTTATATTGGAAAGGTTCAAGCAATAAATCCCACATTATTGTTCGCCTTTTCGTTGAGGATGTTTGGTAATCGGTGCGGGCGGATCATTTTTCGTTTCGCCATAGAAGACGGCAGGTAATTCATCATCACTTAATACGGTAACGGAACGACTATCCTCATCATCGTGGATATCTTTTCCAAGTAATTTAATATGACGTAATACCCCGCCAAAGACTAACTCAAGATTTTGTTGGGTAAAGGTGGTCTCTGTTTTACCCGTCGCTAATACAGTACGATTAATCATCACTACTTGATCACAGAAATCAGGCACTGTCCCTAAGTTATGAGTAGAAATCAAAATCAGGTGCCCTTCACTACGCAGTTGATCCAACAGCGCCATGATGGCATTTTCGGTTTTCACATCCACACCGGTAAAGGGTTCATCTAATAGAATAATTTTACTTTGTTGAGCAAGCGCACGCGCTAAGAAGACACGTTTTTTTTGTCCACCAGACAGCTCGCCAATTTGGCGGTCTGCGAGGTGTTCAATATTGACACGTTGCATGGCTTCTTTCACTTTTTGTTTATCCATCGCTTTCGGAATACGCAAAAAGTTCATGTAACCATAACGTCCCATCATCACAACATCATATACCGAGACGGGAAATTGCCAGTCAACGTCTTCCGATTGAGGAACATAGGAAACGAGGTTTTGTTTCAACGCCTCTGAAATTGGTAAGCCACACAGTTTAATTGTACCTTTTTGTGGCTTAACCAATCCCATTAAGCTTTTGAAAATGGTGGATTTTCCACTTCCGTTCACACCTACCAGAGCACAAGTTGTACCGCCTGCTAACTTAAATGTTGTATCATAAATGGCAAGATGCCCATTGTTATAACGAACAGTCACATCATCAACTGAAATTGATGCAATGGTAGGAGAGGACATTATTTTTCAAATCCTTTAACAATAGTTGAAACAGTAGTATTTAATAAATCAATATAAGTTGGTACCGGTCCTTTCGCAGTAGAAAGGGAATCCACATAAAGTACGCCACCGTATTTTGCACCGGTTTCTTTGGCCACTTGTTTTGCTGGTTTATCGGAAATTGTACTTTCACTGAACACAACAGGAATGTTGTTTTTGCGTACCGTTTCAATTACATGACGTACTTGTTGTGGTGTACCTTGTTCTTCCGCATTGATTGGCCATAAATACGCTTCTTGTAAACCATAATCTTTTGCTAAGTAACTAAACGCCCCTTCACTTGTCACTAACCAGCGTTGACCTTCAGGAATTTTAGCCAGTTTTTCACGTAAAGGTTGATCTAATTGTTTAATTTTATTAGCGTAGTTTTCTGCATTTTTCACATAGGTGTCGGCATTTTTCGGATCATATTTCACCAATGCATTTTTAATATTTTCAATATAAATTAACGCATTTGAGGTTGACATCCAAGCATGCGGATTTGGCGCATCTTTGTAAGGACCTTCATAAATTGAAATTGGGGTAATGCCTTCTGTGACCACAACAGCCGGTTTATCTTTTACGTTTTCAAAGAATTTTTCAAACCAACGCTCAAGATTTAAGCCATTCCATAAGACAAGATCCGCATGTTGTGCTTTTACAATGTCTTTTGGGGTTGGTTCATAGTCATGAATTTCTGCCCCGGGCTTGGTAATTGACTCAACAACGGCTGCATCACCAGCAACATTTTGAGCAATATCTTGAATCACGGTAAATGTCGTGACCACTTTGAATTTTGCAAACGCAGGGGACGTAAAAATACCTAGCATAATTGCACTTAAAATAACAGTTAAGCGACGCATATCATTTTCTCCTTATGTTGTTGGTTAATAAAGTCGCTCGGCTATTCTATGCTTAAAAAATAATTTTGTAAATAAAAATGATTATCAAATTTAAAAATTTAACATTTTGATTTATAAACATTTTGCTGGTTTTGGTAGGCCGGCTAATTTTGTCGCTTGTTTCGCAGGACCATCGGGGAATAAACGTTGTAAATAACGGCTATTGCCTTTGTCTTCACCTAGTTTCTGTGCCATAGCTTTCACTAACATTCGAATGGCAGGAGAGGTCTTGTATTCTTGATAAAACGCACGCACAAAATAAATCACTTCCCAATGGGCATCGGTTAATTCAATATTTTCTTGTTGCGCTATCGCGCGTGCAACATCTTCATTCCATTGTGCTAAGTTGAGTAAATAACCATGTGCATCGGTTTCAATTTGTTGTTGGTTAACTTCTATCATCTTTTTCTCAATTGGCCTTATTTTCACTTTGGTATTATAGCAAAACGCCCCAAAAATGGGGCGTTTAATTTAGCGATTAAATAGATTGGTCGTTTAGATTAATCATCATTCGATAAAATCGAGAAGATATTGAGTAAGCTAATAAATAAGTTATACAGTGAAACAAAAATACTGACAGTGGCACGAATATAGTTGGTTTCACCACCATGAATAATATTACTGGTTTCGTAGAGGATACCTAATGTCGAGAAAACCACAAATAAACCACTAATTGCAATGTAAAGCATTGGTGAGTGGAAGAAGAAACTGGCGACCATACCAAGTAAAAGGACAATAAATAAAGCGAAAAGGGTGCCAGAGAGGAAAGACATGTCTTTCTTTGTGGTTAATACATAAGCAGAACAGGCAAAGAATACTGCTGCGGTACCGGCAAGGGCTAAGACAACAATATCACTTGCGCCATTGCTGACGTACACATTCAAAATTGGACCGAGGGTATAACCTAAAAAACCAGTAAACGCGAAAGCGGCAACAATCCCTAACCCGCTGTTAGATAATTTATAGGTTAAAAATAATAAACCATAGAAACCGGCTAGCATTAAAATCAGTCCCGGGCGTGGTAAGTTGAGACTCATTGAAATATAAGCCACCACTGCTGAAAAAGCGAGGGTTAAACCTAATAAGAAATAAGTATTGCGTAACACTTTGTGCGTGTTAAGTAGAGATGTTTCTCTGCTATCTAGAACAATGCGAGATTCCATAGTGTGAAGGCTCCTTTAGCAATGGAATAAAGACAAAACAATGCGGATAAAGTACTGGTTAGTCATTGAAAAGTCAATGTTAAAACGTAACAATTTTGTAAAAATTGAATAAATAAAATGCAATATGGGTAAAATCTCAGCGCTTGTGCGCTGAGAAGGTATTTTTTAATTTACTCAATAAATTAACTGTATTATAGTGCACCGGTCTACAGCACGGAGGAATGGTCGAGTGGTTGAAGGCACCGGTCTTGAAAACCGGCGAGGGTTTACGCCCTCCGTGAGTTCGAATCTCACTTCCTCCGCCATTAACATTGATAAACAAATTATTGCGCCATTGATTGTCAAATCAGTGGCTTTTTTGTATGCGCTGAGACTGAAACGAGTGTGTTTAAACAGGAAAATGCAAACAAAAGCAAGAACGCACTTGCTTTTGTTTAGTGGTTAACTCGCTTGGTTTGGAAAGAGGAATGGATTTAATCCACTACGTTGTAAGCCCTTTTTTTCCATTTCCACATCAAGGAAAATACTGGCTAAATCATCGGCAATCGCTTCTACTTTAGGATCACGTTCTTGGTACAGGGCTTTTAAATAGCTATGGCAATCCCCACAACTTTCCGCTTTCACTGCGGCCATTTCTGAATCAATCGACCAATAATCTAATTTCCCAGTTTGGTCACAGTTAGTGCATTTTGAGCGCACCATATTCCATTCACTTTCACACAAGGCACAATGTAAGTAACGTAAACCTTGCTCTGCGCCAAAGTGAATCACACTGGCGACAGGTGCCGAACCACAGATAGGGCAAACATGAAGATTTTCTGCACTGTCTTTGTGGCTTGAATGGGGAATTTGTTGCACTAATTGTACCCAATACAAAGAAAGTGCCGCCCAAATGAAAACGGCTTGATCACTGCTAATCTGTTCAAACTCCTGCGCTAACAGTGTATCTGCCATTCTATCTAATTCTGCGGTGGAGTATTTTTCTAACGTTTCAATGGTATTGAGAATCGTCGCACTGGCTTTGGGTTTTATTTCAGCCAAAATTGCCATTAATAACGTTTGCCAAACGGCATCGCGTTGCCAATGTTGTGCATTCAATGGTTGCTCAGCAAGAAAGTCTGAGGAGAGATTGTCAGCACTTAAACGAGGATCTTGCTCAATCGGCAGTTGTTGTAAGACGGTTAATTGTGCTTCAGCAACTTGGCTTGCAAAGTGAAGATAATCTGCTAATGGGTGTGCATGTGCAAGCGAAGTGAAACGTGCAACACGACGTTGATACAGGTTTTTAGGATTGGCAAACAGCAGTGCCGGTGCATGAAATGAACTGGCTGCTGCTTTAATTTCAGTATCGGGGAGAATTCTGATACTCATCATATTTCCTTATTTTTGAATAAATAAAGTGCGGTCGTTTCTAGAAAAATTTCTGAAAATTTGATCGCACTTTTATTTAGAGAGTAGGGGTTATGGCTGGCGTTGTTTTTGTTGCTTTGCCAACTCTTCTTTTTCGAGCTCAGGCAGCACTTCTTCACGGTACCAACGCGGGTGGTGTTTTTTCGCCCAGCGAACGGTCACCCAACCTTCGACCATACCACGAATGGAGCCTTTTACCCAGAATGCCATATAGATGTGTACCATAATACCAGTGAATAACAAGAAGGCACTGGTCGAATGTAACAAGATGGCAATACGGATAACTGGGATAGAAAAATTATGGGAGAAATATTGACGCCACATAATAATACCGGTTACCAGTAAGGTGAGCATCGCCAGGATCAAGGTCCAAAATAACATTTTCTGACCAAGGTTATATTTGCCGTTATCAGATACCGCATGTTCATTCCCTTTTAGTACTTCATCAATATTTTTTAGCCACACCCAGTCATTTTTTTCCGGGAAGTTGTGGCGCCAGTAAATACGACAAAGGTTTAAGAACGCCACAAACATGATAATCCCAGTAAATGGGTGCACAAAACGTGCCAACTGTGGTGTGCCCAGAATTTCGGTTAACCAAGCAAAATCGGGGAAGAAAAAGGCTAGACCTGATAAGCCAGTGACAAAGAAACAAATAACCAGTAACCAGTGGCTCAAGCGAGCAGGCAATTTATGACGTACGATTTTACGATCGTTACTGATCTGAATCTTACTCATGATGACCTCCTACTGGTTCTTCGTGCTCTTCGTGTTCATCCAGTTCTTCCGTATTTGGACCCACGGTGATGTAGTGAGCAATTTCACTGAGGATAATGCCACCCATTGCCACCGCCGCAACTGGTTTTAATACATCTTTCCAAACCTTGATACTGAGATCAATGGATGGATCTTTCGGCAGACCAGAATAGAGTTCGGGTTTATCTGCATGATGTAATACGTACATAACATGTGTGCCACCGACGCCCTCTGGATCGTAAAGCCCCGCGTTTTCATAGCCACGCGATTTTAAGTCTGCAATACGTTGTTGCGCATAGACTTTCATTTCTTCTTTACTACCAAAACGAATGGCACCCGTTGGGCAGGTTTTCACGCAAGCTGGTTCTTGACCTACGGTCACGCGATCCACACACAGAGTACATTTATAAACACGATTATCGTCTGGATTCATGCGTGGTACATTGAACGGACAACCTGCGATACAGTAACCGCAACCAATACATTTATCTGATTGGAAATCCACGATACCGTTCGCATATTGAATAATCGCCCCTGGCGATGGACAGGATTTCAAACAGCCCGGTTCAGCACAGTGCATGCAACCATCTTTACGAATTAGCCATTCTAAGCGGTCATTTTCTTCCACTTCATTGAATTTCATCACCGTCCAAGCTTTGGCATTTAAATCGGTCGGGTTATCGTAAACACCGACACAGGCTTCAGGCTCTGCACGGATATCGTTCCACTCTGAACACCCCACCTGGCAGGCTTTACAGCCGATACAGGTGGTGACATCAATCAGTTTGGCCACTTCAACTTGATGCTCACGCGCTTGTGGTGGTGGCGTTAAGCTCGATGTTGCAGAGGCTTTAATAATGTTTTGAGATTGTACTACACCCATTTTATGCCCCCACTTTCTCAATATTGACTAACATACATTTCGATTCTGGTGTTTGTGTATTGGCATCACCTGTACGAACCGTTAAGTTATTCGCAAAGAAGCCTTTTTTCGCCCCAGTCGTTGCCGCAAACCCCCAGTGGATTGGAATCCCGACGGTATGAATAGGCTTACCATCAGATACTAAGGCACGAATACGCTTAGTGACGACAGCGACGGCTTTGATATAACCACGTTTCGAGCTGACTTTGACGACATCGCCATGCTTAATGCCTTTTTCTGCCGCAAGGGCCTCACCAATTTCAACGAACTGCTCAGGTTGGGCAATGACGTTGAGTAACACGTTTTTCGTCCAGTAGTGGAAGTGCTCGGTCAAACGGTATGTTGTTCCCACATAAGGGAACTCTGCACTTGTCCCCAGATCTTCTTTATCGCTGGCCAAAATACGTGCAACGGGACTTGATACCACATTTGGATGGAGTGGGTTGGTACCAATCGGGGTTTCCATTGGCTCATAATGCTCTGGGAATGGACCATCAGCCATACGTTCGCGTACGAACAAACCACTTACCCCTTCTGGTTGCATAATAAATGGCAACACAGGACTATTTGGTGGCGCAGTACCAAAGTCGGCAACATCCACGTAGTTCCAGTTTTTACCGTTCCATTTAATTAATTGACGTTTTGGGTTAAATGGATTACCGGCTAAGTCAGCACCCGCACGGTTATAAAGAATACGGCGGTTTAATGGCCATGCAAATGCCCAACCAAGCGTATTACCGAGGTTTGAAGGATCCGAGTTATCACGGTTTGCCATTTGGTTACCTTTTTCAGTCCATTGTCCCGTATAGATCCAGCAAGCACCGGAAGTGGTTCCATCATCACGCATTTGCGCAAAGCTTGACAGTAACTGACCTTTTTTCAAGATAATGTTGCCGTCTGCATCTTTGATATCTTCTAAGGCATAACCATTATTCTCTTTTGCCACTTCTTCCGCTTTTGGCTCAAGTGGATTTGCATAATCCCAACTCATCGCTTCGAGCGGTTCAAGTGGTGCTTTGCCACCTTCTGTTTTATACAGATGAATAAGCTCGGCACGTAATTCAGAAAGAATTTCACCATCGGTTTTCGCTTCACCTGGTGGTTCAGCCCCTTTCCAGTGCCATTGTAACCAACGCCCAGAGTTTGCGATGGAACCGTCTTCTTCGACGAAACAGGTGGTTGGTAAGCGGAACACTTCGGTTTGAATTTCTTCAGTTTTCACATCATTGTATTCACCGTAGTTTTTCCAGAATTCAGAAGTATCGGTGATTAACGGGTCAAAAATCACTAAATATTTGAGTTTGCTTAATGCTTTAATGATTTTTTGTGAATTAGCATAAGAGGCAACTGGGTTCATCCCCTGACAGAAGAAACCATTGACTTTGCCGTTATACATATCTTCAATGTAACGGAATTGGTCAGTTCCACCTTTAGGTAATTTTGGTAAATAGTGGTAGCCAAATTCGTTATCTTGTGTGCCTTTCTCGCCATAGAATGACTTCAGCATACTGACCATGAATTTAGGCGTATTTTTCCAATAGTTCACCTGATCTTTCAGCATCGTTTTTGGCGTAATACGATCTAAGAAAGATTGTAAGGATTTATCGGCTTCTGTGGGTAGTGGAATGTACGCAGGTAAGCGATTTGGGAATAACCCTAAATCCGTAATCCCTTGTACGTTTGAGTGGCCACGTAACGCATTCACCCCACCACCAGACACGCCAATGTTACCCAATAATAATTGGATCATCGCCATAGTGCGGATATTTTGTGAACCGACAGTATGTTGTGTCCAACCTAAAGCATACAAGAAGGTTGCGGCTTTATCTGGCGCAGCGGTTTTGGCAATTTCTTGACAGAAAATGTTGAAATCTTTTTGTGGTGTACCGGTAATACGTTCCACCATTTCAGGCGTATAACGTTCAACGTGTTCACGTAGTAAGTTGATGACACAACGTGGATCTTGTAGGGTAAGATCGCGTTTTGGCTGACCTTCTTCATCAAATTGATAAGCCCAAGTCGAGCGGTCATATTTGCGAGAAGTTTCATCGTAACCAGAGAATAACCCTTCTTCAAATTTGAAGTTTTCATTGACGAGGAAAGCCGCATTGGTATAGTGTCTCACGTATTCGTGTTGGATTTTATCGTTTTTCAATAAATAGCGAATGACACCAGATAGGAACGCAATATCTGTACCAGAACGCAGTGGCATATAAATATCCGCGACAGCTGCAGTACGGTTAAAACGAGGATCCACCACCATGAGTTTGGCACCGTTTTGTTTTTTGGCTTCAATCGCCCAACGGAATCCAACAGGGTGAGCTTCAGCAGCGTTACCGCCCATGACAATGACTAAATCAGCATTTTTAATATCAACCCAGTGGTTGGTCATCGCACCGCGACCAAATGATGGAGCAAGACTTGCTACCGTTGGTCCGTGTCAGATACTCGCTTGGTTGTCGGTAAAGATCATACCGAGAGAACGCACAAATTTTTGCGTGAGGATACCGGTTTCGTTACTGCATGCCGAACCTGCTAAGAAGCCTGCTGTCATCCAACGATTGACTGGCTCACCGGCGTCATTTTTTTCAATGAAATTAGCATCGCGGTCATCTTTGATGTGACGAGCAATACGCTCAATGGCTTCGTGCCATGAAATTCGTTTCCACTCTGTTGAACCGGCTTCACGGACTTCAGGATATTTAACACGACGGTCACTATTGACATAGTCTAACGCCCCCGCTCCTTTGGGACATAAGGCACCGCGACTAACTGGATGATCGGGGTCGCCCTCGATATGAAAGAGTTTTCCTTTGCTGTTTTTTGAGCCATCTCCTAGGCTATATAACAGCATCCCACAACCAACAGCGCAATAAGTACAGGTATTACGCGTTTCTTTCGCGCGTAATAATTTATAATTGCGAGGCGCTGCTAACGCTTCTGTTGGCGCAAAGCCTAACATTGCCGCAGATGTCCCCGCCATTCCCCCTGCACAGATCTTGAAGAACTTTCTTCTACTGACCTGCATAGATAATACTCCTTAGCGTAACAAAAAAAGTTTGTTAGCATTTGATAGTCGTAAACACGTTAAATAGATAATTAGATATTTTGACTTGTTTTTCACTTGTTAAAATTGTATTACAATCCTGACAAGCAATGAATTGTTGATATGCGTCTTACGAAGTAAATTACCAGCAATTTAAACGCTTTTTAGGATACCGATTTTTTAGTGGTAAATCTATAACCAATTACCATTAATAAGGAAAAATATTTTGAACTGGATCACAAATCTTACAGTTGATTTTTTTAGCAAATTAACAAAAAATCAACAAATAAAAAACAAAACAATAACTTATGAGTCAAAACAAGAAAAGCTAGCAACAGAGGTTCCCGTTGCCCTTGTTTATAACGGGATTTCTCATACCGTCATGATGTGCTCACCTGAAAATTTAGCGGATTTTGCGATAGGCTTTTCGTTGGCAGAGGGCATTATTGATAAGCCAAGTGATATTTATGGTATTGATGTGGTCCCTGCCTGTCAGGGTATGGAAGTGCAAATTGAATTAGCTACTCGCTGTTTTGTGCGCTTGAAAGAACAACGGCGTACTTTAGCAGGGCGGACAGGGTGTGGTATTTGTGGTACAGAACAATTGCAACAAGTGCATAAATCTTTGCCACCTCTAGACCGCACTATCCAGTTTGATTTAAACCGCTTAGATGCGTGCTTAATTCAACTGCAACAAGCACAAGTATTAGGGCAACAAACGGGGTCAACGCATGCGGCAGGCTTTTTTGATCTTGCCGGTAATTTACTGTGTGTACGTGAAGATGTTGGGCGTCATGTAGCATTAGATAAATTATTAGGTTGGCATGCGAAACAGCCCGCAACAAAAGGGTTTGTATTGGTGACAAGTCGAGCCAGTTATGAAATGGTACAGAAGACGGCAGCCTGTGGTATCGAAATGTTGGTTGCGATTTCTGCCGCAACTGAACTGGCGGTGAAAATGGCAGAACAGTATCAATTAACCTTGATTGGCTTTGCGCGAGAGGGCAGGGCAACCGTCTATACAGGAAAAGAGCGGTTGTTTTTTTGAGAATTTTCTCTATAATTCCACTGTATAAAAAAACAGTTTTATGAATGTGTATCGCGGAAGCAAGGTAGGCTCGGTCTGCCTTGTTGTTTTTTTCGACCAATACGGCGACAAAGTGCATTACATTCTCGAACTGAGATGAGAAACAGAAGGCAGATGACAGAATGGATATTTCAGCATTATTAGATGGGTTAAATGATAAACAACGTGATGCGGTTGCCGCGCCACTTGGCAATTATTTAGTATTGGCTGGGGCGGGTAGTGGTAAAACACGAGTATTGACCCATCGTATTGCTTGGTTAATTGCAGTAGAGCAGATTTCTGAAGGCAGCATCATGGCAGTGACTTTTACTAATAAAGCTGCGGCAGAAATGCGCCATCGTATTGAAAATACCTTAGCGAATCATGCCTCTCAACGCCTATTTGGCATGTGGGTGGGTACGTTCCACAGTATTGCTCATCGTTTATTACGCGCTCACCATCTTGATGCTAACCTGCCACAAGATTTTCAAATTCTCGATTCAGATGATCAACTTCGTTTAGTTAAACGCTTACTCAAATTGCATAATTTTGATGAGAAAATTTTTATTCCTAAACAAGTCTGTTGGTACATCAATAATAAAAAAGATGAGGGATTAAGAGCGCATCACATTGATGACAACAACGATCGTCATGAACGCGAGTGGATCAAAATTTATCAAATTTATCAAGATACCTGTGACCGTGCAGGCTTAGTGGATTTTGCCGAACTGTTATTACGCGCTTACGAATTATGGCTGAAAAAGCCCGTGATTTTGCAACGTTATCAGCAACGCTTTCAGCACATCTTGGTCGATGAGTTTCAAGATACCAATAAAATCCAATATGCGTGGGTGAAATTACTTGCCGGTGAGCATGGTAAAGTGATGATTGTGGGGGATGACGATCAATCTATTTATGGCTGGCGTGGGGCAAAAATCGAAAATATCCAACGTTTTTTAGACGACTTCCCAAATGCTCAAACAATTCGGCTAGAACAAAATTATCGTTCCACGGGGAATATCTTGCAAAGTGCTAACCAACTGATTTCTAACAATCATCATCGGCTGGGTAAAAATTTGTGGACAGAAGGCGAAAAAGGTGAGCCTGTGGGGATTTATGCGGCATTTAACGAATTAGATGAAGCGCTGTTTGTTGCCGCACAAATTAAACAATGGATTGAAAAGGGTGGCAAATTAAAGGATTGTGCCATTTTATACCGCAGTAATAGCCAATCCCGTGTGATTGAAGAAGCCTTAATTCGTTCTCAATTACCTTATCGTATTTATGGCGGGATGCGTTTCTTCGAGCGTCAAGAAATTAAAGATGCCTTGGCTTATTTACGTCTTATTGCCAATCGACAAGATGACGCGGCTTTTGAACGTGTGGTGAACACGCCACCTCGTAGTATTGGTGAACGGACGTTAGAGACATTACGGAGCTTGACCCGTGAGCGTGAAGTGACCTTATGGCAAGCTACCCAATTAGCCATTCACGAGCATTTACTCACCGCGCGTGCGGCGACTGCCTTACAACGCTTTTTAGAACTGATTAACGCCTTACAACAAGATACTTGTGAAATGCCGTTATTTGCACAAACCGATTTTGTGATCAAACATTCTGGTTTATATAGCATGTATAAACAAGAAAAAGGGGAAAAGGGGGAAGTGCGGATCGAAAACTTGGAAGAGTTAGTGACGGCCACAAAAGAATTTATTAAACCAGATGAAGCTGAAGAATTATCTGATTTAACCGCCTTTTTAACCCATGCCTCTTTAGAAGCTGGGGAGGAGCAAGCCTCACCGCATCAAGACTATGTCGAAATGATGACCTTACATTCAGCGAAAGGGTTGGAATTCCCGCGTGTCTTTATGGTCGGGGTGGAAGAAGGACTCTTTCCAAGTGCCCGTTCCTTTGAAGAACCAGGGCGTTTAGAAGAAGAGCGCCGTTTGGCTTATGTGGGGATTACCCGTGCGAAACAAAAATTAACCATTTGTTATGCAGAAAGTCGTCGTTTATATGCCAAAGAAGAACGCCATTTGCCTTCGCGTTTTATTGCTGAATTACCCACTGAATGTATTCAAGAAATCCGCTTACGTGGCACGGTGACACGGGCGTTGAATCAACAGAAAGTCGGATCGGTTGCGCCAAGTTTAAATGAAAGTGAATGGAAAATGGGGCAAAAAGTGCTGCATAGCAAATTTGGACAAGGCACCATCATTAATGTAGAAGGGGCGGAGAATAATACCCGTTTACAAATTGCTTTCCAAAATCAAGGGATTAAATGGCTGATTGCCCATTTAGCCAAATTAGAAAAAGTCCGTTAATTTTTTATCTCATACCCTGTGCGAAAGTACGGTGAAGAGCGAGCACGTTTCATATGGGGTTATTTTTGTCGCCTATTTTTGACAGAATTGTGACTTAAATAAAGCTGAGAATTAGTATATCATATAGCCTAATTTTTGAATTTACCTATAGACCCATTCTTATGGCAAGAAAGAACGCCCAAATTTCAACTAAACCGCTCGAACAAGGCATTATTCCACCACATTCTTTAGAAGCAGAACAGTCTGTTTTAGGCGGTATTTTAATTCACCCAGCCCATTGGGACAGCATCAGTGATATGCTGATTGCCGATGATTTTTACTTAGCCGCTCATCGTGTCATTTTCCAAGAAATGGAAAACTTACTCCGGCAAGGTAAGCCTATTGATCTGATTAACCTCTACGAATTTTTACGCGAAAAGAATCTCAGTGAAGATGTGGGTGGCTTTGCATATTTAGCTGAATTATCCAAAAACACACCAAGTGTATCCAATATTGTTTCGTATGCTGCGATCGTGCGTGATCGTGCCATTTTACGTGATCTGATTAGTGTCAGTAATGATGTGGCACAAAGTTGCTACACGACCAAAGGGATGGAAGTGAAGGATATTCTGGATGAAGCAGAACGAAAAGTGTTTGCCATTTCAGAGAAACGCACGACCTCAAACGAAGGACCGCAGAATATCTGTGCGATTTTAGAAAAAACCATTGATCGTATTGAATTATTGAGTAAAACCGAGGGGCATAATGGGATCACGGGTGTCAGCACTGGCTTTGATGCACTCGATAAGAAAACCGCAGGCCTACAACCATCTGATTTAATTATTGTTGCCGCGCGACCGTCAATGGGGAAAACTACATTTGCCATGAACTTATGTGAAAACGCGGCATTAAAAAGCGATAAACCGGTTTTAGTCTTTAGTTTAGAGATGCCGGCAGAACAAATTATGATGCGTTCCCTTGCTTCATTATCACGTGTGGATCAAACCAAAATTCGTACTGGACAGGGCTTAGATCAGAGTGATTGGTCGAAGATTGGGAGTACAATGGGACTTTTCGCCAATAAGCCAAATTTATATATTGATGACTCATCTGGCTTAACACCGACGGAATTACGTTCACGTGCAAGACGAGTGTACCGTGAAAATGGCGGTTTAAGCTTGATTATGGTGGACTATTTACAGCTCATGCGTGCGCCAGGCTTTGTCGATAACCGTACTTTAGAGATTGCCGAAATTTCTCGTTCTCTGAAAGCCTTAGCAAAAGAATTAGAAGTCCCCGTGATCGCTTTATCCCAGTTAAACCGTACCCTCGAAAATCGTGCAGATAAACGACCAGTCAATTCTGACTTACGTGAGTCTGGTTCGATTGAGCAAGATGCCGACTTAATTATGTTTATTTATCGTGATGAAGTGTATAACGAGAATTCAGAAGATAAAGGCGTGGCAGAAATTATTATTGGTAAACAGCGTAATGGTCCGATTGGGCGTGTCAGACTTGCTTTTAGAGGACAATTCTCACGCTTTGATAACTTAGCCGAACAACGAGATATAAGAGACGATTATTAATGAATATGAAACCTGCCACCGCAAAAATTAGTTCTGTGGCATTAAAACACAACATCCAAACGATTAAACAGAAAGCCCCACAAAGTAAAATTATTGCCGTCGTGAAAGCCAATGCCTATGGTCATGGGGTGGTATTTGTATCCGCTGCGGTCGAAGAAATGGTCGATTGTTTTGGCGTGGCCCGTTTAGAGGAAGCCTTAAGTTTACGCTCAAATGGGATTACGAAACCTATTTTGTTACTGGAAGGTTTTTTTTGTGACAAAGATTTACCTGTCATTGCGATCAATAATATTCAAACCGTGGTACACAATGCAGAACAATTAGAAGCCTTGCAAGCAGCCAAAGTGCCGACCCCCATTAAAGTGTGGTTAAAAATTGATACGGGGATGCACCGTTTAGGGGTGGCGTTAGAAGAAGTGGACGCTTTTTATCAAACGCTCCGCCAGTCACCAAATGTGGATCCACAGATTGGATTTATCAGTCATTTTAGTCGCGCAGATGAAGTAGAGTCTGATTATACCCAGTTGCAACTGACACGTTTTTTAAATGCGACACAGGGGAAAGCGGGTGAAAAAAGTATCGCTGCCTCAGGTGGGATCTTATTTTGGGAAAATTCCCATTTAGACTGGATTCGTCCGGGCATTATTATGTACGGTATTTCTCCGATTAATGTCCCCGCACAAGAATATGATTTAACTCCTGTGATGACTTTAAGCTCCTCTTTAATTGCCATTAAACCACATAAAAAAGGCGAACCGGTAGGGTACGGTGGTATTTGGGTGAGCGATAAGGACACGAAAATTGGTGTGGTTGCCATTGGTTATGGCGACGGTTATCCACGTGATATCCCAACGGGTACCCCCGTGTATCTGAATGGCCGTCGTGTGCCCATTGTGGGTCGTGTCTCGATGGATATGTTGACCGTTGATCTGGGGGCTGACGCACAAGACAAGGTAGGTGACGAGGTCATTCTTTGGGGCAAAGAATTGCCTATTGAAGAAATCGCGGATATTAGTGGCGTGATTAGTTATGAATTGATCACCAAATTAACCCCGCGTGTTTTAACGGAATATATCGATTAATCAACTCGCGATGAAAAAGTGCGGTAAAATTGACCGCACTTTTTGTCTTTTTAGTATTCTTTATAAGATCAGCGCTAATCTGGCGAATCATAATAAAAAATAGAACGATAAACCGGGGATAAGGTCAGTAAATTTAAATTTTTGACTAATGGATAAATTCATGAATATCTTCATGGACGGTTTGC
The DNA here is from genome assembly GCA_030783905.1 of Bisgaard Taxon 45. Classification (GTDB taxonomy): domain Bacteria; phylum Pseudomonadota; class Gammaproteobacteria; order Enterobacterales; family Pasteurellaceae; genus Pasteurella. The sequence goes on along the minus strand of JAQAHH010000001.1, from coordinate 65,277 downwards.
CTTTATCAACTGCGTTTGTGGTTCATCATTGTCTCGATAGTGATGATATAGGGTCTGGTGACCTCTATGATCTTCCGTCAGTCAGTTTGTATCATATCTTGCTGTGTACCTATAATTTTAAGCAATAAATGCGTTTATTTGTTATATTGAATTATAGATAGATTGGCACCTCATTATTCATGTTGATTGGATTAATTTTTAGTTCAAATGGAGAGAGGTGGAGTGGTATGGTCGGTAACGAAAGGGCTATTTTTATCCACTTGTCAAAGTGCGAGATATTGTATTAAGCGAGATAAGACTAGTGGTTTTGGTGATGTAGTGAAGTGTTCGTATTAAAAATAAAGCGAATGCGAAATAATGGACTAGCTGGAGAATAGGCTATCAAATGATAAAATTTTTAACAAAATAATCACATCCATTTTACACATAGAAAAATTAATTCATTTATAAGGCAGAAAGTTGTTCTGCCTCAAACTTTCAGACTTAACCTGTGCATCAATTTAGTATATTATTTTATATGTCCGACATTATATAAAAGGAAAACAGCAATGAAAAACATCAATCCTACAACAACTGATGCTTGGAAGGCGTTACAACAACATCAAAAAACACAAGGTGAAGTTACAATCCAACAATTGTTTGCTCAAGAGAAAGATCGCTTTGCGAATTATTCACTGTCTTTTGACGATGAAATTTTAGTCGATTTCTCAAAAAATAATTTGACGCAAGAAACACTAGCTTTATTGCGTCAGCTTGCAAACGAATGTGCCTTATCCGATGCTGTAGAAGCTATGTTTACGGGGAGCAAAATTAACAGAACGGAAAATCGTGCCGTATTACATACCGCATTGCGTAACCGTTCCAATCAGCCCGTTTTAGTTGATGGCAAAGATGTTATGCCAGAAGTGAACGCAATATTGGCGAAAATGAAAGGCTTTTGTGAGCGTGTGATTTCTGGAGAATGGAAAGGTTATACGGGCAAAGCCATTACTGATGTGGTCAATATTGGGATTGGTGGTTCAGACTTAGGTCCTTATATGGTGACTGAAGCCTTACGTCCTTATAAAAATCATTTAACTCTTCATTTTGTTTCCAACGTAGATGGTACGCATATTGCGGAAACCTTGAAAAAAGTCAACCCAGAAACGACGTTATTCCTTGTCGCGTCTAAAACTTTTACCACCCAAGAAACCATGACGAATGCACATTCGGCACGTGATTGGTTTTTAGCGACCGCAAAAGAAGAGTGTCATGTTGCGAAACATTTTGTCGCGCTCTCGACAAATAGCAAAGCGGTTGCTGATTTTGGTATTGATACAGAAAACATGTTTGTATTCTGGGATTGGGTTGGTGGTCGTTACTCATTATGGTCATCCATTGGTTTATCTATTGCACTTTCAATTGGCTTTGATAATTTTGAAGCGCTTTTAACCGGTGCCCATGAAATGGATAAACATTTCCGTCACGCACCGATTGAACAAAATATTCCGATTACATTAGCATTAATTGGATTATGGAACACCAGTTTCTTAGGTGCACAAACTGAAGCGATTTTACCTTATGATCAATATTTACATCGTTTTGCAGCTTATTTCCAACAAGGCAATATGGAGTCAAATGGTAAATATGTGGATCGTAATGGTCAGGTCATTGATAATTACCAAACTGGACCTATTATTTGGGGCGAACCTGGTACCAATGGTCAACATGCCTTCTATCAATTAATTCACCAAGGCACGACATTAGTCCCTTGTGATTTTATTGCGCCTGCGCAAACGCACAATCGATTAGCGGATCATCACGAAAAATTATTATCTAATTTCTTTGCTCAAACTGAAGCACTTGCTTTTGGTAAGACGAAAGAAGAAGTTGAAGCGGAATTTGTCAAAGCAGGAAAAAATTTAGATGATGTGAAAGATGTGGTGCCATTTAAAGTGTTTACAGGTAACAAACCAACCAATTCGATTTTAGTACAAAAAATTACCCCATTCACATTAGGCGCATTAATTGCGATCTATGAACACAAAATTTTTGTGCAAGGGATTCTTTTCAATATTTATAGCTTCGATCAATGGGGCGTTGAATTGGGTAAACAATTAGCCAATCGTATTTTGCCAGAGTTAACCAATAGTGAAACGATTACAAGTCATGATAGTTCAACCAATGGCTTAATTAATCAATATAAAAAATGGCGTTAAGCAAATAAGATAATAAGCAAAAAGTGCGGTCAAATGACCGCACTTTTTTATGTGTATGAGTTAACCGCTTGATGTGATTTTTTAATGTCACTAAATTAAGTGGTGGCCAATAAAAACCACTTTACCTATGATCTCAAGTGTGTGGTATTGTTCAAAGGAGAGGTCAATAGGGGGATAAAGCGTTTTATTATCACTCATGAGGCGGATACCATTGGGTAACCCTTGAATACGCTTAATCCAAATTTGTTTACCTGAACGTATCACATAAATACCTTCCTCTTTTGCACTGTTTACATCACAATTAATCAGAATCAAATCACCATGTTGGATAGTTGGCATCATGCTATCGCCAGTAGCACTGACAAAAAAGAGTTTATCTGTTGTTATGCCTCTTACCGTTAACTCGTCTCTCATTAATGTGATGTGTTTGTCTGCTTTTGCAGAAGAATTAAATGCGCTGAAACAGGCATAAAAGGGGATCTGAATTTGCTCTGCTATTTGTGTCTGTTCAACACTAGACACATCAGTAGTGTAGCAACTAGGCGGTTCATTCACTTGAGAATGGGGTATATCGTTTTGATGTTTGGGTTGATATACCCCAAGCTGTTGTTGGACTGTAATAGGGAAGGATGCATAATGATATTCAAAGGTTTTACCTTTTACCCCTTGTCTTTGACGCTTTTTCCACCCTTCACGTGCCGCCTTTTTGACAATGCCTTTGTCGGACTTTGGTAAAGATAACTGTTTTTCCATGAGTTCTTTTATTGAAAACCACTCTTGATAGTTCTGCATAAAAAGTCTTCTAAGGAACTCGATTTGTTTACTTTTGTGAGTGTTTAACTTATTGATTTATATTTAGTTATAAACAGAAAGTAAATTTTCTTAAAAAGAACTATTGAGTTCCTATAAAAATAATTGTATAGTTCTTTTTAGTTACTCACAGACCTAATAAAAAATGTATTAATCTAAGTAATAAGGATATCACATAATGAAAAAGAGTAAAAAGAATATGCATCGCGCATATATTATTGCTGCCATTAAGGAAAAAGGGAGCTCACTCGCCCAACTTTCGGTTCAAGCGGGATTACACCCAAGAACATTGAATAATGCATTAGATAGGAAGTATCCGAAAGGGGAAAAAATTATTGCGGATTTTATTGGTGTACCCGTTCAAGAAATATGGCCAGAACGTTATTAGGGTTTATCCTGCAATAGAATGAATGGCTTTTTATTTAACGAGGAATAATGAGGAAACGTCTCGCTCTCGCAAAGAGCATTTAAACAAGTTAATACATCATATTCATTTATTTTGATATAAAGGCTAAATAGGGATTTTTTCGTTTGACGCATTAAAAATAATATGATGATAGCCACGTTAATTTATATTCAATAGATTAATGGGATACGACTAGGCTCATGCCAAAAGTCTGCCTCTTTCATCTCTTTAATGGGTTTCCAAACGTCATTTTCTTTATTCTTCCTTTTATTTGGTATTCTTTTGTCTGATGAAACTAAATGCTAGGACATAAAGATGCTTGTGTTATCAAACTTTACCTATTGTTATCTCTTGGTTTATTCCTTATTGCAAGGAAGACATGGCTAGCAAGGATGCGTCTAAGTTAAGGGCAAGGCAATGGCTTTGCCCTTATTTGTGACAGAATGTCAGCGCTTAGCCCATTCTGCTAGAGGGAGCGGTGTCTTATCTGACCAAATACGGTGCCAGAAGATGAGCAGAATGTGCTTATTTAAATGACTTTTGATGGTTGGGTAAGCTTTCGGCAGTATGGCTTGCCATTCACCTTGCTGTTTTTCTGCCACAATAAAGCGGAAATTAAATTGCCCAGCGAGCCCCATTCGTGTATCGCTCGCCACTAATTGATTACCAATTTGTTCATAATGCACCCAATTGGAAGTGAACCATTCAAAACGCTGCAGTTGTGGTGACGTCGCAATAACCTTATTTTTGAGTGCTTGATTTAACGGGATTTTGATAAATTCAGGTGCATTTTTATCTAACCAACCACTGACCGCATCATATAAGTTGCCCTGTTTATCTTTGGCAATCACACGCCACAGAATGATATTAAAGGGCGTCGGGGTTGCTAACACGTCATCCACTTCAATCCCTTGCTGTGTTAAAACAGTTTCGAACCGATGTTCATGATATGCCCGACTCATAAAGCCTACTGCAAAATAGGCGCAACCAAACAATAAAGCAGTAAAAAGATAACGTATTGCACGAGGATCTAGCTTGCGCCAATATGCCCAAAGGCATGTAAAAATCAGCGGTAACGTATAAATCGGATCGATCACAAAAACCGTGGACCACACCACGGGTGAAGAAGGAATCGGCCAAAAGAGTTGGGTGCCGTAGACCGTCATCGCATCAATGAGAGGATGGGTAATTAATGCTAGGGTGAGGGTAATAAATAACCGTCGAAACGAAAAAGGCAAGTTTGTGTGACGTTTAAAGGTCAGCCAAGTGATGCAAAATGCCAATGCAGTAAGCACAAAAAGAGAATGACTAAATCCACGGTGGTAGGTCATGGATGAAATCGGATCCGCATAGCGGATAAACACATCCAAATCGGGCAACGTGCCGAGTAGCCCACCATAGAGTAAGGCTTTTCTTCCTTGATATTTTCCCATGCCAACCCCTTGTATGGCGGCACCAAGTACAAATTGCGTCACTGAGTCCATAATGTGTTTGCCTTTTCATTCGTCTAAAATAGCCTGTATTTTGGGCAGAAATGGTGTCAAGGTCAATGAAATTTACGTTGCATAAAAAAACGGCACCTGAAATCAAGTGCCGTTGCGTTGTGGTTTGCTATTGTTATGAGAGAAAGCGGTGTGAATTAATTTAATTCAGCACGTAATTTTTTAGTTACTTCCATCATCACGTTTAATTGTGCAATGGTTTCTGGCCAGCCACGGGTTTTTAAACCACAGTCTGGGTTGACCCATAAACGCTCTTTTGGTACTACATTTAATGCTTTACGCAATAAGCGTTCAATTTCTTCTGCTTTTGGTACACGTGGACTGTGGATATCGTACACCCCTGGACCAATATCATTTGGATATTTGAAATCACCGAATGCGGTTAATAATTCCATGTCTGAACGTGAGGTTTCAATGGTAATCACGTCGGCATCTAAGCCTGCAATGGCAGGTAAGATATCGTTGAATTCAGAATAACACATGTGGGTGTGAATTTGCGTATCATCTTGTACCCCCATGTAGCTTAAACGGAAAGCTTCGCCTGCCCATTGTAAGTAGGCATCCCAGTCTGCTCGTTTAAGTGGTAAACCTTCACGGATCGCAGGTTCGTCAATTTGAATCACTTTGATACCGGCTTTTTCTAAATCTAATACTTCATCAGACAGTGCCACACCGATTTGTTTACATACCGTTGAGCGTGGAATATCGTTACGCACGAATGACCATTGTAGAATGGTTACTGGACCTGTTAACATCCCTTTCATCACTTTTTTGGTGAGGCTTTGTGCATATTGCGACCAACGTACAGTCATTGGTTCTGGGCGTACCACATCACCGTAAATCACTGGTGGTTTCACACAACGTGAACCGTAGCTTTGCACCCAACCGAATTTAGTGAAAGCAAAACCGTCGAGTAACTCACCGAAATATTCCACCATGTCGTTACGCTCTGCTTCACCGTGCACTAACACATCAAGGTCAAGTTCTTCTTGGCGACGCACCACAAATTCAATTTCTTTTTTCATTGCGGCTTCATAGTCTGCCACACTGAGTTCGCCTTTCTTGAATTTCGCACGGGCTTGGCGAATTTCAACGGTTTGTGGGAATGAACCGATATTAGTCGTTGGTAATAATGGTAATTTTAACCAGGCATTTTGTTTTGCAATACGCTCTGCAAATGGCGACTTACGTTTGTCCGCATCGGCAGGCAAGTTGGCTAAACGTTCAGCCACTTCTGGACGATGAATTTCTTTACTGTTGGCGCGTGCATCGGCAGCCGCTTGGCTTGCATCAAGTTCAGCTTGTACTGCGCCACGACCTTGCTCAAGTGCGGTCTTAATGACACGTAATTCTTGCACTTTTTGTAACGTGAATGCTAACCAGCTATAAAGTTCAGGTTTGTTCGCTTTGAGTTGCGTTTCTACTTCTAAATCATATGGGGTGTGAAGCAGTGAGCAACTTGGTGCAATCCACAGGTTTTCGCCTAATTTTGCTTTGAGTGGTTCCACCACGTCTAACACTTGGTTTAAGTTTGCACGCCAAATGTTACGACCGTCGATCACGCCGACAGAAAGGACTTTGTTGTAATCTTCAAAAGCGGCAAGCTGTGCTGGCGCACGGACTAAATCAATGTGTAAACCATCAACAGGTAATGCTTTAAGCAGATCAGCATGCTCTGCAACGGAGCCGAAATAAGTCGCTAACAGTAATTTTGCGTTCACTTTTTCTTTTAAGGTGGTGTAAACCGCTTTGTATGCTTCTACCCATTCTGCTGGTAAATCAACGGCTAACGCTGGCTCATCAAGTTGGATCCATTCCGCGCCTTCTTCGACTAATGCGTTAAGAATATCCACATAAACAGGGACTAATTTTGCGAGCAATTCAAAACGATTAAAAGCTTCACCTTTTTCTTTACCTAACCAAAGGAACGTTAATGGACCAACGATCGTTGGTTTGAATTTCAAACCTAATGCTTTCGCTTCACGAATTTGTTGAACGTAATGCGCAGGATTGGCTTTAAATTCGGTATTTTTGGTAAATTCTGGCACTAAATAGTGGTAGTTCGTGTCGAACCATTTGGTCATTTCAATGGCAAATTGGGTTTGGTTACCACGAGCAAGTTGGAAATATTGATTTAAACTTAAATTTTGGCTATCAAAGCCGAAACGGGCTGGAATGGCGCCTGTTGCCACTTGTAAATCTAAAATATGATCATAGAATGTAAAGTCTGCCACGGCGACGAAATCGGCGTTGGCTGCAGCTTGATGTTTCCAGTTGATTTCACGTAATTTTTGTGCAATCTCCAATAAATCCTGTTCTGCAATTTCGCCACGCCAATAACGCTCTTGGGCGAATTTTAGTTCACGTTTTGCACCTACACGCGGAAAACCGGCTACATGAAATGTTGTCATAGTCATACCTCACTCAAATTAATGTTGTTCTTCTCTAAATAGACGGCTAAACGTCTGTATGGATATAGAATGAAGTATTTTAGGCCATTATGCAATATCATAATTTTCACAATAAACATGAAAATTTTTAATACACATCAATACCATTAAGCCTATTCGATAGGATTGGGCTAACATCTTGTTGCGCTTAGCAATTTTGATAAAATTGAGCGCACTTTTGTTTGCTTTTAGTGATCCAATAGGGATTTTGGTATATGATAATGTGCAATTATTCCCCTTATTTCGATGAATCTTTTTAATGAAACCCATTTTTTTAGAACTGCGACATTTAAAAACCTTATTGGCGTTAAAAGAAACCGGCAGTGTGTCTTTAGCGGCAAAACGTGTGTATTTAACCCAATCTGCTTTGTCTCACCAGTTGAAATTATTGGAAGACCAGTATGGTCTCCCTTTATTTGAACGTAAAACCCAACCGTTACATTTTACGCCTGCGGGTGAACGACTGATTCAGCTAGCCAATGAAATTTTGCCGAAAGTCGTGGAAGCCGAGCGCGATCTCGCTCGAGTAAAACAGGGCGAAGCAGGAGAGTTGCGTATTGCGGTGGAGTGCCATACTTGCTTTGATTGGCTGATGCCGGCCATGGATTCCTTACGCCAAAATTGGCCTTTAGTGGAATTAGATATTGTTTCGGGTTTTCATACCGATCCCGTGGGATTGTTATTAACGCACCGTGCCGATTGGGCGGTCGTTTCTGAGATTGAAGAAACGGCCGGGATTATCCATAAACCGTTGTTTTCCTATGAAATGGTGGGGTTATGTGCTAAAGATCACCCTTTAGCGACGAAAGAGATTTGGGAACCAGAAGATTTTATTGATCAAACTCTAATTACTTATCCCGTGCCTGACGATATGTTGGATTTGTTGCGTAAAGTGTTACACCCGAGAGGGATCAACCCCACTCGCCGTACCAGCGAATTGACGATTGCGATTATTCAACTTGTCGCCAGTAAGCGGGGGATCGCAGCACTGCCATTTTGGGCCGCTAAACCGTATTTAGATCGTGGTTATTTGGTGTCGCGTAAAATCACTAAGCAAGGCTTATACAGTAATTTATATGCGGCAATTCGTGCGATTGATGCCAATGTAGCATTTGTCGATGATTTTTATCAAACGGTAAAATCGCAAAGTTTCTCGACGCTCCCCGCGCTATCTGTATTGGAATAATCAACATGTTAGATGTTAATAAGCACCCTATTTTTAGGGCAGCTAAAGCCGCATTGCCCTATAGTTTCCCCATTTTGTCTGGTTTTCTCTTTTTAGGGATCGCGTATGGGGTCTATATGAAGGCGCTCGGCTTTGAAGCACTCTATCCGATTTTAATGGCACTATTTATTTATGCCGGCTCGGTTGAATTTATTGTTGCAGGTTTATTGGTTGCCCCATTTTCACCTGTGAACGTGTTGTTAATCACCTTAATGGTGAGTGGGCGTCAAATTTTCTACGGGATTGCCATGCTAGAAAAATACGGCGCTTATTTAGGCAAAAAGCGCGGGTATTTGATTAGTACCTTAGTGGATGAAGCCTTTTCATTAAATTATATGGCGAAGGTACCTGAAGGGATCGACAGAGGTTGGTATTTTTTCTTTGTGAGTTTCTATTTGCAATTGTATTGGGTCATTGGGGCGGCAATTGGTGCCTTATTTGGTTCAATCTTACCTTTTGATTTAACGGGCATTGAATTTGCCATGACCGCATTATTTTTAGTCATTTTTGTGGAGCAATGGTGTAAGGAACGCTCACATGAAAGTGCATTGTTAGGGCTCGGTATTGCATTTACTGCCTTGTTAGTTGTGGGGAAAACCTATTTTCTATTACCGACATTAATTGGGATTTGGGTCGCTTTAACAGTGCGTCGCGTTAAATTGAGCGCTAAGTTAGCGAAAGTGGAGTAGTACATGTCATTTGTTGAACAAATTATTACGATCTTAATGGGGGTTGTGGGGGTACAGCTTTTTCGTTGGTTGCCTTTTTGGGTATTTCCCGCTCATCGCCCTATTCCTAGCTATATACAATATTTAGGTAAAGTGTTACCCGCAGCGATGTTTGGCATGTTAGTCGTATATTGCTATAAAGATGTTGATGTGTTGAGTGGAAACCACGGCATACCTGATTTTATTGCGGGTGCTGTTGTACTAGCATTGCACTTTTGGCGTAGAAATATGTTTCTTTCTATTGCTGTTGGAACAGGATTATATATGTTTTTAGTCCAGGTCGTGTTTGCTTAAATGTCAGAAAATAGCTTAAATTTATTTAGTGAAAAAAAATAAATTAATTTCTTTTTTGCAACCGTTTGCTTAATAATTGTACTCTTTGAGTAGAATAAAAAATCATTTATGATTAGCGCTACTAACGAAATTGATAATTTATTTTAAAGAGGCAATATGGAATTTAATGTAAATGAACTGTTAGGTTATGTAGCGGGATTGTTGGTTGCAATATCATTTCTGTTTAAAAATATCATTTTTATCCGGGTCGTTAACGGTATGGGGGCAATTTTATTTGTGATTTACGCGTTGCGTATCGATGCTTATCCCGTGGCTGGATTAAATGCATTTTTAGTCTTAATCCATGTTTATCAATTATGGCGCTTAAAAAAAGAAGGAGTAAAGCTACGTGCTTTATAAACAATAATAAACCGCACCTGAAAGTGCGGTTTATTTTTTTGATTTATTTTGCAATACGTTTGTATTTCATACGATGTGGTTGGGTCGCTTCTGCACCAAAGGTTTTCTTTTTCCACTCTTCATAATCAGAGAAGTTGCCTTCGTAGAACGTGACTTTCCCTTCATCACCGTAGTCTAAAATATGTGTGGCGATACGGTCTAAGAACCAACGGTCGTGCGAGATGACCATGGCACAGCCCGGGAATTCTAAGATCGCATTTTCAAGTGCACGTAAGGTTTCGACATCAAGATCGTTGGTTGGTTCGTCTAATAACAACAGGTTACCGCCCGCTTGCAACAATTTAGCCAAGTGTAAACGACCGCGTTCACCACCTGATAATTCACCCACACGTTTTTGTTGATCCACCCCTTTAAAGTTAAACCGTCCTACATAAGCCCGGCTTGGCATTTCAAAGTTACCGATGCGTAAAATATCTTGTCCGTTTGAGACTTCTTCCCATACGGTTTTTTTGTCATCCATCGCATCACGGAACTGATCAACCGAGGCTAATACCACCGTTTCCCCTAGGGTAATACTACCTGAATCAGGTTGTTCTTGACCCGAAAGCATACGGAATAAAGTGGATTTCCCCGCACCGTTTGGACCGATAATCCCTACAATCGCCCCTTTTGGAATGCTAAAGGAAAGATTGTCAATTAAAGTACGATCACCGTAAGTTTTTGTTAGGTTTTGTACCTCGATCACCTTATCCCCTAAGCGTGGGCCAGGTGGAATAAAGAGCTCGTTGGTTTCGTTACGTTTTTGATATTCACCACTATTTAGTTCTTCAAAGCGAGCCATGCGCGCTTTACTTTTCGCTTGACGACCTTTTGGATTTTGGCGCACCCATTCTAATTCTTTTTCGATGGATTTCTGACGGGCAGATTCCGCCGCTTGTTCTTGCGCTAGACGTTTTTCTTTTTGTTCTAACCAAGAAGAATAGTTACCTTCCCAAGGAATCCCTTCACCACGGTCAAGCTCTAAGATCCAGCCTGCTACATTATCTAAGAAGTAACGGTCATGGGTAATAGCCACCACGGTGCCTTCGTAGTCATGTAAGAAGCGTTCTAACCATGCCACAGATTCGGCATCCAAATGGTTGGTTGGTTCGTCTAGCAATAACATATCTGGTTTTTCAAGCAATAAACGGCACAATGCCACACGGCGACGTTCCCCCCCTGAAAGCTGTTCGATTTTGGCATCCCAATCGGGTAAACGTAGCGCATCTGCGGCACGTTCGAGTTGGTTATCAAGATTATGACCGTCATGTGCTTGGATAATGGCTTCCAATTCGGCTTGTTCTGCCGCTAGCTTATCGAAATCCGCATCAGGATCGGCATAAAGGGCATACACTTCATCTAAACGGGTTAACGCATTTTTCACTTCACCGACCGCTTCTTCAATGGCTTCACGCACAGTTTGTTGTGGATCGAGTTTAGGTTCTTGTGGCAAGTAGCCGATTTTAATGCCCGGTTGTGGACGTGCTTCCCCTTCGATTTCTTTATCGATGCCCGCCATAATGCGAAGTAATGTAGATTTACCTGCACCATTCAGACCAAGTACCCCAATTTTGGCACCCGGGAAAAAGCTTAAAGAAATATCTTTTAGAATATGACGCTTTGGTGGTACGATTTTGCCCACGCGATGCATCGTATAAACAAATTGTGATGACATAATTTCTCTCGTTATGCGTTTGAAATAAAAGTGCGGTTATTTTACTTGAAATTTGTTAGATTAGCTAACTGACAAATAAAAAAACGTCTTGTCAGAGAAACAAAAGCAGTTTACGCAATACGGCAGATAAAATAATGGGTTGTTGAAAACGCGCGTTGAGTCGCGCCCTATTAAGTAACGTCGTTGCCACCAAACAGCCACTAAAAGAAAAAAAGAAGATGTGGGAGTGAACTAACCCCTTGAAAATAAAAAAAACCCTCCGAAGTGGAGGGTAGGAAAGTAGTTTAGCTATTTATGATTATTTTATTTAGGAACTTTATGAATATCAAGCAATCACTTGACGGTGCTCATTTTACATAAATTTACATTAAAGAGAAACAATTTTTACATTATTTTTGAAGTAAATCACAAAAAAAAATAATTGTGCATGTTTTTCACTCTATTTGAAAACGGTTTAGCCAGAAAATTAGACTGCTCTTTCTCTTTGATTGTGATTTAAGCGCTACTGCGTGAACTTATCTGAGACAACATGGACAAAGTATTTTTAAGATTAAGGTTGTTAACATGAAAACGTTTTCTCGCTATTGTTTCGGGGTAGTGTGCTTGCTCTTTGCTATTGTGGTGCAAGCACACCCACATGCGTTTATCGATATGAAAACAAAAATCCTAGTACAAGAGCAACAACTCATTGGTTTTTCGATGCAATGGACGCTCGATGAGGCAAGCTCTGCCGCGGTACTGTATGATCTTCGCCAAACACGAGGGGATAAAGAGGCGTTAAAAGCGTTAATTGAAGAAGTGATGGGCAACATTGTACATGAGCATTATTTTAGTTACTTGTACGATAAAGCTGGAAAAAAAATAAAATATCGCGCCAAACCACAGAACTATGGTATGAAATCAAATCAGAATCAGGTGCAATATTATTTTGATTTCTTGTTATCGCAACCGAGAACCTTAGCAAAGGATGAATTGACGTTGTTAACTTACGATCCAACCTACTATGTTGCCATGTATTATGACCAAGGAAATAAAAATGCGCTTGATTTTTCAGCACTGCCTCCACAGTGCCAAGGTCGTGTGATTGAGCCTCAAGTGGATGCTAAAATTCGTGAGTATGCCAGTTCGTTGGATCAAACACAACGTAATGAAGACGATTCTTTAGGGGTTATTTTTGCACAGAAAGTGATGTTATTATGCGAATAGTGTTTCCGATCAAATATATTCTTCTTCTGCTACTACTTGGTATTGGCGCTTATTTTTTATTTCCCTATTTATTTTTTAAAATCGCCATTTGGCAACGTGATATTAATCAGTTAATGTCCCATTATTTACACCAAATTCAAACCCATCAAACCGATGCGGGGATGTGGTTAATTGGGATTAGCTTTTTATATGGTGTGTTTCATGCTATCGGTCCAGGGCATGGTAAGTTTATTATTGCGACCTACTTATCTACTCACCAAACTCAGCTCAAAACGAGTATGACACTCACTTTTCTCTCCTCGCTTGTTCAAGGCGGCGTTGCAGTCTGCTTGACTTCATTGGTCGTGGTGATACTGAATTTGTCTTCCGCTTATTTCAAGCTCAGTCAACTTTGGTTAGAACGTATTGCCTTTTTATTCCTGTTATTGTTGGGCATCCGATGGTGTTATCAAAATGGGCGAAAATTGTATCTCGATTATGTGAAAACACGACAAAAGTCGCCACTAAAAATTTATGCTCTTCAATTTGATCGCTCACCAATTAAATTTGGACAACGTCCCATTGAACCTGAACAGGCTCATTCAGTGACGTGTGGTTGTGGTCATCAGCATGCGCCGAATCCATCACAGTTGACACAAGCACGGGATTGGCAATCTCAGCTTTTAGTGATTTTCAGTATTGGTATGCGCCCTTGTTCTGGTGCGATTTTTATTTTGTTTTTGGCGTACATGCTTGATTTATATTCTTGGGGGATTATCGCTACCTTTGCTATGGCATTTGGGACAGGATTGACGTTGTCGGGCTTTGCGTTAATTGTGCTCTATGCCCGAAATACCGCGATGAATGTAGGAAAGTGGTATCAATTTTCCCCAACACTGCAACAACGTTGGGGAGGATTATTGAAACTCGTTGCCGGGATAGTGCTGATCTTTTTTGCAACGAGTTTATTATACGGGACGACAATAACAGTACGTGGTGGCGCCACACTATTTAGTTAGTGATAACGGCAGTGTGAATCAGGAAGGCGGTATAACCTATGTAGCTACTGAGAAATAAAAATCCGGATAGGCGACCAATTTGACCTCGTTTTTTGTAAGCGATAAAGCCTAAAACAAAGAGTGCAAGTGTTAACGAAAGCATCACTAACATATCGCGTGATAGAACAGCATTTTCAGCTTGAATGGGCATAATAACACCAGCAAGACCAACCACCGCAAGCGTATTGTATAAGTTGGATCCAATAATATTTCCAACGGCCAAATCTACTTCGCCTTTGCGTGCAGCCGCGATAGACGCAGCGACTTCGGGCAATGATGTACCAATTGCCACTACGGTTAAGCCGATCACTAAATCACTCACCCCTAAGTAATGCGCAATTTTTACCGCTCCCCAAATCAGCAATTGTGAACTTAACATAAGTAAAGCTAAACCGATAATCAACCAAAATAAGGCCGATTTAAAAGACAGATGTTGTTCACTATTATCTTCTTCATAATTGGCTTGAATCGTGACACGTTGTTTTTTACTTGACCAAATTGTCCATGCCACATAACCAATAAAAAGTGCTAATAAGGCAATCGCTTCTAGGCGTGCTATGCGCATATCAAATAGAAAATAGGCAGAGAGTAAAGTGACGATCAATAGTATAGGCAGTTCTTTTTTGATCACACTACCATGTACGGTTAAAGGCTTGATCAAGGCAGTGAGACCAAGAATCAAAGCAATATTGGTAATATTCGAGCCATAAGCATTACCTAATGCAATCCCCGGACTACCATTAAGCGCGGATAAAGCAGAGACAACCATTTCGGGCATTGATGTGCCAAAGCCGATAATTAAAATGCCAATTAGCAGTGGGGACATACCAAGATAACGCGCCAATGCGGCAGCACCATCAACAAAGCGATCGGCACTCCACACTAAAATAATCAACCCAACAACAATGGCGAGTGAAGCTTCTACTAACATTTAACATCCTATAAACAAATAAGCAGGCAATATGGTCGCGTATAATATATGCAAAAATGGGGAAAGAGAAGACTATACAAGAAAAAATAAAAGCCCATAAGGAGGATATGGGCTTAAAAGCTTTTGGTAAAAAATGAAACTTTTATAAAAGGAGACAAATAAAAGCTCACCAAAAGAAAAAGGTGGCTCCTCCTGCTGGACTTGAACCAGCGACATACGGATTAACAGTCCGCCGTTCTACCGACTGAACTAAGGAGGAAAAAAACTGTATCACAAGGAATTTAGGTCGCGTATGATAATGTGCTTGATCTGTCTTGTCAACCTTAAAAAGGCAAAAAAATTTCTTTTTTTTAACTGCTTTTTATATCCACAGAGCCTGTGGATAAGTCTGTGAGTTGTTGTAAAAAAAAATCGCTCAAGCTAGAGAATAACTGGTATTATGACATCTCTTTATAGAATTGGTTGCAAAATAACATTTTTTTATTTTTCAATAAGTTATAAAAAATCCATAAAAAAAAGAGAATTTTTTCCTAAAATTGTGAGGTTTAAATCTTGACAAATATAACTCTGTGTAAAACTTAGATTTTTTAAATCAAAAACTGTTACAAAATTGTGATAAAATTGACCGCACTTTGAATAGAATGTTAATAAGACTATGACAGATAAAATCAATACAAAACCCTTTATTTTGCATTCGGACTTTTCGCCTTCAGGGGATCAGCCACAAGCCATTACACAGCTGATTGAGGGGCTTGAAAATGGGCTCGCCCATCAAACTTTATTGGGGGTGACGGGATCAGGGAAAACCTTTACGATTGCCAATGTGATCGCACAATTAAATCGCCCAGCTATGCTACTCGCACCCAATAAAACCCTTGCAGCTCAGCTTTATGCAGAAATGAAAGCATTTTTTCCAGAAAATGCGGTTGAGTATTTTGTGTCTTATTATGATTATTATCAGCCAGAAGCTTATGTACCAAGTAGCGATACCTTTATTGAGAAAGATGCCTCAATTAATGAGCAAATCGAACAAATGCGTTTATCCGCTACAAAATCATTTTTAGAACGTCGAGATACCATCGTTGTCGCCTCCGTTTCAGCTATTTATGGTCTGGGCGATCCAGATTCTTATTTAAAAATGATGTTACATTTACAAACCGGTGCGATCATTAATCAGCGCCAAATTTTAGCCCAGCTAGCTGAATTGCAATATACGCGTAATGATCAGGCTTTTCAGCGAGGCACATTCCGCGTGCGTGGTGAAATTATCGATATTTTCCCTGCCGAATCCGATGACAAAGCGGTACGGATTGAGTTATTTGATGATGAAATCGAACGTATAAGCTTGTTTGATCCATTAACGGGCACAAGTTTTGGTACAGTCCCTCGCTATACCATTTATCCGAAAACCCATTATGTGACGCCAAGGGAGCGGATTTTAGATGCCATTGAAAAAATCAAACAAGAACTCGCGGAGCGAAAAAAATGCTTATTGGAAAGCAACAAATTATTAGAAGAACAACGGATTACACAACGTACCCAATTTGATATTGAAATGATGAATGAGCTCGGTTATTGCTCGGGCATTGAAAACTATTCACGCTATTTATCAGGGCGTAATGAAGGCGAACCACCGCCAACCTTGTTCGATTATATGCCTTCAGATGCGTTGCTGATTATCGATGAATCCCACGTAACAGTGCCGCAAATTGGTGGAATGTATCGTGGTGATCGTTCTCGTAAAGAAACGCTGGTGGAATATGGCTTCCGTTTACCTTCCGCATTGGATAATCGCCCTTTACGTTTTGAGGAATTTGAACGTTTAGCCCCCCAAACGATTTATGTCTCAGCCACACCGGGTCCTTATGAATTAGAAAAATCCGCTGGGGAAATTATTGATCAAGTAGTGCGTCCAACAGGCTTATTGGATCCTGAAATTGAAATTCGTCCAGTGGCGATTCAAGTAGATGATTTACTGTCTGAAGCTCGCCAAAGAGCGGATCAAAATGAACGCGTTTTAGTCACGACACTGACCAAGAAAATGGCAGAAGATTTGACCGATTATTTAGATGAACATGGCATTCGTGTACGTTATTTACACTCGGATATTGATACCGTTGAACGCGTAGAAATTATTCGTGATCTGCGTTTAGGAGAGTTTGATGTGTTAGTTGGGATCAACTTACTGCGTGAAGGCTTAGATATTCCGGAAGTGTCTTTGGTGGCGATTTTGGATGCAGATAAAGAAGGCTTTTTACGCTCCGAACGTTCATTAATTCAAACCATTGGACGTGCAGCGCGTAATTTAAAAGGTAAAGCGATTTTATATGCAGATCGCATCACTCATTCAATGGAAAAAGCGATCACTGAAACCAATCGCCGTCGTGAAAAACAAATCAAATATAATGAGGCGCGCGGGATTGTGCCACAGGCATTGAATAAGAAAGTCGGCGAGTTACTGGATATTGGACAAGGTGCCAACTACAAAGCGAAATCGCGTCAACAGACGAAAAAAGTGGAAGAAACGCCCGCACTTTATACTGTGCCGCAAACAGCGAAAGAATATCAGCAACAAATTAACAAATTAGAACAACAAATGTATAAGTTCGCACAGGATTTAGAGTTTGAAAAAGCCGCGGCCGTGCGCGATCAATTACAACAATTACGCGAACATTTCTTTGAGGTGCAATAAAGCAAGTTAACTATGTTAGATGAAAACTTAAGTCAACGCTTTTTGGCGGTTGCAGGACCTGCGATTGAATTAGCGAAACAAAAAAAGATGAAAGCCGCCTTATTAACATTGGAAGATGTGGACATCGATCAAGAGATTGAACCTGATCTTTATCATCTTGTACAAATTCAAAAAGCGGCACTTTTAGAGTTATTGGAAAAAGAAAAACCCGCAAAAATGTTGCGTAATTTTGATACCGTTTTAGCGATGTACCGTGCGGTACCAATGGACAATAAAAGGGTATACCGTTCTGCACAAATGCAATTAGCGAATCTATTGATTCACTTGAAACACGTTGAGGAGCTTGAACAACTTTATCAAGCGTTTGTCACTCAACAACAATTAGATGGCGAAGATAAACTGTTTTTAAGCTCGGTGTTGATTAGTCTTAATAAGCTTGATGCGTCGCTAAAGATGTTGGATTCAATAACACATCCTGAGGGTGCCACTATTTTTGCGACGGCAAAAACCAATGCGGCACTTATCCTCAAAAACCTAAAACGTTATCCAGAATGTATTACCACTTGTGCAATGGTTTCTGCGCAAGATGATATGCATATGTACGCTAAAGCCCAGCTGATTTGGGCGGAGGCGTTATATCGTTTAGGGCGTAGAGAGGAAGCGTTTGAGGTGTATAAACGATTAAGACCGTTCCATCAGCCTTTTTATTCAGAAGCCAGATGGCAACTGTTTATTAAATTCCCTGTGCGTGCCATTCGGGAGAATATTTTGGCGTTTTTTGGTAAGGCATAAGGGATAAGTGCAATCAGGAGACCAGATGAAAGAGGACAAATACGGGGCGTTACATCTTCAGTTAGCCATTTTACGTTTGATTCCCAAATCTAGAAAAACAAGCGCCAAGGAAATCCAAGCAAGATTAGCTGAAATAGGCTATAAAAGGGATATCCGTACTATCCAGAGACAATTATTGAGTTTGTGTGAGGCATTTAAAACAGAACTCGATTGTGATGGTGAGAAACCTTGTGGCTACCGTTGGAAAGAGAATAGCAATGGACTGGGGGTACCTATTTTAACGGAGCATCAGTCCTTAGTCTTAATGCTTGCTAAAAATCAACTTGCTACCCTCTTACCAACCAATATTATGGCATCGATGGAGCCGTTTTTTGAACAGGCAAAGCGTAATTTATTGGATGATGATGCGAAAAAAGCAGGCAGTGAGTGGTTAGGCAAAGTCGCTATTGCCCCAACCAGTCAGCCTTTGATTCCTGCCAAAATGAATCCTGAATTTTTTACTATAATTAGTACCGCACTTTACCAAAATAAAATGCTCAATATCCGTTATAAAAATTCAGAAGGGAAGCAGCATTCAGCACAAATTAAACCCTTGGCATTGGTACAACAAGGACCGAGTTGCTATTTAGTGGCACAGTACGAAGATGGCAATATTTTCCATTTAGCCTTACATCGTTTTCTTGATGTCAACGCCTCCACCTTCACTTTCCAACGCCCAAAAGAATTCAACTTAAAAAAATATATGGATGAAGCGCGTTTTGGTTTTGGTAGGGGTAAAAAAATCCGCCTCACTTTCCATATAGACCGCTTACAAGGGTTTTATTTACTTGAAACCCCATTATCGGAAGATCAAACTCTTCTCGAAACACATCCTGATTATTATGTTATGCAAGCCACGGTGGTTGAAAGTGCCATGTTGGATGGTTGGTTAGCTAGCTACGGTGAAGATATTTGGCATGTGAAGAAAGAATATTTGTAATATTTTTTCTTTTCAGACTTATGACCTAGCTTGAATGCCTGTTTGTTTGACAAAACAGGCTTTTTTATATCCAAAATTTCATTGCGACATATTTTGTCGTAACGGTCATTATGATGAGGGTAAAAAATACAACAAAGGAGAGTCTTATGGCGATGAAAGTATCAGACAATGTATTGGCACTTGATGAATTATTCCCCCAAGTGAAAGACTTTGTAATTGAGTATTGTTACGCTTCAATCAGCGAGATTCAGCGTAAGTTTAGAGTCGGATTTAATCGTGCGGCACGGATTGTGGAACAGTTAGAGGCAAATGGTGTGATTACCGAGATGAACGAGGAGGGAGTTCGCCTTTCTCTGATTGTGACAGACGAACAACAAGCGTGGTGGGATGCGTTGCCTGTGCTTTGGAAGAAAATCTTTACGACACATATTTATCATGGCGATAAACTTTTCACTCCCGCTAAACAGTTTTATGAGCCGAGTGCGGAAATCGAGTTAAGAAGAAAAACGGATTTAATTCATGTTTTTTGTTTAACTGAAATTGGTTTTTATAAAGGTCCATCCTTAGATTATATCCCTGATTTACGTTACTTTAACCGTTTGGAACGATTCTCTATTCGACATAGACAAATCGCTGATATTCGCACCTTAGCACAGTGTAAAAGTTTACGAGAAGTATCCTTACCGTTTAATCAAATTCGCGATATTTCGCCATTATTTGAATTACCGTTTTTGGAAGAGGTATTGTTAGCGGGAAATCCCATTGCTGATGAGACACAACTTTCTGCTTTATTGAAAAAAGTTGAAGAACAACGCACAAAACAACAAAAAATAATGAAAGTCTTTTCTGACTCAATAAGCTACTAGGAGAAAGCAATGAAGACGGACTTACAGATTGCGGCTGACTATATCAAACAGGCTGACGGTATTTTAATTACCGCAGGGGCGGGAATGAGTGTGGATTCAGGGTTACCTGATTTTCGTAGTGTGGGCGGATTTTGGAACGCTTATCCACCTTTAGCTTCGTTAAATTTAGATTTTCAAACGTTTGCCACACCACTTTCTTTCGATTTACACCCACAACTGATGTATTGGTTTTGGGGGCATCGCTTACATCAATATCGGCGAGCAACACCTCATCAAGGCTATCAAATTTTACAGCGGTGGGCAGCACAAAAAGCACGAGGCTATTTTGTTTTTACTAGCAATGTAGATGGACATTTTCAAAAAGCTGGTTTTGATGATGGTCGGGTTTATGAAGTGCATGGGACGATTGAGCGGATGCAATGTATCAAAAACTGTCGTGATATAAGTTGGTCTGCACGACATTTTCACCCTGAGGTGGACGAGGAAAATCATCGTATTATTAGTGATATCCCGCGTTGTCCGGATTGTGGTGCGCAAGTGCGTCAAAATGTCTTGATGTTTGACGATTGGTGCTACAGTGATACTTATCAGGAAATCAAACGTTTGAAATTAGAGGTTTGGCTGAAAACGGTTGACAACCTTGTGGTCATTGAACTGGGGGCAGGAAAAACGGTTCCTACCGTTCGTCGCTTTGGGGAACGCATTGCAAAAATGAAGAAAGGGAGCTTCATTCGTATTAACCCACAGGAATCAGGCGTGATCTGTAAAACGAAGTTTTTAGGCTTAAAAATGACCGCACTTGATGCGCTGTTGGCACTAGATGAAGTGTTACAACAGAAAAATTGTGAGCCTCATCAAGAAACAGAACGCTAATGTGTCAGATATTCAAAAATGAATATGAAAAATCATTTGCTACGCTACAATAGATGCGTTCAATTTTAAAACAATGTTATCTATATAAATAAAAAATAAAATGGGAATGGAATAATGTGGAAAGTCACTTTCTGTCAGCAAGCAGGGACGCTGAAAAAACGTAATCAAGATGCACTCTTTGATGGTGAACGTGTTTATCAATATGTACTAAAAAAGTCAGAAACGATTGAAATTGAAAAGGAAAATTTGATTATCGGCATTTCTGACGGTGTGTCTAATAGCCCTCGCCCAGAGCTTGCAAGCCGTTATTTTATGGAAAAATTGCAAGCTTGTAACCATCTCAATTCCCAATGGTTAAGAGCCACACATCAACAATTTTGTGAAGCACATTGTAAACGTATTTACGGCTCAAGCTGTACCTTTGTCGCCGCTCAACTCTCACCCAACGGACAATGTTTGATCATGAATGTGGGCGATAGCCGAGCGTATCGTATTACTCCCATGGGCGAATGGATCCAACTTAGCCAAGATCATATTTTACTGAACGAACTCATCCCAAGCCCAGATCAACGCACAGAATATGCCGCAATGTATTACGGCTTATCCGATGCACTCATCGCAGACCACGAAGAAACGGATTTCCGTATTTTCACCGAGCAATATCAATTACAAAAAGGGGATTCTCTTTTACTGTGTTCGGATGGATTAACAGACGACATCCCCGAACACATCAGACACGCCATTTGGCAGAAATTCGACAAAATCGAAGAAAAACTCACCGCACTTAGACAATATACCAAACGCCTAAAAAGACGAGATGATTTTTCGGTGGTGGTAATACACCTTGAGTAAACCTAACACACTATACGACATAAAATGACGTTAGAGTTGTTATAGTATGAATAAAAATAGGAGGCATAATGGAAACATCAGCGACATTTTATCAGGCTTTAAATCTTACCCAGTTAAGGCACTTTTTGGATGTCTGTTCAACGATTTCTTTTACCGAACCTGCATCAAAAAAGAAAGAGATCGTTATCCCAAGTGCGGTCAAATTACAGCAATTTTTTGAAACTTATCAGAGCGTATCTCGTTTTTTTCAACAGGAAAAAGAAAGAGGCATTTTGGCAAATGTATGGGCGGCAGCAAATTTAGGTCGCAATGAGGTACGCAATAGTAAAACACTACGTTGGTTTTTAGATGTATCCGAAACCCATGGACAGGGCGATTTTTTCCTTAATAGCTTATTAAAGGCACTTCCTCGCAGTATTGGGGTGGAAAAAATTAAAAATTATCGTGCCACTGAAGAATGCTGCCCGTTAGGTGAGCAGAGTGAAAGAGTGGACATTGAAATTGATGGGGAAAACTTTTTACTTTTTATTGAAGTAAAAATTGATGCCGTGGAAGGCATTAACCAACTCCAAAGATACCAAGACGTTGCTATGGCGAAATCAGGCATTCGTCCATGGAAAATCATTTATTTAACACCAACAGGTAAAGTCCCAGAGGAACATGAAAATAATTCGCAAATTATTGGATTATCTTGGGGTAATTTTGCCCATGACTTAAATCGTGAAATTAATACTCACTTAAAACATAACCCAAATAATTTAGGACTTTGGTTGGGTAAACAGTTTGTCAAACACATACTAACTTTTTAATGAAAATAAGGAGATTGCTATGAGCAAACAACAGGCAGTGAAATTAGTGCTTGAAAATATCAATATGTTGGATGAGGCTTATGCGTTTATTGAGGAAGAACTCGAGCCAACAATCTTTGGTGTTATTGATGAGGTGGTAAAAGATTTCGTAGAACAAGAGTTGGATTCAACGAAAGGTGTGTTTAATTTTCATGAAAATGAGATTAATTTTACTATTCCTTTGTGGGAAACGGAGAAAAATGAACAATCCCCATCTTGGAAAAACAGTTTAGCAAGATATATTTTAATATCAGAGAAAGTGCTAAAAGAAAATGAGGGGAATCAGTTTTGGTTAACCACATTATTTTCTAACCAAAAAGATAGAATGGCTTTTGTATTTTATCCATGTTGGGGAAATGAAAAAATAAAACAAACTAAACACAAGTGGAAAACGTTTTTGAAAAATCAAAATGAAGCATTTCCGCAATTGCAAGCATTAGGCTTTAAATTTTATCCAGATGATTTATGTTGGTATTTGCCCATTAAGCCATTAGATGTTCAACAAGTGATAGCTTGTTATGAAGAGGATAATTTAGAAGATGCAATGGGGCCGATTCAAGATGCATTAAACACGTTATTAGAAGGGCATCAATATTTCTTAAAAATTATCGAAAATGCAAAACATAAGGAAAATTTTTAAAGTTAGATCACTTTTAATCATGGATGAATAGGGTGTGAAAAGTCACTTTCTACTGATAAGCAGGGATGCTGAACGTAATCAAAATGCAGCCTTTGGTGGTGTAGAGGTTTAACAATATAGATTAAAAAGCCAGAAATGACTCAAGTAGAAAAAGAAAGTTTGATTATTAGTATTTCTGATGATGCTTCTAATACCCTCTGAGCTTGCAAGTCGTTATTTTATGGAAAAATTGCAAGGTCGCTATAATACTAATCACCTGAAAAGACGTAATGCTTTTTGGTGGTTATCGTTTTTATAAACAGGAGTAATTAATATGGAACAACCAATGTTTTATCCAGAAACCTTAAATATAAAGAGAATATTTAGTGATTCAGATATATTTTATCAAATACCAATTTATCAAAGACCTTATTCTTGGGATAAAGAAAGAGTTTATCAATTATGGTATGACATATTAGAGGCATATAAAAATTATGAAAAGAATGGTGATGTTGATCAAAACTATTTTTTGGGTTCTTTAGTTGTTATTAAGAAAGATAAAAGTTTTGAGATTGTAGATGGGCAACAAAGGTTGACAACATTAACTATATTATTTTGTGTGTTAAGAGATATGAAACTTGATTTATCATCCAAAACAAACATAGTTATTAATAAATGCATACGTGATGATGAAGATGAGATTCATAATGCAAGGCTTAAGTTAACAACCCATCTTGATAATCATTCTTTATTTAAAACAAGTATTATTGATGGTATATCCTTAGATAATGAAAGCAAATCCGAAGAAAATAGATTTTTAAAAACAGCATTTTATTTTAAAAGATTGATTGAAGAAGCAAATAATCCCTCATCAGAGGACTATATTCCAAACTTTCAAAGTATGATTGATTATATTTTTGAAAGGGTTCTTTTAATTAGGATAAAGTGTGTTGATGAAAGTTTTGCGATAAAATTATTTTCAGTATTAAATGATAGGGGGCTAGATCTCAATCCAACTGATATTATAAAAGCATACTTATTACAGAAATTAAATTGTAAAACTGATAGGGAAAGTTTTATAGAGGTTTGGAAAAGAATAGAGAATCTATGTAAGCAAAGTAAGGAAAATATGCAAAATTTATTTAATTTATATTTGTTTTATTCTACTGCAGAAAATCCGAGAAATTCGTTACAGGAAGAATATAAAATAAAATTAAAAGATAAAGAACCACATAGTCTTATCTTGGATATAGAAAATTTTGCAAAAAACTTAGTTGAAATTGTGTCTGATAATTTTGACTCGGATATTTCTTTATTAAAATATTTACCTAACAAATTATATTGGAAAGCTATATTAGCTACGGCTAAGCAAAAAAATTATCGTGACTTTGATTTATTGAAAAATTTGATAATGAGATATTTTTATCAAAGTTGGATTGCTGAAGGTACGTCAAGTAGGGTTAAACAAACTTCATTCAATATAATAAAAGAAGTTAAAAAACATTCTGATATAGTTGATATCAAGAATGTAATTTTAAAAAACCTAGAAAAGTATGAATCTTATCAGTCTTTCTTACCTAGACAAAATGTTTATAACAAAAGTTGGCATAAGCCAGTTCTATTCTTATTAGAATATAATACTCAAGAAAAAATGAGCTTTGTAGAAATATCTAATGATATTCATACTGAACATATTCTGCCAAAGGAATGGAAAAAAGATGATTTAAATTGGTCTCAATATTTTACTGAAAATGATGCTAAAGAGTTTATTAATTCATTAGGTAATCTTACTTTATTATCTGGTATAAAGAATATTCAGGCAAGTAATAGGGATTATGTCTCAAAAGTTGATATTTATGATGGAAAGGGGATTGATGGTAAAACAAGATTTAATATTACTCAAGATATTATGAAAAAATATCCAAAAAATTGGTCTGTTGAGACTATAAAAGAGCGTAGAGATGATATGGTTTCTAAAATCATATCGTATTTAACTATTTGATTATATTTAAATGACTCTTTTTATTTTGAGAATGTAAAGTTATTATAAGACCTAGTATAAAGCCGCCTAGAAGCGGCTTTATTTATTATTATAGCTAGACAAAGTCTAGCTATAAAAACCATACGCTTTGCGTATGGAGCGGAAAAGCTTAAGCGGTGAGCAGAACAAAACATCCTCCTATAATGAACAAGGCTGACAACCAAAATTCAACATATAGGAGGATAAGCCATGGCAAGTAAATCCAATGACGATTCAAGTCTATCACACACAAGATGGAACTGTAATTACCATATAGTCTTTATCCCTAAGTATAGGAGAAAAGCAATTTATGGAAAATTGCGAGTTGATATAGGAGGGATACTAAGACAATTATGTCACTACAAGAATGTAGAGATAATAGAGGCATATGCAATGAAAGCTCATATCCATATGCTGTTAAGGATACCTCCTAAACTGGCAGTTTCAAGTTTTATGGGGTATTTAAAAGGTAAATCATCGCTAATGATATTTGAAAGACATGCAAATTTGAAATATAAGTATGGAAACCGAAATTTTTGGGCGAAAGGCTATTATGTAAGTACAGTAGGTTTAAATACGAAAGTTGTAGAGGAATATATCCGAAATCAGGAAAAGGAAGATATGATTCAGGATAATTTATCGAAGAAAGAATATGTGGACCCCTTAAGGGGTAGGCAACAGAGTTATTGAACGGTTGTCAGAATTCACATGCCCCTTGAGGGGCATGTGAAGTACTAGGCCCTTATAGGGTGGCCTAAAAACCGCCCGTTTTACGGGCGGATTGTTATTCACTTAATTATTCTTTCACCCATTCCCCATCAACTTTCTGATAAATTTCCAATATTTCACTTACCTTGTTGAGGTTTGTAAACTCAATAGTTGTTTCGTTATCATCAAATAGATTAATGCCTTGTTCAAAATGACAAAATAGGATTTTTGTGCCATTTTCAAGTTGGTTAAATTGTGTTTCTGAAGGGGATAATTGGCGAAAGGCGATCTTCAGGGTTGTGGAGAAAGGGTAGTGTGGTGGATAAATCAGTGCCACCTCTTTTGCTTGAAAAATCCCTTGATGATCTTTGAATAACAACGGAGTGCGTTGATAACATTGTTGCACTTTTTCAAAAAGCGTAGTTGGAGGAAGGGCGATTTTGTCCAGTTGTTGTTTGAGGTGGTTAATGGCGGTTGCTTGTGCCCATTTCCCCATGACATTGCCTGCTTGATATACCGAAAGTTCATCATAACGGTTGATCCGCAACGCCTTTTTTCTGCTTAATGTTTTATTTTCTAAGCCTAAGAACAGGGACAATGAAGATAAGATGTGATTGCGATCTTGAGCAAAATCAAGATATTCGGCGGTATAATGGGCTTTTAGTTTGGAGATACTGTCATGAAAATCAGGGTGATCCTTTTTATTCACAATGCAATAAAAATCACCATAGTTCGTTGATAAATGATAAGCATCGCATTGATATTCTGTTTGCAAAAAGTGCTGGATATTTTTGGCATCATGGCTGTGTAATTCATCAAGTGCGGTGGTTTTTACAAAAATTTTTTCATGATTAATTTCCCGTTGCCAAAAGCGTGTTATTGCTGCTTGTGCCTCTTGCATACATGTTTCATCAAGAATGCTTTGCAGTTTGGCTTGATTCAGTAAAAACTGAGTGACGGTTTGTCAATTTGGGAATTGCTCAGAGCCAAAATGAATGTGTTCACCTTCAAATTTATCCACGCCATTTGCCGTGCGCTCATCAATAATGTAGTCCCCTTTATGTAAATGTTTATGATGACTGAGAATCAGCCTTTTATATAACAAATTGCCTTTTTCTTTACCAAAATAATGTTGGATCCAATTTAATTTATCCATCCACGCACTCGGATTGCCCCAAGGCGAAGTGGACAGAATATAAATATCATAATGTTTAGCGAGGATATAGACACTTCGAATGGCATTTTCCATTGGTTTCATTAATGAAAAAATAGTTGGCACTTCATCCAGTCTGCCTTGATATTTTATTTGTATTTCTTGCGGTAATTGGTCGATTCCAGATTGAAAATCAACTAACACATTGTCCATATCAATATATAAAAGTGGTTTGTTCATCGTCTTTTCCTTGTCTATTTATTTGATGTGATTAGTGTAAAAGTTATTCATATAAAAAGAAATGCTCTATCTTTTTTATGCGACACAAATTGTCGCAATCATTTCTAAAATAGCGTGGTAGATCAGGATAGGAGAGGTTTTATGCGTGAAATTAAATTAAATAAACCGACGGTTTCACCTTATGCAGAAAAATTAATTTTAAAAATTTTATTTGAACATAATCAAATTAATAAATTGATCAGAAGAAATGATTATTATTCTGATGATTTGGCGAGTGCTTTGGGATTACCTGAAGAAGATGATTTATTAGTGACAACAGATGAAACATCAAGCAAAGCATCAGGTGTGTTTGGCACGCAGTCCATTAAGCCAACCGTCACAAAGTTACTTAAAGCACGTTATCAAAAAATTAAAGCACTTCCATTGATTACTCCTGATTATTTGGCAGTCGCTTATGACAATTTGCATAGAATGCAGCGATATTTGGAACTGAATGAAGCAGAATTTGCCATTTTACAATTATCTATGCATATTCGGGCGGAAAAGGCACTCGAAGTGGGGCTAGAGTTGCTCGGTAGTGCAGATTTAAGCACGTCTTGTCGTATTATCGCTAGCTTATTAGGCATATCCAAAACGAAAGTGATAAGTGCGGTGAGTAAAGCAAACAAATTAATCAGTTATGGATTAATGGGTAAAAGTCGATCTTATTATTCTGATGTTGATGATCACATTGAATGGGGCGATACCCTAGATCTTGATGAGTTTTTATTATTTGAATTAAACGAAGATACGCTTTTAACAAAATGCTTGAGGGTTGCTCAAAACGCCTCTTTAACCTTAAGCCATTTTGAACATATTAGCGATATGCGGAATATGCTATTAGATTATTTGAAAGAGACGGTTCATTGTCAGAAAAAAGGCGTCAATATTCTACTTTATGGTTTGCCGGGAACAGGAAAAACGGAATTGGCTATTTTGCTTGCACAAAGTTTAACGCTTCCTTGTTATTTTTTGCATCATGAAGACAGTGATGGGGAGGTGATTAATGGTGAAAAGCGTTTGAATCGTTGTCATCTTGCTCAAATGTTATTGAAAGGGCGAAAATCATTGATCATTTTTGATGAAGTAGAGGATGTGTTTTCTAGTGGCTTTTTTGAACGGTCAGTTGCACAAAAACACAAAGCTTGGGTGAACCATTTTTTAGAAAATAACAGCACGCCAATGA
Organism: Bisgaard Taxon 45; assembly: GCA_030783905.1. Lineage (GTDB taxonomy): Bacteria > Pseudomonadota > Gammaproteobacteria > Enterobacterales > Pasteurellaceae > Pasteurella. Next base: position 36,510 of record JAQAHH010000001.1, on the reverse strand, counting down.
TTTGGATTTCTAATTCGGTGAAGGGGATTGATCCTGCTTATTTACGCCGTTTTGATCTCATTTTTGAAATGCCACAATTACCGATTCATTATCGGCAAGCGCTCATCCGTGAGCAGGCGGTAGAAACATTATCAGAAGCAGAGATTCGTTATTTTTCGCAGATCCCTAATTTATCCCCCGCAGTGCTAACAAAAGGTCTTAAGGTGGTGAAGCATTTAAAACAGCAAGATCCGCAGCTGAATGTTTCTGAAAAATTGTTGGCGATATTTAACCAGACTTTACAGGCTCAAGGCTATAAAAAAGCTTTCCCAATACCTGCACAAAAACTTGATTATTCCCTTGATTATGTGACGTGTACACAAGATTTACACCAAATTAGCGAAGGATTGCGAAAATCGAAACAGGGACGCATTTGTTGTTACGGTCCGCCAGGCACGGGGAAAACGGCTTGGGCTGAATGGTTAGCCACGTTATTAGATATGCCGTTGTTGCTCTGTCAAGGATCGGATTTATTGAGCCCTTATGTGGGGGAAACCGAGCAAAAAATTGCGAAAGTGTTTGAACAAGCGAAACAGGAAAATCGCTTGTTGGTGCTGGATGAAGTGGATACGTTTTTATTTGCACGAGAAGCTGGGCAGCATAGTTGGGAGCATAGCCGAGTGAATGAAATGCTGACTCAAATTGAGCGTTTTGAGGGAGTAATGGTGGTATCGACCAATTTAATGGCGGGGCTTGATCCTGCGGCATTGCGTCGTTTTGATTTAAAATTGCATTTTGATTATTTGCAACAGGAACAGATTAAGGCATTAGCACACACGCAAGTCAAAAAATTAGGTTTACCGAAATTGATGGAGTCCGACATCACGCGTTTGCAAAAATTAACGATGCTTACTTTAGGTGATTTTGCTTTGGTTGCCCGTCGACATCATTTTTGTGCGTTTGAAACGGTACAGGATTGGATCAAGGCGTTAGAGGAAGAGTGTATGATGAAACAAGGGACAAAGAAAAACACGATTGGTTTCTAAGTTGAACCTTCACAAGATAAAAAGAAGATCGGAATGATCTTCTTTTGGTTTATTCCGTTTTTGGGCGAGCACACAATAACTTCTTCGGCAGAATAAAAGAAAAACAGCTCCCTTCGCCTTCTTTACTTTCAATCTCAAGTTGGGAATGATGATGTTCAAGGGCATGTTTGACAATCGCTAAGCCTAAACCGTGGCCACCTGTTTGGTTGCTACGGGATTCATCAACACGGTAAAAACGCTCAGTTAAATGATATAAGTGATGCTCTGCAATACCTATACCATTATCAGATACACTAAATTTTGCCCCCTCGGTACAGTATTGCCAGCTGACATTGATTTGGCAATGTTCACCAGAATGCTTGATGGCATTATAAATGAGGTTTGAAACCGCACTTTGTAACTGACTTTCATCCCCTAATATATAAATATCTGGTTCAATCTCAAAGTGGATGTGATGATGAGAGTGATTTAAAAAGTTAGCGTTTTCTTTTAAGTTTAAAATCAAGCGTGACATATTGACGGGCTGATGTTCCTGATTAGATGAGCTTTCAATTTTTGCCAACACATTGAGCTGTTGCAGTAAATTTGCCATTCGCTGGCTTTGTGCTTGCATGGCTTGGATGGCTTTTTGTGCTAATGGGCTGTGATCTTTTTCTGCTTCCAGTAATTCTAAGTAACCTTGTAGTACCGTCAACGGGGTACGTAATTCATGGTTGATATTCGATAAGAATGTTTGACGAGAATACAATAATCGAATCATTTGTGTAACATCGCGAGCAATAATTACACGCGATTCATTATCATAATGGTTAATATTGATCTCAATATAGCGATGTTCATTGGTGAGCAACACTAAAGGGCGTTTGCGCGTGGTTTGATAAAAGTAGTGTTTAAACTCGTTGTAAAAAATAACATTAAAGATACTTTTACTGTTTATTTTCTTGCTCCAATAGAATAAGAACATTTCTTGTGAGGCATTATTGCACCATGAAATAGTCCCTTGGTTATCACAAATGATGATGGCATCGGGAAGGTATTGAATATTTTTATTTAATTTGGACAGTAAACGTAAGGTTTTAATCTTTTCCCTACGATTTTTACTTTTATAGTAGGCCGTGGTTTGGGAAATATTATCAAGTAGATGTGTTTTTTTTAAGTTATCTTTAACATCTGGATTGAGCATTTTAAGCAGTTTAAATTCATTATAATGATGAAAAATTAAAAAACAGAGCAGAACAGCAATAAACCAAAATGCAAAGGATTGGGCAAAATAAGAAAAGAGGCTAGCGATCAGTAGGCTTATTGCTAATTCGATAAAAAAATATTTAATTGAAAAAGTTCTTCTCATTTTAGATCGTCCGTAAAATGGTGAGAAAAACGATAACCTGCCCCACGCACAGTTTGGATATAGCGATCAAATCCATATTGCTCAAGGCTTTTACGTAAGCGACGAATATAGCTATCTACGGTTCGGTCTTCTACATAAATATCATTGCCCCAAATAAAGTCTAATAGCTGTTCACGCGTATAGACTTTTTCCGGGTGGGTCATGAGAAATTTAAGCAGTTTAAATTCTGTGGAACTGAGGTTAATCACCTTTTTTTGATAGCTGACACGTAAGGCATCTTGATCCAAGGTCAATCCGTCGATCTCAATGCTATTCTGACTTTGTTCATAAACGCGTCGGATCACGGCTTCAATTCTAGCAAGTAAGATTTTAGGGGAGAAAGGTTTGGTGATGTAGTCATCCGCGCCCGTATTTAAGCAGGTAATACAATCTTCTTCCTCACTCCGCGCGGTGAGCATGATGACGGGGATACGCTCGGTGTCTGCTTGTTTTTTTAAAAACTGAATGAATTGGATCCCTGAACGGCCAGGCAACATCCAGTCTAATAAAATGAGTTGAGGTTTTTCTGCTAATTTTTTGACCGCACTTTGATAGTCTTCGGCTTCAATAATGTCATAACCTTGTTGTGTTAAGAATAGGCTGATCATTTCTCGAATCGCACTTTCATCTTCCACCACCAGTATTTTTGTCATATGCGCCTCACGTTATACCATGTATAGGGGGAGGAAACATTATCCTCATCTAAAAATGAGGATAAGTTCATAATCTGTTTGATTTTAATTAAAATTAGACGAGATGCAATTTGATTTTGTTGGTTTTTTATCCCATGCGACCTTTGATATAGTCTTCGGTGCGTTGAAGTCTTGGTTTATCGAAGATTTTTGGGGTTTCATCAAATTCAATTAACTCGCCCAGATACATAAAGGCGGTGTAATCAGAACAACGGGCCGCTTGTTGCATATTATGAGTGACCATCGCAACGGTATAATCGTGTTTGAGTTCTGAAATTAATTCCTCGATTTTTGCGGTCGAAATCGGATCGAGTGCGGAACAAGGCTCATCAAGGAGTAACACTTCGGGTTTAATTGCAATACCGCGTGCGATACATAAGCGTTGTTGTTGTCCACCCGACAAGCTGTCGCCACTCTGATTTAATTTGTCTTTGACTTCATTCCATAATGCCGCTTTGGTTAATGCCCATTCTACGCGGTCATTGAGTTCGGACTTAGTTAATTTTTCAAATAAACGGATCCCAAATGCCACATTGTCATAAATAGACATCGGGAAGGGCGTCGGTTTTTGGAAGACCATGCCCACTTTGGCGCGAATAAGTGAAATATCCATCGGTGATGTTAATAAATTTTCACCATCTAATTTAATCTCGCCAGTAGCATATTGATTTGGGTAAAGCTCAAAAATTCGGTTAAAGGAACGAAGCAAGGTTGATTTACCACAGCCAGAAGGACCAATAAAGGCGGTCACTTTGTGTTTAGCAATGCGCATATTGATATTTTTTAACGCATGAAAATCAGCATAGTGGAAATTGAGGTTATTCACTTCTAATTTTGTATCTTCTAGTTTGACAATTTGAGTATTCATCTTGGTTTCTCCCATTTTTATTTCGATTTCTGTGGAAAGAAAAGGCGTGCAAAAATATTAAGCAGTAAAACAAATAAGGTAATTAAGGTTGCCCCTGCCCAAGCCAGTTCGTTCCAGTCTTGGAATGGACTCGCAGCAAATTGGTAGATCACAATGGGGATATTGGCCATGGGGCCATTCATATCAAAGGAAATAAATTGATTTGAGAGGGCAGTAAAGAGTAATGGCGCCGTTTCCCCTGAAATACGGGCAATGGATAATAGTACCCCAGTCAAGATCCCCGCACGCGCAGAACGATAACAGATCATGGTAATCACTCGCCATTGTGGACAGCCTAAGGAGGCAGCGGCTTCACGTAAATTATTCGGTACAAGATTAAGCATATTATCGGTTGTCCGGACGACCACGGGAATAATAATGATGGCTAAGGCAAATGCACCAGCCCAACCGGAATAGTGTTTGACTTGTGACACATAAATAGCATAAATAAATAGCCCAATCACGATAGAAGGAGCGGAAAGTAGTACATCGTTTAAAAACCGCGTCACTTTGGCTAATTGGCTATAACGGCCATATTCTGCAAGGTAAGTACCCGCGAGAATACCGATAGGGGTGCCAATCAACGTACTGACGATAATCATCAGGATTGAACCAATAATGGCATTCAGTAAACCGCCTTTTTCACCGGGACCGGGTGTTTTTTCTACCAAAAGCTCAATGGATAGCGCCGGAATGCCTTTCGTAATTAAGGTAAACAAAATCCAACATAGCCAAAATAAGCCAAAGAAAACGGCAAGACATGACAGGGTAAGCATCAGCTTATTTTTCAGTTTACGGCAATGGAAATGGGTTTTACACATTTATCTTCGTCCTTCTTTTTTCTCAATACGCAGAATTAATAATCGTGAAATGGATAACACGACGGTGGTGATTAAAAAGAGAATTAAGCCTAATTCCATCAAGGCGGATTTTTGTAATCCACTGGCTTCGTTAAACTCATTAGCGATCGCGGAGGCAATTGAGGTTGATGGGGAAAATAAGGATTCTGGTAAATGGAAGGCATTGCCAATCACAAAGGTCACTGCCATGGTTTCGCCGAGTGCGCGCCCTAAGCCGAGCATGATGCCACCAACAACCCCTGTTTTGGTATAGGGGAGTACCACTTTCCACATCACTTCCCACGTTGTGGATCCTAATCCATAAGCTGATTCTTTCAGAATGGCTGGGACAATGGTGAACACATCGCGCATGACAGAGGCAATGAAGGGAATAATCATAATGGCTAAGACTAAGCCTGCTGTGAATAACCCAATGCCAAAAGGCGCACCCGCAAATAAATAACTGAGTATTGGCAAATCACCAAACCAGTCGATTAAGGCGGGTTGGATATGCTCTTGGAAAAGTGGCACAAAAATGAAGAGTCCCCACATACCATAAATAATCGAAGGAATTGCGGCGAGCATCTCAATGGCGGTGCCGATAGGACGTCGTAGCCATTCTGGTGCTAATTCAGTTAAAAAAATCGCAATACCAAAGGAAATGGGTACGGCGATAAGCAAGGCTAAAAATGAGGTAATTAACGTGCCTACAATGGGGATCAGGGCACCGTAACGTTCTTGAACAGGGTTCCAATCATCTGACCATAAAAAAGAAAAACCAAATGATGTGATGGCATCCCAACTACCAAAGACTAAGGAAACCATCACGGCGGCAAGCAGTAAAAAGACGAACACCGCGAAAAAACGCGTGGTATGTTTAAAAAAGAGTTCAATAATATGATGATGTAAGCGGTCGGGTTCCGCTTGGGTTTTGTGTCGTGGCATAATCACCCTCTTATCGTGATTGGATAAATAGGGCAGATGGTTTTATCTGCCCTCTGCATTTCATTATTGCCAAAGCGTTTTTCCGTCACTGGATTTCACATCTGTTTTCCATTGTGCTTGGATTTTTTGTATCACTTCCTCTGGGAGCGGAACATAATCCAATTCCGTTGCCGCCACTTTCCCTTGCTTGAAGGCCCAATCAAAGAAATCAAAGACAGCTTTCGTGGTCTCTGGTTTGTCTGTATTTTTATGTAACAAGATGAAACTTGCCGCAGTCACAGGCCATGATTTTTCACCCCCTTCATTGGTCAAAATAACGCCCATTCCGACCGCACTTTCCCATTGTGCATTGGCTGCCGCTGCCATAAAGCTTTCCGCTGAAGGTTGCACAAATTGACCCGCTTTATTTTGTAGTGATGCCCATGCAAGTTGGTTTTGTTTCGCGTACGCATATTCTACATAACCAATGGCGTATTTGATTTTGCTGACATAGGCTGCGACACCTTCGTTTCCTTTGCCACCTTGTCCTGTCGGCCATTTCACTGATTTACCTTGACCGACTTTGTCTTTCCATTCTGGAGACACTTTAGACAGATAATTGGTCCAACCGAATGTGGTGCCCGAACCATCAGAACGATGGACTACGATAATGGCTTTATCGGGTAAATTGGTGCCTTGATTTAATGTGGCGATGGCGGGATCATTCCATTTTTTTATGTTGCCTAAGAAAATATTGGCGAGGACTTCACCAGAAAGTTTAAGCTGCCCTGCTTTCACTTCCGGTAAGTTCACCACCGGTACCGTTCCCCCAATAATGGCGGGAAACTGTAATAATTGATGTTGTGCTAACAGTTCTGCTTTCATCGGATCATCCGAAGCACCAAAATCAATCGTTTTGGCGATAATTTGTTGTTGACCACCACCCGATCCAATTGATTGGTAATTTACTTTATTACCTGTTTGTTTTTCATACATAGATGCCCATTTGGCATAGATTGGATACGGAAAAGAAGCGCCTGCACCAGTAATCGTTTGTGCGTTGGCGGTAAAAGCGAATGCAGCTAACAGAATAGCGCAAAGCATTGCACGTTTTGTCATAGATCTTACTCCTTTGAGTGTCTTTCAATGACTACCATGTGGTAGCGACAGTGATTGTAATAAGCAAATATGACAGTTTGATGACAGGTGCGTGACAGATGATAAGACAAAAAGTGCGGTGGTTTTGGTTAGATTTTTGGACACACGCAAGATGAGTAGATGATTTTATAATCAATCTTGATACAATTCATTTTTTCTACCAAATTCGCCTTGAAACTTGTGTATAATGCCCCATATTGAAAAAACATCTAAAAAATAGAAGAAGTTTATGGGAAAGAAAAAACGTTCAGCGAGTTCTTCTCGTTGGCTAAATGAGCATTTTAAAGATCCGTTTGTCCAAAAAGCACATAAACAAAAATTGCGTTCACGTGCCTATTTTAAGTTAGATGAGATCCAACAAACTGACCGTTTATTCAAGCCAGGGATGACCGTAGTGGATTTAGGTGCAGCACCGGGGGGGTGGTCACAATATGTGGTCAGCCAAATTGGTGGCAGTGGTCGTATTATTGCTTGTGATATTTTGGAAATGGATCCCATTGTTGGGGTCGATTTTTTACAAGGCGATTTTCGTGATGAAAAAGTATTAGCTGCCTTATTAGCGCGTGTTGGTGAAGGTAAAGTGGACGTGGTGATGTCAGATATGGCACCGAATTTTAGTGGTATGCCGTCAGTGGACATTCCTCGTGCGATGTATTTAGTTGAACTCGCGTTAGATATGTGTAAACAAGTACTTGCGACGAAAGGCAGTTTTGTCGTAAAAGTTTTTCAGGGTGAAGGTTTTGATGAATACTTGAGAGAAATTCGTTCTCTCTTTAGTGTTGTAAAAGTACGGAAACCTGAGGCTTCTCGAGGTCGTTCTCGTGAGGTGTATATTGTTGCAACAGGTTATAAAGGATAGGCTTACTTAAATTAAGTAAGTTTATTCGTTAATAACTATTAATGGGATAATTTCCAATTTCTTTACAGATATAGTAATCTTTAGCAACAAATTATTAACGTTAAACAATAAAGAGGTCAAACCTTGAACGATATGGTAAAAAATTTAGTCCTTTGGATTGTGGTCGCTGTCGTAATGATGACCGCATACCAAGGCTTTAATTCAAGCTCGTCAGGAAATACCACTGACTATACTACCTTCATTACTGATTTGGGTAACGATCAAGTTCGTCATGCCCGTTTTGATTATAATGAAATTTTTGTCACGAAAACCGATGGCAGTAAATATACGACAGTGATGCCATTAAATGATGATAAGTTACTCAATGATCTTCTTAATAAGAAAGTCAAAGTTGAAGGGACATTACCAGAAAAACGGGGTTTATTCTCGCAAATCTTAATTTCTTGGTTCCCGATGCTGTTACTTATCGGGGTGTGGTTTTTCTTTATGCGTCAGATGCAAGGTGGTGGCGGTAAAGCCATGAGTTTTGGTAAAAGCCGTGCCAGAATGATGACACAAGAACAGATTAAGACCACTTTTGCTGATGTGGCGGGTTGTGATGAAGCTAAAGAAGAAGTGGGCGAAATTGTGGATTTCTTACGTGATCCAGGTAAATTCCAAAAACTCGGCGGTAAAATTCCTAAAGGGATTTTAATGGTCGGCCCACCAGGTACTGGTAAAACCTTATTAGCTAAAGCGATTGCTGGTGAGGCGAAAGTGCCTTTCTTTACCATTTCAGGTTCAGACTTCGTTGAAATGTTCGTGGGGGTTGGTGCTTCGCGTGTTCGTGATATGTTTGAACAAGCGAAGAAAAATGCACCTTGTTTAATTTTTATCGATGAAATTGATGCCGTTGGTCGTCAGCGTGGTGCTGGTTTAGGCGGGGGACACGATGAACGTGAACAAACCTTAAACCAAATGTTAGTCGAAATGGACGGCTTTGAAGGAAATGAAGGGGTGATCGTGATTGCGGCGACAAACCGCCCAGATGTGCTTGACCCAGCCTTAACGCGACCTGGTCGTTTTGACCGTCAAGTGGTCGTGGGCTTACCTGATGTGCGTGGTCGTGAACAAATCTTAAAAGTGCATATGCGTCGTGTACCGATTGCGCCAGATGTGGATGCCATGACACTTGCACGTGGTACACCGGGGTATTCGGGGGCTGATTTAGCAAACTTAGTCAATGAGGCCGCACTGTTTGCTGCACGGACGAATAAGCGTTTAGTCACCATGCTTGAATTTGAAAAAGCCAAAGACAAAATTAATATGGGGCCTGAACGTCGCACCATGATCATGACGGAAAAACAAAAAGAATCGACCGCTTATCATGAAGCAGGCCATGCTATTGTAGGATACATTGTGCCAGAACACGATCCTGTACATAAAGTGACAATTATTCCACGTGGACGCGCATTAGGGGTAACCTTCTTTTTACCAGAAGGCGATCAAGTCAGTATTAGCCAAAAACAACTAGAAAGTAAGTTGTCTACATTATATGCAGGCCGTTTGGCGGAAGATTTGATTTATGGTGAAGAAAATATCTCAACAGGTGCCTCAAACGATATTAAAGTCGCAACCAATATTGCGCGTAATATGGTGACCCAATGGGGATTCTCTGACAAACTAGGGCCAATTCTGTATTCTGAAGATGACGGTGAAGTGTTCTTAGGTCGTTCAATGGCAAAAGCAAAACATATGTCAGATGAAACCGCACATCTTATCGATGAGGAAGTGCGTGCGATTGTCACACGTAACTATGAACGTGCAAGACAGATTCTGATTGATAACATGGATATTTTACATGCGATGAAAGATGCGTTAGTGAAATATGAGACCATTGAAGAAGAGCAGATTGAGCAGTTGATGAAGCGTCAACCTGTGACGCCACCATCTGGTTGGGAAGAGAGCGAACCCGTGACACAAAATAAAGCGAGGAGAAACGCGAGCTCAGCACAAGAAAGTGCGGTGGAAACGGAACAAGATACCGACCAGCAGCCACCTGCTGATAAATAGGTACGATCAAACCCCTTTAATCTCTGATTAAAGGGGTTTTCTTTTCGTGCTGTTCTGGTTTTGGTAATAAGTTATTTTTTCTATCTCAATCTTTCGTTATAATTAATCACACCTTTCATCGTGGTAATGATTAATGAAATTATACGCAAATAATAAAGTATTAGACTTATCTACGCCCCAAATTATGGGGATTTTAAATTTCACCCCAGATTCCTTTTCAGACAGTGGTCAATTTTTTGACTTAGATAAAGCCCTTTTTCATGTGGAAAACATGATACATGCTGGGGCAACGATCATCGATATTGGTGGTGAGTCAACGCGTCCTATGGCTGAAGAGGTGACGCTGGAACAAGAATTAGCACGCGTGATTCCTGTGGTGGAAGCCGTACGCCAGAACTTTGATTGTTGGATTTCTGTGGATACCTCAAAAGCTGAGGTGATGAAAGCAGCCGCAAGTGTTGGGATGGATTTGATCAATGATATCCGAGCATTGCGTGAGCCAAATGCCTTACATACAGCAGCTAAGCTTGATTTACCCGTGTGTATTATGCATATGCAAGGAGAACCGCGTACTATGCAACAAAATCCTGATTATGCGGATGTCGTGGCTGACGTGTTTGCATTTTTACAACAACGCTCGGCAGAATGTATAAGCGCGGGTATTCGGAAAGAAAATATTATTTGGGATATGGGCTTTGGTTTTGGTAAAACCGTGAGACATAATTATCAATTATTGCAGAACTTAGCGCACTTTTGTGCAGCAGGTTTCCCAGTATTAGCAGGACTTTCACGTAAATCGATGATTGGTCATGTATTAGAAAAAACGGTAGAACACCGTGTTGTCGGGAGTGTCGCAGGAGCATTAATTGCGATCATGCATGGTGCTAAAATTGTTCGCGTACATGACGTTGAGCAAACGGCGGACGCTCTCAAGATTTGGCAAGCAACAAAAAATGCTTAGGAAATGAAGGATTAAGAAAAGATGGCTGAACGTAAATATTTTGGTACAGATGGTGTACGTGGCAAAGTGGGCACATTCCCAATTACCCCTGATTTTGCATTGAAATTAGGTTGGGCAGCAGGCAAAGTCTTAGCAACCCAAGGGTCAAGAACGGTATTAATTGGTAAAGATACCCGTATTTCCGGTTATATGCTGGAATCGGCACTTGAAGCAGGCTTAGCGGCAGCTGGACTCTCAGCTGCTTTTACTGGACCGATGCCGACCCCTGCTATTGCTTATTTAGCGCGTACATTTCGTGCCGAGGCGGGCATAGTGATTTCTGCCTCGCATAACCCATATGATGATAACGGAATCAAATTCTTTTCAGCACAGGGAACCAAATTGCCCGATGATGTAGAAGAAGCGATTGAGGCAATGCTAGAGGAGCCGATGGATTGTGTGGAGTCTGCCGAACTGGGGCGAGCCAGTCGTATTAATGATGCGGTAGGCCGTTATATTGAGTTCTGTAAGGGCACCTTTCCTGCTCATCTGAGTTTAGAAAATTATAAAATTGTAGTGGATTGTGCACATGGTGCCACTTACCACATTGCACCAAGTGTTATGCGTGAACTAGGTGCAGAGGTGGTGGAAATTGGTACCAAGCCAAATGGACTGAATATTAATGAAAAATGCGGTGCAACCGATATTCGCGCATTGCAAGAGAAAGTCCTTGAAGTGAAGGCGGATGTAGGACTGGCTTACGATGGTGACGGTGATCGTTTAATCATGGTTGACCATTTAGGTCATAAAGTCGATGGTGACCAAGCTTTATTTATTATTGCGCGTGAAGCTTTACGTGCGGGGAATCTGAAAGGTGGGGTCGTCGGCACACTTATGAGTAATATGAGTCTTGAACTGGCCTTGAAACAGTTAGGCGTGCCTTTTGTGCGTGCGAATGTAGGGGATCGCTATGTATTGGAGAAGATGCAAGAAAAAGGCTGGTTATTGGGCGGTGAGAACTCCGGTCATATTATTATTCTAGATAAAAACACCACAGGAGATGGTATCATTGCTTCATTAGCGGTATTAAGCGCGATGGTACAACATAAGTTGTCTTTAAACGAGTTAGCGAGTGCAGTGCCGCTTTTCCCACAAGTGTTGATTAATGTGCGCTTTGCTGGTGGCGCGAATCCATTAGACAGTGCTGCGGTAAAAGCAGTTGCCGCTGAGGTTGAAAAGCGTTTAGCGGGTAAAGGGCGTATTTTATTACGTAAATCGGGTACAGAGCCGTTAATTCGCGTCATGGTAGAATGCGAAGATGGTGTGTTGGCTCAACAGTGCGCAGAACAAATTGCCGATGTTGTGCGTGCCAATTAGTGTGAGTTTTAATAAACTGAGTCGGGATGACTCAGTTTATTTTTTACTATATTGAGAGTCAGTTATGGATATTTTTGTTATGCGTCATGGCGAAGCTGAAATGATGGCGAAATCAGATAAAGAACGCCATTTAAATCTGCGAGGTATTCAACAAGCAATTTCGCAAGGTGAGTGGTTAAAATCGACGATGATGGTCGATAAAGTCCTAGTGAGTCCTTATGTCAGAGCACAACAAACCTTTGAACAAATTAATGATGTGTATGCAGAACAATTAGCCGAGAAGATGGAGACTTGGGATCATATCACGCCATATGGTAATTCGCATACGGTGCTCAGTTACTTAGCTCTGTTAGCCATTCAAGGTGTTCGTTCAGTCTTGATTGTTTCGCATCTTCCGTTGGTAGGGGAAATTGTCTTTTCCCTTTGTGGTCACAGTTCCGTCAGTTTTTATCCTTCAACGATTACGCATGTTCAGTGGGATGGCGAAATCGGTAATATTGTGCAAGTAAAATACCCAGAATAAACAAATAGGGATGTCTTTTGTAGTAAATTTCAGCAAAATGAAAAGTTCAATCATTTACATTAATTCACAAAAGTGCGCTGATATAACTTTATTTTTATTTAAACTTCAATAAGTTACATGGGGCGGACTGCATTTTACGCAGCTTAACAGAATATGTGGTTTAGTAAAATAATGTAAATAATCATTTCTTTTTCATGGAATTTAATACACACTATGTCAAGCAAAGTATCACGCTTTGTACGTGTTAAGTTTAAAAACCTCGTAAAAGTTAGGAGACATGATGAAAAAATCAGTATTAGCCGCATTAGTATTAGGGGCGACTTTAAGCGTCACGGGTTGTTTTGATAAAGAGAGCAAAGCTGGCCAAGAAGTGGAAAAAGCGAAAGCGAGTGTTGTTGAAAGCAAAGAAGCTGTCGTGAATGCAGCAAATGAAGTGAAAGAAAGTACCGCAGCCAAAGTGGAAGAAGTCAAAGCTGCCACTGCGGCGAAAGTGGAAGAAATGAAAGACGCCACTTCCGCTAAAATGGAAGAAATGAAGGCGACAATGGCTGAAGTGAAAAAGGATGTCGCAGAAAAAGCCGCTGAAGTAAAAGAGGCTGCGGCAACGAAAGTTGACGAAGCCAAAGCTGCGGTTGCAGAGAAAAGTGCCGAAATGAAAGACGCTACAGCAGCCAAAGTAGAAGAGGCGAAAGTTGCTAGCGCAGAAGCTAAGCAAACCGCAACAGAAAAAGCTGCTGAAATGAAAGAAGCAGCAAAAGAAGACGTTAACAAAGCTGCCGATGCAGTGAAAGAAAAAGCTGAAGAAGTTAAAGAATCAGTTGCCCCGAAAGCACAATAATCACTTCATAAAAATAGCGGAGAATGTCTCCGCTATTTTTTTATGAGCGTTCATCTTTTAATAAAAAATCAAAACGCAGTTTATCTTTATCGGCAAAAACCCGTACGGCTTGTTGGCGATAGTCGTCAGGAATATTGTCTTTATATAAAAAGCGACTGCTTACTGCAATAAACTCCGCATCCAGATACTGGGTATAAATGGAACCCACATTGTTGTTAACCCCGGCCATTGCCCGTCCTAATAATTTACCATAAATATGCACATTTCCGTCAGCCGCCACTTCTGCGCCAGGTTCAACATTGCCGTGAATAATGAGATCACTATTTTTGGCATAAATGACTTGTTTACTTGCAACATGTTGATGAATAATTTTAACGGGTAAACAACGAGGCTCTGGTAGAATGTCGGTCAATTCACCGCTCTTACCTAATAATGCCAAGCCAGATGTCATGATTAATTCTTTTTGTAGATGATTTGCCCAATCCGACACACCAATAATATGAACATTAAATGTTTCAAACAGGGTTTTTAGTGCGACTAAATTGACTTTCTCGAGCGTTGGCGTGAATTGAAGAATGACTGAAGTATGCTGAAAAATAGCGGGAGAGGATTTGAGTTTCTTGTTTAATGCACGTTTAATGACGGTCAGGCTCGGGCTATGAATCGTCATAAAAATAGATGAAAATTGCCCTGTACGAAATTCTACAATATCCTGTGCCATAACCCTATCCAAATAAACAAATTACGTGTTCCAATCATAAAGAATTGTGCTAGGATCGGCAAATCTTTTTTATTGGAATTGGAAGTAAAATCAATGTTATGTGCGATTTATAAAAGTAACAGAAAAATCGGGACGTATCTTTATGTGGCAAAGCGCGATCAATTTGAGGCGATTCCAGATGTATTAAGAGAGGCATTTGGCCCCCCTATTTTTGTGATGATGTTTAATCTTGCCGGACAAAAAGCATTAGTTAATGCCGATAAAGACACGGTGCGTAAAAAGATTGAAACACAAGGTTTTTATTTACAGATGCCCAAAGAGGATGATTGGTTATTTAAGCTGTAGTTTGGTTGAAGTAAAGCGTGCGTTGGTGGGCATTCTTTCTAAAATGCGTGCCCTATTCGCCGCTAAGGCATGTTCGGTCGGTGTGTAGTCTAACCAGAGTGTCTTGTCTTCAGGTAAATTATCAGGCCAAATGTATTGCACATTAAAGCCGCGCGCTTTGCATTCTTGATGCAATAAATCATAACGTTTTTTCAGAAAACTGAGCTTATTAAAGAAAAAACGCACGTGACCAGTGCCTAATTTATAATCCTCAGGTTGACCAATAAGACTAAATTTCCCTTTTGCCACCGCATTAGGAATACGTGTGAGTTCTCTGTGTTCAGCTAATAAATGTTGATCACAAAGTTCGCAAGGGTCGATGAGATTGATACGTGTCATGAAAATCCAATAGGGTGTAGTGAAAATGGCATCATTGATGCCATTTCTCAGTGTGTGGTTTATTTGAGTGTTTCGATAAATTTCGCTATGCTTTGCATATCTTCTTCAGATAAGCGAGATTTTGCGGCATTCCCTGCGCCGATAATTTGTCCTTCTTTACGTGCTTTGAGTCCATTGATAATTTCATCTGCCGGTAAATCTTTTAACGGACGAGACTGATTTAGGGCTGATTTTTCAGCCTGATTACCATGGCAAAATGAACAAGGTTTAAAGAGTTGTTGACCCCGTTCAACACTGACATTGGCTTGTGCAAGTGGACTCAGTGCAAGCAGAATCCATAAAGTTGAGTGATATTTTTTCATTCGTTAACCTTAAAAAATGAGTGTAGTTCCTGAGCAGGAATTAAGCCCTCGAATTTATAAAGGATTTTGCCTTCGCGGTCAATAACGAAAGAGGTGGGGGTACCAATTAATTGATAGCGTTCAGCGGTAATGTTTAATTGATCCTTGACCACTAACAGCGAAATCTCGCTTTTTTTTACAACCGCTTGCGTATCGCCTTTTTCTCCATCAATGTTAACAGCAATAATGTGTAAGTTATTTTGTGGATAAGCGTGGAGAAGTTGTTCAAAGCTTTTGAGTTCGGCGATACATACGCCACAGCTTTCTGACCAGAAATTCAGCAAAATTGTTTTCCCTTTCCCTTCACTTAAAGCACGTTGTTTCCCCGCTAAATCAAACACCGCAATTTCGGGCGCTGGTTTGCCAATCACCGCGACGTCGTCTTTGCAGCTTATACAAGCAAAGAACATGATGCAAAGTAGCACACACTTCAAAAGTGCGGTGAGAAATGGACTAATTTTCATGGGTCGCTTCTCGTAGGAATTTACCGTGTTGCAAGAAAATGGTGCGATCAGCCAGTTTACTTAACTCAGGATTATGGGTGACCATTACCACGGTGCGTCCTTGTCGGTTGAGGGCGACCAATAAGTCGAGAACCAGTTGTTCGTTTTTTTCATCGAGGTTCCCGGTCGGTTCATCGGCAAAAATGACAGGCGGTTGATTGACTAAGGCACGTGCAATACATACGCGTTGCTGTTCACCTCCAGACAATTGGCTAGGGAGGTGATCAACGCGATGCGCCAGTCCCACTTGTTCGAGTACCGCTTTCGCCGCATCTTCATCAATTACACTGTGATAATGTTGTGCGAGCATCACATTTTCGAGTGCGGTTAAGTAAGGGATTAAATGAAATTGCTGAAAGACTAAGCCGATCTTTTCCGCACGAAATCGCTGTCTGCCAATTTCATCCAATTGTGCTGCATCCACACCGTCTAGGATCACTTTTCCTTCACTGGCCGTATCTAAGCAGGTGAGAATATTCATTAAGGTGGTTTTACCAGAGCCTGAAGCCCCCATGATTGCCACAAATTCTCCTTCGCTAATTTGGATATTGATATCTTCAAGGGCGGTGACTTGACCAAATCGTTTGTATAAATGTTGTGTTTCAATCACATAGTTTGGCATTTTTCGTTTCCTTTTTGTTCAATCTGCAAGACTTGCAACGCGATTGCCCTTATTCCCCTTTTAACACATTGGCGGTTTGAATCGCTAATGCTCGACGTGTTGGGACGATCACGGCAATACATGCCACCAGTAAGGATAAAAAGATCGTGATGGGAATCACGGGTAAGCGCATATCTATATAGGCTT
The DNA here is from genome assembly GCA_030783905.1 of Bisgaard Taxon 45. GTDB lineage: Bacteria > Pseudomonadota > Gammaproteobacteria > Enterobacterales > Pasteurellaceae > Pasteurella. Next base: position 19,833 of record JAQAHH010000001.1, on the reverse strand, counting down.
TAAATACCGTTAAGCCAAGGACTTGTGCTAATAAGTAGCCTAGTACTAAACCGCTACAAATGGCACAGATAGCAATAATGAAGGCTTCCGTACCGATTTGTTGGATAATGTCTTGTTTTTTAGCCCCCAGTGCTTTTTGTAGCGCAAATTCTTTCGCTCTTTCTCCTACAATGGCGATCAAGGTCGTGTTCACACACAGCGTCGCTAGGATCAGAATGACGACGGAAATTAACCCCATCAAGCCTTTTATTTTATCTAAGATTTGGCCTTCTGAGGCGGAGACTTTGCGAATGGGGCGAATTTCTAATTCGGGATAATTGTGTTGTAATGCCGTCGCAAATTGATCAACTTGACCTTGGTCATTTTTAACATTGAGTAGGGCATTGGTGGCTTGCTCTTCTTTTTCTAACCAATATTGGGCAAATGCTAAGCTCACGATCAGCATATTATCTGTGGCATCCCCCGCTTCGATGATCGCTTTGATGCGAAAACGGTGTTTCTCCACCGCATTTTTACTTAAGGTAATACTATCACCCACTTTGAGTTGTAAGCGTTCAGCTAAGGTTTTACCAATCATTGCATTGCGGTCATCAAAATTCACCCCAATTTGCGTTCCGGTCACTTGCCAATAAGGTGAAAGGGTTTTCATGGCGTCAAACCACACGCCCATTATCACAATTTTTTCTAAATCACTACGTGTGACGCCATATAAATAAGGACTTGCCGCAGTGACCAGACCTGGGGGGGCCTGTGCTAAAATTTGTTGCAGTTGCTGTTCTTGTATCAGACCACTGCTATTCGAGCCAATATAAAAGTTGGCACCAAAAGTACGTAGCTCTTGGCTCATTTTGGTATTGATGTCGAAATAGACAGCAGCCATTGCGGTAACAATACTGGCGCCAACGGTGAGTGCTGCAAAAATAATAAACACGCGCTGTAAACGTAACCGAAGGGCGCGAAAAATGAGACGCCAGAACATGGATTTGGATTTATTGGCGGCCATATAGTACCTCCACAGGATAAAGATTAGCAATGCGGTGTGCAGGGAACCAGGTGCCAATTAACGCAATTAAGATAGAGAGCACGAGCACGCACGGAACAACAATCCAAGTAAAATCTAATGGCACACCAAAGAGTGTTAGACCAATAAATTTGGCCAATCCCCAACCCGCGATACAACCTAATAGCCCGCCCAATAAAGCGCTCATAATGGCTTCACAATAAAAGAGCAAGACAATTTGCCATTGGTATGCGCCGAGTGCTTTCATCAAACCGATTTCCTTACTGCGTTCGATGATAGTGGTTGTCATCAAAGAGGCAATGCCCATTGCGGCCGCAATTAGAGCCGCGACAGTGACAACCGCGAGTAACAATTGGATTTTTTCGATCACCACGCCTTCAGAGGCTGCCACTTGCCAGATCGGGCGTACAATCGCCCCCGAGATCGCCTCTTCTAATTGATGTGAAATGGAGGATACATAGGCAGTGCAGTACCAGCGGTCATATTCTTCCGCATCTAAGCCTTCCACATTGGCACGCGCTTTGCGCGAAAGTTCATTTTCTGGTACCGTCAAGGCAGAGACTTTGATGGCTTGAATTTTGCCTTCGAGTCCCAGTAATTGTTGTACCGCACTTAATGGCAGTACCAGTTGCTGTTCTTCATTGCCACCTGTGGCGAGTATCCCTTTGATTTCGACGCTAAGTTGTTGTTGCGATTCTCCTGTTTGGTAAGTCAATAAAAGTTGTTCACCGATTTGGATCGCGCTCGTTTTAGCAAGTTGCTCACCCACTAAGGCGGGCACAATAGCGGTAAATTGATCCTGTAAGTCATTCACCCATTCACCTTCTACTTTCCAATAGGGGCTGATAATTTTTTGTCCGGTGTGATAATCCGCTTCATCAGGAATGGCGATCTGATGATCAAAAAAGGTGCCTAAAATTTGGATAGTTTGTACCGCACTTTGATTAATTTTTTGGGCTTGTACTTCTGCACTCAGTAATGGTGCAAAGCCCACGATGTTATTGCGCCAAAAAATGTCTTTTACGTTCGGTAACTCTTTTTCATCAAGGAAATCTTGGCTAGCTAATGCGTTAGCACCATTGACATCCTCAGGCAAAATCGCACTGCTCGCAGGTTCAATTAAGATGTTAGCGCCATAGGATTTTAATTCACGCGCCATTTTATCTCCGATATCAATGGACACCGCGAGAAGAGCTGACACTAAACCTGCCGCCAGAAAAATGGTGATAATCGCGAGTAATTTACGTTTTAAACCAAAGCGCCAAGATTGGTATAACATTCTGACTAGCATTAATTGCCTCCTGCTGGCTTGAGGTAATTTTCTGGTGCATCTCGGAATAAATTGAGATTTTTCTCAGTGGCAAAGAAATAGGTTTTACCTTCGTAAGTGTATTTATGCTCGGTACGGGTATTTTTCAGTTTGGTTTGATCAACTGGATCGGTCACCTCAATTTCAACAATGGTTGAGAAATAATTGAGTCCTTCTTCTAAGTTCTTTTTATTGATAATAACGTGCGTGTCATTTTGTTGCCAATTTTCAATGGGAACAGGATTACAGCCACCCGGTTTACCGATAGAAGGAATAAACATTCTCACTCCACAGCCTACACATATGACTTGATCACCTTCCATCACATAGCCTTGATCACCACATAGAATGCAGGCATCAAATACTGCAGCTAAACTTAAACGGTCAGGCAGACGATTAATTAAGAAAAAGCGCACCGCTTTGCCGTCATCGGCGATCCAAACAAAGCGATGTAACTTACCATCTTTAACTTGTGTAATAGGAATAGACACTTGATCTTTGTCATCCATTTTTACAGGTATCGCTTCGGATAAGCGAGGGGGTTGTGAGGCCACTTTATCCCAATAAAGTTGTGAGGCCAAAATCAGTAAAACACAGAAGCTTCCCCATTGAATAAGCCGACGTGATGTCAATAAGATGGCACGTTTCTTACGCTTTTCAATCGGATGTGTTTCTTGTTGTACCGCATGCTTGCGGGCTAAATGAACAGATAGCCAAAAACTTAGCAGAATCACGATGACCATCGCACTTTGAATATAGTTTAGGAAATGGGTGAGCTTCCCCGCTTTGGCCACAAAACTGAGTCGTGTTTTGGTTAAATCAAGTAGTTGGAGTTTCATTAAACTTAACAGTAGTTCAGCACACTGCGGGATCAGTAATATCAACACAATAAAGACCGTAAGCAGACGAGGAAGTGCGGTCAATTTTTGCTGAATTTTATTTTGTTGTAATAACAGGCTGAGCCAGCTGGCCATAATCATGGCGAGGAGAAGACCAAGGATCAAGGCACTGCTGTGTAAAATAAAATCGGTATTGATCACATCAGTATGAGTGATGGCGGCAAGATTAGGATCTTTTCCCCATAACAGTCCAGCAATAAACATCAGGACGACATGCCAAAATGTGGTGAGTGTTTCATTCTGCCAGTATTGGCTAAGACAGAATAAAAGTAGGCTAGTCACAATAAATGAGGTCTGCATCAAATGTATTTGTTGGTTTCGTGGTAAATACATTACTACGACCGCACCCAGCGCAAAACACAGTAGCGCCAACCATAAACGTGATTTCATTTTCACGGATGGATAGTAAGACCACGCACAACCAAGTAGCAGTGCGAAAGGGAGAAGGATTTGCAATAAAGAAGTAAAAAAGTAATTCATAAGCTATCCACCATGCTGTGATGTTTTATTGGATATAACGAGGGGTGAGGTTTTATTTGCTTTAAAATGCCACTATTTCCAATCGCGTTTCTTGGAAAAAACGTGATTGGAAATAGTGTCTTAACGGTCAGTGGAAAGGTGCGTTTTCACGCACCTCAAACCGACTTAATTTAGCCCTGTGTATTTAAACTCATAGCTGACATCAAATGGTTTCCACCAGCGCCCCACACCTGTTTCTTCGTCAGTGTGACGGTGCATCCCCGCTTTTGGTGGTGGCTCAATATGATAAGTTAATTTATAGTTACCGACGCCCATCATTTTGATATTTAAACCATAGTGTGGACCATCTGCTGCCACCATCGGCATAAAGGTGCCTTCTTGTTTTTCACCTGTATCGGCATTGACTAATGTATAGTTAATGGTCAGATATGGCATCCATTCGCCTTCGCCAAAGCCATTCACATTGCCTTTAATCGCATGAATATCGGCTTCTAAGTGAATATCCGATTTTGCAGCAGGTAAGCCCATACCGCGAGGTTCCATATCAACAGGTTGTAAATAGACCGCCGCAATTTCCATACCGTTCATTTCAACAGGTTCACCAATCGGGTATTCTTTAAATGCCAATGCTGATGGGGCAGCTAAGATACTGGCGAGTAAAGTGGTGGCTAAGAGTGTTTTTTTCATACTTAATCTCCTCTGACTATTTAAGTATAGATTGTGAAATTAAACTGTTTTTCGGTGCTGATATTTCATATAGAAAAGTGCAAAAATGGCAGCAATCACTAAGACTAGCTGCGGTATTAAGGTTTCCACATAAGGATAGATGCCTAACCAACTGACTTCTGGTGCACCTGTAATTAAGGTCGGTTCAAAAAGTTTTCCCTCAATTAACTCTAATACGCTCTTGCCGGCAAAAACGAATGCCATTAGATACATAAACGTGCCGGTAAACATAAAGAACGGTTTTAATGGCAATTTCACCACGGTATAGCGCATAATTAAATAACAAATGGCAAGGATGACAAGTCCTACCAATAGTCCAGCGAAAAGATAGAAATAACTGACCGCACTTGTTGCATCACTGACTAGGGCATAATAGAACAAGACGGTTTCTGCCCCTTCGCGATACACTGCAAGAAAACTGGTGAGCCAAAGTCCAATCAATGAACCCGTGGTAAGGGCAGTGGATAATTTTCCTTCCAAATAGCGTTGCCAATTTTGCGCTTCCACTTTTGATAATAACCAGTAGCTCATCATAAATAACATGACTACCGCAATCATCATGGTAAAGCCTTCTAATAATTCACGACTGGCCCCAGCATTGGCAAACAGGAATTGGAATATCAGTGCAGTGACCAAACTGGCAATTAATGCAACATAGACCGATTGGCGAATAACCGGTAACTTATCTTGATGTTGATTTTTGATTAGATACGTCACAATCGCCGCAACGATCAATAAGGCTTCTAATCCTTCACGTAGAATGATTAACAGGCTATAAAGGAACATTGACCAATGGCTTTGATGACCGCCTTGCAACATCTCGACACTTTTGTTTAAACCTTGCATGAGCGCGTGGGTTTGTTGTTGCAGTTGCTCAATAGGCGCCTCAGCTTTGATTAACCCCACTAAACGAGTGAAATAGCCTTCAAGTTCAGCTTTGAACTGACTATCGCGTGAGCCGATTTTACTTTCCATGCCACTGCTTTCAAACACATCAAAGTAGGTATCCTGTACGGCTAACATTGCCTTTTTATGTTGTCCTTGCTGATATAACTCAATCGCTTGTTGAATACGTTGATTGATGTCATTACTCAGCTTTTGCCAGTCTTGATCGGGCTGATTCTCTGTAGTACTCGGTTGTGTTTGTACCACTTGTGTGTCACGAGTAGTGGGGAGATTCGGGAGCTGTTCTTCAATATCTTGTAATAGCAAGGTGATTTGATAACCTAAACTATTGAGTTGATCGGGTTTTTCACTCAAGCGGATAAGATCGTAAAATTGTTGGTTAATGCTAGCTGAAATCGCCGCTGCACGATTTTGGCGGATCGACATTTCCATTTCAGAATTTTTGAAGCCGTCATATTGTGCTTGTTGTACCAGTTTTTTTGCTTGTGAGAAATGACCTTGTTCATAAGCTTGAATCGCTTGCGCAAACAGATCATCAATCAGTTTAAAACTTTGTTGCCAATGTGTGGCAATGGTTTGATTGGCATAGACATCATGTTGCGCGGAGGCATTGAGTTGGTGTCCTTCCATTAATACTGGTAACACCTCTTGCAATGCGGATTTCAGACCATTAATTTTCGCTTGGATGTCCTCTAAAGGTGCCCCATCACCAATCATTTTACGGATTTCCGCAAAGGTCGCTTCCATTTGGAAACTTTTTTGTGCCGAGAAATTGATACGGATTGGTCCTTCTAAGTTTTCAAACACTTCAAAATACGCCATTTGTACTTCAGTGCGCGCTTCGTCAACTTGGTGTTGTTGATACAGGTTTGCTGTTTTGTCTAAACGATTTTCAATGTCTTGAATCCAAACCGCGTAATTCTCTTTGGCTTGTGTAAAGGCACAGAGAAATAGGCTGAAGATGAGTAAGAAATATCGAAGTGGTTTAACGCTCATACAGTTACCCAAATGATAGTGATTATTATATTCGTTAGTGTAATTATCCTCTTATGGTTTTTTTTCGCAACAAGAAATCCCGTTTTAATGACAAAAATGTGATAAAAAGCACAAATTTTATTACACAAATGACAGTGATTTTTTCAAGGCAAGTTGTGTGATGGAATACTGTGATGTGAGTCACGAAATTAACAATGTTATCTGTCTATTTAGCCAGGTAGATTGCATAATTTGGCAAATATGAACTGACTTTAATTGAGGTAAATGATGAAAAACATGTTATTAATGAGTGGCTCGAAATATCAACATACGGATTATTTAGTGCATACGCTACCTTGGCTACGGAATTTTCTGGCAGACTACCAAGGGAAAAGGGTCGCGTTTGTACCTTATGCCGGTGTCCGCCAAAATTATGATGAATACGAATTAAAAGTTCAAACGGCATTAGCCGCGTTAAATGTGGACATTGTATCCGTACATCGTGCAGCAGAGCATCGAGAGATCATTGCAAAAGCCGATGTGATTGCGATTGGTGGCGGTAATACCTTTTGTTTATTAAAAGGCATGTATGAACATCACTTATTGCCATTGATTCGGGAAAAAGTTCAAGCTGGGACACCCTATTTTGGTTGGAGCGCAGGCGCAAATGTGGCGGGTGCATCCATTATGACCACCAATGATATGCCCATTACCTATCCGCCGTCTTTTGATGCCCTAGGTTTATTCCCTCACCAGCTCAATCCTCATTTTATTTCAGGTAAACCCGCAGGACATAATGGTGAAAGTCGTGAGGAAAGATTAGCGGAGTTCTTAATTGTCAATCCGCATGCAAAAGTGTATGCCTTGCCAGAAGGCACCGCCTTACACATTCAAGATCAGCAAGCGCGCATATTAGGTCAACATGATGTGCTCTTGTTCAGTGAAAATATGCAGTTAACTACCTTGCCAGTGAATAGCGTAGTTGATTATTAATCTCGCTTCCTGTTCTTTTTGTGAACTTTATTTGGTGAAAAGATCAGAACCCCTTATAATCTGTACTGCTTTTTGATTAATAAGAGAGAGAACAAGATGACAGCGCAAAGTGGCGTATTATTAGAACATTGCAAAGCTGCAATTTATTTAGAAGCCAATATCACCGATCTGACTGCCATGCCAGAGGCAAGTCGTCAATTTTGTGACAAATTAGCCCAATTACAACAAACCTATCCCGATGCCAGACTCGGCGCGGTGGTGGCGTTCGGTGATAAGGTATGGAAACAATTAGCGGGAGAAAACAGCGCAAAAGAACTTAAACCTTTTGTGACATTAGGTAGGGGAGATGCCTCCGCACCCGCCACCCAATGGGATCTGTTGATTCATATTCAATCTTTACGTCCCGATGTCAATTTTTCTGTTGCTTTAGCTGCGATGGCTTGCTTTGGTAAAGCGATCCACGTTGAGCAAGAAGTGCATGGTTTTCGTTGGGTGGAAGAACGTGATTTTACTGGGTTTATCGATGGTACAGAAAATCCACAGCAGGCAAAACGCGCTGAAGTGGCCCTTATTGCACAAGGTGAGGACGCAGACGGCAGTTATGTGTTTACTCAGCGTTATGAACACAATTTAACCAAATGGGAAAAGCTCACGACTGCGAAGCAAGAAACGGTGATCGGTCGTACTAAGCCAGATAGTATTGAGTTAGAAGATAAAGTAGATACATCGCACGTTGGGCGAACGGATCTAAAAGAAAACGGTGTCGGGTTGAAAATTTTACGTCACAGTTTACCTTATGGTAAAGCCAGTGAGAAACACGGTTTATACTTCATTGCTTACTGTGCAACCCTGTATAACATTGAACAACAACTACTGACTATGTTTGGGGAAAAAGACGGTAAAACCGATCGTTTATTAGGGTTCACCAAAGCGGTGACGGGAAGCTATTATTTTGCCCCTTCTCTTGAGAAGTTAAAGACACTTTAATTCGCCAACATACCGTAAAAGTGCGGTCAGAAATCAAGAAAAATTGACCGCACTTTTTGTTTGTGATGTGCCTTAGTTAGCTATCGCTTCTTCTACTGGTGCGGGTTGCTTAGATTGATAGCCCGGTGATAGGACATCCCATATACTTTCTCGCGGTTTATTTATTTCAGTTGGTTGGCAAAAAGATTGAGTAGTCTTTGCCCACACTGGAATCTGACGCGAACTTGAGCAATCCCAACCACCAGAGTCATTAATTCCCACCCATTGAATGCTGTCAAGAGCGGGCAAGTTAAGTGCCGTTGTTGTATGACGTTGTAAATAATTTTGATAAATTTGCAACGCGCCAGAGGCACCCGTTAATTTGGTTTCGCCATTATCATCGCGTCCTAACCATACGGTGACAACGTTTTCACCATCAATACCCACGAACCAGGTATCACGTGCATCATTGGTTGTGCCCGTTTTTCCGGCAAGATGTAAGTGACTAAATTGGTTTTGCAAACTACGCGCAGTGCCTCGCATCACAGTTTGCTGCATGGCATATAATGTTTGATAGCTCGCTTCAGCCGGTACGACTTGTTCGGGTTCTAAACGACGTTGATATAACAGATTACCTTGTTGATCCGTAATACTGTCAATGGTGGCTAAAGGGATTTTTTGTCCTTGATTGGCAATCACTTGATATAAATGGGTGACTTCATAAGGCGAAATGGCATAGGCCCCTAATAAGGTTGAAGGCACTTTCGGGATTTGTACTTTATCCCAACCCATTTTCTGCTGGGTCTCAATCACGTTGTCTAAGCCAATTTGCATCCCAATATTCACCGTAGGGATATTTAAGGAACGGGCTAAGGCGTCCATTAACATCACAGAACCACTGTATTTGCGATCGTAGTTACGCGGTTGCCACGGAGGACTGCCTTTAATCTGAATAGTAATTGGTTGGTTTTGAATGGCCGTATTAAGACGGAACTTCTCAGGCACTGAAAGTGCGGTCAAATAAATAGACGGTTTCACTAAAGAGCCAATTTGGCGTTTGGCACTTAAAGCTCGATTAAAGCCCGCATACTGGGTTTGTAAGCCCCCTACAATTGCACGTACTTCGCCTAAACGATAATCAGCAATCACCATCGCAGATTGTAAATGAGGGTTTTTGTATTTGGCTTGTAAGGTTGATGTGGCACTGACTACCGCATTTTCCGCGTGAGCTTGTTGTTTAGGGTCTAAGGTGGAAAAAATACGCGCCCCTAATAAATTACTGGCTTTATTTTCACCTAATTGTTCACGTAATTCAGCTTGTAGGGTTTGAATAAAAGCCGGGTATTTACGGGTAATTTGCCCACGTTCCTGTACGCCCAATGGACGTTGTACTAACATCTGGTAGAGTGCTTGCCCAATCACTTTGTGTTCAAGCAGTAAATGCAATACCACATTACGGCGTTCTAACGCATTTTTAGGATTACGCCAAGGATTATAAAGAGAAGGGCCTTTGACCATCCCCACTAATAGTGCGATTTGGTCTAAACTAATTTCATTGGTCGAACGGCCAAAATAAAAATGGCTGGCTAATTCAAAACCATGAATCTGGGTATCGCCATTTTGGCCTAAATAGATTTCATTTAAATAAGTTTCTAAAATACGGTTTTTATCATAACGCCAATCTAAAATCACCGCCATCAAGGCTTCATTCACTTTCCGACTCAAGGTACGTTTGTTACTTAAAAACAGATTTTTGACCAGTTGTTGAGTCAGTGTGCTCCCACCTTGCACCGTATGACCTGCTTGAAGGTTGGTCAGTGTGGCACGTGCAATGCCGAGTAAGCTGATGCCTTCATGTTGGTAAAAACGACGATCTTCGGTGAGTAACAAGGCGTCAATTAATAAACGTGGGTAGTGATGCAGTGGGATCGCCAAGCGTTCTTCTTTTTCCGACTGCAACATGGCGATTAATTTTGGTGCTAAACGAAACTCAGGAATGGTGCGCTGATTGATAAGATCTTCAATCACCACCAAACGATCCTGTTTAAAACGAAGACGAAAAACACGTTGTGCTTCGGGTTGTACTGGAAAAGGAAAGGCGCGGCGTAATAAAACGAGCGTATCGCCTTCTACTTTAAAATCACCGGGGGCAGCAATCAACGTTGTCTGACGATAGTCATTGTCTAATAAACGTTGTTTGACTTGTTCAAGGCTGAGTTGCTCTTCAAGACTGATATGCTCAATACGGCTATAGACTTCCGCAGGGAGTCGCCAGATTTGTCCATCCATTTTGCTGCGGATTTGCCAATCCAAATAGAAACCATAAAACGCCAAGAGACAGGTTAAGGTAAAGCTCACTTTGGCAAAAAAGCGAAACCATGAGAATTTTTTCCGGCTTACTTTGGTTTTTGTGGATTTTGACATATTGGCTACTCAAATTCGCGGAATTTCATGGCGACTGGATGAACGCTAACGCAGATTGTAGGAAATGGATAAAGTCATCCGTACCACAAAAGGCGATGCTTTCTTCATCGTAATAGTGAAAATCGTCCTCAAGCGGTTGATCCTGTTCAAACATCAAATTATTCGCACGCACCATCACCTCTGCCTGATTCATAAAAACACTGTATTCTTTACCAATGAGCCTGATCTCTTGTTGTGCGTTGAGGGTGTCGAGTTGCTGAAGTGCGGTTTGAATTTTCGTTGTATCCGACCGCACTTCACTGTTAAACCAGTTTGCTATGGCTTCATGTCCCATTGAACATTTCACCCTAATAGAACCTAAATGGGAAGTGAATTGAAAATCCATACTAAATACTGAAGGACGAACCGCAACCACAAGTGGTGGAGGCGTTTGGATTATTCACCACGAAACGTGAACCTTCTAGACCTTCGGTATAATCCACGGTTCCACCAATTAAATATTGTAAACTCATGGGATCAATCACTAAGTGGACACCCGATTTCTCGATGGTTAAATCACCGTCATTTATTTTTTCATCGAAAGTAAAACCATATTGGAAACCACTACAGCCACCACCGGTAATATAGACGCGTAATTTCAAATTCGGGTTTTCCTCTTCACGGATCAAGGCTTTTACTTTGTTGGCAGCCGCATCAGTAAAGATGAGTGGCACGGACATCTCTGTCATAATTTATCTCGCTATCATGTCAATTGGATTTGCGTATTATCCAATAACCGACTAATTCGTTCAAGAATTTATCAAGGATTTTTACACTGGATAATGTTATAATTCTCAGACAAATGCATTTTTTTGGAGAAATTTTTTTATGGCAATTCCATTAAGAACAGAAGACGAAATTGTGAAGTTGCGAGAGGCATGTAAATTAGCCGCTGATATCTTAGTGATGATTGAACCTTATGTTAAAGCGGGCGTGAGTACAGGTGAATTGGATCGCATTTGCCACGATTATATGGTGAATGAACAACAAACCATTTCAGCTTGTTTAGGTTATCACGGTTTTCCAAAAGCAACCTGTATTTCTGTCAATGAAGTCGTTTGTCACGGTATTCCCAGTGACAACAAAATATTAAAACATGGTGATATTGTTAACATTGATGTGACGGTGATCAAAGATGGCTATTTTGGTGATAACTCTAAGATGTATATTGTGGGAGAAACCAATGTACGTAGCCAAAAATTATGTGATGCCGCGCAAGAAGCGCTTTATGTCGGGTTACGTGTTGTCAAACCAGGTATCCGTTTAAATGAAATTGGTCGTGCTGTACAAAAATATACGGAAAGTCAAGGCTTTAGTGTAGTACGTGAATACTGTGGACATGGTATCGGTTCAGAATTCCACTGTGAACCGCAAGTGTTACATTACTATGCAGATGACGGTGGCGTAATTTTACAACCAGGTATGGTGTTTACCATTGAGCCGATGATTAATGCGGGCAAAAAAGAAGTCCGTTTAATGGGCGATGGTTGGACGGTGAAAACTAAAGATCGTAGTCATTCTGCGCAATATGAGCATCAGTTAGTGGTCACAGAAACAGGGTGTGAAGTGATGACCATCAGAGAGGAAGAAGTGGCCGCTGGACGTATTCAGCGTATCATGGTTAATGTGTAATGTATAAGTAAAAATGGCTGAATGTTTCAGCCATTTTTTATCGATATTGAGAGGGCAGCATGCTTTTTCCTTATTCTCCCTTAGTTGAGCTTGATGTCAGTGCAGTACGAGCGCAAAAAGCAGCGTTAAAGCAATTTGAACTTGCACAATTTGCACAGCACGACATTTATGAATTGATTGCCAATCGCACACAATTTTGCGATCAGGTATTACAGGATCTTTGGTCGCAATTTGGCTTAGCAAACAAGCCGACGCTTACCTTAATTGCCGTAGGGGGATATGGGCGTGAGGAAATGTTCCCGCTGTCTGATTTGGATTTTTTAATCTTAACAAGCGAACAGGTCGATGAAAAAACAGAACACCAACTCCGTCAATTTGTCCAATTTTTATGGGATTGTGGCTTTGATGTGGGGCATGCTGTGCGAACCTTATCTGAGTGTGAACAAGCTGGGCGCGAGGATATCACTGTTGCGACAAACTTATTAGAAGCACGTTATCTAGCAGGTAATCTCTCTCAATTTCATTTATTGGATCAGGTATTACAAAAAGCGGATTTTTGGCCACGCGAAGCATTTTTCCAAGCAAAGTATCAAGAACGGGTTGAGCGCTATCAACGTTATCATAATACTAGCTATAACTTAGAGCCCGATATTAAGCACAGTCCGGGCGGATTACGCGATCTGCATCTGTTGTATTGGATTGCGTTACGTCATACTGGGGCGAAAAATCTGACAGAGATTTTAAAATCTGGCTTTATTTATCCGCAAGAATATGCCTTGTTGCAGGAAAGTCAGCACTTTTTGTTTAAAGTACGCTTTGCCTTACATTTAATCTTAAAGCGTTATGACAATCGATTGTTATTTGAACGCCAAATTCGAGTGGCGGAATTACTTGAGTTTATCGGACCGGGCAATCAAGGTGTCGAAAAAATGATGAAATTGTTTTTTCAAGCGCTTCAACAGATCTCGTTACTGAGTGATTTACTGGTCAAACATTATCGTGAACATTTTTTACAAACCAACGACCCTGTACAAATCAGCGTATTAGATGATAGTTTTCAGTGCCTCAATAATGCGATTTGTTTACGTCATGGAAATGTGTTTGTTGAACAGCCAGAGCACATTCTGACCTTGTTTTTTCATTTAACGCAACATCATCAATTGGATATCCATTCCTCCACTTTACGCCAATTACATCTTGCTTTGGAGCAACGAAGTGGTTATTTAGCTGAATTACCCGTTGCCAGAGAAATTTTTTTACGTTTATTCAATCAACCTAGCGCAATCGCTAGAGCCTTAGTCCCTATGCATAAATATGGGGTATTAAAAGCGTATTTACCACAATGGCAACATATTGAAGGTTTAATGCAGTTTGATTTGTTTCACTGTTATACCGTCGATGAGCATATTTTACGCACCTTACTGAAACTCGAATATTTTCTTGAACCAGACAGTGTGGTGCCTCATCCGATTTGTAGCCGAATCTTTTCCCGTTTAACAGACCGCACTTTACTGTATATTGCCGCCTTATTCCATGACATTGCGAAAGGGCGTGGTGGAGATCATGCCGTGTTAGGTTCGGTAGAGGTGGCAGAATTTGCCCAGCAACATGGTTTTGATCAACGCGAAATACAGACATTAACTTGGTTAGTCGAACAGCATTTATTGATGTCTGTGACGGCACAACGACGCGATATTCATGATCCAGAAGTGGTACTTCATTTTGCAGAAGCAGTACAAAATAAGGTGCGTTTAGACTATTTAACTTGCTTAACGGTGGCGGATATTTGTGCGACAAATGAAACCTTATGGAATAGCTGGAAACGCACTTTAATTGCCACCCTTTACCAATTTACTACGCAACAATTCGCACAAGGTATGGATTGCCTGTTGGATCATGCCGAAAAAATTGAACGTCATCGCCAACATGCCTTAGCCTTGTTAAAACAAAATACCTCATTAAGTGCGGTCAAAATTGAAGACATTTGGCAACGTTGTCCTGAAGAATATTTTTTACGTAATAGCCCGAAACAAATTGCTTGGCATACAGAATTGCTGGCAGAGAATCCAACCGAATTGTTGGTTAAAATCAGTAATCGCTTTTCAGAAGGGGGCACGGAGATTTTTGTGTATTGCCAAGATCAGCCGAATTTATTCCATAAAGTAGTGACAACGATTGGTGCGAAGAAATTTAGTATTCATGATGCACAAATTATTACCAGTCACGATGGCTATGTGTTTGATAGCTTTATCGTTACCGAACTAGACGGGCGCTTAGCGAAATTTGATCGTCGTCGTAGTTTAGAAAAAGCTTTAACGCAGGCACTCAATACGGCAAAAATGCCTACTTTGCGCATAAGCCACAATCACAAATTACGCCCCTTCCAAGTCAAAACAGACGTGCGTTTCTTAAGAGGTCATCGTACTGACCAAACTGAAATGGAACTGTTTGCTTTAGATCAGGCGGGCTTATTGGCTAAAGTGAGTCAAGTGTTTAGTGAATTAAAATTAAATTTACTCAATGCCAAGATTACCACGGTGGGAGAAAGGGCAGAGGATTTTTTCATTCTGACCAACAGTGAAGATCGTGCCTTAACGACAGAACAGCGACAACACTTAGCACAGCGTTTGCATGAGGTGTTAGCCGCTAAATAGACAATTTTTGCAAAAATACCCGCACTTTGGGGGCGGTGTTGAGCAAGGCATGGATAAACCGCTCTAGAAGAGCGGTTTATTTTATAAAAATATTATCTTGGGCTTCCTATTTTTTCAAATTCACCATCGCAACGGACACAATAATCAACGCTCCGCCCAGTAACATACGCCAGCTTGGCACTTCATCAAGCCATATCCATGCGATCGCAATAGCATAAACGGGCTCCAGAGAAATAATCATCGCTGCTGTGCGTGCATTGATGCTCGCTAAGCTTGACACAAATAGAGTATAAGCCAGTGTTGTGCAGAGTAAACCAATACAGGCGATCCAAAACCAATCTTGCCAAGATACTTCGGGTAATTGCTGGCCAGAAACAGGCAGTAGCATCAGTGCAACCACCAAATATTGGCACCAACTAGATTGGGCACCTGATATATTGCTGACATTTTTACGATTGATAACCGCTAAAATACCGTAACTCAAGGCGGAAAAAATGCCCCACAGTAAACCTTGTGTTGCCTGATGTCCAAACTCAAAAGCTGGGGTAATCAAAATCAGTCCAATTGAAATCGCGATCAGCAAAAAATATTCTTTTGCTTTTAACCGCTCTTTAAACAACAGCATTTCAAACAAGGCAACGAAAGCAGGAAAACTGGCAAAGCCTAAAGTACCAATCGCTACGCCACCCACTTTGATACCTTGATAGAAACTGACCCAATGCACACCTAATAACACACCAGAAAGGCCTTGACTGGCGAGTTCACGTCTTTGCATCGGGATTAATGTTTGCCGACGAAACAAGAAAAAGAGTGAGAGGGCAACAAAAGCAATGAGAACACGCCCTAACACAATCATATCTGCCCCAGTTTCAGCCAATGCCCCAAACACACCAGAGGCACCGAATAACACAGCGGTCCCATGTACTTTCAGTAACGCCAAACGGTAATTATCCTTAATCATCGTAATACCTCTGCGTTACGCTAATTGAGCGAAGACTTGATCAGCGGCTTGTAAAGTTCGTTCAATATCTTGATCGGAATGGGCGAGGGACATAAAGCCCGCTTCAAAGGCAGATGGGGCGAGATAAATGCCTTCTGCTAGCATACCATGAAAAAATTGATTGAATTTTTCTGTGTCACACGCCATCACTGCTTGATAACAAGACACCGTTTTTTGTGACGTGAAGAAAAGCCCAAACATCCCGCCAACATAATTCACCACAACAGGGATATGGTGTTTATCCGCTAAGGCTTTTAAACCCAGTGCTAATTTCTTGGTTTGTTGGGCTAAGCGTTCTACATTACCCACCTTTTTCAGTTCATTAAGGCAAGCAAGCCCCGCTGCCATTGCAATAGGATTACCAGATAAAGTCCCTGCTTGATAAACAGGCCCAAGTGGGGCAATGTATTGCATAATTTCTTTTTTCCCACCGAATGCACCAACAGGCATACCGCCTCCGATTACTTTACCTAAGCAGGTTAAATCAGGCGTGACACCATAATAAGCCTGTGCCCCACCTAATGCCACACGGAATCCCGTCATGACTTCATCAATAATAAACACAGCACCATATTGATCACAGAGTGCACGCAAGCCATGTAAGAAGTTTTCGTTTGGTGGAATACAGTTCATGTTACCCGCAACAGGTTCAACGATAAGACAAGCGATTTCATCTGGATATTGTTCAAAGGTACGTTTAACTGAATCAAGATCGTTATAAGTGCAAGTTAAGGTGTGTTTGGCAAAATCAGCAGGGACACCCGGTGAACTCGGTTGCCCTAACGTCAGAGCGCCAGAGCCCGCTTTCACTAGTAATGAATCTGCATGACCATGATAACAACCTTCAAATTTGATGATTTTATCTCGATTAGTATAGCCACGGGCTAAGCGAATTGCAGACATCGTCGCTTCTGTACCAGAGCTCACCATACGCACCATTTCAATAGAGGGAATCAGTGAACAAACTAATTCCGCTAATTCAATTTCCAACGCAGTGGGCGCACCGAAACTCAAACCATGTTGTGCGGTGCGGATGACAGCATTCAATATAGCAGGATGATTATGGCCTAAAATCATCGGTCCCCACGAGCCGACATAATCAATATATTGTTTACCTTCGGTATCATAAAGATAAGCACCTTGTGCTTTGTCGATAAACACAGGTGTGCCACCGACACCTTTAAAAGCGCGAACAGGCGAGTTTACACCACCGGGAATTGTTTGTTGTGCACGTTGAAAAAGTGCGAAAGAGGTTGTCATTATTGTCTCCTCATGTTGAGATAGAAATAGGCATCATTCTACTGTAAAAAAGTTTAAATAGATAAAAATATTTATGGCACAAAAAGTGCTTTGTGGTATTCTGCGAGCATTCAAATTCAAAGGGAAATTCCAATGTTGTTGAGTTTAATTGTTACATTTTTAGGCGCATTTCTTACATTATTATTCATGCGTCCTGTTGCTCAAAAAATCGGTCTCGTTGATAAACCTAATTTCCGCAAGCGTCATCAAGGTGCCATTCCTTTGATTGGTGGCGTTTCTCTATTTGCTGGGAATCTGTGTTTCTATTTATTAGAATGGGAGCAAATGCGTTTACCCTCCCTTTACTTGTTTAGTATTTTTGTCTTGTTAGTGATCGGTATGATTGATGACCGTTTTGACATCAGCCCTTTTTTACGCGCGGGTATTCAAGCGATCTTAGCGATATTGATGATTGATCTCGGTAATTTGTATTTAGACCATTTAGGTCAAATTCTTGGTCCTTTTCAACTGACGCTCGGTTCAATTGGTTTAATTATTACGGTACTTGCCACCATTGCAGCAATTAATGCCTTCAATATGATTGATGGTATTGACGGTTTATTAGGTGGATTATCAAGCGTAGCTTTTGTTTCTATTGGTATTCTGTTAATTAAAGATAATCAGTTGGATCTTGCCTATTGGAGCTTTGCATTAATTGTTGCCATTCTGCCTTATTTTATGATGAATTTGGGTATTCCTTTTGGTCCCAAGTTTAAAGTGTTCATGGGGGATGCAGGTAGTACCTTAATTGGCTTTACTATTATTTGGATTTTACTGCTTAGTACGCAAGGTAAAGGGCATCCAATGAACCCCGTCACGGCATTATGGATAATTGCGATCCCACTTATTGATATGATCGCGATTATGTATCGCCGTTTACGTAAAGGGAAAAGCCCATTCCGACCAGACCGTTTACACGTACATCATTTAATGATGCGTGCTGGATTAAGCTCTCGTCAAGCCTTCTTACTCATTACTTTTGCCGCGGCTATCTGTGCCACAATTGGTATTTTAGGCGAAATTTTTTATATTAATGAATGGCTGATGTTTGTCGGCTTTATTCTTTTATTTTTTATGTATTCTTATTCAATTACACGTGCGTGGCGGATTACACGTTGGATTAGACGAATGAAAAGACGGGCAAAACGTATTCATAACAAGGAGTAAAAATCATGACGCAAGTGGACAACAAACATAAAATGCAGCGCACTTTCCTCAGTTCAATCAGCTTAGTGCTAGGTACAACCTTATTGGGCGCTATCGTTGCGTATGGTAGCAGTTATTTAAAAAGTAAAACCTGGCTCGCTGAAGCACACGTCAGCGCACCTGATGTTGCGTTACTCGGAAACTATTATGCTTTATCTTCGACTTATCAATTCATTAAAAATAAAGAAAATCCACAAAGTGACACGGATATTGCGTATCAAGAGTTCACTAAGCAAATTACCTCAGAAGAGGTCATTCGTCATTTTTGGGAAAGTACAGAATATTATAAGCAAAAGCAAACGGGCGAAACGCATATTGATCTGGCGTTATTAGAAAAATTAACAAAGGCGATTAAGTTTAAGTCTACTCAAAACGGTTTTGTGGATAAGGTCACTTTAGAACTTGAAAATCCTAAATTCGCTACTGAGTTACTTTCTTCTTTTATTGATCAAGTTAATCTTGAAACACGCAAAACAGCTTATAGTAATTTGATCACACAATGGAAAGTATTATTTGAACAAGTGAAGAAAGCAGCTGAATTTAACTTAGGTAAGAATGGCGTATCGTCACTTGCCTCAGAGGATTGGCATGGAAAATTACAGATGATGCGTTCTGTTTCCCCTTTAGATGAGCAATTCAGCGCATATCGTTATTTGAAAAAACCAACTCAACCTATGATCTACGTTTCACCAAATCGTCAATGTTGGGGAGTTATTGGTGCTAGCATTGGATTGATTTTAGCGCTGTTTATATTAGCGTTCCTTAATTTACGCAGAAGAAACTAACAAAAAATGCTTTAACTCAATAAAAAATAGGCGTATATTCAATAATTCCTGTCCAATTTGAACAAAAAACTATCTAATGGTATTTTTTTTCAAAAAAGTACTAGACAAGTTTATGTGAAGTCATTAATATACGCCCCGCAACGACGCGATGAGCGCTCGTAGCTCAGTTGGATAGAGCGTTGGCCTCCGGAGCCAAAGGTCGCAGGTTCAAATCCTGTCGAGCGCGCCAGAGGGTCAATGCGATGTAACTGAATAAATCAATGGTGGCTATAGCTCAGTTGGTAGAGCCCCGGATTGTGATTCCGGTTGTCGTGGGTTCAAGTCCCATTAGCCACCCCAAATTTTTCAGTCGGCGAGTAGCGCAGCTTGGTAGCGCAACTGGTTTGGGACCAGTGGGTCGTAGGTTCAAATCCTATCTCGCCGACCATTTTATTTTTGTTCTTTAACAATCTAACAGACAATCTGTGTGGGCACTTGTTGATTGATTTCATTTTAAAAAATTTTAATTATTGAAGTCTT